>NZ_LZMF01000001.1:0-3332 GCF_001673565.1 Mycolicibacter sinensis
GGGCCGGCGCCGCCGGCGGAGCGGAGCCGCTGTCGTGCTCACCGGGACTCGGGTCAATACCTGGCTCAACGGCGTGCCCTATCGCCCGGGGATGAGGAGAATGACTTCTCACGCTACCGCTCAGAACGCGGTGTCAGCTACGTCACGACAGCCGCGGAAACCGGTTTCGGGCCCGGTCAGGGCGGATGTGTGGGCAGGCACGCAGGCGACATGTGACGCCAATCGCCCCCATCGGGGCCGCTGACGCGTTAATGT
This sequence comes from Mycolicibacter sinensis, assembly GCF_001673565.1. Taxonomy (GTDB): domain Bacteria; phylum Actinomycetota; class Actinomycetes; order Mycobacteriales; family Mycobacteriaceae; genus Mycobacterium; species Mycobacterium sinense_C. The sequence goes on from NZ_LZMF01000001.1 coordinate 256, forward strand.
CGCCATGGCTTAGAACATGGCAACTTTTCACCGAGAGGGCTAACGGATGAGCGGCTACAAGACCGTGGTGGTGGGCACGGACGGCTCGGACTCTTCGCTGCGTGCCGTCGACCGCGCCGGTCACCTGGCGTCTGGGGAGGGCGCGAAGGTCGTCATCGCCACCGCTTACCTGCCGCACGCGGACGACCCGCGGGCCGCCGACGTCCTCAAGGACGAGGGCTACATCGCCTCGGGCAACGCTCCGATCTACGCCATCCTCAAGGAGGCCAAGGAGCGCGCTATCGCCGCCGGGGCCTACGAGGTGGAGGAGAAGGCTGTGGTCGGCGCCCCGGTCGATGCGCTGGTGGAGCTGGCCGAGTCGGTCAAGGCCGATCTGCTGGTGGTCGGCAACGTCGGGTTGAGCACGATCGCCGGGCGGCTGCTCGGGTCGGTGCCGGCCAACGTGTCGCGGCGCGCCAAGGTCGACGTGCTGATCGTGCACACCACCGGCTAGCCCTTACGGCATCGCCTCGGCCCAGGCGAGATGCCCGCCGAAGCCCAGCGTTTCGGCCATCTCGCGGCAGCGATCGCGGTAGCAGGCATACCCGGCTGCGTCGTCGCGCGCCCTGGCCAGCAGGGCCCGCAGCCGCAGCAGCCAGATATCCCGGATCGCCAGATTCTCTTCGGCAGGGGCGGTCGCCAGGGACTCGATCGCGGCTTCGGCTTCGGCCAGATCGGCTTCGGTGGCCCCGTCCAACAGGGTCTCCACCAGCACGTTGGTCGCGTGAAAGCCCCACCCCAGCAGCTGGCCCTCGCGGACCAGTTGGTCGGCGATGGTGCGGATGAGCGCCAGGGCGTGCTCGCGGTCTCCGCACCGGGCTCTTTCGCGGGCCAGGAAAACCAGGGTGATCGGGAACTCGCCCACCTGGCCGACTTCGGTCAAGATCTGCTGCCCGCGATCGCGCTCGGCGATGGTGGGGCGGTGTAGGAGCGCAAAGCCCAAGCTTTGTCGCGCCTTGTCCAGGGTGTAGTCGTCACCCAAGCGTTCGGCGTGCCGCACGGCTTCTTCGATGGTGCGCACGGCCGCGTCGTCGGCGCGCAACACGCCATAGGCGATCGCGGCCTGGTAGGTGAATGCCACCGCAACGACAAAGGACAACGGGTCGGTGTCGCGGGCCATGGCGAGGGCGCGCTCCTGGTCGTCGCGCCACCCGGGATGCCCCAGGCGCCAGCGTGCGATGGAGCGCTCGGCCAACACGACCGCCAGCGGCGAGCCGAGCAGGAAACTGCCCTTCGTGGGATCACCGTCGGCCAGGTCGATGACGCGTTGTGACCACTCCGCCACGTCATCCCAACCGTCCAGTTCGGTCTTGGCGTAGATGGCCGCGAACGACAGCCCCACGGTCAGGGACGGGTCGCCGATGGAATCCAGCAGCGCCATGGTTTCGGAGGCCAGCTCGGAGGCTTCGTGTACCCGGTCTTGATACACATATCCGATCACCAGACCGGCCATAGCGATCGCCAACGACGGCTTGTCCCCGCCGGCGTCGCACAGCTCGCGCAGTTCCTCGAACCGGGACGGTATGTCGTCCAAGCCTGCGCGCCAAGCGATTCCGCACAGCATGGTGCGCGGGGCGATCCGCATTGCGGTCCGGTCGGGGTCATCGGCGGGTAGCGTGTCGGCGATCTTCTGGGCGCGCTCCCAACTCATTCGTGCCGCGATGATGTCGCGGTTCAATGCCCAGGCCGCCGCGCGCAGATGCCATCCGTAAGCGACGTGTCTCTCCCCGGCGGCTTCCCAATGTCCGGCGATCAGGGCGGCATTGGAGTCGGCCGATGCCTTATCGCGCGATTCGATGGCGGCGGCAAGCCTGCGGTGTACGTCGGCGCGACCGGACTTCAGCTGTGCTTCATAGGCGACCATCCGGATCAGCGGATGCTGAAACGCGTAGTCGGCGTCCGGGTTCGGCGGCGACAGCGGTTCGATCAGTTCGGCGCTGACCAGTTCCTCGATGCACGGATCGACCCCCAGCCCGGCCAGCAGTTCGGCGCTGAAGCGGGACCCGATGACCGCGGCTGCTGCCAGGGCATGTTTGGCCTTTGCGCCGAGCCGGTCGATGCGCGCGGCCAGCGTCGCCTGCAGGGTGGCCGGCACATGGATCTGGGCTGCGGCGGTGCGGCACACATAGCTGCCGCGTTCACCGATCAGCACGCCGCGCTGGGCGAGTTCGCGGGTGATCTCCTCGGCGAACAGCGGGTTCCCCGCCGAGTGATCGGTGATGATCCCGGCGACCTCGAACGCCGAGGGGTCGGTGCCCACCAAATCGGTCACCAGCAGGGAGGTCTCCGGGGTGCTCAGCGGCTCCAGGGTCATCGTCTCAACCCCGGGCACCTGCTGCAGCGTCCCCTGATACTCGGGGCGGCAGGTGATCAGCACCAGCGAGCAGGTGTCGGCGATCACCGTCAGAAAGTCCGCGAGCATGGATTCGCTGACCTCGTCGATCCAGTGCACGTCCTCGACGACGAAGACCGCGGGATGGATGCGGGCCACTTGGGCGGTGTTGACCAGCGCGGTCAGCCGCCGTCGCCGCGCGTCCGGATCGATTTTCGGCAGCTCCACCCCGGGTTCGACGATGCCGAGGAGGTCGTCCAGCAGCAGCATGTCTTCGGGGTCGGCGTCGGGTACCCGGGCCCGCACCGTTGCCCGCATATTCGCGTCGTCGAGACCACCGACCCGGGCCGCGGCGCCCAGCAGGCCGGCGACCACATGGAACGCGACATCGGTGGTGTGCGCCTCGCAGAACGCGGAAAACACCTCGACGCCATGGTCTTTCGCGCACTGCACGACCTCGTCGACCAGACGCGTCTTGCCGATCCCGGCAGAGCCGACCACGCACACCGCCGCCCCGTGCCCGGTGGTGGCCCGGGCCAGCATCGCCTCGAGCGTGGCCAACTGCGACTCACGGCCCACCAACACCGACTCCACGGACCTGTCCTGCTGTCGGCGCGGGATCATGCTCAGCAGCCGCCGTGCCGGCACCGCATCCTCAACGCCCTTGATGCGCACCAGCTCCGGTTCCCCGAGCACCGACACCGCG
>NZ_LZMF01000002.1:0-1822 GCF_001673565.1 Mycolicibacter sinensis
GGTCCGCCGATCCTCGGTCCGCCCCGGGGCGGGTGGGACGGCGGTGGTCACGGCGGTGGTCACGGTCGCGGTGGTGGCAAGGGCCGCGGCGGCGGCGGGATCAAGATCCCGCTGCCGATCCCGGGCCTGCACTTCTGAGGTGGGGATTTCCCCCGCAAACACCTAAGATGGGCTAATCAATCACCGGCCGTAGGGGAGGAGGTGCGATGGACATCGTTCTGGGCGTGTCGATGGCACCGCCGTCGGTACGGATGGTGCTCGTCGAAGGGAAGAACGCCGGTGGCGTCACCGTCGACGAGGACGGCTTCGAGGTCGACTCCGGCGGGCCGGCGTTTCCCGAGCAGGTGGTGTCGGCCATCCTGGGCACCCAGGAGAGCGCTGAAGAGGGCGGCTATCGGCTGGCCTCGACCGGGGTGACAGTCGCCAATCAGCTGCAGGCCGGCCAGTTGCGCGACGCGCTGGCCCATCGCCGGGTCGAGAACGTGATGCTGGTCTCGGCGTTTTTGGCCGCGGCCGCGCTGGCGCAGACGGTGGGCGGGACGGTCGGCTACCAGCGGACCGCGCTGATGTTCATCGAGCCCGACGGCGCCACGCTGGCGGTCGTCGACTCGTCGGACGGCTCGATCACCGAGGTGCACCGGGTGGCACTGCCGTCCGACGACGCCGCCGCCCTCGGCGAATTGACCGCCCTGGCCGCGCAGGCCGGCCGGCTCGAGTCTCGGCCCGACGGGTTGTTCGTGGTCGGCTCCGGCGTCAACGTCGGCGTGGTCAAGCCCGAGCTGGATGCGGCCAGCCCCATCCCGGTCAGCGTGCCCGAGGAGCCGGAGACGGCGCTGGCCCGGGGTGCCGCGCTGGCCAGCGCACACGCACCGTTGTTCGATTCGTCGACGTCGGCGTTGGCGTGGGCGCGCGACCCGGGCACCGGCGTGCTTGACCCGAATCTGGTGGCGCTGGGCTACGCCTACCAGGCCGGCGGCGACTACGACGCCACCAGGGGCGAGTACGCCCTGGCCTACAGCGCCGTTCCCGACGACGCCGACGCCGACTACCTTGCGTTCTCCGACACCGGCACTACCCAGGGCGCCGTCGCCGAGGACTACGCGCCGAGCTCCGGTCTGCGGCTGTTCGAAGAGACCGAGCATCCCCGCCGCCGCAATCCGTTCCTGCTGGCCGGCAGCGGGCTGGCGGCTTTCTTCGTCGTCGGGGTGGCTTCGTTGCTGGTGGCGCTGGCGGTCAGTATCCGGCCCACCGCGTCCGACCGTCCTGCGCCCGGCCAGCACATCGTGGTACCCACGCAGCAGGCGCCGGCCCCGGTTCCCCAGGTGGCGCCCAAGGTGCCACCTGCCGCGCCCGCCCCGGCGGCTCCAGCACCGGCGGCCCCGGCGCCCCCCGTCGCGCAGGCCCCGGCGGCTCCTGCGCCGGTGCCCGCGGCTCCTGCGCCCGCGCCGGCGGCTCCCGCTCCGGCGGCCCCGGCCCCCGTGCCGATTCCGGTCCCCATTCAGGTGCCCAGCCCGCCGGCGGTCGAGATTCCCCCGCCGGCCGCACCGGCCCCGCCGGTCAAGCAACCCGAGTGGCCACGGATCTTCGACCCTCCCAAGCAGAGTCCGCCCAAGAACGACAATCCGTCGTGGCTGCCGGGCAACAACGGTGGCGGCGACAGAGGTGACAATCCGTCGTGGCTGCCGGGGAACAACGGTGGCGGCAACAAGGGCGGCAACCCGTCGTGGCTGCCGGGCAATAACGGTGGCGGCAACAAGGGCAATAACCCTTCGCCGTGGCTGCCCGGCGTCGGCACCAACGGCGGTGGAAACAATCCCTGGTT
>NZ_LZMF01000003.1:0-821 GCF_001673565.1 Mycolicibacter sinensis
AAGCCTGCGTCAAACGCACCACCGCAGAGCAGCGTGCCGCGCTGGACCTGTCGAGCTTGTCGATCGCAGTGATCGGCGCCGAGCCGATCAGCGCCGAGACGCTGCAGTCCTTCGCCGAGGCGTTCGCGCCGGCCGGGTTCCGGCCCGAGGCCTTTATTCCCGCGTACGGGCTGGCCGAGGCAACCCTGGGTGTGACGGGCATGTCCGAGTCACCGGTGCCGGTGGTCCGGCACATCGACCGGACCGCGCTCAGCGAGGAGCGGGTCGTCGAGGTGGCTGCCGACACCGCCGGGGCGGTGCCCCTGGTGGCCTGCGGCGCCAAGGCGGAGAGCCAGCAAGTCCTGATCGTTGACTCCGAGACCCGGTTGCGCCGCGGCCCTGAGGAAGTGGGCGAGATCTGGGTGTCCGGGCCCAGCATCGCCCAGGGCTACTGGGGGCGGCCCGAGGAGACCGAACGCACCTTCGGTGCGACGCTGGCCGACACCGGCGAGGGCCCGTTCCTGCGCACCGGCGACCTCGGATTCGTCTGCGCGGGTGAGCTATTCGTGACCGGTCGGTGGAACGACCTGATCACGATCCGCGACATCAAGTACTACCCCAACGACATCGAGGACACCGTGGGCGGCAGTGACCCGGCACTGATGCCGGGCCGCACCGCGGTGTTCACGGTCAAACCGAACCCGCGCGCCGACGAGCAGCTGGTGATCGTGCAGGAGGTGAACCGCGCGTCGCTGAACTCCGACCTCAGCGGCGCCGTCGAGGCCATCCGCGCGGCGGTCCTTGCCACCCACAATGTTTCGGCCCACGATGTGCGGCTGATC
>NZ_LZMF01000004.1:0-120234 GCF_001673565.1 Mycolicibacter sinensis
CGGTGCTGGCCGATCCGGCCGCCGACGACATGGCGGTGGCCTGGGCCGGCAGCGCCGCGGCGCTGTGTGCGGCGCGGCCGATATTGCCGGCGTTCATCGCGAACGTCGCGCCGAGCGCATCCAAGGTGATGCGCGGGCTCGCCCCGGTGACGCGGCCACGGGTGGCGGCCAAAAACGCGGTGGCGCGTTCGGGTTCGCCCAGCATGAAGAACTGGTTCGCGGCCCGCGGCAACGCCCAGGCCATCAGCTCCGGTTCGGTCAATCCGGCCGGGTCGACCGCCGACAGCACCGCGTCGGCCTCGCGTCCGCGGCCCTGCCAGCCCAGCGCGTGCGCCAGCGCCAGCCGGGCCGGCAGGTGATCGGAGCGGTCCAAGGCGCTGCGCGCCAGCCGCTCACCCAGTTCCAGATCGCCCAGCCGCAGCGCCTGCTGCGCCGCGTCGACCAGGTCCGCAGCGGGCTGCGGTGCGTCGCTGGCGGCGGTCAGCGCCGCCAGCCGCAGCTGCTCGCCGACGTGCTCGCACGGCCGCTCCGCCAGCACGGCGACCACTTCGGTGCGCAGCCGGCGGGCGGCTTGACCGTCGCGGCCGCCCAGGGCCTGCAGGGCCCGCTCGGCGAACAGCGGGTGGGCGGTGTAGACGACCGGGTCCGGGCCGTGGCCGCCGCGGGTGCGGGTCTCCAGTACCCCGAGCTCCTCGGCCTGCCCGACCGCTTCGGCACCGGCCAGCCGGGTCAGGTCGGCCAAGGCCAGCGGCTCGAGAACGGCCAGGTAGTCCAGCGCCGCGCGGGCGGGGCCCGGCAACGCGGCCAGGAAGGCTTCGATATCAGCGACGTCGTGGCCGGCGTGGGTCGCCTCGTCTGGTGCCGCGATGTCGATACGGTCCAGCAGGTCATCGCCCCACAGCGCGGCGATGGGCGGCGGGGCCACCGGCGCACCGTCGGCGCATCCGGTGATGATCATCCGGGCCGCACCGGTCAGCGCCAGCTGGTAGACCAGCGTCGCCGAGAGGATGTCGAGCTGATGGGCGTCGTCGACAACCAGCAGCAACTCGCCGTCGTCAAGGCCTGCGACCAGCGATTCCCGCGCCGCCCGCAGCAGCGCGGCGGGCTTGCCGATCTCGGCGACCTGGACCAGGTGGCTCAGTGCGCCGAACGGCACGGTGCGCTCCGCGGGGGTGCCGATCACCCAGCGGATGCGGGTCTGCGGGTGCCGCCGGGCACGGTCTTCGGCGGCCAGCCGGGCCAGGGTGGACTTTCCGCAGCCGTCGGGGCCGAGCACCACCGCGCCGGCGCGCTTTCGGTCAGCGTCGAGCGCTTCGGTGAGCCGACGCAGGGCGGCCGAGTGCTCGGGGACGTTCCACCGGATCGGCATCGCGGAGATTTTACGGTCTGCGCCAGTCGCCGGTTAGCCTTTCGGATGTGCGGTCGAGCGAATGGGCGGTGTGCGTCTACTGCGCGTCGGGCCCCACTGATCCGGGCCTGCTGGCGCTGGCCGCCAAGGTCGGTGCGGCCATCGCCGAACGGGGTTGGACGCTGGTGTGGGGCGGCGGCAACGTCTCGGCGATGGGAGCGCTGGCGGTGGCGGTCCGGCAGCACGGCGGCCGCACCGTCGGGGTGATCCCCAAGGCCCTGCTGCACCGCGAGGTGGCCGACGTGGAGTCCGACGAGCTGATCGTCACCGACACCATGCGGGAGCGCAAGCAGGTCATGGACGAGCGTGCCGACGCGTTCCTGACCCTGCCCGGCGGGATCGGCACGCTGGAGGAGCTGTTCGAGACCTGGACCGGCGGGTACCTGGGCATGCACGACAAACCGGTGGTGCTGTTGGATCCCGACGGCCACTACGACGGGCTGTGGACCTGGCTGTCGGGGCTGATCGAGGCGGGCTTCGTGTCCCGGCGCGCGATGGACCGGCTGCTGGTGGTCGACGAGCTGGAGGCGGCGTTGGCCGCCTGCGCACCCGATACCGCTGGTGTCGACTAAGCTGAGTCGTCCTTGAGTTGGCGAAACGGGAGAACAGCGTGTCCGATCACAACTCCGGCGCGGTCACCCGGGTAGGACTCACCGAGATCGCGGCCCGGTTGCCGGGGCTGGTTGCCGACGCCCCGTCGATCCTGCGGGGAGTGCGGACCGGCCTGCTGGCCCGGCCCACCTCCAAGGCGTCGATCGGCAAGGTCTTTCAGGAGCGCGCCGCGAAGTTCGGCGACCGGGTCTTCCTCCGATTCGGCGAGCAGCGGCTGACCTACCGCGAGGCCAACGAGACCGTCAACCGCTACGCCGCGGTGCTGGCCGCCCGCGGTATCGGCCACGGCGACGTCGTCGGGATCATGCTGCGCAACTCACCCAACGCGGTGTTGATGATGCTGGCCGTCGCCAAATGCGGCGCGGTCGCCGGCATGGTCAACTATCACCAGCGCGGCGACGTATTGGCGCACAGCCTGGGCCTGCTGGACGCCAAACTCCTTGTCGCGGAATCGGATCTGGTCGATGCCGTGCACGACAGCGGCGCGCCGGACCGGCCGGAGACCATCGAGGAGCTGGAGCGGCTGGCCGCCACCGCGCCCGCCGGCAACCCGGCCTCGGTGGCGGCGGTGCTGGCCAAGGACACCGCCTTCTACATCTTCACCTCGGGCACCACCGGCTACCCCAAGGCCAGCGTGATGACCCATTACCGGTGGTTGCGGGCGCTGGCGGCGTTCGGCGGACTCGGACTGCGCCTGCGCGGCAATGACACCCTGTACTGCTGCCTGCCGCTGTACCACAACAACGCGCTGACGGTCGCGGTGTCGTCGGTGCTCAACGCCGGAGCGACACTGGCGCTGGGCCGCTCGTTCTCGGCGTCGCGGTTCTGGGACGAGGTGATCGACTACCAGGCCACCGCCTTCGTCTACATCGGCGAAGTCTGCCGCTACCTGCTCAACCAGCCGCCCAAGCCGACCGACCGCAGCCACCGGGTCCGGGTGATCTGTGGCAACGGCCTGCGACCCGAGATCTGGGACGAGTTCGCCCGCCGGTTCGGAATCAACCGGATCTGCGAGTTCTACGGAGCCAGCGAGGGCAACGCCGCGTTCCTCAACGTGTTCAACATGCCCCGCAGTGCCGGCATCTACCCGTTGCCGCTGGCCTACGTGCACTACGACCCCGACACCGGCCAGCCGCAGCGCGGCGACGACGGCTGGGTGCGCCGGGTACCGCCCGGGCAGCCCGGCCTGCTGCTGTCCCCGGTGAACAAGATGTCGCCGTTCGACGGCTACACCGACCCGGAAGCCACCGAGAAGAAGCTGGTGCGCAACGCGTTCAAGGATGGCGACTGCTGGTTCAACACCGGCGACCTGATGACCCCGCAGGGCCTGGGGCACGCCGCGTTCGCCGACCGGCTCGGCGACACCTTCCGGTGGAAGGGCGAGAACGTCGCCACCACGCAGGTCGAAGCCGCCTTGAGTGCCGACGAGTCGGTCGAGGAGTGCGCGGTCTACGGCGTCGAAGTGCCCGACACCGGGGGCCGGGCCGGGATGGCCGCGGTCAAGCTGCGCGACGGCGCGACGTTCGACGGGCGCGGTCTGGCCGCGGTGGTCTGCGACCGGCTGCCGCTGTATGCGGTCCCGCTGTTCGTGCGGCTGGTGGAGTCCATGTCGCACACCACCACGTTCAAGAGCCGCAAGGTGGAGTTGCGCGAGCAGGGCTACGGCGGCGGCGTCGAGGACCCGCTGTATGTGCTGGCCGGCTGCGACGAGGGCTACGTGCCCTTCTACGAGGGCTATCCCGGCGAAGTGGCGGCCGGCAAACGACCGCGAGGCTGACGCCTACACGTCACCAGGCACCATAGAACCGTGCAGTCCACCCTCTGCGGTCGTCCGGTGGCGGCCGATCGCGCGCTGATCATGGCGATCGTCAACCGCACCCCCGACTCCTTCTACGACGCGGGCGCCACCTTCAGCGACGAGGCGGCCAAGTCCGCGGTGCATGCCGCGGTGGCCGACGGTGCCGACGTCATCGACGTCGGAGGGGTCAAGGCCGGGCCGGGACAGACCGTCGACGCCGACACCGAGACCGCCCGGGTGGTTCCCTTCATCGAATGGCTGCGCAGCGCCTATCCGAACCAGCTGATCAGCGTCGACACCTGGCGTGCGGAGGTGGCCAAACGCGCCTGCGCGGCCGGCGCCGACCTGATCAACGACACCTGGGGCGGAGTCGACCCGGACCTGCCGGCGGTTGCCGCGGAATTCGGGGCGGGCCTGGTCTGTTCGCATACCGGGGGCGCCCAACCGCGCACCCGACCGTTCCGGGTGAACTACGGCAACAGCGTCGACGGGGTGGTGGAGGCAGTGATCAATGAGGTCACCGCGGCTGCGCAACGGGCGGTGGCGGCCGGGGTCATGGCCGACCGGGTGCTGATCGATCCCACCCATGATTTCGGCAAGAACACCTTCCACGGGCTAGCGTTGTTGCGACACACGGAGAAGCTGGTCGGTACCGGATGGCCGGTGCTGATGGCGCTCTCCAACAAAGACTTCATCGGTGAGACCCTCGGCGTGGGTCTGACCGAACGGCTGGAAGGAACGTTGGCGGCCACCGCGTTGGCGGCAGCCGCCGGTGCCCGGATGTTTCGGGTACACGAGGTCGGGCCGACCCGGCGCGTGCTGGAGATGGTGGCATCCATCCAGGGCGTGCGGGCCCCGACCCGCACAGTAAGGGGACTTGCATGACCGACCTGGTCGCGGGGCTGGGTGACACCCGGCTGGCCGGGCGCACCTGGAGCCGTCCGGACTGGACGGTTGCCGAACTGCTGACGGCTAAGGCCAAGACCGGCCGCACCATCTCGGTGGTGCTGCCCGCATTGAACGAGCAGGCCACCATCGAATCGGTCATCGACAGCATCACCCCGCTGGTCGACAACCTGGTCGACGAATTGATCGTGCTGGACTCCGGCTCCACCGACGACACCGAGATCCGCTCCATCGCCGCCGGCGCGCGGGTGGTCAGCCGGGAGCAAGCGGTCCCGGAGGTCGCACCGCAGCCCGGCAAGGGCGAAGCCCTGTGGCGCTCCCTGGCGGCGACCAGCGGCGACATCGTGGTCTTCGTCGACTCCGACCTGATCAACCCCGACCCGATGTTCGTCCCCAAGCTGGTCGGGCCCCTGCTCACCGGCGACGGTGTCCACCTGGTCAAGGGCTTCTACCGGCGGCCGCTGAAGGTCAACGGCACCGAGGACGCCAACGGGGGCGGCCGGGTGACCGAGCTGGTCGCCCGGCCGCTGCTGACCGCGCTGCGCCCCGAACTGGGCGCCGTGCTGCAGCCGCTGGGCGGTGAATACGCGGGCAGTCGCGAGCTGCTGGCGTCGGTGCCGTTCGCGCCGGGCTACGGGGTGGAGATCGGATTGCTGATCGACACCTACGACCGGTTGGGGCTGGAAGCGATCGCTCAGGTCAACCTGGGTGTGCGGGCCCACCGCAACCGCCCGCTGGCCGAGTTGGCCGTGATGAGCCGGCAGGTGGTGGCCACCCTGCTGTCGCGTTGCGGGGTTCCGGACTCCGGCGTCGGGCTCACCCAGTTCTTCGCCGACGGTCCAGAGGGATTGGACTACCTGCCGCGCACCACGCCGCTGTCGCTGGTGGATCGGCCGCCGATGAACACCCTGCGCCACTGAATGAGGCACTATCGATGCCGTGACACTGGTGTTGCTGTATCTCGTCGTGCTCGTCCTGACCGCGCTGCTGCTGTTCGGGGTGGCCAGCGTGCTGTTCGGCCGGGGTGAGCAACTACCGCCGCTGCCCCGGGGGACGACTGCGACCATGCTTCCGGCCTCCGGGGTAACCGGCGCCGACGTCGAGGCGGTCAAGTTCTCGCAGGTACTGCGCGGCTACCACACCGGCGAGGTCGACTGGGTGCTGGAGCGGCTCGGCGCCGAGCTCGACCAACTGCGCGGGCAGCTCGCCGCGGCGCAGGCCCTTGCCGGGAACCCCTCGGGGCCGAGTTGACCGGCCCGCCCGACGACGGCCCGCCCGACGACGGCCTGGTCCGGTGCGGCTGGTCGGACGGCTCGGCGCTGTATCGCGACTACCACGACCAGGAGTGGGGGCGTCCGGTCCGCGAGACCACCGCGCTGTTCGAGCGGATCAGCCTGGAGGCATTTCAGAGCGGGCTGTCGTGGCTGGTGATTCTGCGCAAGCGGGAGAATTTCCGGCGCGCCTTCGCCGGTTTCGATGTCGAGACCGTCGCGCGCTACACCGACGCCGACGTGGCACGACTGCTGGACGACGCCGGCATCGTGCGCAACCGGGCCAAGATCGAGGCGACGATCGCCAACGCGCGCGCGACCGTGGACTTGGGATCCACCGATTTGGCGGAGCTGTTGTGGTCGTTCGCCCCGCCGCCGCGTCCCCGACCGGTGCAGCTGTCGGCAATTCCGGCCGTCACGCCGGAATCGACGGCCATGGCGCGCGAATTGAAGCGTCGCGGGTTCCGATTCGTCGGACCCACCACCGCTTACGCATTGATGCAGGCCACGGGCATGGTTGACGACCATCTACAGACGTGTTGGGTACCGCCGGTAACCGCACAGATGCACTAAAATACAACTCCGGAATCGGGTCTTGTGCACGCGGCGTCGCCGATAGGGGAGAATGGGCGAGTGAATTTGCAGTTCGATGCCGGACGCTGCGACCGCGGTGCACAACCGGCGCAGATCAAGGGCACGGCCGGTGGGCTGGTACCTGGAGGGAGCACTCGATGGCGGCGATGAAGCCCCGGACCGGTGACGGTCCACTGGAAGCGACCAAAGAGGGGCGCGGCATCGTGATGCGGGTACCCCTCGAAGGTGGCGGGCGACTGGTCGTCGAGTTGACTCCGGACGAGGCCGCTGCACTGGGCGACGAGCTCAAGGCCGTCACGAGCTGACTTCGGGCCGGCTAGCCGCCCACCTGTCGATAGATCGCCAGGGTCTGCTCGGCCACTCGCGACCACGAAAAGACCTCGACGCAGCGGAGTCGACCCGCGTCGCCGTAGCGCCGTGCCCGCCCCGGGTCGCTGATCAGCGCGTTGACCGCCTCGGCGAGGCCGTTGCGGAAACCCGCGGGCTCGGCGGCGTCGTAGTGCACCAGCGAACCGGTGACGCCGTCGCGCACCACCTCCGGTATGCCGCCAACGTCGGAGGCCACCACCGCCGTGGCGCAGGCCATCGCCTCGAGGTTGACGATGCCCAACGGCTCATAGATCGACGGGCAGACGAACACCGTTGCTGCCGAAAGTAATTCGCGGATCTGCCGCGCGGGCGGGGTTTCCTGGATCCAGAACACCCCGCTGCGGGCCGCGGCGAGCTCGCTGACCGCGGCGCTCATCTCGGCGGCGATCTCCGGTGTGTCGGGAGCGCCGGCACACAACACCAGCTGGGCTTCCGGGTGAAACCGGTGCGCGGCGGCCACCAGATGAGCCACCCCCTTCTGCCGGGTGATCCGTCCGACGAACGCCACCATGGGCCGGTCCGGATCGACGCCGAGATCAGCCAGCATCGAGGAGTCGGATCCGGCCTGCTGCGGACACCACACGTCGGTGTCGATGCCGCTGTAGACGACATGCACCCGGTCGGGTCGCAGCTCCGGATAGACCCGCAGCAGGTCCTCGCGCATCGCCGAACTGACGGCGATCACGGCGTCGGCGGCCGTGGTTCCCAGCTGTTCGGCCCACGACGACACCCGGTAGCCGGCGCCCAGCTGCTCGGCTTTCCAGGGCCGCAGCGGCTCCAGCGAATGCGCGGTCAGCACATGCGGGATGTCGTGCAGCAAGGCCGCCAGACGGCCCGCCAAGGCGGTGTACCAGGTGTGCGAGTGCGCGACGTCGGCCGTGCCCACGGCGTCGGCCATCGTCAGGTCGGCCGACAGTGTCCCCAGTGCCGGATTCGCATCGCGCAGCGCCGGATCCGGCTGATGCGCCTGCGCGCCCGGCCGCGGCGCCCCCATGCAATGCACGTCGACGTGACACAACCGCCGCAGCGCTTCGACCAGGTTCGTGACATGCACGCCCGCGCCACCGTAGATCTCCGGGGGATATTCCCGGGTCAGCATCGCTACCCGCATAACCCGCACGGTAGCGGTCGCGGGCGGCCGGACGCGCGGCGAACGACCGGCAACCTGTGAGAAGCTTCGCCAATCGTGCTGTCCGGCTGGCAGGGTGCCGAAGCGGCCGATAGGTTTGGTGGCATGAGGGAATTGCCGCACGTGCTGGGCATCGTCCTGGCCGGGGGGGAAGGCAAGCGGCTACACCCGCTGACCGCGGACCGCGCCAAGCCGGCGGTTCCCTTCGGGGGCGCCTACCGGCTGATCGATTTCGTGCTGTCGAATCTGGTCAACGCGCGCTACCTGCGGATCTGTGTTCTGACACAGTACAAGTCGCATTCGCTGGACCGGCACATCTCGCAGAACTGGCGCCTGAGCGGCCTGGCCGGGGAGTACATCACCCCGGTGCCCGCCCAGCAGCGGCTCGGGCCGCGCTGGTACACCGGCTCCGCGGATGCCATCTACCAGTCGCTGAACCTGATCTTCGACGAAGACCCGGACTACATCGTGGTTTTCGGGGCGGACCACGTGTACCGGATGGACCCCGAACAGATGGTGCGCTTCCACATCGACAGCGGGGCCGGCGCCACGGTCGCCGGGGTCCGGGTGCCGCGGGCCGAGGCGTCATCGTTCGGCTGCATCGACGCCGACGACTCCGGGTGGATCCGGGGTTTTCTGGAGAAGCCGGCGAATCCGCCCGGCACGCCCGACGATCCGGAGAGCACCTATGTCTCGATGGGCAACTACATCTTCACCACCAAGGTGCTGATCGACGCGATCCGTGCCGACGCCGACGATGACCACTCCGACCACGACATGGGCGGCGACATCATCCCGCGCTTGGTCGCCGACGGGATGGCCGCGGTCTACGACTTCTCCGTCAACGAGGTGCCCGGAGCCACCGAACGCGACCGCGGCTACTGGCGCGACGTCGGAACCCTGGACGCGTTCTACGACGCCCACATGGACCTGGTGTCGGCGCATCCGATCTTCAACCTGTACAACAATCGCTGGCCGATCCGCGGCGCGACGGAGAACCTGGCGCCGGCGAAGTTCGTCAACGGTGGGACGGCGCAGGAGTCGGTGGTGGGCGCGGGCAGTGTCATCTCGGCCGGCTCGGTGCGCAATTCGGTGCTGTCGTCGAACGTCGTGATCGACGACGGCGCGATCGTGGAGGACAGCGTCATCATGCCCGGGACGCGGGTCGGGCGCGGCGCGGTGGTACGGCACGCGATCTTGGACAAGAACGTGGTGGTCGGCCCCGGTGAGATGATCGGCGTCGACTTGGAGAAGGACCGCGAGCGGTTCTCGATCAGCGCCGGCGGCGTGGTCGCGGTCGGCAAGGGCGTCTGGATCTAGACGATCGCCGCCAGGGCTAGAACGGTTCCTCGGCGCCGCCGGCATTGCAGCCGTTGGCCAACAGGCTCAAGGTGCTGACCACCGGGCGCCACGGCTCCAGGTTCCAACTGGTCTTGCCGGGCTGGATGAACTCGGCAAACTGCCAGTGGCACAGGAACTGTTCCCGCATCCCGGGCGTATTGGCGTCCGGGTCGCGTTTGACCACCTCCGACCAGGCCTGCTCGCCCTGGCGCATGGTGCCGGGCTCACCGGCCTGGGCTCGGCCGGTGTCGGTCGGATAGACCCGCAGGCTGGTCCCGTCCTCGTAGGTCACCCACCGGGTGTCCTCGACGTAGGGCGACGCGCTGATGCCCGCGGCGCCCAGCCAGCCACCCGCGCCGCCGAAGCCGCCGGCACCGCCCTCGCCGCCGAATCCGCCGTCGCCGCCGCGGCCGAACAACAACCCGCCCACGCCGCCGTCGCCGCCGGCGCCGCCCGCCCCGCCGGTACCGCCGCTGCCCCCGATTCCCATGAACCAGCCGCCGGCCCCGCCGTCACCGCCGGCGCCGCCGTCAGCGCCGAGGCCGCCTGCCCCGCCGTGGCCGAAGAACCCGGCCTGACCACCGGGGCCGCCGGCACCGCCCGCCCCGTCGACACCGGCTCCGCCATTGCCGAACAGGAATCCGCCGTCGCCGGCGTCGCCGAACCCGCCCCACTGTCCGAACACGCTGGTGTTGGCGCCGTCGAAGCCGTCGATGCCGTCGCCGATCAGGTCGCGGCCGAACAGCATGACGAACGGTGCGTTGATCAGGACGGCGCTGAACTCTCCGAACGGGCCGGCGAGCCACTCCTGCAGGCCGGCGTGCAGCGGGGCGTAGAAGAGTTGGTCGAACCAGGCGGCAAGGTCGAAGGCCTGGCCCGGCCCCGCCCACCCCGACACCGCGTCGATCACGCCGGACAACAGCGTGTGGGTCGACGGATCGAGTTGGTCCACCCAGGCCTGGGCAATCGTCATCAGGCTGCCCAGGTCGGTGCCCGCCGCCGGTGCGGCCGCCATCGGCTCGGCGAAATCGATTGCCCAGTCCCAGTCCGCCTGCGCGGGTGCGGCGGTGAGCACCGGTGTGGTTGCCAGCAGCGAGGCGCTCAGTGCGGCGCCGAAACCGGCCGCCCGGACGCCGCGGGAAGGCCGGACGGTGGCGATGCTCCGCCGTGGTGTGCGCATGACTCGAACGTCCTCCCGGAAGACACCTGTCGAACTAACAGGTGATGTTCAGGAGACTGTAAGCCACTTCTGGCGCCTATGAAGGTCGGACGGTGGAAGTACTTCCGGTGTTCGCGGTCAGCGGTTCAATTCGGCGAGGGCGGCGACGATCTCCGGCTTGTCGGATTGCAGGGAGCCGCGCCAGCCGACGTCTCGTAACGGGTAGTCACGTAGTTCGATGCTTCGCCGTGACCGGAGACGAACCAGAACTGGTTACCGATCAGCCGTCCTCCGATCGGGGTTTACCAGAGATAGGGGACCAAGCGGTACCGAACCCGCCGGGTGTACTCGCGGTAGCCGCTGAGCTCTTCGGTGAGCAACCGCTCCTCGTCCCGGATGCGCAGCACCAGCACGATAAGTCCAACCGGCAGGACGACCAGCCCCCAGTAGGAGTCGAGCGCGAGTGGGACGCCGACCATCAGGAAGACGTTGCCGGTGTACATCGGGTGGCGCACCAGTCCGTACAAGCCTGTCGAGACCAGCGTCTGGCCAGACTCCACAGTGACATTAGCGGCCGCATAACCGTTTTGAGCGACCACCAACATCGCGACGCCAAGCCCGGTCGCCACCAGGACATCGCCGAAGAGGCAGACCGGCGTCGGTACCGTCGACCATCCGAGTCGGTGATCCAGCGCGCTCAGTACGAACATCGCCGGGAAGCAGATGAATATGACGGTGATGACGACCCGCTGCAAGGTCCGCGTCTCCGCCAGCGGTCCGACGCGCATCCGCCGATCCAGCGCGGCCGGATTGGTACGTAACAAGTAGATGCTGGGAATCCAGGTGGACACCGCGAACACCGCCAGGAACACCCAGGCTTGCCAGTAGTGCAGTGTTCCGGCCGGCACGAACAGCAGCAGCCCGAACGCGATCAGGCCTAACGCAGCTGAAAGGAGACCTTTGCCAACAGTTTTCACCTCTGCCTCCTCAGGCCTTCAGGTCTCGGCGGCGGAATGCCCAGCCGCCGAGGGTGATCAGTGCGGCGTCGAGCACCAGCAGCATCACCAGCGGCACGACGCTGAAGTCACCGGTGCCGACTAACGGGACGTGGGCGAACGGCTCGAGGTCCAGCAGCCACTGCGGCAGGCCGGAGATCGAGCCGAGCAGATACAGCGCGACGAACCCGATCAGCACCGTCCACCCGGCGGGAGCAAACCGCGGGGCCAGACCGAACAGCGCCACCACTACCGCCGCGGGCAACCAGACCGCGGGCAACTGCACCGCGGCGCTGGCGACCACCGTGGCCAGCTCTCCGCCGACGTCGCCGACCGCAGCCCCGTAGACGGTGCCGGCCACCACTCCGGCGGCCAGCATCGCGAGCGCCGATCCGGCCAGCGCGATCACCAGATGGCTTGCCAGCCAACGGTCACGCCCGAGCGAACCGGCGAACAGGGTCTCGGCGCGCGCTGCGGCTTCCTCCTGGTGCAGCCGCAACACCAGCGACACCGCGAAGGCGGCTGCGACCATGCCCAGCATGGTGAACGCCACCGCGACGAAAGCCTGCTCCAGTGCCGCGGTCCCGCCCAACCGGACGACGATCTCGCGAGCGCTGTCACTGCCGACCTCGTCGCCGATGCCGTGAACCACGCTGCCGACCAGCAACCCGTAGAGCACCAAGCCCGTCGTCCACAGCAGCAGTGCGCCGCGATCCAGCCGCCACGCCAAACCGAAGGCCCCGGCCAGCGCCGGCGCCGCCCGGCGCGGACCGGGACGATCGGCCAGCAGCCCGGCGCCGACATCGCGACGGGCGGCGAGCCGGTAGGCCAACCCGGTGAGGGCGGCCGCCGCCGTCAGATGCAGCAGCAGCACCCACCAGCGCTCACCCGCGTAGGGCCGGACCTGTAGTGACCAGCCGAGCGGTGAGAGCCACGACAGCGCGCCGGAGCCGGCGTCACCGACCGCGCGCAGCGTGAAGGCGGCGGCCAGCACGCCGAACGCGGCGCCGCGGGCGAACCGGGCGCCCGGAGACAGCTGCGCTGCCACCGCCGCCACCGCGGTGAACACCAGCCCGGAACAGGCCAGCGCCGCCCCGAACGCGAACGATCCGGCTGCCGGCACCTCGGTGGTGAGCAGCCCTGCCGCGCCGATGATGCCGGTGGCCACCGAGGCGCCGGACGCCAGCAGCAGTGCGCCGGTCAGCCCGGCATAGCGGCCCACCGCGGTCGAGTCGATCAACTCGGTGCGGCCGGTCTCCTCGTCGGCGCGGGTGTGCCTTATGACGGTCAGTATCACCGCCACCGCGATCAGCAGGTGGAAGATCCCGGCCTTCCAGATGCCCACCGCGCCGAGACTGTCGTTGTAGACCTGCCCGTACATGGCGCGCTGGGCCGGGCTGGCCATGATTGTCGCGGCCAGGCCGGCGCGGTCGGCTGCGGTGGGGTAAATGGCCTGGATGCTGCCGATGTAGACGCCGGCCAGCGGCAATGAGAGCAGCAGCACCCAGAGTGGCAGGACGACGCGGTCGCGGCGCAGATAGAGCCGAAGCAAGCCGACGGTGCCGGAGAGCTCTGAAGTGTTCCCGGACGGCCGAAAGCCCGGATGTGCTTGGTGGGCAACAGCGGTGGTCATGCTCGCACCGTGTCGTAGTGCCGCAAGAACAACTCTTCCAGGGTCGGCGGGCGGCTGGTGAGGCTGCGCACGCCGGCGGCACCGAGCGCGGCGATGAGCTCGCCGAGGCTGGCGCTGTCGACCTGCGCGTGCAGCACGGTGCCGTTGTAGTGCACGTCCGACACGCCCGGGATTCGGGTGAGATCGCCGGGGTCGCTCGCCAAGTCGGCTTGAATCGAGGTGCGGTGCAGGTGGCGCAGCGAATCCAGCGAGCCGCTCTCGATGACGCGCCCGGCCCGGATGATCGTCACCCGCTGACACAGTTTCTCGGTCTCGGCCAGGATATGGCTGGACAGCAGGACGGTGGCCCCGCGCCGGCTCGCCTCGGCGACGCACTGCTGGAATACATTCTCCATCAACGGATCCAGTCCGCTGCTGGGCTCGTCGAGCAAAAGCAGCCGGGCGTGGGAGGAGAACGCCGAGATCAGCGAGACCTTCTGGCGGTTGCCTTTCGAGTAGGTGCGGGCCTTCTTGCTGGGGTCCAAGTCGAAGCGTTCGATCAACTCGTCACGCCGCCGTTCGTCGATTCCGCCGCGCATCCGGGCCAGCAGGTCGATGATCTCGCCGCCGGTCAGGGACGGCCACAATGTGACATCGCCTGGCACGTAGGCGATCTCCCGGTGCAGATCGACCGCGTCGGTCCAGGGGTTGCCGCCGAGCAGGCGCACCGTCCCACTATCGGCCCGGACCAGGCCCAGCAGGATCCGGATAGTGGTGGACTTGCCGGCGCCGTTGGGCCCGAGAAAGCCGTGGACCTCGCCGGCGTGCACGGTCATATCCAGGCCGTCGAGTGCCTTGACCGCACCGAAATTCTTTTCCAGTCCGCGGATTTCGATCGCCGGCCAACGGTTGTCAGATCGCATCGGGTCCCCCTTGTTCTTTCAGGAAGGCGTCGTACATGGTGCGGTCGGTCATCAGGCCCTCGGTGTAGACCTCGAGTGCGGGCAGCACCATGTCTTGGGCGTAGTCGCGCAACACGGCGCGCAGATCGGTGGGGTTCTCGTGCATCTGCAGATACAGGAGGAATCCGCCTCCGCTGGTGATGGCCAGGTATCTCGCCCTGGCCTGGGGGTTGCGGCTGGGTTTGAGGGTGCCGGCGCGCACACCCTCGTCGAGGTACCCCTCGGCGTTGTCGATCATCCGCCGCCACAAGGTATTTGCCAGTTCGCCGCCGGACTGCATGGTGCGGACCACGTACGCCATCATTGGTGCGTAGGACTCGATTTCGGCCATTGCGGCGAACCAGGTCGCCGGATCCGTCGAGCGCATCGCCTCGGATTTTCCGCTGCGGATCTCCTCGGCGACGAACTCGTCACAGGCCCTGCGCAGTCCTTCTTTGGAGCCGAAGTGGTGAATGACCAGGGCGGCGCTGACCCCGGCCGCTTCGGCGATCGCCCGCACGCTCACCCCGAAGCCATGCCGACCGAACTGCTCGATCGCCGCGTCACGGATCTTCGCGCTGGCCGTCAGATCGACTGAACGCATGTTCAATATGCTAAACGCGTGTTCAGTCCTCGGTCAAGCACCTTGGCGCGAGCAGTCGCGAAAGCCCCTATTTCAGGCCCGGAATGGGGGCTTTCGTGACTGCTCGGCGGAAAAAGAGGGGAACTAGTCGCGGACCGCGGCCAACAGCCCGTCGCCCAGCGGAATCAGAGCCGGGGTCAGTCGCTCATCCTCGGCGATCAACCGCGCCGCCTCGCGCACCGCGATCACCTCGGCGTCGTTGGCCGTCGGGTCGCCCGCCCGGCCACCGAGTGCCGCTCGGTGCAGCACCACCACCCCGCCGGCCCGCAGCAACCGCACCGCCTCCAGCACGTATCCGGGCTGGTCGATCGGGTCGGCGTCGACGAAAACCAGGTCGTAGGACTCGTCGGCGAGACGGGTCAGGACTTCTTGGGCGCGGCCGCTGATGAACCGGGTCCGCGACGGCCCGATACCGGCGTCGCCGAACGCCTGCTTGGCGGTGCGCTGGTGCTCGGGCTCGATGTCGATGGTGGTCAGAACACCGTCTTCGCCCATGCCCGACAGCAGCCACAGCCCGCTGACGCCGGCCCCGGTGCCGACCTCGACCACGGCCTTGCCGCCACTGAGCTTGGTCAACAGGGCCAGCAGCGCGCCCACCGCCGCGCTGATCGAGGCGACGCCGATCTCGCCGGCCCGGTCGCGGGCGGCGGCCAGGACCGCGTCTTCGGACATCGAGGCCTCGGCGTGCGCCAGGAGGGCGTCCGCGCGGCTTTGCGGCGGCTGCGGCCCGGAAGTGTCGTCGGTGCTGGCCATGTGCGCAGCGTAGGACACACCCGGGGACGCCGGGGTAGCGGCTCGCCTGCGCGACACGCCCGGGACGCAGTCCGTGTCCGAACTGTTATCCGGATCCATCGACGCACCCTGCGGCGTATTCGAACACAAGTTCACAGTCGGCGTTCAGGGCCGACACAGAGCCGACATACCGCGATAGGCAACGGTAGCGGCATGGAACGAGGTAGGAACCGGCCTCGAGACGCTCGGAATACGAGGGGCCCGGCGCACGTTGACCGCGATAACACGCTGTCGTCGCCTGACGGCTGCCCGGATACGGAGGACGTCGCCATAACCACTTTGCTGCCCCCGGTCGCCATGTCGCACCCGACCACCCACTCGGACCGCTACGCCGACGCCGAATGGGTGGAGCCTTCGGAGGAGCCGCAGGGCACCGCGGTGTTCGACGCCACCGGGGACGTGGCGGCCATGCCGTCGTGGGACGAATTGGTGCGGCAGCACGCCGACCGGGTGTACCGGCTGGCCTACCGACTGTCGGGTAACCAGCAGGACGCGGAGGATCTGACCCAGGAGACCTTCATCCGGGTGTTCCGCTCGCTGCACAACTACCAGCCCGGGACATTCGAGGGCTGGCTGCACCGGATCACCACCAACCTGTTCCTGGACATGGTGCGCAGGCGTGGGCGGGTGCGGATGGAGGCGCTGCCCGAGGATTACGACCGGGTCCCGGCCGACGAGCCCGACCCCGAGCAGATCTACCACGATGCACGGCTGGATCCTGACCTGCAGGCGGCGCTGGACTCGTTGGCCCCGGAGTTCCGGGCGGCCGTGGTGCTGTGTGACATCGAAGGGCTGTCCTACGAAGAGGTCGGCGCCACCCTGGGGGTGAAGCTGGGCACCGTGCGCAGCCGCATTCACCGGGGTCGCCAGGCGCTGCGCGACTACCTCGCCGACCGTCCCGGCCAGCGCGACGGGGCCGCTTTCGGCGGTGTCGCGGCAGGCTGAGTCACGCCGCCGCCACCTCGGGTTGCCGCGTGGACGCGCCGTATCGCGCTACATTCTTATAAGGACGATTCTTATAGGGAAATTTTCGGTGTGAACGCCAGGCGTATCGCCGTGTGACGGAAGGAGTCCGGAGGTGACGGAACGCGGAGGTGTCTTCCGTCGCGCGTTCTCCTGGCTTCCCGCGCAATTCGCCTCGCAGAGTGACGCCCCGGTCGGCGCCCCACGCCAGTTCGGATCCACCGAGCACCTGTGCAGCGAAGCGATCGCCGCCTACGTCGACGGCGAGTTGCGGATGAACGCCCACCTGCGCGCCGCTCACCACCTGTCGTTGTGCCCCGACTGCGCAGCCGAAGTGGAGTATCAGGGCCGGGCCCGGTCGGCGCTGCGGGATTCGCATCCGATCCGGATTCCCTCCTCGCTGCTCGGCCTGCTGTCCCAGATCCCCGACTGTCCCGCCGACTCTCCACCCGATGAGCCCACGACGCCGATGCCCAACCGGTTCGCCGACGGCAAGCCGCAGGATCGCCGCAAACGTCGGTAAGGTGGATGCGATGCGGCGCCAGCGCGCCAGTAGCGCTTCGCTTGCGGCGCCTGGAAGCCGACGGGGACCGGAAGAGGAATAGGTGAGCTCCAACAACGAGAACGCCGGCGGTAACCGCCTGGCGCCGCGGCCTGTCTACCGGCCTCCCGTGGACAACGCGTCCCAAAAGGCCTTCGGCCGGCCCGACGGGGTGCCCGGATCGTTCATCCCCGCCGACGTGCGGCCCAAGAAATACCGCGATCAGGGCGAGTACGCCCCGCGCGACCTGCCGCCTGACCCGGTGCTCAAGGAGGCGTTCGGCCGTCCCTTCGGTGCCGGTCCCTCGTTGCAGCGTCATCCGGCCGACGCCGGCGCGCTGGGACGCAACGGCAAGCCGGACGAGTTCGAAGAGACCGACGACCCGTGGCGTGACCCCGCCGCGGGCGCCGGGCTGGGTGCGCCCGCCATTGTCGCGCCGCCGCCGCGGGCGTCGGGGGACCTGGGCGGGCGGCTCGGCGTGCGCGACGTGCTGTTCGGTGACCGCGTCTCCTACCGCGCGCTGGGCGTCCTGGCCGCGATCGCGCTGGCCATCGGGCTGGTCGGCGGCTGGGTCGGGCGTACCACCGCGCAGGTCGTCGAGGCGTTCACCACCTCGAAGGTGACCTTGTCGACCAAGGGCAACGCCGAGGAGCCGGCCGGCCGGTTCGCCAAGGTCGCTGAAGCCATCGCCAATTCCGTGGTGACCGTCGAATCGGTCAGCGACGATCAGGGCATGCAGGGCTCCGGGGTGGTCATCGACGGCAAGGGCTACATCGTCACCAACAACCACGTCATCTCCGAAGCGGCCAACAACCCCAGCAAGTTCAAGACCACCGTGGTGTTCAACGACGGCAAAGAGGTGCTGGCCAACCTGGTGGGCCGCGACCCCAAGACCGACCTGGCCGTGCTCAAGGTGGACAACGTCGACAACCTGTCCGTGGCCCGTCTCGGCGACTCCGACAAGATCCGGGTCGGCGACGAGGTGATCGCCGCCGGTGCCCCGCTGGGCCTGCGCAGCACCGTCACCCACGGCATCATCAGTGCCGTCCACCGGCCGGTGCCGCTGTCGGGCGAGGACTCCGACACCGACACCGTCATCGACGCGGTGCAGACCGACGCCTCGATCAACCACGGCAACTCCGGTGGCGCGCTGATCGACATGGACGCGCAGCTGGTCGGGATCAACACCGCCGGAAAGTCGTTGTCCGACAGCGCCAGTGGCCTGGGATTCGCGATTCCGGTCAATGAGATGAAGACGGTCGCCGAAGCGCTGATCAAAGACGGCAAGATCGTGCACCCCTCGCTGGGGGTGAGCGCGCGGTCGGTCAGCAACGCGATCGCCTCGGGCGCGCAGATCGCCAACGTCAAGGTGGGCAGCCCCGCGGAGAAGGGCGGCATCCTGGAGAACGACGTGGTGGTCAAGATCGGTGACCGCACCGTCGCGAACGCCGACGAATTCGTCGTTGCGGTGCGTCAGTTGACCATCGGCAAGGAAGCGCCCGTCGAGGTGGTCCGCGACGGGCGCAATGTCACGTTGAACGTGACCCCCACCGGCGACGGCTAGATGTTCGGCTGATGTTCGCCAATGTCGGCTGGGGGGAGATGCTGGTCCTCGTGGTGGTCGGGTTGGTGATCCTGGGCCCGGAGCGGCTCCCGGGGGCGATCCGCTGGACCGCGAACGCGTTGCGTCAGGCCCGCGAGTACGTCACCAACGCCACCGATCAGCTGCGCGACGAGATCGGCCCGGAGTTCGACGACCTGCGCGCGCCGCTGAGCGAACTGCAGAAGCTCCGCGGGATGACCCCGCAGGCCGCGCTGACCAAGCATCTGCTCGACGGGGATGATTCGCTGTTCACCGCGGTCGGTTCCTTGGCCGAGGATCCGCGCGCCGCGATACCCGCGCCGATCGCGGCTCCCGGACCGGTTTCCGGGACATCCGGGGCACCGTTCGACGCCGACGCCACCTGACCCGCTGGCGGTAGCCCTTCAGCGCTGGGTGTTGCCGGTGTTCAGTCCCAGCGACATCCCGACCAGCCCGCGTCCGCGGGTGGCCAGCTGATCGGCGATCCGGCGCAGCTCCTTGCCGGCTACCGAGTCCGGCTGGAGTACCACCGGGGAGCCGGAGTCGCCGCCGGTCACCATCTCACTGTCGATCGGCACCTGACCCAGCAGCGGCACGTCGCGGCCCATCGCCCGGGTCAGCCGCTCGGCGACCCGCTCGCCGCCGCCCTCGCCGAACAGGTGCATGGTGGATCCGTCGGGCAGCGCCAGCCCGGCCATGTTCTCCACCACGCCGACGACCTGCTGGCGGGTCTGCAGGGCGATCGCCCCGGCACGCTCGGCCACCTCGGCGGCCGCCTGCTGCGGAGTGGTCACCACCAGAATCTCGGCCGGCGGGACCAACTGGGCCACCGAGATCGCGATGTCGCCGGTGCCCGGCGGCAGGTCGAGCAGCAGCACATCCAGGTCGCCCCAGTAGACGTCGGCCAGGAACTGCTGCAACGCGCGGTGCAGCATCGGGCCGCGCCAGACCACCGGGGTGTTGCCCTTGGTGAACATCGCGATCGAGATCACCTTCACGCCGTAGCCGATCGGCGGCATGATCATCGAGTCGACCTGCGTGGGCAGCGCCGTGACGCCCATCATCCGCGGCACCGAGTGGCCGTAGATGTCGGCGTCGAGCACCCCGACCGACAGGCCGCGCTCGGCCAGCGCCACGGCGAGATTGACCGTGACACTGGACTTTCCGACCCCGCCCTTGCCCGAGGCGATCGCGTACACCTTGGTCAGCGAGCCCGGTTGGGCGAACGGGATGACCGGCTCCTTGGCGTCGCCGCGCAGCTGTTTGCGCAGCTCGGCGCGCTGCTCGTCGCTGAACACGTCCAGCGTGACCTTGACCGGGCCGGTGCCGGGAACGTCGCTGACCGCCCGGGTCACCATGTTGGTGATCTCGGTCTTCATCGGGCAGCCGGCGATCGTCAGGTAGATCGTGACGTGCACGCTGTGGTCGTCAGCGATCTCGATGCTCTTGACCATGCCCAGGTCGGTGATCGGGCGCTGAATGTCGGGGTCCAACACGGTGCCCAGTGCGGCGTAGATCGCGTCGTGCAGGGCGGCGGTGTCGTCTTGTGTCTTGGACATCGAAGACGAGTCTAGGCCAGTGGGCGACAGCCCCCCACCGCGATCTCGGTCAGGCCGGCGGGACGGCCTGCGGCGCTTCCGGTGGCGTGCCCGCGGGAATGGGCGGAGCCGCGATCGCGGGGGCCTGGGCGCCGGGTGCGGGTGGTTCGTCGGCGGCCATCGGGGCGGGCGGGACGGCGTCGGCCGGCGTCGGCGCGGGCGCCGGCTGCGGCGCGTCGGGGGCACCGAAAGGTGCCGGCGGGACGGCAGGGGGAGGACCCGCCGGGGCGGTCCCGGCCTGCGGCTCCAGGCAGATCATCCGGCACGCCGCCGAGGGACGCGGCAGCTGTTGTTGCTGCCGCTGCTCGGGGGAGGCCATCCACGGCGGGAGCCAGGGCACGTTGGCCAGCTGGTTCTCCATGCTCGGCTGACCCAGGTCGATCAGGGAGGATCCGGCGGTCTGCTGGATCGGCGACATCCCGTGCATGCTGAACGATTCGGGCCCGAGGCCCTCCGGGTGTCCCAGGTGCTCGAGGTGCAGGTCCGCGATCGGCGGCGCCGGACCGATGATCGGCGGCAGATCCACCGGCGCCACCCCGGTGGCGTAGGCCGCCGCCCAGCCCATCACGTTCTCGGCATAAGCCATCGAGTTGTTGTAGCGCAGGATCGCGGTCAGGACATGCGACTGCTCGCGCAGGTTGAGTCCGCCGCTGCACAGGTACCGCGCTGCCGCCAGCGTCGCGTCGTAGACGTTCTGCGGGTCGGCGCGGCCGTCGCCGTCACCGTCGGCGGCGTAGCGCGACCAGGTTCCCGGCAGAAACTGCATCGGCCCCATGGCGCGGGCGTAGACGACTCGTCCGGGAGCACTGCTGGCCACGATGACCTCGTTGCCCGGCAGCGTCCCGTCCAGCGCCGGTCCGTAGATCGGCTGCAGCGCGGTGCCGCGCGCGTCGGTGGCGCCGCCGTTGGCATGCGCCGACTCGATGCGGCCGATCCCGGCCAGCAGATTCCAGCTGATCCCACATTCGGGGGCGGCGACCGACATCTGATTTTCGGCGTTGCGGTAGGCCGCCAGCGCCGTCTTGGGGATGCCCAGGGTGCCCGGCGCGTAGACGACGGCCGCCGGCGGCGCCGCCGCGGCGCCCGCCGCCACGCGCACGTTCGGCTGGGCACGCTGCACCGCGACGACGGCGGGACCCGACGAGCGCCCGGAGGACCCGGGGGATGAAGTGTGCACCGCCGCCAGCGGGGTCACCGCGGCGTTGCGCAGGGGGAGCGAGCTCGACGGGGAGCGAGGCGTTGCACCCACGGCACCGGCGAACACCAACGGGGTGATGAACGCCAGGCCGAACGCGGGGCGCAGCGCAGCACGGGCTGCCCGCCGCCATCTGGCCGCGCGGGACAGGTGCTCGGCTGCACCGCCCCCTGTAGGCACTCGACCGCCCCTTGTCCGCCTCGGAAAGGCGTTGGAAAAGCCTCGGAAACGCCTGGGTGAAGCCGCTTCCGCTTCGTGAACTAGGTCACCATACCTAACACCGGTCTCGCTGGTGTCGGTTATGCCCGTTCGTCACGCGGTAGAGCCGAGCGGGCGGGTGCGGACTCCGGGCCGGCCAGGTCGGACTCGGGCCGCATCTCCTCGAGCAATTCCCGGACCCGCTCGAGCTCGTGGTGCAGGTAATCGCGGGTGGCGACCTCGCCGACCGCCAACCGCAACGACGCCAGTTCGCGGGCCAGGTACTCGGTGTCGGCCTTGGTCTGCGCGGCGCGGCGGCGGTCTTCGTCGAGGCTGACCCGGTCACGGTTCTCCTGCCGGTTCTGGGCCAGCAGGATCAGCGGTGCGGCGTAGGCGGCCTGGGTGGAGAACGCCAGGTTGAGCAGGATGAACGGGTAGGGGTCCCACTTCAGACTGACCGCGTAGACGTTCAGCAGAATCCAGCCCACCACCAGCACGGTCTGAATGGCCAGGTAGCGCCCGGTGCCGAAGAACCGTGCCACCCCCTCGGTGAACCGGCCCAGCGCATCCGGGTCCATCCGCAGGCCGGGCAGCCGTGAGGTGCGCGGGGTGGAGAGCCGCTGCGATGACGAGCGGTCGGTCATGACGGCCTCCCGGCGAGTTTCGGCCCCAGGTCCGGCTCGGGGGTTTCGCGCCAGTCGCGCGGCAGCAGGTGGTCCAGCACGTCGTCGACCGTCACCGCGCCCAGCAGGTGATTCTGTTCGTCGAGCACCGGCCCGCAGACCAGATTGTAGGCGGCGAAGTAGCGGGTCAGCTCCGCCAGCGACACCTCCGGGTTCAGCACCGGCAGGTCGGAGTCGACGAATCCGCCGATGAGTTCGGCCGGTGGCACCCGCAGCAACCGCTGCAGCGGAACACAGCCCAGGTAGTGGCCGGTCGGCGTGGCCGTAGGCGCCCGGGTGACGAACACCAGCGACGACAGCGCCGGGGTCAGGTCGGGGTCCCGGACCCGGGCCAGCGCCTCGGCGACCGAGGTGTCGGCGGTCAGCACCACCGGGTTGGAGGTCATCAACCCGCCCGCGGTGTCGGGGGAGTGCTCCAGCAGGCGGCGCACCGGATCGGAGTCGTCGGGGTCCATCCGCGCCAGCAGTGCCTCGGCCTCGGTCGGGTTCATCGCCCCCAGCAGGTCGGCGGCGTC
Source organism: Mycolicibacter sinensis (assembly GCF_001673565.1). Lineage (GTDB taxonomy): Bacteria > Actinomycetota > Actinomycetes > Mycobacteriales > Mycobacteriaceae > Mycobacterium > Mycobacterium sinense_C. Next base: position 22,846 of record NZ_LZMF01000004.1, read on the forward strand.
GTCGGGATCCATTTCCTCCAGGACGTCGGCGGCGCGTTCGGTGCCCAGCTGACCCAGCACGACGGTCTGGCGCTCTTCCGGGAGTTCCTGCAGGATGTCGGCCAGTCGCGCGTTGTCCAGGGCGTTGATCACCTCGTAGCGGCGCTTGGGCGGCAGCTCGCGGATCGCGTCGGCCACCTCGATCGGCCGCCAGCCCTCGAATTGCTGCAGCAGCTGGGCCACGCCCTGTCCGGGCATGGCCAGAGCGGAGGGGGTCAGGCCCTGCACGTTGCGCCAGTCCACGATGTGTACGGCGGCGCGCCGGCCCAGCCGTCGGGAGTGCCGCACCGCGATCCGCGTCACCAGCCAGTCGCGCGTGCGGCTCTGCTCGATGGCCAGGTCGGTGATCGTCACGTCGACGTCGGCCAACTCCGGCAGCTCGGGATCGGTGACGCGGACCTTGGTGTCGAGAACCTGCCCCAGCGCCAGCACCTCACCGGGCCGCTGATCGAACTTGCGCAGTGACACCGTTCCGGTGTTGAGCGTCACCGCGTTGGGCTCGATCGCCGCGACCCGCAGAATCGGGACGAAAATGCGTCTGCGGGTGGGCAATTCGACGACGAGTCCCAGCACACGCGGCTGCTGACGCACGATGCTGAGACTGAGCACCACATCGCGCACCCGGCCAACGGATTCGCCGAACGGGCCCAGCACCAGCATCCGCGCGAGCCGCGCTGCGTAAACCCTGTTGCTCGACGCCATGGTTGAAAGGGTAGGAGTGTTTAGGTGACCAACGCATATCGCCCCCGCCGTACCTGCCTGTCGGTGCCCGGCAGCAGCCAGAAGATGATCGACAAGGCCAAGGGTCTGCCCGCCGACGAGATCTTCCTCGATTTGGAGGACGCCGTCGCCCCGGCTGCCAAGGAGCAGGCTCGGACCCGAGTGGCCGAAGCGCTCACCGCACCGGGCTGGACGGCGCCGTTGCTGGGCGTGCGGGTCAACGACTGGACCACGCCGTGGACCCACGCGGATCTGATCGAGGTGGTCTCGGCCGTCGGCGCCGCCGGGTCCCGCCTGGATGTGGTGGTGTTGCCCAAGGTGTCCGACGCCTCCCACGTGCAGGCCCTCGACCTGCTGTTGACCCAGTTGGAGACGGTGCACGGCCTGCCGGTCGGGCAGATCGGCATCGACGCCCAGATCGAGGACGCCCGCGGCCTGACCAACATCAACGCCATCGCCGCCGCGCCCCGGGTGCAGGCGCTGGTGCTCGGTCCGGCCGACCTGATGGCCAGCCTCAACACCCGCACCCTGGAGGTCGGCGAGCAGCCCGAGGGTTACACCGAAGGCGACGCCTACCACCATGTGCTGATGACGATCCTGGTCGCCGCGCGCGCCCACGGGATCGCCGCCGTCGACGGCCCCTATCTGAAGGTCCGCGACGTCGAGGCGTTCCGGCGGGTGGCCGGGCGTTCGGCCGCCCTCGGGTTCGACGGCAAATGGGTGCTGCACCCCGACCAGATCGCGGCGGGCAACGAGATCTTCAGTCCCAGGCAGGCCGAGTATGACCATGCCGAGCTGATCCTGGAGGCCTACGCTTGGCACACCTCGCACGCCGGCGGCGCCCGCGGCGCGGTGATGCTCGGCGACGAGATGCTCGACGAGGCCAGCCGCAAGATGGCATTGGTGGTGGCCGGCAAGGGCCGCGCGGCCGGAATGCGCCGGGAGGCACCGCCGTTCGAGCCGCCAGCCTGAAGGACGGCCGGCACCAAGGCCGTCAGTGCAGCGCGACCATCGCGAGGATGAACGAGAGCACGACCGCGACAGCGCCGACGGCGGTGCCGGCCACCGCCATGCCGTGGCCGGCCTCACCGGTCCGCTTGATCTGGCTGAGCGCGACGACACCCAGCACCACGCCGACGATCCCCAGCGGCCAGAACAGCAGGCCGAGCAAGGCGACCACCAGGGAGCTGACCGCCAAGACGTTGGTCTTCTGCGGCTGGCCCGGATTGAAGTAGCCGCCCGGATAGGGCGTGCCGTAGCCGCCCGGCGGGTAGCCCGGTGGTGTGCCGTAGCCGGTGGGGTAGCCGGGTGCGCCGAAGCCCGGGTAGTCGCCCGGTGCGCCGTAACCCGGCGGCGGCGGATAGCCGCCGGGCGGTGCGTCGTAGCGCGGCTGAGCCGGGTAGCCGCCTGCCGGCGGGGGCGGTGGGTAGCCGCCCGGCGGTGGAGGCGGAGGGTAGCCGCTCGGCGGGTAATTCGGCGGCGGAGGAGAATAACCATCGAAGCCCGACGGATAGGGCCAGCCGCCCTGTTCAGGCCCGGACGGGCCCGGCTCAGCCCAGGGTTGATCGGCATTGGCTCGTGGATTCTCGCCAGAATCCTCGCCGGGAGCTGTCATGCTGTTCAACCTAGCGGATTCGCCGGGACCGGCCTGTTGTCCGACAGTCGCTTCCCGGTGCGAGGAGAGAGAAGTCCCATGACCAGCCCTTTTCAGTCCGGACAGACCCCCGATCCGCTCGGCGGGGCGGCAGCCTCGGGCCGGCGTGACGCGGCCCGACTGCCCACGCCGCCCAAAGGCTGGCCGATCGGGGCATATCCCACCTACGCCGAGGCGCAGCGCGCGGTGGACTACCTGTCCGATCAACAGTTTCCGGTGCACCAGGTGACCATCGTCGGTGTCGACCTGATGCAGGTCGAACGGGTCACCGGTCGGCTCACCTGGCCCAAGGTGCTCGGCGGCGGGGTGCTGACCGGGGCGTGGCTAGGCCTGTTCATCGGCCTGGTGCTGGGCATCTTCAGCGCCAACCCCACCCAGGCACTGGTGACCGGTTTGATCGCCGGCGTCTTCTTCGGTCTGATCACCTCGTCGGTGCCCTACGCGATGGCCCGCGGCACAAGGGATTTCAGCTCGACCATGCAATTGGTGGCGGGGCGCTACGACGTGCTGTGTGACCCGCAGAGCGCCGAGCAGGGCCGGGATCTGTTGGCGAAGCTGACGCTCTGACTTCGCGTTGTTGCGTAGCGCGGCCGGGCGGCCTTACCGTCGTGGCACGAAGCGGCAACGGGAGGCGGGTGGGGTGGCGAGTCGGCGCGGTCGCGTACGGCGGCTGGGCGCGGCCGCGCTGGCGGCGCTGAGCGTCGCCTCGGCGGGAGCGGCCTGCGGCTCGGCCGGACACGCCGGTGACGGCCTGGTGATCAGTGTGTACACCCCGGCCAACGACACGGCCACCTTCCGGGCCATCGCCGCGCGCTGTACCGAACAGACCGGTGGACGCTACCGGATTCAGCAGTTCAGCCTGCCGAGAGCCGCCGACGACCAGCGCCTGCAATTGGCCCGTCGGCTCACCGGGAACGACCGCACGCTGGACGTGATGGGCCTGGATGTGGTGTGGACCGCCGAGTTCGCCGAGGCCGGCTGGGCGCTGCCGCTGTCGGCCGACCCGGCCGGAAAAGCCGAAGCCGATGTCGCAGACGACACCCTGCCGGGGCCGCTGGCGACCGCCCGCTGGCGAGACCGGCTCTATGCCGCCCCGCTCATCACCAATACCCAATTGCTCTGGTACCGACCAGATCTGATGAGCACTGCCCCGGCGACCTGGGACGGGATGGTCGCCGAGGCGGTGCGGTTGCACACCGCCGGCGAGCCGAGCTGGATCGCGGTGCAGGCCAAGCAATATGAGGGCCTGGTGGTGTGGTTCAACACCCTGCTGGCCAGCGCCGGGGGCCGCGTGCTCGACGACGACGGCAAGACGGTCACCCTGACCGACACCGCCGAACACCGGGCCGCCACCGTCGCCGCACTGCGGATCATGCAGGCGGTGGCGAGGGCGCCGGGTGCTGATCCGTCGATCACCCAGAGTGACGAGGGCACCGCCCGGCTGGCGTTCGAGCAGGGCAAGGCGGCACTGGAGGTCAACTGGCCGTTCGTGCTGCCGTCCATGCTGGAGAACGCGGTCAAGGGCGGCGTGGGGTTCCTGCCGCTGGACCGGCGGCCGGATCTGGCCGGCAGCATCAACGGTGTGGGCTCGTTCGCGCCCAGCGACGAGCAGTACCGGATCGCCTACGAGGCCAGCCGCCAGGTGCTCGGATTCGCGCCGTATCCCGCAGTCTCGCCGGGCCATCCGGCCAAGGTGACCCTGGGCGGGCTGAACCTGGCGGTGGCCAGGACCAGCCGTCATCGCGCGGAGGCGTTCGAGGCGGTGCGTTGCCTGCGCGACGCGGCCAACCAGAAATATGTCGCGATCGAGGGCGGCCTGCCCGCGGTGCGCGCCTCGGTGTACTCCGACCCGCAATTTCAGCAGAAGTACCCGCACCACAACCTGATTCGCGACCAACTCACCCACGCCGCGGTGCGCCCGGCCACACCGGTCTATCAGGCGGTGTCCACCCGCATCTCGGCGACGCTGGCACCGATCACCGCGATCGACCCGGAGCGCACCGCCGACGAGCTTGCCGTGCAGGTGCAAAAGGCCATCGACGGCAAAGGATTAATCCCGTGACCGCGCACGCCGACGAGAGGTCACAGCGCCGGCTGGCCCTCGTGCTCGTCGCCCCGGCGGTGATCCTGATGCTGGCGGTGACGGCCTACCCGATCGGCTACGCGATCTGGTTGAGCCTGCTGCGCTACAACCTGGCCACGCCGGATGACACCGCGTTCGTCGGCTTGGCCAACTACCAGACCACCTTGACCGACTCCTACTGGTGGACCGCCTTCGCGGTGACGCTGGGTATCACCGTCGTCTCGGTGGCCATCGAATTCGTGCTGGGTCTGGGGCTGGCGCTGGTGATGCACCGCAGCCTGTTCGCCAAGGGGATGGTGCGCACCGCGGTGCTGGTGCCCTACGGCATCGTCACGGTGGCCGCCGCCTACAGCTGGTACTACGCCTGGACTCCGGGCACCGGCTACCTGGCGAACCTGCTGCCGGCCGGCAGCGCGCCGCTGACCCATCAGCTCCCGTCGCTGGGCATCGTGGTGCTGGCCGAGGTGTGGAAGACGACGCCGTTCATGGCGTTGCTGCTGTTGGCCGGGTTGGCGTTGGTGCCCGAGGACCTGCTCAAGGCGGCGCAGGTCGACGGCGCCGGAGCCTGGCGGCGACTGGTCAAGGTCATCCTGCCGATGATGAAACCCGCCATACTGGTGGCCTTGTTGTTCCGCACCCTGGACGCGTTCCGGATCTTCGACAACATCTACGTGCTCACCAACGGCTCCAACAACACCGGTTCGGTGTCGATCCTGGGCTACGACAACCTGTTCAAGGGCTTCAATGTGGGGTTGGGTTCGGCGATCTCGGTGCTGATCTTCGTCTGCGTCGCGCTGATCGCTTGGGTGTTCGTCAAGGTGTTCGGCGCCGCGGCGCCGGGATCGGACCAGAAATGACCGATGTTCGCCGCCGCGCGGCCTGGCTGATCATCGATGTGGCGGTGGTGGTCTACGCACTGGTGCCGGTGTTGTGGATCCTGTCGCTGTCGCTCAAGCCGACTTCGACGGTGAAGGACGGCAAACTGATTCCGTCGTCGGTGACCTTGGACAACTACCGCGGCATCTTCGCCGGGGACGTGTTCGGCTCGGCGCTGGTCAACTCGGTGGGCATCGGGCTGATCACCACGGTGATCGCGGTGGTGATCGGCGCAATGGCCGCCTACGCGGTGGCGCGGCTGGACTTCCCCGGCAAGCGGCTGCTGGTCGGGGCCGCACTGCTGATCGCGATGTTCCCCCAGATATCGCTGGTCACACCGATTTTCAACATCGAGCGGGCGACCGGGCTATTCGACACCTGGTCGGGGCTGATCATCCCCTACATCACCTTCGCGCTTCCGTTGGCGATCTACACCCTGTCGGCGTTCTTCCAAGAGATTCCGTGGGACCTGGAGAAGGCCGCCAAGATGGACGGCGCCACCCCCGGCCAGGCGTTCCGCAAGGTGATCGCGCCGCTGGCGGCGCCGGGCATCGTCACCGCGGCGATCCTGGTGTTCATCTTCGCCTGGAACGACCTGCTGCTGGCGTTGTCGCTGACGGCGACCAAAGCCTCGGTCACGGCGCCGGTGGCGATCGCCAACTTCACCGGCAGTTCGCAATTCGAGGAGCCGACCGGCTCCATCGCCGCGGGCGCGATGGTGATCACGGTGCCGATCATCATCTTTGTTCTAATCTTCCAGCGACGGATCGTGGCCGGACTGACCTCCGGTGCGGTGAAGGGATAGGCCGATGGCAGAGATCGAACTCTCGCACGTCACCAAGAGCTACCCCGACGGCGCCGTGGCGGTCAACGATCTGTCGCTGAGCATCGCCGACGGCGAGTTCATCATCCTGGTGGGTCCGTCGGGCTGCGGAAAATCCACCACGCTGAACATGATCGCCGGCCTGGAGGAGATCTCGTCGGGGGAGTTGCGGATCGGCGGCGAACGCGTCAACGAGCGCGCCCCCAAGGACCGCGACATCGCCATGGTGTTCCAGTCCTACGCCCTTTACCCGCACATGACGGTGCGGGGCAACATCGCGTTCCCGTTGACCCTGGCCAAGATGAAGAAGGCGCAGATCGCCGAGAAGGTGGCCGAAGTCGCCAAAATCCTTGACCTGACCGACTTTCTGGACCGCAAGCCGTCGCAGCTGTCCGGCGGGCAGCGTCAGCGCGTGGCCATGGGGCGAGCGATCGTGCGGCACCCCAAGGCATTCCTGATGGACGAGCCGCTGTCGAACCTGGACGCCAAGCTGCGGGTGCAGATGCGCAGCGAAATCGCCCGGCTGCAGCGGCGGCTGGGCACCACCACCGTCTACGTCACCCACGACCAGACCGAGGCGATGACGCTCGGAGACCGGGTGGTGGTGATGCATGGCGGAATCGCGCAGCAGATCGGCACTCCCGACGAGCTCTATGAGCGGCCCGCCAACCTGTTCGTCGCCGGGTTCGTCGGCTCGCCGGCGATGAACTTCTTCCCCGGCACCCTGACCGCGGCCGGCGCGCGACTGCCGTTCGGTGAGGTCCCGCTCGACGCGGCGACTCGCGACGCGATCGGCAAGCATCCGGCGCCGGCCGGCGGCGACGTGGTCATCGGGGTGCGTCCCGAACATCTCGGCGATGCCGGACTGCTCGATGATGCCCAGCGCGGGCGGGCGGTCACGTTCGGGGCCCGCGTCGACCTCGTCGAATCGCTGGGCGCCGACAAGTACCTGTACTTCACCCCGAACGAGCCGGCCGGGACGTCCGGTGAAACCGAACTGGTGGCACGGGTTCCCGCCGCATCCAAGGCGGCCGGTGGGCAGCCCATCGAGCTGGCCCTCGACGCCGGCAAGGTGGTGGTGTTCGACGCCAAGTCCGGGGTGAACCTCAGCGTCGCACCGGCCGGACGGTGAACCGCCGGTGAGCGACGAGCTGGAGCGGGTGCGCGAACACCTGCGGGCGCATTTCACCGCCGCGGGCATCACCTCGCAGCCCGACGCCGCGCGCGTGACGTTCCTGGGTGTCGAGCCCATCGAGGTGTTGCGGTTCGGTCCCGGACCCGACCGGATGGTGCACTACGTCTCGGTGGGTTGCTCGCGGCATCCGATGGGCGATCCGGGCCAGATCCTGGCCGACCCGGTGCACGGCCCGCGCGCTGAAGTGGTTCTGCGCCTGCGGGTTTCGGGTTCTGATGTCGGGCTGGCCCGCAGCCTCGCCGCGGTGGCGGCCGCTCCGGTGGTGGAGGGCGTGGTGCTGGCGCCCGACGCGTTGATGGACCTCGGCGGGCCGCTGTGGACCCGGCAGTCGGGGGCGGTGCCGTTCACCGCGATGCTGCTGGGCGACAGCGATATCGCCGAGTTGCCGCTGGCGCAGCCGCGCGAACCGGTGCGGTTCTTCTCGGCCACCCCGATCACCGCGACCGAGGCGGCCTGGGTGCGGCTCAAGGGCGCCGACGCGATGCGGGAGGCCTGGCGGACCGACGGGGTGGACGTGTTCGACCCCGACCGCCGGGCCTCTGAACCCTAACCGCGAGCAGACACGAAAGCGCCCTTGGGCCGCGCAAATTGGGGGCTTTCATGTCTGCTCGCGAGGGAGACCGGGGCGCTTAGAGCCAGCCGTTGCGGCGGAACGCGCGATACAGCAGGGTGCAGATGCTCACCATCGCCACCAATACCACCGGGTAACTGAACGTCCAGTGCAGGGCGGGCATGTGGTCGAAGTTCATTCCGTAGATCCCGGCGATCATGGTGGGAACGGCGATGATGCCCGCCCAGGCCGACATCTTGCGCATATCGGTGTTCTGCTGCATTCCCACTCGCGCGAGCGCCGCCTGCACCAGCGAGCTGAGCATCTCGTCGTAGCTGGCGATCTGCTCGGCGGCGCGGGTCTGGTGGTCCCCGACGTCGCGCAGGTAGCGCCGCACCTCCTTGGAGATCAGATCCTTATAGTCGGTCTGCATCCGCTGAAACGGAATCGACAGCGGCGCCACCGCGCGTCGCAGTTCCACGACTTCGCGTTTGATCTGGTAGATCGGTTCGACGTCGGTGCGGGTGCCCGGCGCGAACGCCACCTCCTCAATGGTGTCGATGTCGCTTTCCATCAGGTTGGTGACCTCGACGTAGCGGTCGACCACGTAGTCGGCGATGGCATGCATCACCGCGTACGGGCCCAAGCGAAGATGCTCGGGGTCGGCGTCCATTCGTTTGCGGACATTGGACAGGCCGCTGTGTTCGCCGTGGCGCACGGTGACGACGAAGTTCTTGCCGACGAAGATCATGATCTCGCCGGTCTCGACGATCTGGCGGGGGAGCACCACTGATTCGTGCGGGACGTAGTTGACGGTTTTGAGCACCAGGAACAGCGTCTCGTCGTAGCGCTCCAGCTTGGGCCGCTGGTGGGCATGCACGGCGTCCTCGACGGTCAGTTCGTGCAGGTCGAATGTCGCCGCCACCGCCTGCATCTGGCGCTCGTCGGGCTCGTGCAGTCCCACCCAGACGAAGGCATTGCGGCCGCTCGCCTCGACGTCGCGCACCTTGGCCATCGCCCCGGCCGGGGTGAAGTCGCCGGCAATCCGGTCGCCGTCGGCATAGACGCCGCAGTCGATCAACACCCGGGGAACCGGGTCGCGCAACGCGGTCATGGCGCCCTCCCTCCCGGCACATGTGCCGGTGAAATGCTACGCGCCCAGAGCCAAAGTGACCGGTCAGCGCGGTTCGGTCGGGGTCCGGAGTTTCCGTGCCGCCGGCGGTGCGCTAGTTTCGACCCGGACCAATCCCAGCCAAGCCGACCCCGTTCGAGGAGCACTTGACGTGAGCACAACCCCACTGAAGGTGGCCGTCACCGGCGCCGCCGGCCAGATCGGCTACAGCCTGCTGTTCCGCCTGGCCAGTGGCTCGCTGCTGGGCCCCGACCGGCCGATCGAACTGCGTCTGCTGGAGATCGAGCCCGCGCTCAAGGCGCTCGAGGGCGTGGTGATGGAGCTCGACGACTGTGCCTTCCCGCTGCTGTCGGGCGTGCAGATCGGCTCGGACGCGAACAAGATCTTCGACGGGGTGAACCTGGCGCTGCTGGTCGGCGCCCGCCCGCGCGGTCCCGGCATGGAGCGCAGCGACCTACTTGAGGCCAACGGCGCGATCTTCACCGCGCAGGGCAAGGCGCTCAACTCGGTCGCGGCCTCCGACATCCGCGTGGGTGTGACCGGTAACCCGGCCAACACCAACGCGCTGATCGCGATGACCAACGCCCCCGACATCCCCAAGGAGCGCTTCTCGGCGCTGACCCGCCTGGACCACAACCGGGCGATCTCGCAGCTGGCAGCCAAGACCGGCGCCAAGGTCACCGACGTCAAGAAGATGACGATCTGGGGCAACCACTCGGCCAGCCAGTACCCCGACATCTTCCACGCCGAGGTCGGCGGGCGTAACGCCGCCGAGGTCGTCGGTGACCAGGCCTGGATCGAGAACGACTTCATCCCGACCGTCGCCAAGCGTGGTGCGGCGATCATCGACGCCCGCGGTGCCTCCTCTGCCGCCTCGGCGGCCTCGGCCACCGTCGACGCCGCCCGGGACTGGCTGCTGGGCAGCCCGGACGGGGACTGGGTGTCGATGGCGGTGGTCTCCGACGGTTCCTACGGTGTGCCCGAGGGCCTGATCTCCTCGTTTCCGGTCACCACGAAGAACGGCGACTGGAGCATCGTGCAGGGCCTGGAGATCGACGACTTCTCCCGCGGCCGGATCGATGCCTCGACCGCGGAGTTGGCCGAGGAGCGCGAAGCGGTCACCGGGCTGGGATTGATTTAGCCCACAACGTCTGCCGACGCGGCCGGTTCGTCTCCTGGACGGACCGGCCGTGCTCGTTGGAACCTCATCCCGCCTCGTCGGATGCGGCCGACCGAAGCGCCAGAGGACCGGCGCAGTACCCTTGCTGACGATGTCTGAGAACTCGTCTGCGACGCAGAACGCCCCGATGGTCATCGGCGATGAAGAGATCTTCGAGGCCCACCTGGGCGGGAAGATCGCGGTGGACCTGAAGAGCCCACTGGACACCCAGCGCGCGCTGTCGATCGCCTACACCCCCGGGGTGGCGCAGGTCAGCCGCGCCATCGCGGCAGATCACACGTTGGCAGCCCGCTACACCTGGGCGCACCGGCTGGTGGCGGTGGTCAGCGACGGCACCGCGGTGCTGGGGCTGGGTGACCTCGGTCCGGCCGCGTCACTGCCGGTGATGGAGGGCAAGGCCGCCCTGTTCAAGACATTCGCCAACCTGGACTCCATCCCGATCGTGCTGGACACCAAGGATCCCGACGAGATTGTGGAGACCCTGGTGCGGCTGCGGCCGACGTTCGGTGCGGTCAACCTGGAGGACATCTCCGCCCCGCGGTGCTTCGAGATCGAGCGCCGCGCGATCGAGGCACTGGACTGCCCGGTGATGCACGACGACCAGCACGGCACCGCGATCGTGGCGCTGGCGGCGCTGATGGGTGCGGCCAAGGTGCTGGGCCGGGACATCACGTCGCTTCGGGTGGTGGTGTCCGGCGCGGGCGCGGCCGGTGTGGCCTGCGCCAACATCCTGCTCTCGGTGGGCATCTCGGAGATGATCGTGCTGGATTCGCAGGGTGTATTGCACCCCGAGCGCACCGACATGAACAACGTCAAGGCCGAGCTCGCCCAGCGCACCAACCCCGACGGCCGCACCGGCGGATTGACCGAGGCTCTCGCCGGCGCCGACGTATTCCTGGGCGCCTCGGGAGGAGTGGTGCCCGAGGAGTTGATCGCGTCGATGAACCCCGGCGGTGTGGTGTTCGCGCTGTCCAATCCCGACCCGGAGATCCACCCGGAGTTGGCGGCCAAGTATGCCGCGGTGGTGGCGACCGGCCGCAGCGATTTCCCCAACCAGATCAACAACGTGCTGGCCTTCCCGGGCGTGTTCCGCGGCGCGCTGGACGCCGGCGCGCAGCGGATCACCGAGGCGATGAAATTGGCTGCCGCCGAGGCGATTTTCTCCGTCGTCGCCGACGACCTGGCGCCGGACCGGGTGGTGCCGAGCCCACTGGACCCCCGGGTCGAACCGGCCGTTGCCGCGGCGGTCGCGGCTGCCGCCGGCTCAGCGTCCTGAGCCCGCGGTGCCCCGGCCGCACAGACAGCACCTGCGCCGACTGGTGCTGGCATGGGTGGCGCTGCTGATCGCAGGTTGTGGTGGCCACTCGCAACCCGCGGCCTTGAGTGTCGGAACCTCACCGGACCCGCAATCGCAGGTTCTCGCCCATCTGTACGCCAGTGCTTTGCGCGGCGCCGGCGCCGCGGTGCGCGTCGCACCGGTCGCCGACCCGGTCGCCGGGCTCGACACCGGAGATCTCACCGTCGTACCGGGCTACACCGGCCGCTTGCTGGCGGGATTCGCTCCGGATTCCACCGCGCGCTCGGACCGGCAGGTCTACTGGGCACTGGCCGGAGCGCTGCCGGAGGGCATCGCAGTCGGTGACTACGCCATGACCGCCACCGACAAGCCCGCGGTGGCCGTGACGAAAGCCACGGCGACGGCCTGGGGAGGCACCGATCTGCGCGCGCTGGTACGACACTGCGCCGCGCTGACCGTCGGCGCTGTCGCGGGCCGGCGGCCACCGGCCGCGGTGGGCCGGTGTACACCGGCGAAGTCACGCGAATTCCCCGATGACGCAGCGTTATTCGCGGCATTACGTAGCCGCCAGATCACTGCGGCGTGGACCAGCACCGCCGATCCCGGCGTTCCCGACGACGTCGTGCTGCTCGCCGACGGCCGGCCGGCGCTGGTGCGCGCGGAGAACGTCGTCCCGCTGTATCGGCGCAATGCGCTGAACGAATCACAACTGCTGGCGATCAACCAGGTGGCCGGTGTGCTGGACACCGCTGCCCTGACCGACATGCGCCGCCAAGTCGAGGCTGGCGTCGACCCCCAGGCGGTGGTGGACGCCTTCTTGGACGAACACCCGCTGGGGCGGTAGCGCGGCTAGCGGGGTCCGAACCGGGGGATGACGTAGGCGAACAGTCGCTGGTATCGCGAGCCGGTGAGGCGCACGAGCAGATCGAGGGCCCGCGCGTCGTTTCCGATCAGCACGCGGGCCCGGCTCTTGCTGACCCCGTCGAGGATCACCCTGGCGGCTTCCTCTGCGGTGGTGGAGGCCAGTCGCCGATCGAAGAAGTCGGCCATCGCCGCGGCATCCACCCCCTCCGCGGTGGTCGCGTTACGGGCGATCGCGGTCTTGATGCCGCCCGGATGCACCGTGGTGACCTTGACCGGATGCTTGGCAATGGCCATCTCCTGGTGCAAGGCCTCGGTGAACCCGCGGACGGCGAACTTGGCCGCGTTGTAGGCGGCCTGGCCGGGCATCGACAGCAGCCCGAACAAGCTGGAGATGTTGATGACGTGGCCGTCCCCGGAGTCGATCAGGTGTGGCAGGAAGGCCTTGGTGCCGTTGACCACGCCCCAGAAGTCGACGTCCATCACCCGCTCGATGTCCTTGAACTGGCTGTCTTCCACGTCGCCGCTGAACGCGATGCCGGCGTTGTTGTAGATCTGGTTGACCTTGCCGAAGTGCTCCTTGACCTCGTCGGCGTAGGCGATGAACGCTTCCCGCTCGGTGACGTCGAGGCGGTCGGCCTTGACCCGCACGCCCAGCGCGGCCAACCGCTGCTCGGTCTGCGCAAGACCCTCGGTGTCGACGTCGCTGATCGCCAGCTGCGCGCCCGCGCGGGCCAGTTCGACGGCCAGCGCCTGGCCGATGCCCGACCCGGCTCCGGTGACAACGGCGACTTTCCCGGCAAATCCCTGCATGTGCTCTCCCAGCGGTCGGTTGACCATTAGAGCCTATCCGGTACCGCCGGTACCGTGTTCACGCAGTCCGGTAGCCCTGGCGAGCGCGCACAGTTGCGCGTGCCAGCGCCTCCTCAGCCGAACGCCTCGTCGGTGCCCGATGCTCCTCGAGCGTTCGGCTTCGTTCCTCAACCGAACGCCTCGTGGGTGCCTGATGCTCCTCGAGCGTTCGGCTTCGTTCCTCAGCCGAACGCCTCGTCGATGATCTCCTGCTGCTCGACGGCGTGCACCTTCGACGAACCCGACGACGGCGCCGACATGGCCCGCCGCGAGATCCGCTTGATCCCGCTCAGCTTGTCGGGCAACAGCTCCGGCAGCTCCAGGCCGAACCGCGGCCACGCCCCCTGGTTGGCCGGCTCCTCCTGCACCCAGAAGAACTGCTCTGCATTCGGATAGCGGTCCAGGGTTGCGCCCAGCCTGCGCTTGGGCAGGGGCGCCAGTTGCTCGACCCGCACGATCGCCACGTCGTCGCGGCCGTCCTTGGCCTTGCGTGCGGCCAGCTCGTAGTAGATCTTGCCGCTGGTCAACAGCACCCGGGTGACTTTGTTGCGGTCGCCGTCGCCGTCGCCGTAGGTGGGCTCTTCGAGCACCGAGCGGAACTTGACGTCGGTGAAGTCCTTCAGGTCGCTGACGACCGCCTTGTTGCGCAGCATCGACTTCGGGGTGAACACGATAAGCGGCCGCTGGATCCCGTCGAGGGCGTGCCGGCGCAGCAGATGGAAGTAGTTCGACGGAGTCGACGGCATCGCGATCGTCATCGAGCCCTCCGCCCACAACTGCAGGAAACGTTCGATGCGCCCGGAGGTGTGATCGGGGCCCTGGCCCTCATGGCCGTGCGGCAGCAGCAGCACCACGGTGGACAGCTGGCCCCACTTGGCCTCACCGGAGCTGATGAACTCGTCGATGATCGACTGGGCGCCGTTGACGAAGTCGCCGAACTGCGCCTCCCACAGCACGAGCGCCTCGGGGTTGCCGACGGTGTAGCCGTACTCGAAGCCGACCGCGGCGAATTCGGACAGCGGTGAGTCGTAGACCAGGAACTTGCCGCCGCTCGGGGTGCCGTCAGGGTTGGTGGCCAGCAGCTGCAGCGGGCACAACTCCGCGCCGTTGGACTGGTCGATGATCACCGAGTGCCGCTGCGAGAAGGTGCCGCGGCGGGTGTCCTGCCCGGACAGCCGGATCAGCTTGCCGTCGGCGACCAGCGAACCCAGCGCCAGCAGTTCGGCGAACGCCCAGTCCACCTTGCCCTCATAGGCCATCTCCCGGCGCCGCTCGAGCACCGGCAGCACCCGCGGGTGCACGGTGAAGCCGTCGGGAATCGTCATGAACGCATCACCGATGCGGGCCAGCGTCGCCTTGTCCACCGCGGTGTTCAGGCCGCGGGGGACCTGTTGCTCGGATTCCACCGACTCGCTGGGCAGCGCGGCGTGCTTCTCGAGTTCGCGGATCTCGTTGAACACCCGCTCCAGCTGACCGTGGTAGTCGCGCAGGGCGTCCTCGGCCTCTTTCATCGAGATGTCGCCGCGACCGATCAGGTCTTCGGTGTAGCTCTTGCGGACGCCGCGCTTGGTGCCGATCACGTCGTACATGGACGGGTTGGTCATCGACGGGTCATCGCCCTCGTTGTGCCCGCGCCGGCGGTAGCACAGCATGTCGATGACGACGTCCTTCTGGAACTTCTGCCGGAAGTCCACCGCCAGCCGGGCCACCCAGTCGCACGCCTCCGGGTCGTCGCCGTTGACGTGGAAGATCGGCGCGCCGATCATCTTGGCGACATCGGTGCAGTATTCGCTGGAGCGGGAGTGGTCCGGCGCCGTGGTGAACCCGATCTGGTTGTTGACGATGATGTGGATGGTGCCGCCGACCCGGTAGCCGGGCAGCAGTGCCATGTTCAGCGTCTCGGCCACCACGCCCTGGCCGGCGAACGCCGCGTCGCCGTGCAGCATCATCGGCACGACGGAGAATGCCGGCTGCCCGCTGCCATCCGAGGCGCCCTTGTCCAGCAGGTCCTGGCGGGCCCGGACCAGTCCCTCGAGCACCGGGTCCACCGCTTCCAGGTGCGACGGGTTGGCAGTCAGCGACACCTGAATGTCGTTGTCGCCGAACATCTGCAGATACACCCCGGTGGAGCCGAGGTGGTACTTGACGTCGCCGGAGCCGTGCGCCTCGGCCGGGTTGAGGTTGCCCTCGAACTCGGTGAAGATCTGCGAATAGGGCTTGCCGACGATGTTGGCCAGCACGTTGAGCCGGCCGCGGTGCGGCATGCCGATGACGACCTCGTCGAGCCCGTACTCGGCGCACTGGTCGATCGCGGCGTCCATCATCGGGATGACCGACTCGGCGCCTTCCAGCGAGAACCGCTTCTGCCCGACGTACTTGGTCTGCAGAAAGCTCTCGAACGCCTCGGCGGCGTTGAGCTTGCTCAGAATGTATTTCTGCTGCGCCACAGTGGGTTTGATGTGCTTGACCTCGATGCGCTCCTGCAGCCACTGCTGCTGCTCGGGCTCGAGGATGTGGGTGTACTCCACGCCGACGTGGCGGCAGTAGGCGTCGCGCAGCACCGAGAGGATCT
Source organism: Mycolicibacter sinensis (assembly GCF_001673565.1). Taxonomy (GTDB): domain Bacteria; phylum Actinomycetota; class Actinomycetes; order Mycobacteriales; family Mycobacteriaceae; genus Mycobacterium; species Mycobacterium sinense_C. Next base: position 38,680 of record NZ_LZMF01000004.1, read on the forward strand.
CGCGCAGCTTGCGGATGTCGCCACCGGGCAGTCCCTCGACTTTGAACTCCCGGTCCAGGTCCCACAGCGTCAGACCGTGGGTCAGCACGTCGAGGTCGGGGTGGCTGCGGAAGCGGGTGTTGTCCAGTCGCAGCGGGTCGACGTCGGCCATCAGGTGACCGCGGTTGCGGTAGGCGGCGATCAACTCGACGACCCGGGCGTTCTTGTCCACGACGGAGTCGGGGTTGTCGATGCGCCAGCGCACCGGCTCATAGGGGATGGACAGCTCGAAGAAGATCTCGTCCCAGAAGGCGTCGGACAGCAGCAACTCGTGCACCGTGCGCAGGAAGTCGCCCGATTCCGCACCTTGGATGATCCGGTGGTCATACGTCGAGGTCAACGTGATCAGTTTGCCCACCCCGAGCTCGGCGATGCGCTGCTCGCTGGCGCCCTGGAACTCGGCGGGGTACTCCATCGCGCCGACGCCGATGATGGCGCCCTGGCCGGCCATCAGCCGCGGCACCGAGTGCACGGTGCCGATGGTTCCGGGGTTGGTCAGCGAGATCGTCACGCCGGCGAAGTCCTCGGCGGTCAGCTTGCCGTCCCGGGCGCGCCGCACGATGTCTTCGTAGGCGGCGACGAATTGGGCGAACCGCAGCGATTCGGCGCCCTTGATGGCCGCCACCACCAGGGAGCGCTTGCCGCCGGCGCCCTGCAGGTCGATGGCGAGCCCCAGGTTGGTGTGCGCCGGGGTGACGGCGTTGGGTTTGCCGTCGATCTCGGCGAAATGCCGGTTCATGTTCGGGAACTGCTTGACCGCCTGCACGATCGCGTAGCCCAGTAGGTGGGTGAACGAGATCTTGCCGCCACGGGTCCGCTTGAGCTGATTGTTGATGACGATGCGGTTGTCGATCATCAGCTTGGCCGGCACGGCGCGCACGCTGGTGGCCGTCGGCACCTCCAGCGAGGAGGACATGTTCTTGACCACCGCTGCGGCTGCTCCGCGCAGCACCTGCACCTCGGCGTCGTCGGCCGGAGCGGGGGACTGGGACTGGGCCGGCTTGGTGGCCTTGGCGGGTGCAGGCTTGGTCGGGGCGGGCTTCGGCGCGGCGGCCGGCTTCGCCTGGGCGGCCGGTGCAGGTTGGGCGGGCGGCGGCGTGGACTTAGCGGGCGGGGCGGCGGGAGTCGGTGCGGACGGCGCTGCGGACGAGCCGTCACCGCTGTGTTCATGCGGCGGTTCCAGCTTCGCCTCTCCTCCGTCGAGGCTCACTGAACCGCCGGGCTTGTAGTCGGACAGGAACTCGTGCCAGCTCGGATCCACCGATGACGGATCGTCGCGGAATTTGCGGTACATCTCCTCGACTAGCCACTCGTTCTGACCGAAGGGTGAACTCATACCGCTCACGTCTGTTACTCGCCTCGATTCCTGGTCGTCCGGCGAGGCATGTGCGCCGCGCCCGCCTGCCTCATAAAGGCTAGCCCCTCCCCGTTATTCCGCCAGGCTCGCCGCCGAATGTCGGCCCTGATCAGGCCGACGGTTGGGCGGGACTGACATCGTCGTCGTGCAGGGCCGGAAGCAGATGCAAGGTGACCGGCCAGCGGTCGGCGGCGGGACCGAACGCCGCGCGGGCGTTCTTGATGATCTTCTTGCCCATCATGCGGTTGCCGAGGGCCCCGATCAGCGCGCCCAGACCGACCGGCAACAGCTTGCCGAACGCCAACGCGCCGCGTCGCAGGGTGAAGCGCTTGACCGAGTACCGCAGCAACCGGGAGTTCAGCTCCGATACCGCCGGCAGCGGCAGCGCCGCGGTGCCCTCGGTAAGCCAAGCGCCGCTGGTGCGGCCCGAGCCCAGCAGCTCGGCCATCGCGCCCTTGCCCTGATCGCCGACCAGTACCGCCAGCACCAGGGCGCGGCGTCGCTCCCTGTTGTCGACCGGAATGCCGTGCGCCTCGGCGACGGACAGCACGAAGAACGCGGTGGCCTCCAGGAAGACCGCGGTCTCCCCGGCCACCGCCGACAGCGCAAGCAGGGTGCCGATCGCCGGCACCGCCGCGGTGGCGCCTACCGCGGCACCGCTGGCTGTGGCCGCCGCCAGGTAACGCTTCTCCAACTTCGCCACCACTTGCGCCGGGCTGGTGCCGGGCTCGCTGTGGCGCAGTCGCTCCACGTAGGCGCGCACGGCCGGACCCTGTACCCGCTCACTGCGCTCGATGACCCGGGACAGCACCCGGGCCGCCATGCTGGGCTTCTCCGCGCCGGCCGCCGGCGCCGGTTCCTGCGCCGACCGCCGTCGTCGAAAGATGCCCATGGTGCCTCCCGTTCGGCTCGCGTGATGTTCAGGCTAACGCCCCGGTGGGGGTTTACCCGCTTCAACGGCGCAGTAGCCCTCCGGCAGCGAATCACCGTGTCGGCGCTGCGAGTTGTTCAACACAACATCTGTCCGTAGCGTCGCATCAAGTGGCTTCATGCCCGGAACCGCAGAGCGCAGCGAGGGGAGGGGCGGCGCTTGTGAGCACCGCGAGCAGCCGGACTCGACCCGGTCCGGTGGATTCGACCGACCCGTGGAACGCGCTCTGGGCGATGATGCTCGGCTTCTTCGTGATCCTGGTGGATTCGACGATCGTGGCGGTCGCCAATCCGAGCATCATGGCGGCGCTCGGCGTCGGCTACGACACCGTGATCTGGGTTACCAGCGCCTACCTGCTCGGTTACGCGGTGCCGCTGCTGGTGGCCGGACGGCTCGGCGACCGGTTCGGCCCGAAGAACCTCTACCTGGTCGGGCTGGCGGTGTTCACCGGCGCCTCGCTGTGGTGCGGCCTGGCCGGCGGGATCGAGATGCTGGTCACCGCGCGTGCGGTGCAGGGCGTCGGCGCCGCGCTGCTGACGCCGCAGACCCTCTCGGTGATCACCCGCACCTTCCCCGCCGATCGTCGGGGGATGGCGATGAGCGTGTGGGGGGCGACCGCCGGTGTCGCGACGCTGATCGGGCCGCTGGCCGGCGGGGTGCTGGTGGACCGGCTCGGCTGGGAGTGGATCTTCTTCGTCAACGTTCCCGTCGGCGTCCTGGGCTTGGTCCTGGCGTTCGTGCTGATCCCGGACCTGCCGGTGCACCGGCATCGGTTCGACTGGGTCGGGGTGGCGCTGTCGGGAATCGGGATGTTCCTGGTCGTCTTCGCTCTGCAGGAGGGCGAGTCGCAGGGGTGGGCGCCGTGGATCTGGGCGCTGATCGTCGGGGGCATCGGCTGCCTGGCGGTCTTCGTCTACTGGCAGGCGGTCACCGGAGGCGAGCCGCTGGTCCCGCTGCACATCTTCCGCGACCTCGACTTCGGGCTGGCCAACCTCGGGGTGGCCGTCATCGGCTTCGCCGCCACCGCGATGGTGCTGCCGGTGATGTTCTACGCCCAGGTGGTATGCGGGATGTCACCGACCCGATCGGCGTTGCTGACCGCGCCGATGGCGATCGCCAGCGGCGTCCTGGCCCCGGTGGTCGGCAAGATCGTCGACCGGGCTCACCCGCGCTCTATGGTCGGGTTCGGCTTCTCGGTGCTGGCGATCGCGCTGACGTGGCTGTCGATCGAGATGACGCCCACCACCGCGATCTGGCGGCTCGTGTTGCCGTTCGCGGCGGTCGGCGTCGGGATGGCGTTCATCTGGTCGCCGCTGGCAGCTACGGCGACCCGCAACCTCCCGCCGCATCTGGCCGGCGCCGGCTCCGGGGTCTACAACGCCACCCGCCAGGTCGGCGCGGTGCTGGGCAGTGCCGGCATGGCCGCCTTCATGACGTCGCGGATCTCGGCCAACCTGCCGCCGATACCGGGCGGCGCGCACCCGGGGGCCCGGCAGCTGCCCGAGTTCCTGCACGAGCCGTTCGCGGCGGCGATGTCGGAGTCGACGCTGCTGCCCGCCTTCATCGCCCTGTTCGGCGTGGCGGCCGCGCTGTTTTTGGTCGGCATCGTCATCCCGCCGGCCCGCCGGACGTCCCGGTACTTCGACGAGCTCGACGGCTCCGACGATGCCGGCGACTTCGAGGACCTCGACGAACTCGACGAACTCGACGACGGGATTCACCTCGCCGAAGCGCGCGTCGTAGAACGGGTCAGTCTGCCGCGCCACATCGCGGCGCTGCACGCGGCCCGCGAGGCCGACGAGCCGACCGAGCTGATCCCGATCGTCGCGCCGCCCAGCCAGCCGGAGCCCCGCGCGCCGGTCCGGCGCCACTCCCACCGGCCGGCCCGGCACTTCCGCCGACCGGCCCGGCACGAAGCACGTCAACTGATCCGGCATGAAGATGCCGTCACCGAGCCGCTGACCGTCGAATTTCCGCCGGTGGCACCCTCGGCGCCGGAGCCGCCGCCGCCGGTGAGCCGCAACGGCTTTCATGTCGGGACGGGACAGCACTTCCGCCCGATCGTCAACGGGGCACCGGTGCCCGACGTGCTGGCCAAATTCGGCATCACCGGAAGGGCCTCGGGGCGCCGCAACCGGCACTACCGCGACGACCCCGACGACACCGACGAGCTCGGGCAGCACTCCGGCCGCGACACGTAGTCCCGGATCTGCGGCTACCGGGCGGTGTTGCCGATGATCTCCACACCGGTGCCGTTCCACCGGAATTTGGCCAGACCGGTCAGCCCGGCGATGCCGCTGGCGTTCTTCAACGCCACTGTGTCGGGGGTGCAGTGCGCAAGGTCGATCCCGTTGAACCCGTAGGTGTCCGGCACGGCCTGCGGAAGGAACACTCCCCGATGGAACAGCACCGCCCGGGTGCCGGGATGGTCGGCGTTGGTGTTGGCCTTGACGATCACCGCCGACAGGTCCGCGCACTCGCTGTAGTTGCCGGCCAGCGGTTCCGGGCTCCAGGGTTGTCCGCTGCGCGGGTCGTGGGGCAGCTCCGAGACGGCCTTGGCGATCGCAGGGGCGGCCAGGTTGACCGCGCACGGGTCGGCCGGCGCCGGCGTGCTGCCGGTCGCCCCAGACGAGGTGGTGGGGCCCGCCGTACCGTCGGGTGCGGCGGGAGGGCTGGTGTTCTGCGGGGTCTTGGCGACGGTGGAATCGCCGGAACTGCACCCGGCCAGCAGCGCCACGGACAGCGCGCCGACCACGGCTAACGGTCTTGCGGCGGCAAACACACCGGGCACCGTACCGTCGTGCCGGGGTTAACTCCGGGAGGCGCGGCCGAGCATCGGGCAAGGCACGAACCGCTGTGGCGATCGGCAGGCGTTGTTGCCCGTAGACTGCTAAGCGCCATGACCTCGCTTGATACCCCTCCCGGGTCCGATTCCCACCCACCTGCCGCGACCTTTGCTGACCTGCAGATCCACCCGTCGGTATTGCAGGCCGTCGCCGACGTCGGCTACGAGACGCCCTCGGCGATTCAGGCCGCCACCATCCCGGCGTTGCTGGCCGGCTCCGATGTGGTCGGCCTGGCCCAGACCGGCACCGGCAAAACGGCGGCGTTCGCCATTCCGATCCTGTCGCGCATCGACACCGCCAGTAAGGCCACCCAGGCGTTGGTGCTGGCCCCCACCCGGGAGCTGGCCTTGCAGGTCGCCGAGGCATTCGGGCGCTACGGCGCGCACCTGCCGCGGGTCAACGTGCTGCCGATCTACGGTGGCGCCTCCTACACCGTGCAGCTGTCAGGGCTGCGACGCGGTGCCCAAGTGGTGGTCGGCACCCCGGGCCGGGTCATCGACCACCTGGAACGCGGCAGCCTGGACCTGTCACACCTGGACTACCTGGTGCTCGACGAGGCCGACGAGATGCTGCAGATGGGATTCGCCGAGGATGTCGAGCGCATCTTGGCCGACACCCCGGAGTACAAGCAGGTGGCGTTGTTCTCGGCCACCATGCCGCCCGCGATCCGCCGAATCACCACCAAATACCTGCACGATCCGGTCGAAGTCACCGTCAAGGCCAAGACCGCCACGGCGGAGAACATCACCCAGCGCTATATCGAGGTCGCCGGCCCGCGCAAGATGGACGCCTTGACCCGGGTGCTCGAGGTCGAGCCTTTCGAGGCGATGATCGTGTTCGTCCGCACCAAGCAGGCCACCGAAGAGGTCGCCGAAAAGCTGCGCGCCCGAGGCTTTTCCGCGGCGGCGATCAATGGTGATATCGCTCAGGCGCAACGCGAGCGGACCATCGCCGCGCTCAAGAGCGGCAACCTCGACATCCTGGTCGCCACCGATGTCGCCGCCCGCGGCCTGGACGTGGAGCGCATTTCCCACGTGGTCAACTACGACATTCCCAACGACCCCGAGGCCTACGTGCACCGGATCGGGCGCACCGGGCGGGCCGGGCGCTCGGGGACCGCGCTGCTGTTCGTCAGCCCGCGGGAACGGCACCTGCTCAAACTGATCGAGAAGGTGACCCGGCAGAAGCTGATCGAGTCCGAGCTGCCCAGCGTCGACGACGTCAATGCGCAGCGGGTGGCCAAATTCGCCGACGCGATCACCAATCACCTCGGCGCGTCGGGCATCGAGTTGTTCCGGCGCCTGGTCGAGGACTACAGCCGCGAACACAACGTGCCGATGGCCGACATCGCCGCGGCCCTGGCGCTGCAGTCCCGCGACGGTGAGGCGTTCCTGATGGTGGAACCGCCCCCGGACAAGCGACGCGAACGCGCCAAGCCGGATCGCGACGGCAGTCGGGACGACCGGAAACGGGCGGGCCCCAAAGAGGGATTCGCCACCTACCGGGTCGCGGTCGGCAAACGCCACCGGGTCAACCCGGGCGCGATCGTCGGCGCGCTGGCCAACGAGGGTGGCTTGCGGCGCAGCGACTTCGGCAACATCACCATCAAGGTGGACCACTCGCTGGTGGAACTGCCGGCCAAGCTGTCCGGCAAGACGTTCAAAGCGCTTGAGCAGACCCGCATTCAGGGCCAGCTGATCAACTTGCAGCGTGACCGGCCGTCCGGTAAGCCCGAGCGTCGCGGGGAGGGCGGGACGCACCGGAAACGGATGGGATGACGCTGCCGCAGGAGGAGGTCGCCCAAGGCGGGCTGGAGCAGGTCGGTCACGTCGATCGGGTCGCCTCACTGACCGGTGTGCGCGCGGTGGCCGCGATTCTGGTCGTCGGCACGCACGCGGCCTACACCACCGGCAAGTACACCCACGGCTACGCCGGACTGCTGGGTTCCCGGATGGAGATCGGGGTGCCGATCTTCTTCGTGCTCTCCGGTTTCCTGTTGTTCCGGCCCTGGGTGCGCGCCACCGCATTCGATCGTCCCGCCCCCTCGGTGCGCCGCTACGCCTGGCACCGGGTGCGGCGCATCATGCCCGCCTACGTCGTCACCGTGCTGCTGGCCTACCTGATCTACCACTACCGCACCGCCGGACCGAATCCCGGCCACAACTGGATCGGGTTGTTGCGCAACCTCACGTTGACCCAGATCTATGACGGCACCTACCCCTACGGCGGGTATCTGCATCAGGGGCTGACCCAGATGTGGAGCCTCGCGGTGGAGGTCGCCTTCTATGTGGCGCTGCCGGCGCTGGTCTACCTCACGCTGGTGTGGCTGTGTCGGCGACAGTGGCGGCCGGTGCGCCTGCTGGCCGGGTTGACGGTACTGGCGGCGATCAGCCCGATCTGGCTGACCCTCGCGCACCTTCCCGATCTGTTGCCCGGCGGTGCCCGAATCTGGCCGCCGACCTACCTGATCTGGTTCGTCGGGGGCATGGCCCTGGCGGTGCTGCAGGCGATGGGTGTGCGCTGCTACGGCTTCGTGGCGATTCCGTTGGCGCTCATCAGTTATCTCGTCGCGGCCACTCCGATCGCCGGGGAACCCACCACGTCGCCGACCAAACTTTCCGAGGCGCTGGTCAAGGCGGTCTTCTACGCTGCGATCGCCACCCTGGCGGTGGCGCCGCTGGCGCTGGGCAACCAGGGTCGGTACGCCCGCTTGCTCGCCAGCAGGCCGATGGTGTGGCTGGGGGAGATCTCCTATGAGATCTTCCTGGTCCACCTGGTGCTGATGGAGGTGGTGATGGTGGAGGTGCTACGAGCCCCGGTCTATACCGGGTCGATGCTCAACCTGTTCGTGCTCACGATGGCGGTCACCATTCCGGTGTCCTGGCTGCTGCACCGGTTCACCCGGGTCAGGTCCTGAGCCGATCCGGCGCCACAACGACCGGAACCACGAACTGCATCAGCATCGCCCGCTCGTCGTCGGCGTCGCGGCCCGGAAAGCTCAGCAGCGACGTCATCACCCGCACCACCCAGCGGGCGCGCTGCTGGGTGTCGCTGTCGTCGGTCCCCAGCGCGGACAGGAATGTCGTGACCATCGCGGTGATGACCTCGGAGCGCTCGGCCATCGCGGCACCGATCGGCGGCCCGGTCTCGGCGAACCACGACGCCAGCGCCGGGTTGGCCCGCACCAGCGCCAGCGACTCGGTGATCCCGGTGACCAGCCGCCCGGCCGGATCGTCGATACCGGCCAGCCGCTGGGTCAGCTCCTGATACAGCGTGTTGGCCCAGCGGTGTACGTAGGCGCCGTAGAGCGCGTCGCGGCTCTCGAAGTAGCGGTACAGCGTGGCGCGCGAACACCCTGCGGCGCGGGCGATTTCATTCATGCCGACCGAGCCGGGGTCGTGCTGGGCGAACAGGGTCTCGGCTGCGTCGAGGATCTTCTCGGCGGCCAGCTCGCCGCGCTGATCCGACAACCAGGACCGCCCGGCCATCATGAGGCGGCGGTGAACGGAATCGACATCGGCCGGCGCACGTAACCGCCACCGGCCCAGCGGATCCCGGCCTCGTCGATCGCATAGTCCGGGCAGCGGGCGAGCAGCTCCTCCAGCGCCACCCGAGCCTGCATGCGGGCGGCCTGGTTGCCGATGCAGTGGTGTGCGCCGTAGCTGAAGGTGAGGATCTGGTGTGGCTTGCGCAGCACGTCGAGTTCGGCGGCGTTGGGCCCGAACTGGCGCTCGTCGCGGTTGGCCGAGCCGTAGAGCAGCAGCGCCTTGCGGCCGGCCGGAATGGTGGTGTCGCCGATGGTCACATCCCGGGTGGTGGTGCGGGCCAGTCCTTGCACGGGCGAGGTCAACCGCAGTAGCTCCTCGACGGCATCGCGGATCAGCTCGGGCCGGTCCACCAGCAGCTGGCGCTGGTCGCGGTGGCGTTGCAGCAATTGCACGGAGCCGCCGAGCATCCCGGTCGTGGTGTCGTTTCCGCCGGTGACCATGGTGAAGGTGAACGCCAGCACCGCCAGCAGCCCCTTGATGTCACCGTCGGCGCCCATGCCGGCCGCCACCAGATGCGAAACGGTGTCGTCTTCGGGTTCGGATCGCCGGCGTTCGATGAGCGCGGTGAAGTAGCCCATCATCTCGCCGATCGCGTCCCCGGCCGAGGCGACCCCGTCCTCGCTGGTGGTGGCCGCGACGATCGCGTCGGTCCACCGGTCGAACTGGGCGCGGTCCTGCTCGGGTACCCCCAGGTAGTGCGCGACGACCATTGACGGCAACGGCTTGAACAGGTCGACGACGATGTCCCCACCGCCGTCGGCCTGCAGCCGTTGGAGGCGCTCGACGACGAACTCGCGAACCTTCGGCTCCAGCAGCTCGACCTGCCGCGGCATGAAGCCACGGGCCACCAGCTTGCGGAACTCGGTGTGCACCGGCGGATCCTGCATCACCATCGGCGGGTTGTCGGCCAGGCCGATCATCTCCAGCTCGCCGTAGTTGATCGTCAGCCCCTGCGCGGAGGAGAAGGTCTCGTGGTCGGCGGCGGCCGCCCAGATGTCGGCATGCCGGGACAGCACGTAGTAGTCGTGGTCGGGCTTGTCGGCCGGGACCACGTGGTGGACCGGGTCGTGATCGCGCAGCGCGGCATACATCGGCCAGGGGTTGGGCCAGGTGTCAGCGTTGCACAGCTCGAACTTCGGATGAGACAAAGCAGTCGTCATGTCTCATGAATACGACATGGCTGATCGTCTGTCAATCCCCGAGACGGAAATTCACGACGTGGCGCGCCGGGGCGGCGTCGCCAGAGTCCGGATCGGCAGGGGTCAGATCCCCGAGCCCGGATTGAGAATGTTCAGCGGGTCCAGCGCCGCCTTGACCCGCTGGTTCAGCGCCATCGCGTCAGAGCCCAGCTGCTGGGCCAGCCACGGTCGCTTCAGCCGCCCGACCCCGTGCTCGCCGGTGATGGTCCCGCCCAAAGCGATTGCCAGATCCATGATCTCGCCGTATGCGGTCTCGGCGCGGTGGACCTCGTCGGGATCGTTCGGGTCGTGCACGATCAGCGGGTGGGTGTTGCCGTCGCCGGCGTGCGCGATCACCGCGATCATCAACCGGTGTTCGGCGGCGATCTTCTCAATGCCGGTGATCAGCTCGCCCAGCCGCGGCAGCGGCACCCCGACGTCCTCGAGCAATAGCGGCCCCTTGGCCTCAACAGCCGGGATGCAGAACCGCCGGGCCGCGACGAAACCCTCCGCCTCGATGGGGTCGTCGGTGGAGAACACGTCCTTGGCGCCGTGCTCGGTGAACACCCGGCCGATCAGCTCGATGTCCTCCGCACCGGCGTGGCCCCGCTCATCGGAGGCCGCCACCAGCATGGCGGCGGCGTCACGATCAAGCCCCATCCGAAGCTGGTCCTCGACGGCGTTGATCGCCGCGGCATCCATGAACTCCAGCATCGACGGGCGCAGCCGCCCGGAGACGTCGAGCACTGCCTCGGCCGCGGCGGCCACCGAGTCGAAGGTGGCCACCACCACCGCGGACTTGGGTTGAGCCGGCAGCAGCCGCAAGGTCACCTCGGTGATCACCCCGAGGGTGCCCTCGCTGCCGACGAACAGTTTGGTCAGCGACAGCCCGGCGACGTCTTTGAGACGCGGCCCGCCCAGGCGCACCGCGGTGCCGTCGGCCAACACCACCTGGAGGCCCAGCACGTAGTCGGTGGTGACGCCGTACTTGACGCAGCACAGCCCGCCGGCGTTGGTGGCGATGTTGCCGCCGATGCTGCAGATCTCGAACGACGACGGATCCGGCGGGTACCACAGGCCGTGGGCGGCGACGGCCTTTTTCACCTCGGCGTTGAACAGGCCGGGCTGGCACACCGCGGTGCGGGTGACCGGGTCCACGGTGATCTCGCGCATCTTCTCGGTGCACAACACGATGCCGCCGTCGACCGCGGTGGCGCCGCCGGACAGCCCGGTGCCCGCGCCGCGCGTCACCACCGGCACCCGGTGCGTGCTCGCCCAGCGCATGACGGTCTGCACGTCCTCGGTGCGCAGCGGACGCACCACCGCCAGGGGTTGGCCCGCCAAGGGGTCCAGGGCGTTGTCCTGCCGGTAGCCCGCGGTGATCGTCGGATCGGTGACGACCATGCCGTCGGGCAGGTCGGCGATCAACTGGGCCAGGGCGTCGGCGGTCACGCAGTGATCCTAGCTGCGGGTTCGCCGGTGGCCGGGCGGCAGTTCTGCACAGCGTCGCAGTCGTCAGCGAAGCAGCCATTCGACGCTGTGGCCATATTCGTGCAGGCTGGATTCCATGGACTTCGCGCAACGCACCATTGATCTCGCGCGCCGCAACGTCGAGGAGGGCGGCCGGCCCTTCGCCACCGTCATCGTCAAGGACGGCGCGATTCTGGCCGAAAGCCCGAACCTGGTCGCCCAGACCAACGACCCCACCGCCCATGCGGAGATCCTCGCCATCCGGCAGGCGTGCACGGAGCTGGGAACCGAGCACCTGACCGGCACCACCATCTATGTGCTGGCCTCACCCTGCCCGATGTGCCTGGGTGCGCTGTATTACTGCTCGCCGGACGAGGTCGTGTTCGTGGCCACCCGCGAGGAGTACGAACCGTATTACGTCGACGACCGAAAGTACTTCGAGCTCAACACCTTCTACGACGAGTTCGCCAAGCCGTGGGACCAGCGGCGGCTGCCCATGCGACACGAGCCCCGCGACGGCGCGATCGACGTCTACCGGTTGTGGCAGGAACGCAACGGCGGCAAGAGCCACGTCGAGTAGCAGCCGTTCGCGGCGGCGTGCACAGTAGAGCGATGCATCCGCATCCGCGCACCGACCGGCCGTTCGGCTCCCCGGTGCCCCCCGGTACCGGCTGGCCGGGGGACCCGGCGACGCACAAGACCCCGCAAGCCGACGACGCCGCGAACGTGGTGCAACTGGCCGACCAGACCGAATCGATCCCCGAACTGGACGCGCTGATCAGCGTGTGCCGGGCCTGCCCGCGGCTGGTCAGCTGGCGCGAAGAGGTCGCCGTCACCAAGCGGAAATCCTTTGCCGACCAACCCTATTGGGGCCGTCCGGTACCGGGATGGGGGTCACCCACGCCGCGGATCGTGATCGTCGGGTTGGCGCCCGCGGCCAACGGCGCGAACCGGACCGGGCGGATGTTCACCGGTGACCGCTCCGGTGACCAGTTGTATGCCGCGTTGCACCGCGCCGGCCTGGTCAATCAGCCGACCAGTGTCGACGCCGCCGACGGCCTGGACACCGACACGGTCCGGATCATCGCCCCCGTGCGCTGCGCACCACCGGCCAACGCCCCGACGACGGCCGAGCGCAATACCTGCGCGCCGTGGCTCGACGCCGAGTGGCGGCTGGTTTCCCCGCATGTGCGGGTGATGGTCGCACTCGGCGGCTTCGCCTGGCAGGTCGCACTGCGGCTGGCGGCCGAGCGGGTGCCCAAACCGAAACCGAAGTTCGGCCACCGGGCGGTCGCCGAACTCGGGCCCGGCCTGCGGCTGATCGGCTGCTATCACCCCAGCCAGCAGAACATGTTCACCGGCCGGCTGACTCCGGCGATGCTCGACGACGTCTTCGCCGAGGCGGCGGCGCTGGCGGGACTATCCGGCTGAGGCGCGACGTTGACTAGCAACGTGCGTCTTTCCGTCCTCGATCTCGTCCCCGTCCGTACCGACCAGTCCACCGCCGATGCGCTGGCCGCCACGGTGCGGCTGGCCCAGACCGCCGACCGGCTCGGTTTCACCCGCTACTGGCTGGCCGAGCACCACAACATGCCGTCGGTCGGCGCCACCAGCCCGCCGGTGCTGATCGCCTACCTGGCCGCCCAGACCGCGCGGCTGCGGCTCGGGTCCGGCGGGGTGATGCTGCCCAACCACGCCCCGCTGGCCGTGGCCGAGCAGTTCGCGCTGTTGGAGGCCGCCGCGCCGGGCCGCATCGACCTGGGAATCGGCCGGGCCCCCGGTTCGGACCCGGTCACCTCGTTCATGCTGCGCGGCGGTCACAACGAGGAAGAGATCGCGAAGTTCCCCGACTACCTCGACCATGTGCGGGCGATGATGAGCAGCCGCGGTGTGCAGGTCCAACTGCGCGACGGCGACTACCTGCTCAAGGCCACCCCGGCCGCTGCCGGCGAGCCGCGGCTGTGGCTGCTCGGGTCGAGCATGTATTCGGCGCGGCTGGCCGCGGCCAAAGGCCTGCCGTACGTGTTCGCGCACCACTTCTCCGGGCACGGCACCGAGGAGGCGCTGGCCACCTACCGGGCGGATTTCGTGCCCAGTGCGCTCTGTCCCGAACCGACCACCTTTCTGACGGTCAACGCCGCGGTCGCCGAAACCCGCGAGGAGGCAACGGCGCTGATGCTGCCGAACCTGCAGATGATGGCCCGGCTGCGGACCGGACGGCCGCTGGGGGCCGTCGACCTGGTCGAGGACGCCCAACTGGCACAGGTGTCGGATGCCGAACAGCGCATCGTCGACGGCGGGCTGCGGCGCGCGGTCGTCGGCGCGCCCGCCGAAGCCGCCGACCAGCTCAAAGCGCTGGCCGAACACTTCGACGTCGACGAAGTGATGGTCAACCCGGTGGCCTCGGCCCGCCGCGGCACCGACCCTGCCACCGCCCCCGGACGCGAGCACACCCTGGAACTGCTCGCCAAGGAGCTGTTCTAGCCGCTGAAGACCGTCGACCCGAAACCGCTGGGGCGGTAGTCAATGTAGATCGGGTTGTCCGCGAACGGCCAGTACCCGGAGTTCATCGACGTGCTCGACCAGACGTATGGGCTGTTGGTCGCGGTGGTGGTGAAGGAGTACAGCACCGTCTGGCCGTCGGCGGAGTACACCGAGATCTCCGTGCCGACCGGTACCTGCGTACCGATCCCTGCGCTGGGGAACAGCCACTGCGGAACGCTGCCCAACATGCCGCCGGAGTCGATCGAGGTGGATACCGCCACCGGAGCGCCACCGTTGATCGACACCATGGTGTCGGCGAAGGGGGAGCCGGGCACGGAGATCTCCGGGGCCAGGGTGTTGGGGCCGAACACCACCTCGCCGCGGGCTTCATCGATGAGCACACCTTGGTTGAGGGCGCCGGGCAGCGCCGAGATGATCGTCGACGTTCCAGTGAAGCCGTTGTTCGGCCCGATGCCGAGCACGCCGACGATGCCGTACTGGTTGAAGTAGCTCGTCATGAGAGCGTTCGATGCCGGGTCGACGATATTGACCGCGGTGGGATCGGTGGTCAGACCGTCGGGGCATACACCTGCCTTGTCGCAGAAGCCCACCGTGGTGTCGTAGGTGTGGTAGCTGTAACTCTGTCCGTTCAGGCCGGCGTAGCTTGCGCTGCCGGAGAAGACCGAGTCGCCGAGGCCCGAGCTGTTGCCCAGCATGGTCAACCCGGTCGAACCGGTGTCGATCTGGACCGCTACCGGTGGACCGCCGTTGATCGAGATGTAGACGATGGGGCTGATCCCGCCGCTTTCCAGATACAGCGGAATGGACGCGTTGACCGGACCTTCCGGGCCGCCGGTGGCACCAGTGCCGGCCCCTCCCGAACCGGTGCCGCCGGCACCCCCGGCGCCGTTGGCGCCGGTGCTGCCGACCGTTCCGCCGTGGCCACCCACTCCGCCGTCGCCGCCGTCGCCGCCGCGGGCCCCGGCACCGCCCGCGGCGATATGGCCCGCGGCCCCGCCGTCGCCGCCATCGCCGGCCGCCCCGCCGTGCACATTCGTCCCGGCCAGCGTCGCGGTGCCACCGTCGCCGCCGTCACCGCCGTGGCCGCCCGCACCGGCATTGCCGCCGGCGCCGGCTTGCGCACCCGAACCGCCTGCCCCGCCGGCACCGGCGTTGCCGCCGGCGCCGCCCGATCCACCGTTGCCGCCGCTGGAGCCCTGCGAGTAGAAGCTGCCGGTCGCGTTGCCGCCGTGGGCGCCGTTACCTCCCACACCGCCGTTGCCGCCGGTGCCGCCGTTGAAACCGGCAGCCCCGGAGCCACCGGAACCGCCGGCCCCCGCGGCACCACCGGTGCCCCCGTTACCGCCGATCCCGACTGGCGCCTTGTTGATGCCGGGCTGTGCGTAGTTGCCGCTGCCGGGGGCGCCGCCGTCTCCGGCCGTCCCGCCGCTGCCGCCGTTGCCGCCGGCACCCCCGGCACTGCCGGCCCCGGTGCCGCCGGTGCCGCCACCGCCGCCGGTGCCGCCGTTGCCGCCGTCGCCGCCATTGCCGTTGGTGCCGAAGCGGCCGTGCTCGCCCTGGGCGGCGTTGCCCTGGTAGGCCGATCCGGCCGCCCCGCCCTGGCCACCGGCGCCGCCGTTGCCGCCGTCGAAGCCGCGGTGAGGGCCTGCGGCGCCGTGATCACCGAGGCCGCCGTTGCCGCCGGCGCCACCGGCCCCGCCGTCGCCGCCACTGCCGTATTGGACGCTGTTGGCCACGTCCAGGGTGGCGATGCCGTTGCCGCCGCCGTTGCCGCCGGCCCCGCCCTTACCACCGGCGCCGCCATTACCGGTACCCGCGCTGTGCGCGGTGGCGCTGCTGCCGCCCGCACCACCGGCTCCGCCCTGCCCGCCGTTGCCGCCGCTGCCGGGCAAGGTGGCGCTCGGGGGAAGCTGGGATTGGTCCAGGCCTCGGCCGCCATCGCCGGCCGCACCGCCGTCGCCGCCCTTGCCGCCGTTGCCGTCGCCGAGGGAGTTGCCGCCCGCGCCGCCGGCCCCGCCGTTACCGCCGGCACCGGCATTGCCGCCGTTGCTGCCGGCAACACCGTTCTTGCCGGTCGCCCCGGCGCCGCCGTCACCGCCGTTGCCGCCGTTGCCGTGCGCGCCGCCGGTTCCGCCGTCGCCGCCCTTGCCGCCGCCGGCGCCCGCGACGGTCGCGTTGTAACCGTTGCCGCCGTCACCGCCGTTGCCGGCCGCGCCGGTGGGCGCCGCTCCGGTCGCCCCGGTGGCCCCGGCGGTCGAGCCCGCCCCGCCGGCGCCACCTGCGCCGCCGGCCCCGGCATTGCCGCCGTTGCCGCCCGCTCCACCGTCGGGATGGGCCGCATCGCCGTCGCCGCCCCGGCCGCCGTCACCCGGATCGCCGCCGGTGCCGCCGGTCCCGCCGGCACCGCCGACGC
Organism: Mycolicibacter sinensis; assembly: GCF_001673565.1. Lineage (GTDB taxonomy): Bacteria > Actinomycetota > Actinomycetes > Mycobacteriales > Mycobacteriaceae > Mycobacterium > Mycobacterium sinense_C. The sequence goes on from NZ_LZMF01000004.1 coordinate 54,967, forward strand.
CCTGCAGGCCCGCGGCGCCGTGGGCGGACGCGCCTCCCGCGCCGCCGACGCCGCCGGAACCGCCGGTGCCGCCGATGCCACCGTCGTCTCCGCGGTCGCCGGCACCACCGGCGATGGTGGCGGCGGTACCGTCGGATCCGGCGCGGCCCACTCCGCCGGTCCCGCCGATGCCGCCCGTCCCGCCCTGGCCGCCATTTCCGAATTGCGCTGTCAGGCTTGCTCCGCCGGCGCCGCCGGCACCACCAGTTCCGCCGGTGGCGCCCACGGCGGCCCCGGCGGCCCCGGCTCCTCCGGCTCCGCCGGCTCCGCCACTGCCGAAGAACCAGGCCAGCGCATCGCCGCCGGCCCCGCCGGTCGCCCCGACTCCGCCGAGCACACCCTCGCCGCCGGTCCCGCCAGCGCCGCCGTTGCCCATGAACGACCCGCCGGCCCCGCCGATGCCTCCTGCAGCACCGGCTCCGCCGTCGCCGCCGGCCCCGCCGTCACCGAACATCCCGGCCGCACCGCCGTTGCCGCCGGCGACCCCGGCCAGCGTCTGGTCATATCCGTCGCCGCCGTCGCCGAACCACAGGCCGCCCGCGCCGCCGTGGGGGTTGTCCACGGTCCCGTCGATCCCGTTGCCGATCAGATACGCACCGGCGAACTGGTTGATGGTGTTGTCGATCTGAATGCCCAGCGGGCTGGTGATCCAGGACTGAACCTGGTCGTGCAGGACGGTATAGAAGTCCAGGCCGAACAGGTCGGGGGCGTCGAGCGGGTCCGAGCCGGCGGCCAAGCCCGCGGCCGGGGCGAAGAGTTCGACCAGCCAGTCCAGGTCTGCGTCGGCATGCGCCGGTGGCGCGGGGGCGAGGGGACTCAGCCCGAATGCCCCGCCGATGGTTCCGGCGGCCACAACGGCCCCGAACGCGGCGCGTGCCGTGCGCCGGCTCGTCGGCTGCGGATTTCGTCGTCGGCTCATCGCCCCACCTTGTCTGGATCGAGGGCGAACCCTGCTCGGCAGGCGACACACAGGAAGCCTGGTCAAGTCAAAGTACTACCGAAGCAACCACTTAACAACGGATAAGTGTTTTCCGAAGGAAGAAAGTCGGCCGGTTAGGTGGACGATTCGGGCGTGAGCACCACGACCGGGATCGGCCGGGAAGTGCGCCGCTGGTAGACCTCGTAGCGGTTGGCGTTGTTGGCGTTGACGATCCGCCAGAGCCGGGCATAGTCCGGATCGTCGGGAAGTACCGGCCGCGCGGTGGCCCGCACGCGTTGTGGCCCGACGTTGATCTCGACATCCGGGCGCGCCTTGAGGTTGTGGTACCAGCCCGGGGAGCGCGGAGCGCCACCCATCGACGCGACGATCAGGTAGGTGTCGCCGTCACGGGCGTAGGACAGGGTCGACGTGCGGGGCTGACCGGTCTTGGCGCCGACGGTGTGCAGTAGCAGGCTGGGCGGGACACCGGGAAACCGGTGGCCGATGCGCCCGTTGGTGCTTTGGTACAGCTTGTCGTGCAGACGCAGCAGTCGCGCGCCGACCCGTTGTTCGACCCAGCTGGCAATGTCCATGGCTTCAGTCTGACGGCGCGGTGTCGGCATCCGCCAGTGCCGCCCGCAAGATCTGCCCGGTCTTCGCCCGGTCCGGGTCGCGGCGCAGCAGCACGCCCTTGGCGAACGACAGCTTGTCGCCGCTGCGGCGCGGCACCACGTGCAGATGAATGTGGAACACGCTCTGAAAGGCGGCCCGCCCGTCGTTGATCGCCAGGTTGTTGCCGTCGGCATGCAATCCGGAGGCCCGCGACGCTCGGGCGATCCGCTGGCCGACCGCGAGCATGCCGGCCAACGTCTCCGCCGGGGTATCGGTCAGATCCACGGTGTGCCGCTTGGGAATCACCAGGGTGTGGCCGCGGGTGAACGGCCGGATGTCGAGGAACGCCAGGTAGTCGTCGTCTTCGAAGACCCGCTCCGCCGGGGCTTCACCGGCGACCACAGCGCAGAACACGCAGGACATTCCGCCACGGTAGCGGTTCAGCGCAGCGCCAAGGCCATCGCCTCGATCGCCCGATCCAGGATCGCCCGGGTGGTGCCGAAGTTCAGCCGCGCAAAGCCCCGGCCACCGCCGAACGGGATTCCGGGGCTCAGCGCCACCCGCGCATGGGCCAGCAGATGATCGGCCGGTTCGGCCGGCAGCTCCAGCGCTCGGAAGTCCACCCACGCCAGGTAGGTGGCCTGCGGATGGCCGACCCGCACACCCGGCACCGCCTCGGGCAATGCCCGGCTCAGGTGATCACGGTTGCCCCGCAGGTAGACCAGCAGGCGGTCCAGCCAGGCGCCGCCGCCGGTGTAGGCGGCAATGTTGGCGCGGATGCCGACGGTCGCCGCACCCATGGTGTGCATCATGTTGATCTTGTCCCAGGCGTCGGCGTCACGCTGGTTGGACAGCATCACCTGCGCGCACATCAGACCCGGCAGGTTCCAGCCCTTGGACGCCGACATCAGCGTGATCACGGTGTCGGCGGCGGCCTCGGACACCGAGGCGGCCGCGACGTGCTGACGGTCATAGACCAGCGGGGCGTGGATTTCGTCGGCGATCACCCGGGCGCCGTGGTGGGCGGCGACATCGATGATCGCGCGCAGCTCCTCGGCGGTGAACGCGGTGCCCAGCGGATTGTTCGGGTTGCACAGGATCAGTGATCCCGCACCCGCGGCGAACGCGGCATCCAACGCATCCAGATCGATCAGATAGCGTCCGGAATCATCTTGTGTCATCAGGATTTCCACCCGCTGCCGGCCGGTGACCTGCAGCAGATCGAAAAACGGCATGTAGGCCGGAACCGGCAGCACCACCGGGCTCTCCGGGCGGGTGAGGAACCCGATGACCACCTCCATGCCTTTGAGCACATCGGGCACCACCCGCACCCACTCCGGCTGAGCCGCCCAGCCGTAGCGCTGTTGGCACCAGCGCGCGGCCGCCACCGGCAGCGCATCAGAACCAAGCGCCGGGTAGCCGAACTCCTCGGCGGCCACGCAGGCACGCACGCCGTCGAGCACCGCCGGAGCGGTGGGGAAATCCATCTCGGCGATCCACAGCGGCAAGACGTCGGGGTCGAAGTGGTTCCATTTGATCGTCCCGCGGGCTCGGAGTTGCTCGGCGGTCAGCGCATCGAAGACTTCAGCCACCTCGACAGTCTGCCGGGCGATACGTTTGCGGCGTGGCTGATCCCAAGATCGACGAATTGCTCGACGGGCTGGACGGCCCTGCGCGCGCCGAACGCGCCGAATTGATCGAATGGCTGCTGGGACAGGGCATCACCACTGACGAGATTCGCGGGAACGTCTCACCGATGCTGTTGGCGTCACGTCGGCTGGTCGGCGATGACGGCACGTATGTGTCGGCCCGCGAGATCTGCGAGTCGACCGGGGTGGACCTCGAGCAGTTGCAGCGGCTGCAGCGGGCGGTCGGGCTGCCCTGGGTCGACGATCCCGACGCCCCGGTGCTGATGCGTGCCGACGCCAGCATCGCCGTGCATGCGCGCCGCTTTGTCGAGGCCGGTATTGACGCCGAGCACGCCCTGCAAACCGCCCGCGTGCTGGCCGACGGGCTGGCGCACACCGCTGATTTCATGCGCTTCACGGTTTTGTCGGCGATCGGCGAGCCGGGCGTCACCGAGCTGCAGATCGCGCAGCGGTCGCGGGATCTGGTGGCGGAGCTGTCGCCGATGCTGGGCCCCTTCGTCCAGGACATGCTGATGCTGCAGCTGCGCCATCAGCTCGACATCGATGCCGTGACCGCCAGCGAGCGCATGGCGGGCGCACCGCTGCCGGGGGCGCGGCAGATCACCGTGGCCTTCGCTGACCTGGTCGGGTTCACCCGGCTCGGGGAGATGGTGCCGCCCGAGGAGCTGGTTCAGCTGGCCGAGCGGTTGGCGGTGCTGGGCCGTGAGATCGCCGTTCCGCCGGTGCGGTTCATCAAGACCATCGGCGACGCGGTGATGTTCGTCTGCCCGGAACCGGCGCCGATGGTGGATGCGGTGCTGAGGCTGAACGAGGCCGCCGAGGCCGACGCCGATCTGCCGCGGCTGCGAGCCGGTATCGCGGCGGGGCAGGCGGTGAGCCGGGGCGGAGACTGGTTCGGCAGCCCGGTGAACTTGGCCAGCCGAGTGACCGGGGTGGCGCGTCCCGGTTCGGTGCTCGTCGCCGGGCCGGTGCAGGCTGCGCTGGCGGACGACGACACATTCCGCTGGTCGTTCGCGGGGGCGCGGCACCTCAAAGGCATCAAAGGCGAGGTGAGCGTCTTCCGGGTCCGGCACAACGGAGACTCGACATAGTTGGGCAGGCCCGGCTGACGTGGGGGGCGGCTCACACTTCCTGCGCGGCTGGCTTCCACCCACTGGACCAGCTCTTCGGTTCGGTCATGTCCGGGCCTGCTTCGCGGTCGAATCTACGCCGATGACCAGCGGTCAGCAATGGGTGACGCGGGCCGGATTCAGCTGCCCTCGGCCATCGCCCAGTACGCCCCGCGGCGGGCCAGCAGCTCGGTGTGGCTGCCCTGTTCCACGATCCGGCCGGCTTGCATCACCAGGATCACATCCGCGTCGCGGATCGTCGAAAGCCGGTGGGCGATGATGAAACTGGTGCGGTCCCGGCGTAGTTCGCGCGTCGCCCGCTGGATCAACAGTTCGGTGCGGGTGTCCACTGAACTGGTCGCCTCATCGAGGATGAGCAGTTGCGGGCGGGCCAGGAACGCCCGGGCGATGGTGATCAGCTGTTTCTCTCCGGCGCTGATCCCGGCCGCGTCGTCGCTGACCCGGGTGGCGTAACCGTTCGGCAGCGCCTCGGCGAAGCGGTCGACGTGCGCGGCGCGGGCGGCCTGCAGCACTTCATCTTCACCGGCGTCGGGGCGTCCGTAGCGGATGTTGTCGGCGATCGTCCCGGTGAACAGCCAAGTGTCCTGCAGCACCATGCCGATCGAGGACCGCAGTGCCGAGCGGTCGACCGTGGTGATGTCGACGCCGTCGATCAGGATCTGGCCACGGTCCACGTCGTAGAACCGCATCAGCAGGTTGACCAGGGTCGTCTTGCCCGCCCCGGTCGGCCCGACGATCGCCACCGTGCTGCCCGGCTCGACGGTCAGCGACAGGTCTTCGATCACCGGGACCCCGGGCCGGTAGCCGAAGGCCACGTCGCGGAACTCCACCCGGCCGCGCGGCCCGGAGCCGTTGAGCGACAGCGGCTTTACCGCAGACGGCGCCTCCTCGGGCTCGTCGAGGAAAGCGAACACCCGCTCGGCGCTGGCCGCCCCGGATTGCAGGGTGTTGTACATGCCCGCGAGGTTGCCCAGCGGCTGGTTGAACTGCCGGACGTAGGCGATGAACGCCTGGATGCTGCCAAGAGTGATCTGCCCGGTGGCCACTTGGAAGCCGCCGATCACCGCGACCGCGACATAGCCCAGGTTGGCGATCAGCCCGGTCGCCGGGGCCACCAGCCCGGACAGGAACTGAGCGCCGAATCCGGCCCGGTACAGCTCGTCATTGCAGTCGTCGAAACGCTGCTGCGCCCAGTCCCGGTGGCCGAACGTGCGGACCAGGGTGAAGCCGCTGTAGGTCTCCTCCAGGTGGGCGTTGAGCCGTCCGGTGGCCGCCCACTGTGCGGCGAACAGCCGCTGCGAGCGCCGGGTGATCGCCCGCACCGCCAGCAGCGACACCGGCACGCCGAGCAGCGTGATCGCCGCCAGCAGCGGCGAGATCGACAGCATCATCGCCAGCACCACCACCACGGTCAGCACCGAGCTGAACAGTTGGCTGACCGTCATTGACACCGACGTCGCGGTGTTGTCGACGTCGTTGGTGACCCGGCTCAGCAGCTCACCGCGGCGCTGAGTATCGAAGTAGCGCAGCGGCAGCCGATGCATCTTGTCCTCGACATCGCGGCGCAGCGTCCGCAGGGTGCGCTGCAGGATCACGTTGAGCAGCCGCGCCTGGATCCAGACCATCAGCGCCGCAACCAGATACAGGACCATCGCCAGGGCCAGGGTGCGCGCGACCGCGCCGAAGTCGACGCCGGCGCCAGGCAGCACGTCCATTCCCGACAGCATGTCGGCGTAGGAGCCCCGGCCGGCAGCGCGGGCGGCCTCGACGGCCTGCTGCTTGCTCATGCCCGATGGCAGTCCGCGGCCGATCACTCCGTTGAACACCAGGTCGGTGGCGTGGCCGAGGATGCGCGGGCCGGCCACCCCGATCGCAATGCCGCCCAGCGACAGCGCGATCACCGCGGCGATCCACCGGCGCTGCGGGCCCAGCCGCCGCACCAGGCGCATCGCGGTGGCCGAGAAATCAGCGGCCCGCGCGGCGGGATCCGTCACCGGCGCGCTCACGGCAGCTCACCGGCCATCACCGACTGGGATTCGGCGAACTCGGCGTAGGTGGGGCACTCGGTCAGCAATTGCTGGTGGGTTCCCGTGCCGACCACCCGCCCGTCGTCGATCACGATCACCTGATCGGCCTGCACCACTGTCGAGATCCGCTGCGCCACAACGATCACCGTCGCCTGCTCGGCCACCTCGCGCAGTGCGGCGCGCACGGCAGCGTCGGTGCGGGTGTCCAGCGCGGAGAACGCGTCGTCGAACAGATAGATCGACGGCCGCCGGATCACCGCCCGAGCGATCGCCAGTCGCTGCCGCTGCCCGCCGGACAAGTTGATCCCGCCCTGGGCCACCGGCATCGCCAATCCCTCGGGGTGCGCGGCCACGAAATCGTCGGCGGCGGCCACCCGCAACGCCTCCCACATCTGCTCGTCGCCGACCTGGGCGCCGGCTGGGGCGCCGTAGCGCAGGTTGTCGGCGACGGTCCCGGAGAACAGGTAGCCGCGCTGCGGCACCAGCCCGATACCCGACCACAGCTCTTCGGGGTCGCGGTCGCGCACGTCGACGCCGTCGATGAGCACCGCACCGTCGGTCACGTCGCGCAGCCGGCAGATCAGCGACACCAGGGTGGATTTTCCCGACCCGGTGGAGCCGACCACCGCAGTGGTGGTGCCGGGTCGCGCCGTCAGCGACACGTCGTGCAACACCGCCCGGTCGGCGCCGGGGTACGCGAAGCCGACCCCGGCCAGTCGGACCTCGCCCGCGATGGCGGCAGGTATCACCGGCTGCACCGGCGAGCTCAGCGTCGGCTCGGTGGACAGCACCTCGGTGATCCGCTCGGCACACACCGAGGCCCGCGGCAGGATCGCCACGACCATGGTGGCCATCAACACCGCCATCAGGATCTGCATGAAATAGGACAGGAACGCGATCAGCGAGCCGACCTGCATCTGCCCGGCATCGATGCGCAGCCCGCCGAACCAGATCAGCGCGACGCTGGAGGCGTTGATGGTCAGCGTGGTCGCCGGCAGCATCAGCGCCTGCAGATTGCCGACGGTCATCGAGGTGTCCGACAGCGCCAGGTTGGCGCGAGCGAACCGGTCGCGCTCTTTCGCTTCGCGGGCGAACGCACGGATGACCCGGATGCCGGTGAGCTGATCGCGCAGCACCCGGTTGATGTTGTCGATCAGCATCTGCATGCGGCGGAACAGCGGCAGCATCCGCACCACGATCGCGTAGTTGGCCCCCGCCAGCACCGGAACGGCCACCGCCAGCAGCCAGGACAGCCCGACGTCCTGGTGCAGCGCCATCAGCAGCCCGCCGATGCTCATGATCGGCGCGGCGACCAGCACGGTGGCGCCCAACTGCACCACCAGCTGGATCTGGCGGACGTCGTTGGTGGTGCGGGTCAGCAGCGTCGGCGTGCCGAATCGGGTGGTCTCCCGCTCGGAGAACCCGATCACCCGGCTGAACACCGCCCGGCGCAGGTCGCGGCCGAACCCGGTTCCGGTGCGCGCGCCGTAGTAGACCGCGGCGACCGCGCACAGCACCTGCAGGACGGTGACGACCAGCATCACTCCGCCCAGCCGGGTGATGACGGCGGTGTCGCCGCGGATGACGCCGTCGTCGATGATCGAGGCGTTGACGGTCGGCAGGTACAAGGAGGCCAGGGTGCTGATCAGCTGCAGGGTCATCACCGCCGCGACCGGCCACCGGTACGGCCTGATGTAGCAGCGCAGCAGCGCCAGGAGCATGGGGTTACTGTCGCACATCCGTACGGGCCGCATGCGGTGGTGACAGTGCCGGGGCGACACAAACCAACTGGTCACCCGGTGTGTCGTGGTTGCCCGGCGGTGGTGCCGCTACAGTGCATCGTGTGCGGCTCAAACTGACGGTCCCGGCCCTGGCGGTCGCTACCGTGATTCCGATGGTCGCCGGATGTTCCGACTCCGGTTCGACCGAAGCTCAGTCCGGCGAGGCCTCGGCGACCAAGTCCGACCAGGGCAGTCACGGGCCGTCGTTCCCGCAGTGCGGGGGCATCAGCGACGAGACCGTCACCAACCTGACCCGGGTGTCCGGCCTGGTCAACACCGCGCAGAACTCGGTGGGCTGCCAGTGGCTGGCCCGCGGCGGGATCATGGGCCCGCACTTCTCCTTCTCCTGGTACCGCGGCAGCCCGATCGGGCGTGAACGCAAGACCGAGGAGGTGTCGCGGACGTCGGTGGAGGACATCAACATCGACGGCCACAGCGGCTTCATCGCGATCGGCACCGCCCCGACGATGGGCGACAACCTGTGTGAGATCGGCATCCAGTTCAAGGACGACTTCATCGAGTGGTCGGTGAGTTTCGCCCAGAAGCCGTTCCCGGATCCCTGCGACGTCGCCAAAGAGCTGACCCGCCAGTCGATTGCGAACGCCAAATGAGCCGCCGGATTTTTGCCAGTGCCGCCTGCGTGTTGACGGTGTTGATCAGCTTGACGGGCTGTTCCCGCGAGGTGGGCGGCACCGCGGTCAAGGCGGGCGCCGGCGACACCCAGCGCAACAACAACTCCGAACGGCAGTACCCCAACCTGCTCAAGGAGTGCGAGGTGCTGACCACCGACATCTTGGCCAAGACGGTGGGGGCGGACCCGCTGGACATCCAGAGCACCTTCGTCGGCGCGATCTGCCGCTGGCAGGCGGCCAACCCGGCCGGGCTGATCGACATCACCCGGTTCTGGTTCGAGCAGGGCAGCCTGGACAACGAGCGCAAGGTCGCCGAGTTCCTGAAGTATCAGATCGAGAACAAGACCATCGTGGGCGTGCCGTCGATCGTGATGCGCCCTGGGGACCCGAACGGCTCGTGCGGGGTGGCCAGCGACGCCGCCGGCGTGGTCGGCTGGTGGGTGAATCCGCAGGCGCCGGGGATCGACGCGTGCGAGCAGGCGATCAAGCTGATGGAGTTGACGCTCGCGACGAACTCGTAGCTGCCGGGGCCGCGTTAGCGCGGCACGTGGAACTCGACCAGCTGCGCTGAACCCAGCTCCACCGCCGCCCAGCTGCCGGTGACGTGCAGCACCGCGATGCTCGACGTGGGGAACTTCTCGGAAATTTGTTGGGCGACAGCGGCGTCGGTTCCCGGTGCGCCGGCCAAGCCGAGTGCGACGCTCGACATCGCCGGTTCGTGCCCGATCACCAGTAGGGTGCGGATCGCGTGGTCGACCTCGTTGATCTCGGCGATGACACTGCCCGGGGCAGCATCGTAGAGTTCGTCACGGTAGCGCGTCGGCGATTGAATCCCGGTGCGCTCCAGGGTTTCCCGGGTCCGGGTTGCCGTTGAGCAGAGCACTTCGTCGATGGCGGGCACGTTGGCGCGCAGCCAGTCGCCGGCCAGCGCTGCCTCCCGAATGCCGCGCGGCGCCAGCGGCCTGCTGTGATCGACGGCCCCGGGCGGGTAGTCCGATTTCGCATGCCGCAGCAGGATCAGGGTCCGGTGTTCATCGCTCATGCAGCCAAGGCTAGGCCCCGGTCCGCCGAACGCGTCTCTTCTGCCACATGTGGAACTTGCGCCGTATCCGCCACGCAACGGCGGGGTAGAGATCTTTCCGGATTGGATAGCGCTGGCGATAGCAGCCGCCGGCAACGGCCGGTGTGATAGCGCATGCGACATCCGTTTTGAAGCCATATCACCCTACCCCTCGCGGTGCCGATGTGGCTTATGTGATGCATGGGAGCACGCGATCACCCGGCCGTCCGGACCTGCCGAGCGAGGTCCGCGGACTTGTCGGTGGGCGGCCATACACTCGCGTTGCCTCGGCTCACGGCCGGGTGGAAGGACGAGAGACATGCGATTCGTGCACACCGCCGACTGGCAGCTCGGCATGACCCGGCACTTCCTCGCCGGTGATGCTCAGCCCCGCTATTCGGCGGCCCGGCGCGACGCGGTGGCGGGGCTAGGTGCGCTGGCGGCCGAGACGGGCGCCGAGTTCGTCGTCGTCGCCGGAGACGTGTTCGAGGACAACCAGCTCGCCCCGGAGGTGATCAGCCAGTCCCTGGAAGCCATGCGCACCATCGGGATTCCGGTGTATCTACTACCCGGAAACCATGACCCCTTGGACGCCGCATCGGTCTACACCAGCACCTTGTTCACCGCCGAGCGCCCCGACAACGTCGTCGTCCTCGACACCGCCGGCGTGCATCCGGTGCGCCCCGGCCTGGACATCGTCGCCGCCCCGTGGCGGTCGAAACGACCCACCACCGACTTGGCGAGCGCTGTGCTCGACGTCCTGCCCGCGGACGGCACCATCCGGATTCTGGTCGCCCACGGGGGCGTCGACGTGCTGGACCCCAACCCGGATAACCCGGCGCTGATCCGGCTCGCAGCCCTCGAAGACGCATTGGACCGCGGCGCGATCCACTATGTCGCGTTGGGGGACAAGCATTCCCGCACCGAAGTGGGCACCACTGGCCGGATCTGGTATTCGGGCTCGCCGGAGGTCACCAACTTCGACGACATCGAACCCGATCCCGGCCATGTCTTGCTGGTCGATGTCGACGAAACCGACGGCGCTGTCACCGTCGACTCCCGCCGCATCGGCATGTGGCGGTTCCTGACGCTGCACCGCCAGCTCGACACCGGCCGTGACGTCACGGATCTGGATATCAACCTCGATCAGCTGCCCGACAAGGGACGCACGGTGGTCCGGCTGGCGCTGGCCGGCGCGCTGAGCGTCACCGACCGGGCCGCACTCGATGCCTGCCTGGACCGGTATTCGCGGCTATTCGCTTGGGTGGGCACCTGGAAACGCCACACCGACCTGGTGGTGGTTCCTGCCGACGGTGAGTTCACCGACCTCGGCATCGGCGGTTTCGCCGCCGACGCGGTCGAGGAATTGGTCACAGCGGCACGCAGCGAGGACACCGGCACCGCCGGCGACGCGAACGCCGCGCTGGCGCTACTGCTGCGGCTCGTCGACCGGGGTGCGGCATGAGGCTGCACCGGCTGGTCCTGACCAACTATCGCGGCGTGGCCCACCGCGAGATCGACTTTCCCGATCACGGCGTGGTCGTGGTGTGCGGCGCCAACGAGATCGGCAAGTCCTCGATGATCGAGGCGCTGGATCTGCTGCTGGAGTCCAAGGACCGCTCCGCCAAGAAGGACGTCAAACAGGTCAAGCCTACCCACGCCGACGTCGGTGCCGAGGTCACCGCTGAGATCAGCACCGGCCCTTACCGTTTCGTCTACCACAAGCGTTTTCATAAATCGCCCCAGACGACGCTGACCATCGAGGCCCCGCGTCGCGAGCAGCTCACCGGTGACGAAGCGCACGAGCGGGTCCGCGTCATGCTGGCCGAGACGATGGACACCGGCCTGTGGCAGGCGCAGCGGGTGCTGCAGGCGGCATCGACCGCGGCAGTGGACATGTCCGGATGCGACGCGCTGTCGCGGGCGCTGGATGTCGCCGCCGGCGATACCGCCACGCTCAGCGGAACCGAACCGGTGCTCATCGAACGCATCGATGCCGAATACGGGCGCTACTTCACCCCCACCGGACGCGCGACGGGGGAGTGGGCCGCCGCGATCTCCGCCCTGGCCGATGCCGACGCGGAGGTGGCACGGTGCACGGCACTGCTCGCCGAGGTCGACGACCGAGTGCTCGGGCACGCCGAGCTGACCGAGGAACTCGCTCGGCTGACCGCAGAGCAGGCCGCCACCGATGCCCGGCACAGCGCCGCCCAGGCCGCCAGTGCCAGGATCAACACGCTGCGCGACCATCTGCGCGACGCCCAGCTGGTGGCCACGGCCGCTGAGGCCACCGGCGCCGCCGCGCAATCCGCCCACACCGAGCGGGAGCGGCTCTGCACCGAACTCGAATCCCGGGCGGCCGCGGTGGCCGCGTTGGACGCCGAGATCGCCGAGGCCGTTCAGGCGCAGGCCGCCGCGGACACCGCCGCCGAGGCCGCCGACGCCGCTGCGGCCGAAGCTGCAGCGGTTCTGGCCGCCGCGACCCGACACGTCGAGACCACCCGCCGGGTCGTCGACCAGCTCGCCGCCCGGGACGAGGCCGATCGGCTGGCCGCCCGCATCGACCGCATCGACGCGGCCGAGCGCGACCTCGAGCTGGTGGTCGCTGAACTGGCCGGCATCGTCGTGACCGAGCCGCTGCTGCGCGGGATCGAGGACGCGGCAGCAGCACTCGACCGGGCACAGGCCTCGTTGGCCGCGATCTCGGCGACGCTGGAGGTCACCGCAGCCGTCGACGTCGAGCTGGTGATCGCCGGAGAGCACACCGCGCTGCCGGCCGGCCAGAGCTGGTCGGCGACCGTCGGCGACGGCACCGAAGTTGACGTACCCGGTCTGTTGACCGTGCGGGTCAGGCCAGGGGACAGCGCCCGTGAGGCCGCTGCGAAACACACGGCAGCGCAAGGTGAGCTGGCCGAGGCGCTGGCAGCAGCCGGCGTAGACGATCTGGCGCAGGCACGGCGGGCCGACCAGCGGCGCCGCGAACTGCAGGGCACCCGCGACCAGTTGACCGCCGCCCTGACGGCGTTGCGCGGCGATGACGAAATACCGGCGCTGCGTGCCCAACTGGCAGCGTCACGCAGCGACCACGACGAGGCGGTCACCGGGATCACGCCCGAAGTTGCCCGCACCGAACGCGACGCCGCCGAGGCGCTGCGCGCACAGGCCGACACCGACTGCGAGGCCCGGCGCCGGGCCGCCCTGGACGCGTCCACCCACCGCACCGAGGCGTCGACGCGCGTGACGCTGCTACAGAACAACCTCGCGACGCAGCGCGCCGAGCTCGACACCGTCACGCAGCGTCTCACCGCCGACCGGGCATCGGTCAGCGACCAAAACCTCTCTGCCGCCGCCGAATCCACTCGGCACGCCGTAGCCACCGCCCAACAGCGAGTCACGGAGTTGTCGGAGCAGCTCGGTGCCGCCGCCCCCGATGCGGTCGACACCGAACTCGCCGAGGCGCAGGCGGCGGCGCAGGCGCTGCGTACCGCCCACGTCGAGACCGCCCGCGCGCAACACGAGGTCGAGGTCGAACTGTCGGTGTTCGGCGCCCAAGGCCGCCGCGGCCAACTCGATGCCGCGCAGACCAAGCGCGAACACGCTGCGGCCGAACACGATCGGATCGGTCAGCGGGCCCGCGCCGTGCAGCTGTTGCGTGCAACGATGAACCGGCATCGCGATGACACCCGCCGCCGCTACGTCGAACCGTTCCGTGCCGAGATCCAGCGACTAGGTGCAAAGGTGTTCGGCGCCGACTTCGAAGTCGACATCGACACCGACCTGAAGATCTGCGCCCGCACCCTCGACGGCCGCACCGTGCCCTATGAGTCGCTGTCGGGCGGGGCCAAAGAACAGCTCGGCATTCTGACCCGGCTGGCTGGGGCGGCGCTGGTGGCCAAGGAGGACAGCGTCCCGGTGGTGATCGACGACGCGCTCGGCTTCACCGACCCGGATCGGCTGGAGAAGATGGGCGCGGTATTCGACGCAGTCGGCGCCCAGGGCCAGGTGATCGTGCTGACCTGCAGCCCCGACCGCTACGGCAGCGTCAAGGATGCGCACCGCATCGACTTGAGTGCCTGATGCTGAGTCATCAGTCCTTCATGAAACCTATTGCCGTGTAATCCAGATCGGCCAAGCCCGGCGCCCCGAAGTTCGCAAGGGAACTGCGCACCGCGACATTGCCGGTCGTCTGGATCAGCGGCAGGCTGAACCCCTCGGCCCACAACAGCGCGTCGACCTCGTTGGCCCGCGCGCGGGCCAACGCCGGGTCCAGCGCCTGCAGCGTCTCCTCGATTTTCGCGTCGATCTCCGGGCTGCCGATTTTGCCGAAGTTGGCCTCCCCGTAGGACGCGGAGATCTGGTTCAGCCCGGCCAGCGGGAAAGCGTCACCGACCCAACTGAACTGGGCGATGTCGAAGTCGCCGACGTTGACGTAGTCGGTGAAGAAACCACCACCGGCTTTCGAATCCAGCTGCAGCTTCACCCCGATCTGAGCCAGATTGTGCTGGGCCACCTGGGCGAACTGCCGGGTGCTCGACGCGTCATAGAACAGGTGCCGGATCACCAGCGGGCGGCCGTCCTTCTCCCGGAACTTCCCGTTCAGTTTCCAACCCAGCGCGTCGAGTTCACGCTTGGCGCGCTCCGGGTCGTAGGCCACCACTTTGCTGTTGTCCTGGTAGCCCTCCTGGCCGGCGACGTAGATGTGGTTGTTCAGCGCCACCGGGTCGGCGGTCAGCCCGCGCTGGGTCACCCTGGCGATCGTGGTGCGGTCGATACCGCGCATCACCGCGAGCCGCAGCGCCTTGTCGGACAGGATCGCCCCCGGAGCGCCGTTGAAGGTGAAGTGATTCCAGGCCGGGGTCGGCGCCCGGCGGATCGCGATGCCCTCGGTGCGCCGCGCGATCGTCAGCTGATCCAAGGTGGCCACCCCGGTGGCGTCGATAGTGTGGTTCTGCAAAGCCGGCATCCGGGCGGACTCATCGAGCACCAGGTAGGTGATGGTGTCCAGCTTCGGCTGCTTGCCCCACCAGTCGGGGTTGCGGGTCAAGGTGATTCGCTGGCTGGTGCGGTCCAGTGTCGACAGCATGAACGGCCCGGCCGACGGTCCCGGCCGCCGCAGTTGCGCCTTGTTGAAGGTGTCTGGATCGGCGGTCATGCTGTGCGGCAGCAGCATCGAGTTGCCGGCGAACATGCCCCGCCATTCGGCGTAGGGCTTGGCGAAGCGGACCACGGCCTGACGGTCGTCGACGCCTCTGGTCACCGAGGCGACCCGCTCGGCGCCGTTGGTGGACGCGATCGCGAACCCGCCGTCGGCGCCGCTGGTGGCATGGATCTGGCTGGCGATGTCCGCCCACGACAGTGGGGTGCCGTCGGACCAGGTCGCCTTCGGGTTGATGGTGTAGGTGACGACCTGCGGGTTGGTACCGGTCAACTCGACGCTGGTGAAGTAGTCGGTGTCCACCGTCGCCGAGCCGTCCGGGCCGATGATGAACGCCCGCGGCATGGTGGCCTTGAGCATGGCGGCGTTCTCGGCGAGGTTGCCGTCGATGTGCAGCGGGTTGAAGTTCGGCGGGAACTGGCTCATCGACAGCCGCAGGTTGCCGCCGTCGCGCAGGGTGGCCGGGTCCTGCGGGTTGATGTCGCTGGCGGTGCCGACCGCGGAGACTCCCTCCGGGGCGGTGATGTCGACCGCCGCGCATCCGCTGAGCGCCAGCCCGACGGCGGTCACCAGCGCCGCACCTACATTGACTCTGCGCGCAGGGCGTGCCCGTCTCGCACAATGTCGCCGTGAGCGCAGCGTCAACGTCATGAGGCCGGCTCCGGGTGCGGCACCGCGGCCAGCAGCCGACGCGTGTAGTCGTGTTGCGGGTCACCGAAAACCTGATCCGCCTCGCCCTGTTCCACGACCTCCCCGGCGAGCATCACCGCCACGGTGTGCGCCAGATGCTTGACCACCGACAGATCGTGCGACACGAACAGATACGACAGGCCGAACTGCTCCTGTAAATCCAGCAGCAGGTTGATGATTCCGGCTTGAATCGACACATCCAGCGCCGACACCGGCTCATCGAGCGCGAGGATCTTCGGTTGCAGCGCCAGCGCGCGGGCGATGCCGATCCGCTGTTTCTGCCCGCCGGAGAACTCCGAGGGGTACCGCGCCGCGTCGCCGCGCCGCAGCCCGACCAGCTCCAAAAGCTCGGCCACTCGCGCATGCGTCGACGCCTTGTCGGAGCCGTTGGCGCGCAACGGTTCGGCCAGTACGTCGAAAACCGGCAGGCGCGGGTCCAGGGAGGCCACCGGATCCTGGAACACCACCTGCAGGTCACGGCGCAGAGCACGGCGGCCGTCGCGCTTGAGGGTCGCGACGTCGGTGCCGAGCACCTCGATCGACCCCGACTGCGGCGCAGCCAGTTCCAGGATCTGGTGCAACGTGGTGGATTTGCCCGAGCCGGACTCGCCGACGATCGCCAGCGTGCGGCCTTGCTGCAACTCGAAACTCACGCGGGAGACCGCGCGGACCTCGCCGACACTGCGGCGAAACACACCCTTGGTCAGCGGGTAGGTCTTGACCAGCTCACGCACCCGCACCACGGTGGGGGAGTCGCCGGAAGCGGGCACCGGGGTCGCGGTGGGGACGCGATAGATGTCGGCCGCGCTGCGCTCGCCCACCTGATCGGTGTGAATGCAAGCGGCGGACTGCTCCGGCCCGACGATCAGCAGCTCCGGCTCCTGTGCCCGGCACTCCTCGGTGACCAGCGGACAGCGCGGGGCAAACGGGCAGCCGGGCTCGATGTCGGCCAGGGAGGGCGGTGCCCCCGGGATCGGCACCAGCCGGGTGCCCTGCGCAGCGTCCAGCCGCGGCACCGACCCCAAAAGCCCTACCGTGTAGGGCATTTTGCGCCGCCGGTAAAGGGCCTCGACCGGCGCGGCTTCCACCACCCGACCGGCGTACATCACCAGCGCCCGGTCGGCGAACTCGGCGACCACCCCGAGGTCGTGGGTGATGATCAGCACCCCGGCGCCGGTCACATCGCGGGCGGTCTTGAGCACCTCGAGGATCTGGGCCTGCACGGTGACGTCCAGCGCGGTGGTGGGCTCGTCGCAGATCAGCAGGTCCGGGTCACAGGAGATGGCGATGGCGATCACCACCCGCTGACGTTCCCCGCCGGACAGCTCGTGCGGAAAGGCCCGCGCCCGCTCCTGCGGCCGGGAGATCCCGACCAGCTCCAGCAGTTCCACCGCACGGAGCCGGGCCGCGGCCCGCCCGATGCGGGGTTGGTGCACCTCGATGGCTTCGGCGATCTGATCACCGACGGTGTAGACCGGCGTCAGCGCCGACATCGGGTCCTGGAACACCATTCCGATGGAGGCACCGCGGACCTTCGACATCGCGGTGTCGCCCAGGCCGATCAGCTGTGTGCCACCCAGGCGTACCGACCCGGACACCTGCGCGTGCTCGGGCAACAGGCCCATCACCGCCATGGCCGCCGCGGATTTGCCGGAGCCGGACTCGCCGACCATCGCCACCACTTCGCCCGGGTCGATCCGATAGCTCACGCCGCGCACCGCCTGCACCGCATCCGCGCCGGCGCCGAACGTCACGGCCAGGTCGGTGACCTCGAGCAGGGCATTCATCGGCGGCCCCGCAGACTCGCGGCGTCGGGGTCCAACGCGTCGCGCAGGCCGTCGCCGGCGAGGTTGGCGCAGACCAGAATGGTGATCAGCACCCCGGCCGGGAACAGGAAGACCCACGGGAAGGTGATCGCCGAGGCGGTGCCGTCGGCGATCAGCGTGCCCAGCGAGACATCCGGCGGCTGGATGCCGAAACCCAGGTAGCTCAACCCGGTTTCGGCAAGGATCGCCACCGCCACGTTGAGCGCGGTATCGATGATCAGGATCGACGCCACGTTCGGCACGATGTGGTCGATGATGATGCGCCGGCTGGACACGCCCATATACCGTGCGGCCCGGATGAATTCGCGCTCACGCAGGCTCATGGTCAGGCCCCGCACCATGCGGGCGCTGATCATCCAGCTGAACCCGGCCAGTAGCAGCACCAGCAGCGCGATGTTGCCGCTGTTCTTGGTGCGCGGGGTGATGATCGCGATCAGGATGAACGCCGGCACCACCAGCAGCAGATCCACCAACCACATCAGCATCCGGTCACGCCACCCGCCGAAGTATCCCGAGATCGCCCCCACCGTCGCGGCGATCACCGTGGAGATCAGCGCCACGCACACCCCGATCAGCATCGACTTCTGCATGCCGCGCAGGATTTGGGCCAGCAGGTCCTGGCCGAGGGCGTTGGTGCCCAACCAATGCCGGGCCCCCGGCGGGACCAGCAGCGCGTCGTAGTCCAGGTCGGTGTAGGAGTAGGGCAGCAGCGGGGGCAGCGCGTAGCAGCCGACGAACATCACCGCCAGCAGCGCCAGGGCGCCCACCGCGGTGCGGCTGCGCAGAAAGCGGCGCAGCACCAGGGTGCGCCGGGAGGCGAACTCGATCTCGGTGGTCATGACACCCGCACCCGGGGATCGAGCAGCGCGTAGATGACGTCGGAGAGCAGCCCGGCGGCCAGCACCACCGCACCGGAGAACACCGTGATCGCCGCGACGATGTTGGTGTCCTGGGTCGCCACCCCCTGCACCACCCATTCGCCCATGCCGTGCCAGCCGAAGATCTTCTCCACGAACACCGCCCCGGTGACCAGCCCGGCCACCCCGTAGGCGAACAAGGTGGCCATCGGGATCAGCGCGGTGCGCAGCCCGTGTTTGAACAGGGCGCGCCGCCGGGTCAGGCCCTTGGCGCGGGCGGTGCGGATGAAGTCCTGGCCGAGCACGTCGAGCATCGCGTTGCGCTGGTAGCGGCTGAAGCCGGCCGCGGCGCCCAGCGCCAGCGTCAGCGACGGCAACACCAGGTGCTGCAGCCGATCGGCCAGCCCCGGCCAGAAGCCGGTGACCAGCCCGGGGGACGTCTCCCCGGTGTAGTCGAACAGCTGCGCCCCCAGCGCCCAGTTCACCCGCAGCGCGCTCAGGATCACCAGGTTGGCCAGCACGAAGGTGGGCACCGACAACACCAGCAGCGCCGCCATGGTGATGACCCGGTCGGAGAACCGGTACTGGCGCACCGCTCCCCATGCACCGGCCACCACCCCGATCACCGTGCCCGCCAGGGAGCCGACGACCAGCAGGCGCAGGCTGACCCCGATGCGCCGGCCCAGTTCCCCGGAGACCGGCTGGCCGGTGACCGTGACGCCGAAATCGCCGCGGACGGCGTGCGAGGCCCAGTGCGCGTAGCGCAGCGGAATGGGCTTGTCCAGGCCGAGCTCGGCGGCCTTGGCGTCGATGACGGCCTGCGGCGGGCGCGGGTTGCGCTGCATCAGGCTGTCCAGCGGAGCGAACGCCAGCGAAGTGAGGCAGAACGTCAGGAACGATGCGAGGCCCAACAGCACCAGGTAGTTGAGTGCCCGGCCGGCCAGGAACCGCATCACGGTGCGGCCTCCCAGACGTGCGGCATCAGCACAGGGTAGAGGGTGGGCGCCGTCTTCTGCGTGAGCCGGGCGACGCGCTGCGCGCAACCCGCTGATTCGAATGATTTTTATCCGTGGATTCCGGGGGCTTGTTCATTAGGCTCGGCATGCGCACTGCGACAGAGGGAGAAGCCTGTGACCGTTACCGACGACTACCTGGCCAACAACGCGGAGTATGCGAAGACCTTCAAGGGGCCGCTGCCGATGCCGCCGAGCAAGCACGTCGCGATCGTCGCCTGCATGGACGCCCGCCTCGACGTCTATCGCGCGCTGGGCCTCAACGAGGGTGAAGCGCACTGCATCCGCAACGCCGGCGGGGTGATCACCGAGGACGCGATCCGCTCGCTGGCGATCAGCCAGCGACTGCTGGGCACCCGGGAGATCATCCTGATCCACCACAGTGACTGCGGGATGCTCACCTTCACCGACGACGACTTCAAGCGCTCCATTCTGGAGGAGACCGGGCTGCGGCCGCCCTGGGCCGCCGAGGCTTTCCCCGACCCGGCCGAGGACGTCCGTCAGTCGTTGCGGAGGGTCAAGGCCAGCCCGTTCATCACGCAAACCACGTCGCTGCGCGGGTTTGTCTTCGACGTCGCCACCGGCAAGCTCGGCGAAGTCACCGTCTAGCCCCTGCGCCGAGCAGTCGCCAAAGCCCCCTCCCGAGCGCCCTGGAGGGGGCTTTCGCGACTGCTCGCGTGGAAGCTAACCGGTCACATTGACAGCGATCCGGTTGGCCTGGTTACATAGCCGCCTATAACCAATAAATCTGGTAAGTCTCACCAAGATTATCGGGAAGCAGCCGAGGAAGTCATGACCACCAACGTCACCGCGCCAACAACGGCCGGCCACTATCAGCTGACGCATCTGCGCACGCTGGAGGCCGAGGCCATCCACATCATCCGGGAGGTGGCCGCGGAGTTCGAGCGGCCGGTGCTGCTGTTCTCCGGCGGCAAGGACTCCATCGTCATGCTGCACCTGGCGGTCAAGGCGTTCGCGCCGGGCCGGTTGCCGTTCCCGGTGATGCACGTCGACACCGGCCACAACTTCGACGAGGTCATCGCCGCCCGCGACGAGTTGGTCGAGCGGACCGGCGTGCGGCTGGTGGTTGCCAGCGTGCAGGACGACATCGACGCCGGGCGGGTGATTGACGACGGGCCCTCGCGCAACCCGCTGCAGACCGTCACCTTGCTGCGGGCCATCCGGGAGAACAAGTTCGACGCGGCCTTCGGCGGTGCCCGCCGCGACGAGGAGAAGGCCCGCGCCAAGGAGCGGGTGTTCAGCTTCCGCGACGAGTTCGGCCAGTGGGACCCCAAGGCGCAACGTCCCGAGCTGTGGAACCTCTACAACGGCAGGCACCGCGCCGGCGAGCACATCCGGGTCTTCCCGCTGTCGAACTGGACCGAATTCGACATCTGGTCCTACATCGGCGCCGAGGAAATCACCCTGCCGTCAATCTATTTCGCGCATCAGCGCAAGGTGTTCCAGCGCGACGGGATGCTGCTGGCCGACCACGAATTCCTGCGGCCCGTCGACGGCGAAGAGGTCTTCGAGACCTCAGTGCGTTTCCGCACCGTCGGCGACGTCACCTGCACCGGGTGCGTGGAGTCGACGGCGGACACCGTGGAGGCGGTGATCGCCGAGACCGCGGTGTCGCGGCTGACCGAGCGCGGGGCCACCCGCGCTGATGACCGGATCTCCGAAGCAGGCATGGAAGACCGCAAGAGGCAGGGGTATTTCTGATGAGCGCGGCAACCACGCTGCTTCGTATCGCGACGGCCGGTTCGGTCGACGACGGCAAGTCCACCCTGATCGGGCGGCTGCTGTTCGACTCCAAGGCCGTCATGGAGGACCAGCTGGCCTCGGTCGAGCGCACCTCGCGCGAGCGCGGTCACGACTACACCGACCTGGCGCTGGTCACCGACGGTTTGCGTGCCGAGCGCGAGCAGGGCATCACCATCGACGTCGCCTACCGCTACTTCGCCACGCCCAAGCGGAAATTCATCATCGCCGACACGCCCGGGCACATCCAGTACACCCGCAACATGGTCACCGGTGCCTCGACCGCCCAGGTGGCGATCGTGCTGGTCGACGCGCGCCACGGTTTGCAGGAGCAGTCGCGCCGGCACACCTTCCTGGCGTCGCTGCTCGGGATCCGCCACATCGTGCTCGCGGTCAACAAGATGGATCTGATCGACTGGGACGCTGAGCGATTCGAGGCGATCCGCGACGACTTCCACTCGTTCGCCACCCGCCTGGACGTGCACGACGTGACGACCATCCCGATCTCCGCGCTGCTCGGTGACAATGTGGTGACCAAGTCCGACAAGACTCCCTATTACGAGGGCCCGGCACTGTTGTCGCACCTCGAAGACGTCTACATCGCCGGTGACCGCAACCTCGTCGACGTGCGCTTCCCGGTGCAGTACGTGATCCGTCCTCAAACCCATGAACACGCCGATCACCGCAGCTACGCCGGCACGGTGGCCAGCGGTGTGCTGCGTCCCGGTGACGACGTGGTGGTGCTGCCGTCGGGCAAACCGACCCGCATCGCGTCGATCGAGGGCCCCAATGGCGCGGTGGCCGAAGCGTTTCCGCCGATGGCGGTGTCGGTCAGCCTCGATGACGACATCGACATCTCCCGCGGCGACATGATCGCCCGCACCAACAACCAGCCGCGCATCGCCCAAGACTTCGACGCCACGGTGTGCTGGATGGCCGACGGCGCGTCGCTGCGACCCGGCAATGACTACATCATCAAGCACACCACCCGCACCACCCGGGTGAAGGTGATGGCGCTGGATTACCGTCTCGACGTCAACACCTTGCACCGGGACAAGGAAGCGAACTCGTTGCAGCTCAACGAACTCGGTCGTGTCTCGTTGCGCGCCCAGGTTCCGCTGATGCTCGATGAATTCAGCCACAACGACGCCACCGGATCGTTCATCCTCATCGACCTGGCCACCAATGGAACGGTGGCGGCCGGCATGGTGCTGCGCGATGTGTCGGGCCGTGCCGCCAGCCCCAACACGGTGCGCCACGACTCGCTGGTCACCGCGACCGACCGGTTGTCGAAGGGTCGCACGGTGTGGCTGACCGGACTGTCCGGCGCCGGCAAGTCGTCGGTGGCCATGCGCGTCGAGCAGCTGCTGCTCGAACGGGGAACGCCCGCCTACGTTCTCGACGGCGACAACCTGCGGCACGGGCTCAACGCCGACCTTGGCTTCTCGATGGCCGACCGCGCCGAGAACCTGCGCCGGCTGGCGCACGTGGCGACCCTGCTGGCCGATTCCGGGCAGATCGTGCTGGTGCCGGCGATCAGTCCGCTGATCGAACACCGCCAGCTGGCCCGTCAGGTGCACACCGATGCCGGTTTCGATTTCGTCGAGGTGTTCTGCGATACCCCGCTGGAACAGTGCGAGCAGCGCGATCCCAAGGGGCTGTACGCCAAGGCGCGTGCGGGTCTGATCACCCACTTCACCGGCATCGACAGCCCCTATCAGCGCCCGCGCAACCCCGACGTGCGGTTGAGCCCGCAGGACAGCGTCGATGAACAGGCCCGCCAGGTCATCGCCGCGATCGAGGCCCGCAAGTGAACGATCACCAGCTGGCCGCCCAACTCGCCGCCGACGCGGGTCGGCTGCTGCTGGCAGTCCGCGAGGAACTGGCCGATGCACCAGCAGCCGAGCGGAAAGCCGCCGGCGACAAGCGCTCTCACGACTACCTGATGACAGCGCTGGCCGCCGAACGCCCCGACGACGCGGTGCTGTCGGAGGAGGGCGCCGACGATCCGGTCCGGTTGCGCGCCGAGCGGGTGTGGATCGTCGACCCGCTGGACGGCACCCGGGAGTTCTCCGAGCTGGACCGTGACGACTGGGCCGTGCACGTCGCGCTGTGGCAGGCCGGAGAACTGACCGCTGGCGCGGTCGCCCTGCCGGCACGCGGCATCACCTTGGCCACCCCGACCGTCACCGCGCCGCCCCCGCATACCGGCCAGCCGCGGATCGCGGTGTCGCGCAGCCGCCCGCCGGCGATCGCCGAGACCGTGCGTGAGCGCCTCGACGCCGTGCTGGTGCCGATGGGCTCGGCCGGGGTCAAGGTCGCCGCCGTCGTGCAGGGCGCCGCTGATGTCTACGTACATGCCGGCGGGCAGTACGAGTGGGACTCGGCCGCCCCGGTGGCCGTCGCCCGGGCCGCCGGCCTGCACACCTCGCGTATCGACGGCTCGCCGCTGGCTTACAACCGGCCCGATCCGCTGTTGCCGGACCTGGTGGTCTGCCGCCCCGAATACGCCCAAGCAGTGCTCGCCGCGATCGGCTGAGGCCACCGGAAAATCGACTGCCCGCCTCCTCCTCATCGCTTCGCTCTGCATCGTCGCCGGGCGCAGATGGCAGAATCCCCATGATGCGGATGTCGGCCAAGGCGGAATACGCGGTGCGGGCGATGGTCCAACTCGCCACCGCCGACCCGGGCACTTTGGTCAAGACCGATGAGATTGCCGCTGCTCAGGGCATTCCGGCGCAGTTCCTGGTCGACATCCTGTCGGATCTGCGCACCGACCGGCTGGTGCGTAGCCAGCGCGGCCGCGACGGCGGCTACGAACTGGCCCGCGCGGCCACCGAGATCAGCGTCGCCGACGTGCTGCGCAGCATCGACGGCCCGCTGGCCAGCGTCCGTGACATCGGCCTGGGTGATCTGCCCTATGCGGGCCCTACCGCCGCGCTGACCGACGTGTGGCGGGCGCTGCGGGCCAGCATGCGTTCGGTGCTCGAGCAGACCAGCCTGGCCGACGTGGCCTCCGGTGAGCTGCCCGCGCACGTCGCCGAATTCGCCACCGACTACCGCACCCAGGAACGCCAGCGCGGCCACGGCAGCTGATTCGGTGGTCCAGCTTCGGCTCTCCTTCGTCGAGCCTCGCCAACCGCCGGGGCTGATTCGGCGGTCCAGCTTCGGCTCTCCTTCGTCGAGCCTCGCTAACCGCCGGGGCTGAGTGCTAGGGACCCGAGCCGTAGGGCCGGGTGAGGATCTCCATCGCATGACCGTCGGGATCGCGGAAATACACGCCGCGGCCGCCGTCGCGGTGGTTGATCTCGCCGGGGCGTTCGGCGCGCGGGTCGGCCCAATGCTCGATGCCGCGCGCGGAGATCTTGCCGTAGATGGCGTCGAAGTCGTCCTCGGACACCATGAACGCGTAATGCTGAGGCAGGATCTCCTCGGTAGCCGGCACGTCGGCGTAATCGAGGCTGGCGTCGTGGTCGAGCCCGACGACCATGAAATGGCCGAACGGCTGCGGATCGGGCAGGCCGAACAGCTCCGCCAGAAACGCCGCGGAGGCCTGTTTGTCGTGGGCGGCGACGATCGTGTGATTGAAGGAAATACTCATTCCCCAAGTGTCGGCCGCGCTCGGCGCTCATGCCACAATCGCCGACATGCAGGTCGGAATGACGATGCCGGTGATGGAGCCGGATCTGGATGCAACGCTGCTGCGGGATTGGGCGCACGCGGTAGACGAGGGGCCGTTCTCGTCGCTGAGCTGGGGCGAGCGGATCGCCTTCACCAACCCCGACAGCCTGACGCTGTTGGGCGCGTTGTCGGCGTGGACCGAGCGGGTGCGGCTGGTGACGACGGTCATCGTCCCCCAACTGCACGATCCGGTCATGCTGGCCAAGGCGCTGGCCACCGCGGACCTGCTCAGCGGCGGGCGGCTGACCGTCGGCATCGGGGTGGGTGGCCGCCATGAGGACTACTGCGCCGTGGGCGCCGATCCGGCGACGCAGACGATGCGGGAGATGGCCGAGCGGGTCGCGATCATGAAGCGGGTCTGGGCGGGGGAGAAGCTCACCGAGTCGGTGCTGCCGGTCGGGCCGGCGCCCACCCAACCCGGCGGGCCGCCACTGGTGGTCGGCACCATCGGCCCGAAAACCCTGCGCAGTGCGGCGACTTGGGCCGAAGGCCTGGCCGGCATCACGATGGATCTCGACGTGGCCAAGCAGAACGAGTTGTTCGACGTCGCCCGGCAGGCCTGGCGGCAGGCCGGCAAGGCCGAGCCGTATCTGGCGACGTCGTTCTGGTTCGCGCTGGGTGAGCGCGACGCCGCCCGCAACCAGGTGCGCGAGCATCTGCTGCGCTACATGAACTGGATTCCCGCCGAGTACGTCGAGGCGATGGCCCCGACCACCGGCTGGGCCGGCAGCGAGGACGAGCTCCTTGAGGTGCTGCGCAGCTTCCAGGCGGTGGGCGCCGACGAGATCCACCTGATTCCAACGAGTTCCGACCGTGACCAGCTGCGGTGCGCCGCGGAGGTGGTCGCCGAGTTTCGCCGCTGAGGCCCAGCGACCGCCGCTAACAGCCGTTGCGACACGGTTACGGAAGCGTCTCCATCAACAACTCGCTGGTCACAACCGCCTCAAACGCCACTATCGTCACAGCAGGCGAGGCCCGGAGCGGTCCCGGAAAGGTGTGACATGTCGGCGACGCGTCGAATCGTCTCGGCCGCGATGGTGCCGGCGGTCGTGCTCGGGATGGTTCTCGCCACCGAGTTCGCGCCGCCGGCGATGGCGGCGACCTGCAATGCCCCCGAGGCCAATATCGACCCGCCGCCGGGTTCGCCCTCGACCGGAGCGGGTCAGATGCCCAGTGGGCGGCGGCCACGCGGCACCAATGACCAAGCGCCACTGCCCAAACTGGGGCCGCTGATCGCCGCCCTGATCAACCCCAACGGAACCATCAAGCAGCAGGCCGCGGTGGTGCCCCCGGCGCCGTCCCCGGATGGTCAGGTCGCGCCGAACGCCGCCCAACCGGTTCAGCCCGTTCCCAACGCCGGCGCAGATCCAGGCTTGTCGACCGCCGACGCCGCCGGGGCGATCGCGGGTTCGCAGACGTCGCTGGTGGAGTGGATGACCGGGCCCAACAGCCCCAACCAAACCCTGCAACGCTTCGGTATCTCCGGCACCGACCTCGGAATCCCTTGGGACAACGGCGATCCCGCCAACCGCCAAGTCCTCTACGCGTTCGGCGACACCTTCGGCTACTGCCGCATCCAAGGCAAGCAGTGGCGGCAGAACGTGCTGTTCCGCAGTCCGGACAACAACCTGGCCGACGGCATCACGGTGGGCCCTGGCGCCGTCGGCAACAAGTACTCGGGTTCGCCACTGCGCCAAGCGAACTTCTCCAAGCAGATCCTGCCCGCCGTCCAACTGGCACGGCACCAGGAGGGCATGATCCCCACCGCCGCCATCGGGATCGGCGGCAACCAGTACATGAACTTCATGTCCATCAAGCAGTGGGGCCGCGACGGCGAATGGTCCACCAACTACTCGGCGATCGCGGTCTCCAACGACAACGGCGAAACGTGGGGCGTCTATCCGGGCACGGTGCGTTCGACGTCGCCAGAGAACGTTCCGCGGGCGCGCTTCGTCCCCGGTAACGAGAATTTCCAGATGGGTGCGTTCCTGCGTGGGGGCGATGGCTTCCTGTACTCCTATGGGACCCCATCGGGCCGCGGCGGCTCGGCGTACCTGTCGCGGGTGCCCGAGCGCGCCATCCCCGACGTCGCGCAGTACCAGTACTGGAATGGCGACAGCGGATCCTGGGTGCCCAACAACCCGGCAGCGGCCACGCCGGTGATCCCCGGACCGGTGGGCGAGATGTCGGTGCAGTACAACACCTATCTGCGGCAGTATTTGGCGCTCTACGGCAACGGCGGCAACGACGTCGTAGCCCGCACCGCTCCCACGCCGCAGGGCCCGTGGAGCGCCGAGCAGACGCTGATTCCCACCGGCCAGATTCCCGGCGGCATCTACGCGCCGTACATGCACCCGTGGTCGACGGGCAAAGAGGTGTACTTCACCTTGTCGCTGTGGAACGCCTACGACGTGATGCTGATGCGCACCGTGCTGGGCTGAGGCCCGGCTCAGCTGTCGAGCACCGTCCGCAACGCCGCACCGGTTTCGGCGACAATCCCGGGGGTGTAGGCGGGCATGTTGATGATCACGCCGCCGACACCGGCGTCGAGCACCTTGGCCTTGACCTGGTCGGCGATCGATTCGGGGCTGCCGGCCACCATGCGCTGGCTCATCTCGGCGGGGATCTGATCGGCGGTGACGTTCGGGCCGGCCAGCACGGTGAGCAACTGGCTGGTCTCCAGGGTGGCCGGATCGCGGCCAATCTCCTCGCAGCTGCGCTGCACCGCGGCCACCTTCGTGGGTAGCTCGTCGAATCCGGCGATGATGTTGAGGTGATCGAACTGGCGTGCCGCCAGCGGGATCGTCTTCTTCTCGCCGCTGCCGCCGATCAGCAGCGGAATGTGGTCGCGGAGGCGGGGTTCGGCCATCGCCTCCCGGGTGCGATACCACTTGCCCTCGAAGGTCGGCCGCTCACCTTTGAGCATCGGCAGGATGATCTGCAGCGCCTCGTCGAGCCGGTTGAACCGGTCGGTGAAGGTGCCGAATTCGAAACCCAGCTGGTCGTGTTCGAGTTCGAACCATCCGGTGCCGATGCCCAGGATCGCGCGTCCGGCGCTGACGACGTCCAGGGTGGTGATGATCTTGGCCAGCAGGGCCGGGTTGCGGTAGGTGTTCCCGGTGACCAGCGTGCCCAGCTGGACCCGTTCGGTCGCGGTGGCCAGTGCGCCCAGGGCCGTGTAGGCCTCGAGCATCGGCTGGTCGGGGGAGCCCAGCATGGGCAGTTGGTAGAAGTGGTCCATCACGAACACCGCGTCGAAGCCGGCGGCTTCGGCCTCGCGGGCTTGGGCGATGACGGTGGGGAACAGCTCCGAAACGTCGGTGCCGTACGAGAAGTTGGGAATCTGGAAGCCAAGGCGAATCGTCACTCGGTTGAGCCTAGGGGCGTGGGAGGCTTCGCCGGGATGATTCCGCTCTCCGCGAAGCGGGGAAGCGAGGGCGCCTAGGTCTTGCATTTCCCGTGTTGCTTGATTGTTCCAGTGACTGCACGCGCCGAAACGGCTGTCGCTGAGCGATCGCTAATCAGCGTAGCGGGCACCCGCTTGGCGGGTCAGGTGGTCGATCTGCAGGTACGTCGCATAGATCACCAGAGGCGGCAACAGGATGAACGGCACGTTCTCCCCGATGAACTTGAACCAGAAGCCCCAACTGCCCTGCCCGATGTCGGCGAACCCCGCGCCTACTTCGCTGAGGAAGTAGACCGCGGTACTGCTCATCAACACCGAAATGCCGATCAGTACGACCCACAGGCAGCGGATTCGGGATTCCAGCGGCAGCGTCGCGCGCAGCAGTTTGGTCCACATCACGAAGACGGTGATGCCGGTGCTGACCCCGACCACCTCGAGGGCGAACACCCACGGATTGCCGCTGACGTAGCGGGTGTCAGCCAGCCCGTATTGCCACCACAGCCACTTCCAGCCCGGATCGTCGGTAGGCGCCCACCAGCCCAGCGGTTGACCGATCAGGAACATCAGCTCGTAGCCGATCTGGCTGGCCGCGGTGAACGGGATGTAGAACAGCGTCAACTCGGCAGCCCGGTCCAGCCGGCCGCGATGCTCACCGGGCGCATCCCACAGGATCACGAAGGGCAGCAGCATCACCGGGATCCCGAAGATCATGTTGGCGATCACGTCCACCCGGAAGCTGGCCGGAATGATGCGCAAGCTGACCGCCATGGTCAGCAGCAGAAACATGCCCAGCACGAACAGGGCAGTGCCGGTGTAAATGCGCAACCGGTGCGGAGCCCAGGGCCGGGCGAAATCCGTCTCATGGTCCTGCACGGCAGTCATCGTCGTCCCTCGCGGTGCAATCTCAACTACTTGCTATTGCGAGGCAGCCTATCCCGAGGCGCTGGTGAACGGCATGGTTTTGAGGACCGGGGCTCGGCGCGGCGAGGTGTTTTCCGGGGACTGCTCGACGCTGGCCCGTAACGCACGGCAGAGGCGATATTGAAAGTGCCCCCGGCAGGATTCGAACCTGACGAGACATCCGACGTGGCTGATTTCTCTAACTGTGGTTTTCATGCCCTGAACTGCTGGTAAGGCACTTCAACCACTCCCGCAGTATAGGACATTGCCGGGCGTATTGGTACATTAATGTTGCACGGATCTTGCACGGGAAAGGCGCCACGATGGCGAAGAAGCGCGGGTTTGGCCGCTTGCGGGAGCTGCCGAGCGGCCGGTATCAGGCTGCGTACATCGGGCCCGACGGCAACCTGCACACCGCGCCGAACACATTCCCCGAGCAATTCCAGGCCGAGGGCTGGCTGGCCGACGAGCGCCGGAAGATCGATCTCGGAACATGGGGCGCGGTCGAATCATCGGATGGCATAACACTGCGCGCCTATGCGGATCGGTGGATCGGGCAGCGACAGCTACGGACCCGCACCGAGCAGCATTACCGCTCGATGCTGGATCGGCTGATCTTGCCCGATCTCGGCGATATCAAGCTGGTGAAGTTGACCCCGGCGCGGGTACGCGAATGGCACGCCGCGCTCGGCTCCGAGCATCCGACCCGCAACGCTCACGCCTATGCGCTCCTCCATGCCATCTGCGCGACCGCCGTGCAAGACGAGGTGCTCGACGCCAATCCCTGCCGTATCCGAGCGGCGATGCAGACCAAACGCCGCCGCGACGTAGAAGTGCTCACCCCGGCCCAGGTCGACAAGCTCGCCGCCAAGATGCCAGCCGAACTGCGCGCAAGCGTGATTCTGGCCGCGTGGTGCGGACTTCGGTGGGGTGAAACATCCGAGCTGCGGCGCAAGGACATTCCCGCCGACTGCTCGGTGCTGCGTATCCGGCGGGCCGTCACCTACAGGGGAGGTAAGTTCTCCGTGGGGGAGCCAAAGACAGCCGCCGGCATCCGCGACGTGACCGTGCCTCCGCACATCCGCCCAGTGCTCAAAGCCCATCTGGCGAAGCATGTTGGCAAGGACGGCGATTCCCTCTTGTTTGCCGACAACGACGGCACCCACCTGATGGCCGACCGCTACCGAACCCATTGGGAGAAAGCCCGCGAGGCTGTCGGCAAGCCTAGATTGCGCGTGCATGATCTGCGGCACGTCGGTGCGGTTCTTGCCGCCCAATCTGGCGCCACTACAGCGGAACTCATGCACCGTCTTGGGCACACGACACCCGTTATGGCGTTGCGCTATCAGCACGTAGCCGAGGGCCGCGACGCGGAGATTGCCGAACGCCTGTCGCGGCTCGCCGCCGCAGCGGACACGCCGAAGTGATGGGACTTAGCCACAAAAATGAGGGCGCGCTGATACTCTTGGTTCGGCTGCGACCAGGAGTCGCAGCTCAACTGAACACAGCTAGCTAGCCCGAATGGCGGCCCAGGGGGCCGGAATACGGCGAGCGGTTATTTCTCCCAGGAGGAGAACACCGAGCAAGCATCACAACCACATGGGTTGTGAATTGCAGCAGGTGTTCTCCTCGTTTCGTTCTTTGGGAGAAACATGCCTCACCCAACCAACCGCCGCGAACGTCGCCATCCTGAACTCATCGGCCTGACCGAGGCTGCCGAACGGTGCGGCGTCCATTACCGCACCATTCGTCGCTGGATAGCCTCCGGCCAGCTCAAAGCCGTGAGGGTTGGTCCGCGACTGCTCAAGGTCGACGCCGCGCAACTCGACGCCATGCTGCAGCCATTGGGCGGTGGTGCCTGATGACTCGCCATCGAGGGCGTCGACCAAAAGAAGTCGGCGGCTCAAGTGTCGCCACCAGAACCGCCGCTCCCGCTACCGACAACAGTACCCGAATCCATCGCTCCGAGGATGGTTACACGCCACCGACCGCCGATGAGCGGTATGAGGCTTGGATTCTCGCCGAAGCGCAGAACCTCGGTTACCAGCTGTCGTGTCGGTGCCTGGATTGCCGTCGCCCGCTGACGGACAGAATCAGCGTCAGATACCGCCGAGGCAGAGTGTGTCGCCAGCGGGCGGGGGTGGTCGCATGAACGCCACCGCATCCCGCTCCGTTTCTTGGTGGCCGACACACGAGTTCGTGGCCGAGCTGCTCGCGCAGGCGAACACCGCCCCGCCGATGGCCGGCACGCCCGCATGGTGCGCGCTCGCTGACGATGACCCGTTGAAGCTGCTGTCACTCGCCCAGGCCGGCGAACACCATGTGCTTCGCATGGAAGTTGCGCAGGGACATCGCGCCGCGGCATCTCGCGCTGTTGCCGCGTCTGTCGACTGGGGCAAGGTTGGTCGAGAGATCCACCAGCGGGCCGAGTTCCGGGCCGCGCATCCGTGGTCGCGACGCAAGGCGGTGTCGTGATGGATCTCAGTGAGTTTGAGGCCGATTGGGCCGATGTGCCGCCGCCCGACGACCCGTGGGAGGAGTCCCACAAGACGCCCGCCGGCAGTATCGCCTGCCGACTACTCACCCGCTCCGCGCTGGAGAATCTGCCCGATCCGCAGCCACTCATCGACAATGTCCTAGACCAGGGGACGTCGGCAATCCTGTACGGCAAGTGGGGAACCGGTAAATCGTTCGTCGCGCTGGACTGGGCGGCGTCGGTGGCGACGAGTCGCAACTGGCAGGGCAGGACCACGGTGCAGCGCCGGGTGTTGTACGTCGCTGCTGAGGGTGCCTACGGCCTCAAGGGACGCCTCCACGCCTGGGAGGCCGGCTGGCAGGTGCAGATTCCCGATGAGCGGTTCCACGTCCTCCCACGGCCGGTGAACCTGACCAGGCCGCTGGAGGCAGCCGAACTGGTGACGGTCGTGGCCGATGGCGGTTACGGGATGGTCGTGCTCGACACCCTGGCGCGGTGCATGGTCGGCGGCGACGAGAACCATGCCAGAGACACGGGTCTGGTGATCGACGTCATGAGCCAGCTCCGCGAAGCCACCCCGGGCGGTCTCGGCGTCGTGCTCGGCGTGCACCACACCGGAAAGGACGGCAAGACCCTACGCGGTTCGTCATCACTTGAGGCCGGGGTCGACACGGTCTATTCGCTGACGGCCGAGGGCAGGCAGATCACCCTGGATCGGGAGAAGCGAAAGGACGGCCCGCCGGTCGACCGACACGTCCTGAAAATCGACCCGGTGGAGGGCACAGGAAGTGCCGTAATTTCACTCCACTTCGGCGTGGAGTGCTCACCCCGAAATGACGCTCTTTACTCCGCGTTCCTCCAACACTTCTCCACCACGGGTGCCACTAACACCGAGCTGCGCAAGGTGACCGACCTCAGCGAGGGAAGTTACTACCGGGCGCGTGATGACCTGCTGAAACGCGGCCTGCTGGTCAACACCGGCACTGAGAAACGTCCGTTCTACAAGGCGTCGCAATCGTGAATCACTCCACCACTCCACTTTCACTCCACCCCGTCGCTCTCCACTCCACCACTCCACTCTCCTTTAGGAGTGGAGTGAGTGGAGGAGCCGGAGCAAAACCGGAAGGCATTGACCCGCAAATGACCCGCTCCCGAGCATCCGCCAAGGCCGCTGGAACCCGCTTCGAAGGCGTCATTGCCACCGCCCTCCGCTACGCCCTCGCCGACGACCGAATCGAACGGCGCGCGCGCAACGGCGCGAAAGACCGCGGCGACATCGGCGGCGTCCGTGCTCACGGCCAGCGCGTCGTGATCGAGTGCAAGGACTGTGCCCGTGTCGATCTGCCCGCCTGGACCCGTGAGGCCCGCACGGAGGCCGGCAACGACGACGCTCTGGTCGGTGTCGTCGTCCACAAGCGCCACGGGGTCGGTGATCCGTTGCAGCAGTGGGTGTCGATGACCCTGGCCGATCTAGTGGCGCTGCTGACTGGCCAGGGGGTGGATCAATGACGCCCGCCGCCATCCTCGCCCGTCGTTGCAAAGACTGCGGTGCCCCACTGGAATCCCGCAGACGATGGCTATGCGGCAAGTGCCTTCACCGCCGCATCAAGCGTGGCGGTCGCCGATGACCACCGACCCCGAGGGCGCCGTCCAGCTGCTCAGCGCGATTCTGGCCGGCGTCCCCGCACTTCCCGGTGCGGCGTGCCGAGACCGCCTGGAGACGTTCGACGCAGCGGCCAGCGGTGACCGCGAAGCCGCCGAAGCCGCCGTCGAAATCTGCCGCGCCTGTCCTGCGTTCGTCGCGTGCGAGCGGTGGGCCGAGCGCGCCTA
The DNA here is from genome assembly GCF_001673565.1 of Mycolicibacter sinensis. Lineage (GTDB taxonomy): Bacteria > Actinomycetota > Actinomycetes > Mycobacteriales > Mycobacteriaceae > Mycobacterium > Mycobacterium sinense_C. The sequence goes on from NZ_LZMF01000004.1 coordinate 88,411, forward strand.
CCCGCAGAAGAAACCCGCCGGGGTTCTGGCCGGCCAGTTCATCCCACCAGCGAAAGCACGGAAGCGAGTAACCGCATGACCACCACCGAGGGCATGACGCCCGATGACATCATCGCCGCCGGATTATCAGCAGCCGAGCAGATGCGCGAGCAGATCAAGATGATTGAGCACGCCCGCGACACCCAGCCCGAGCGGCTGGCGAAAGCCCGCGCCGATGCCGAGACCGCGGCCGACTGGTCGCGCATCGAAGAACCGTTCAGCCAGTACGTGACGGAACTTCGTGCGCACACCCGTGACGGTGATCCGGCTTCGACCACCATCGCGTTGCCGAGCATGCAGGCCAAGGCGATGTACGGCATCAGGTTGGCGTTCGACGCCCTCGATGCCGGCGAAGACCCCGACCGGCTCGATGAGGTCAAGAACCGGTACTTCACGATGGTGGGTGGCGATCCCGGCTTGGCGTTCTTGGTTTTCGCCGAGGCGCTGGAAACCGTCGCCAGCCTCGTCGTCCCGCAATTGCTCGATGACCTTGAGCAGCACGGCAGCAACTACGACGCCCGCGTGATGCTCGCCGAGGCCCGCGTGAAGGCGTGGAGTGACCGCGTAGGTAACCACGGCCAGGCGTTCACCGACGACGATGGGGGCGACGAGTGAGCGCCCCAGACGGCCCCGTGCTGCCGCCTATCGTCGTGCGTGCCGTCGTTACTCAGGCCGGCGACCTACACCTGTGCAACACCGGCCTGAGTCTGCTGTACGGCGTCCCCGAGAGCGCAATCGTCTCGGGGATGGAGCATCCCGCCGAGTGGCATCGGAGTGCAGTTCGTCGGCTGAATGAGGCGCACGCCCACACTGGGCAGACGGGATTGGTTGCGGCCCTGGGATACTGGTCCGATCTTGAGCGGGACGGGGCCGAGCTGGTCGTCATCCAGCGGGACGAGCGTGAGCCGTGAACCTGACCGACCAACAGGCCGCAGCGGTTCGCTATTGCGTTGCTGATGTCATTCGTCGGCGGCGGCTCGGCGGCGCTCCGATCCCGGCTTGGCTACGTGATCTGAGCAGCACAATGTCCGTTAGAGGACAGGAACCGCAAGTCGCTCAGTCACACTCAGTACAGCAGCCGATCAGCTCGGCCCAGGCGGCAAAGCTGATCGGCTGCACCCGGCGCCATATTGGCCGGATCGCCACCGACCTCGACGGTTTGCTAGTCGCGGGCCGTTGGACATTCGACCCGGCGAAGGTCGCCGAGTATGCCGCAGCGAAAAAGGAGTTCCGAGGATGACCGAGACACCCACCCCGGCACCGGCCGAACCGGTGACACCGGCAACCGAGGGTCTGGCGGGCCTGCTGGCCGCCGCCGCCGAACAGACGCTGGCCAGCATGAGCGCCGAGGCGTTCGCCGAGCTGGTGCAGCGGGTCCGCCCGCCCGACGAGCAGCCCGCAGCGCCCGTGCGACCCCAGGGCAGCCCGCCACCGTCGCGGATGCCGGTGGTACCGAGCGAACCAACACCGGACCAGGCCGCCGCCATGGAGCGCTACCGCCAACCGAGCTACCCGGCCTCGTGGGGCTTCCAACGTGAGGAGTCGAAGTGAGCTACTACCTGAATTGGGGCGATATTGATCGCCTCGTCACCGCGACCACCGGGGCCGGCGGAACCATCCCGGCCGCAGTCGCCGAGGCAATTGCGCTGCGCGACACCATCAACGGCTGGACCCCCCCGCCGTCGCCTGACCTCGCCGCGATCATCAAGCGCGGCGAACTGACCGCGAAGAACGCGCACAAGACGCTGACCGAGGCGTTGGTGCAGCCGAACCGCAGTCCCGCCGACATCACCCACGCTGCCCTGGGCGCACTCTGCGATCACACCGCCGTCCTGGTCAAGGCTCACGCCGATGAACTGGTGGAGTCGCTACAGAAACCGCACGCCGCAGCCTCCGCAGCGATGGCCGCAGCCGCCGAGGTGGTAGACGCCCAGGCCGGTGCCGAACAGGCACTGGCCCTCGACGGCGGGCCGGAAGCCTGGCGCGAGCTGGCGCAGGCACGGCGCGTACTGGACCAGATCGACGTCGTGGTCGAGGCCCTGGTCGAAAAGTATGAAGTGCTCGGCCAGCGCGAACCCTGGATGCATCAGCGCAACATCCGCCACGCGGCCATGTACTGCGCCACCCAGGACAGTTACCCGGCCGCCTACGCGGTCCTGGCGACCCGCAACGGCAGCGGTGGCGCCCGGGGTGGCCGCTGGCATCACGCACCCGGTGCGTTGAAACTCCAGCTCCCCAGTCGCGCCGCCGAGCTGGTCGACGACTTCCGGCAACGCCACATCGAGGCGGAAGCCGAGCACTACGCGGCGACCCACGGCACGCTGCCCGCCCCGGCATAACCCCCCTACGAAAGGAACTCTCATGCCCGAAGCAACACCGCTATTCCGCCCCGGTGCCGAGGTCACTGCACTGACTTCGGCTGCTGTTACCGGAAAGCGTTTCGTCGGCCTCTCGGCAACCCGTGACGGCTTCACCGGCCTGGTGAAGGTCGCCCATGCCGGCCAGGGCGCCAAGGCATTTGGTGTGGCCGCCTACGACGCGGCCTCTGGCGCAACCCTGCCGATCCTGCGTGGCGGCATCGTGCCCGTCACCGCTGGCGGCTCGATCACCGCCGGCGATCAGGTGGAGGTCGGCACCGACGGCAAGGCCGTCAAGCTCGCCTCCGGCGTGGCCGTCGGCCAGGCCATCGAAACCGCTACCAGTGGCGACGACGTGTTCGTTGCGCTGTTCGTCTAAGTCCGATCTGAGGCAAAGGGGCACGGCATGACATTCACGCTTCCCAAGATCGGCGAGAACGGCGTCCCCAACCCGCTCACGTCCCCCATCAGCGCCTACCGGTACGCCGACGCCAAACGCAAGGTGAAGGACTACGAGTCCCGCGCTCGGCCGCTAATCCGGCTGTGGGACAAGAACATGGACTTCATCGGCCGTATCGGCGGCGAGAAGTCCGTGGATGTCGAGCAGCGCTTGCACGACACCGGCACCGGCACCATCGTCCTGCGCGGCTCGGACTGGATCAATCGCTTCGTCCGCACCGATGTGCGGGCCAACGATGACCTGAACATCACCATCGACCCCTACCCGAACAACCGCAACTGGCGGTGGCGCTACGGGGCCAAGGTGACGGCGGTCCGCAACGTCCGCACCGAGCAGGGCTTGCACGAGCTGCACTTTGACGTAGCCGAGAACCGTGAGCATTGGAAGCACCTGTATTTCGCGGCCACGCCCTGGTTCGCCCCGGAGTTCCAGCCGCTCAAAGCTTGGGTGCTGCCGGGCAACACGCGCACCATCGTTGCCACCACCGGGTTCGTCAACCTGGCGCGTATCTTCTGGCCGCCCTTGGGGATCATCGACAACTTCGTGAACCCCGGCGCATGGGTCAAGCCGCTGACGGACGGGCGGTTGTGGTCGCCGCTGAACTGGCCGATCCAAATGCAGTTCGTCAACCCGTTCACCGACACCAGCCGCTTCTCCGTCATCGCCACCCGCTGGTCGCCGGCTCACGACACCTGCGCGGGACTGCTCAAAGACTCCGGCTGCAACGTGCGGGCCTACACGTGGCTAGAGGAAGACGAGGACTCCCCGCACCCTGAGCTGGCCCAGCTCATCGGCGAGGAAGCTGCACGCCCGGGGCGCAACTGCATCGTGCTCGCCGTCGAGGACAACTCAGGCATGGTCGGCCTGACCGGCACCGCTATCGACGGCGCGATCAACCTCGTGGCCACCACCGCAGATGACCTGATCTCGGAGATTCTGTACGAGTTCCGCGACGCCGACGCCATCGACCCTCGCACCGATCAGAATGTGCCGCCCTACGTGCGTGACATTCTGGGCATCGCGCCGATCCTGCCGAGCATCGTGTTCCGTGACTCCAACGCCCAGACTCCCGTCAAGTCGTCCGAGCGGGCGATCTTCAAGTCGAAAGCCAAGTCGATCCTGGTGGGCGGCAAGAGCCCCGGCTGGGTCAACCAGTTGCAGACGTTTGGAATCAAGTACGGCCTGAGTCAATTTCAGGTGACCAACGTCGACGGGTTAGGCCACTCCACCGGCCCCGCGCCACAAGGCTCCGGCCTCGAAGAGATTTACCAGGGTCAATTCGACAACATGCTCCTGGCCTTCCAGCGCTACACAGATCCCTTGCGTGAGATCGCCGCTGGGGATATGGGCTATTTGGAATACTTCACGCAAGAGGGCGGCGGCACCGCCTACACCATCAGCTCGGCGCTCACAATCCGCCAGGGACACTGGAAGACCCGGCCGTACCAGGCTTTCAAGGTGTCGATCTGGAATCGGCGCCCGTACAACATCTACTACGACTTCGACCTCGGGACGCGCTGCCTGTTCGAGGTTGACAGCCTGTTGTACACGGACCAAATCAACGCCGTTCGCCTGCACTACGACGAGTCCACGCCCAAGACGTTCGATGTCACGGTCGGCACCGATACCGAGCAGGAAGACCCGCTAGGCCAGGCGGTTCGGACGATTCAGACTATGTGGAACGCCGTCGGAACGCTGTTCGGATCGAACGACTTGTACTAGGCCAACTGATGACAACCACCCACACTCCTGACTTGCACGGCTCCAGGCGCGTGCAGGCGACGCAGCGCCCCTTCGGGCGAGCTGCAGCGTCGGCGGGTCGGGTGCCAGGCGTACTGGAGCGTCCGCCAGCACCCGACCCGCATCACCTAACGCCCGTAAGCTCACGTGACGCGGGAATGCTAGATGTCCTAGCGAGTTTGCTGAACGGGCACCTGTGTCCGCAGGCGTCCGTCCGCACCGAACGCCTCAAGGGGCACCGGCAAGCCTCTGACCTGCATCGATGGTGGGGGGTGCCCCTGACCTGCGCCGATGCGCCGCTCGTGGCATAGGCAATTCTCTCCCTCTGTCAGGCTGAAACAGACGGGCGATGTTTGCTGGAATGGACGAAATGTTTGCTGATAGGAGGCAATCATGACTAGCTCCCAATGTCGCCCGACCGGCCGTAAAGGCCGTGACCTGCGCAAGGCCGTCCTCGCCGCCTACGAGCTGGCGGAGCACGAACAGGCTCTACTCGATGACGCCGCCGCCACCGTCGACCTGATCGAGGAACTGTCAGCCCAGATCGAGCGTGACGGCCTGATGACCGAGGGTGGGCGAGTGCATCCCGCCGTGGCCGAGGTTCGTCAGCAGCGCATCACCTTGGCACGGTTGCTCGTCGCGCTGCGCATCCCCACCGAGGACGACGCCGACGGGGACGTGCCGCAGATTCAGGCCGGCGCCCGAACTCAGCGCCGTGGGCTGCGCGGCATCTACGCGGTCGGGGGCAACTGATGCGCCGCCGCCGGCCGCAGCCGCCGCCGGAGGTCGCCGCCACCGCCGACCCGACCAGTTGGCCGCAGTGCGACCGCTGGGACGGCGGCACGCAGCCGTGCTCATGCTGGTTTGGTGAGCACGTCCGCGCCGAGAACCTCGATGTCGACATGTTCGCGGTGCTCGGCGTGCACAAGTGCAACAAGCCGTTCCGTTACGACGAGATTTGAGGAGATTTGAGGGACCGCCAGATCCCGCGAGAAAAAACAGGCTCCCCCTCGAAACGCCTAAGCCACGAGGGGCGAGTTTGGCGCCGAACGGGGCCGGCCCCACCTCTGGCTGGTCACGCTGGTTGCAGCATCCCCGCGTAGGCCTGTCCCGAGTTGGACGACGATATGGACGACGATATGGACGCTGCCCTTAGGAGTGGTCGCGCGTCGACCAGGGCCATCATGATCTCGGGGAACGGCAGCTGGCATCGAGCTGCGATCTCATCGGCCGGGATCTCCGCGGCCAAATCAAGTAGTTCGACACCCACCAGAGTGCCGGTTGAATCGATGTCGATCTGCACATCGTCGCTGATCTCGATTGTCTTGGCGACGGAGTGATCGCTCACCTTGATGTACGCGGCATCAACTTCGGTGTCGATGCTCAGTGTGATGTCGCCGCTCATCAGGTGTCCTTCCACGCTACAGACTTCACTCTAATATTCCCGCTGTGCGCCATGGGGGGTGGCAAGGTCCACACCTTGAGCGCACGCTGCCTATCCGCTCCGTATCCATGGTGACATGTTCCGCCGCCCTGCCCTGGCGTGTGCTGAAAACAGCTCGTCAGCGCATGTTCAATGTCCGAGCGCGTGATGCCTCGTTCTGACATCCGTCGCGGACAATGGCCCCTCGTTGGGATGATCACATTCATTGCGGAGGTGCAACGACATCAAAGGCAAGTCGGCGTTCTTGGACTCCGTCAATATCTATGAATACCTCACAGAGACCCCCGGCAGTCAGTGGGATCGATGTTGCGGCCGCAAACAGAACCGCAATTTTTCCGTCGTATCGAGGTACGTCGGCATCGACGTTGACCGTGCCGTCGATGACGATGTTTAGGTTGCTTGGTGGATTGATCCGGATGGTCAAGCCGACGGATTCGGTGCCCTCCGGCGCCCGGATGCGACCAGCTACCGAAAGGAAGTGTGAGGCGGGCAACGTTGGGGGCCGGATGCTGAGATAGCTTGCACCCACAGCAGTCAACTTGCCTGCTTCGACTTTGGCGTACTCGGCGATGAACGCGTAGTCCAGTTCAGCCACGGTTCGCACCATAACTCCGCGGAGCACGGAGACGCCTAGTTTTTTTCGTGGCGTCACGAAAAACGGCCCCCCGCTCATCGCTGGGGGCCGCTTTCGTGCTGTCGGGAGGGGCTCGTTCACCCCCGCCGATCCGCGAGCCAAGCGACGTTCCCGACCAGGTCGACATGCCGCCGAGCCTCGACGAACGAGTCAAGGAGGTCTGCCAGCGGGCGTAGCTCGTGGAGCGTCCAGACCTCTTCTCGCATCGCGCTAGTTGCGCGCCGGATCCGCTCCCGAAGCCGGGCCTCCTCAATCGGCGCAGCGGTGGTCATTTCGCCGCCACCTCTTCCAGCCTTGAAGAGGTGGACGTGGCTGGGCCTGACAGCGTTTCTGGCGACACCTCAAGGACGAGGCGAAGCATTTCGATGGCGACCAGGGCCGCGTCGGCTGGCTCCAGGTCAATCTCCCCGCCACGATTGGTGACGACGATGCGGCCGGCTTCCTCGAAGACCTTGGTGGTCATTTCGCCACCGCCTCGGCGCCCAGGGTGTCGCCCTCGTCGGCCGCGTCCAGCTCGGCCACCAGCGCAGCGGAGGCGATGAGCGCTCGTCCCAGCGCCTCGGCATCCCGCGCCGACAGGTTGGCAATGACACCAGCCCGGCGCCCTTTCTGCGTGATCTTGATAACGCGCACGATGACACGCGGGCTGGTGTCCGCGACGACCTCGAACCCCTGCGTCCACACGCGCAGATCGCCCGGCTCATCGAGCTGAATCAGGTGCTCGCGGTAGAAAGCGGCGTCATTTGGCGAGCGCTGCCAGTCTCCGACGGAAATAGCGCCGGCTGGCCGGGGGACAGCGGCGAGGGCTGCGGCGGCAGGGTGTGTGGCCTCGTGGATCGTCGTCATCGTGCGACCGCCCCGGCGCTCTGCAGCTGCTCCAGCTCATCGGCAGCGGCCAGGAAGGCGGACCCGACCGCGCGCGCCTTGCCTGCGTCGATATCGCCCAAGTCGCAATCGACGGTGATGCACCGCTCTGTCACCCGGCCGTCGGCCTGCTGGAAACCATGAATCTGCACCCCAATGCCATCGACGTCGCGAACGGTGCCCCAAAAGTGGCGCTCCGGCTCCGATGTGTCGGTGTCTTCCTCCCAGTGGCTGACCTGCGTCGCATCGGCCGGCGGCGGCACATCGGCGAAGGTGGCCGCCAGCTGGTCGCGTCGAACCATGCGCTCGGCCCTGATTCGCAGGCTGAACGGCGTGGCGGTCGTGCCCGGGTTGGACTCGAGGTGTTCAAGGAAGGCTATGTCGCTAGCGCTGAGCTGGCCCGCGAGATCGCGCCAGGTAGGGATGGGTTCGACAAGGTGCAGGCGGGTGGTGTTCGTCATGCTTGGCAGCGTGGCACTGCCCACTGACAAGTCGTTCGTGGCGGTCATGGCGGCTCCTTTGTTTGGAGCCACGCCGCATGTTGCACGCATCTCGCACGGACTTGCATTCGTGCTGGTCAGAAAGTGCCCCCGGCAGGATTCGAACCTGCGGCCTTCTGCTCCGGAGGCAGACGCTCTATCCCCTGAGCTACGGGGGCGCACGTACCACGGGCGCCATGTGGGCTTTGACAGACTAACGCATCGCGAAGTATCTCAAAGAACCGGACGGATTCGGGTCCTGACCACGGAAGACCCTAGGATGGGGCCTCGTGACCCCCGCCGATCTGGCCGAATTGCTCAAGACCACCGCCGCCGCGGTGCTGGCCGAGCACGACCTGGACCCCACCGCGCTGCCCGCGGCGGTCACCGTCGAGCGGCCGCGCAATCCCGAGCACGGCGACTACGCCACCAACCTGGCCCTTCAGCTGGGCAAGAAGGTCGGCGTCAACCCCCGCGAGCTGGCCGGCTGGCTGGCCGAAGCCGTAACAAAAGCCGACGGCATCGCCTCGGCCGAGACCGCCGGCCCCGGCTTCGTCAACATCCGTCTGGACGCCTCGGCGCAGGGCACCATCGTGGCCAACATCGTGGAAGCCGGCCAGAATTACGGCCACTCGAGCGAGTTCGACGGGCTCAACGTCAACCTGGAGTTCGTCTCGGCCAACCCCACCGGCCCCATCCATATCGGCGGCACCCGTTGGGCTGCCGTCGGTGACGCCTTGGGCCGGTTGCTGTCCACCCAGGGTGCCGCGGTCACCCGTGAGTACTACTTCAACGACCACGGCGCCCAGATCGACCGGTTCGCGAACTCGTTGATCGCCGCCGCCAAGGGCGAGCCGGCCCCCGAGGACGGCTACGCCGGGGCCTACATCACCGACATCGCGGCACAGATCCAGGCGAAGGTTCCCGACGCCCTGAACAGTCCCGAGGCCCAGGAGACGTTCCGCTCGATCGGTGTGGACCTGATGTTCACCCACATCAAAGAGTCGCTGCACGAGTTCGGCACCGACTTCGACGTCTACACCCACGAAGACTCGATGCACACCTCCGGCCGCGTCGAGCAGGCCATCGAGCGGCTGCGCGCCAACGGCAACATCTACGAAAAGGACGGTGCCACCTGGCTGCGCACCAGCGCCTACGGCGATGACAAGGACCGTGTCGTGATCAAGAGCGACGGCAAGCCCGCCTACATCGCCGGCGACCTGGCCTACTACCTGGACAAGCGCGAGCGCGGCTTCAACCTGTGCATCTACATGCTCGGCGCCGACCACCACGGCTACATCGCCCGGCTCAAGGCCGCCGCGGCGGCCTTCGGCGACGACCCGGCCACCGTCGAGGTGCTGATCGGTCAAATGGTCAACCTGGTGCGCGACGGTCAGCCGGTCAAGATGAGCAAGCGGGCCGGCACCGTGATCACTCTCGACGACCTGGTCGAGGCCATTGGCGTCGACGCCGCCCGCTACAGCCTGATCCGCTCCTCGGTGGACAGCCCGATCGACATCGACCTGGCGCTGTGGTCCTCGGCCAGCAACGAGAACCCGGTCTACTACGTGCAATATGCGCATGCCCGGCTCTCGGCGCTGGCTCGCAACGCCGCCGAACTCGGCATGACCGCCGACACCGCCAACCTCGGGCTGCTCAGCCATGAGAAGGAGGGCGCGCTGATCCGCAGCCTGGGGGAGTTCCCCCGGGTGCTCAAAACCGCTGCCGCGCTGCGCGAACCGCACCGGGTGTGCCGGTATCTGGAAGATCTCGCCGGGGACTACCATCGGTTCTACGACAGCTGTCGGGTGCTGCCGCAGGGCGACGAGCAGCCGGGCGATCTGCACACCGCGCGTTTGGCGTTGTGTCAGGCCACTCGCCAGGTCGTAGCCAACGGTCTGGGCATCCTGGGCGTGAGCGCACCGGAGCGGATGTGAACGTCCACCCCGCCGGGCCGCGCCACGCCGAGGAGATCCACCACGACGGTCTGCCGCCGCGGCCGCAAACCCCGCAGCAGCTACTCGAGCTGGCGCCGAATGTGTGGCCGCGCAACGCGGTTCGCGGCGACGATGGCCAAGTGAGCATCGCCGGAGTGAAGGTCACCGAGCTGGCCGAGCAGTACGGCACCCCGCTGTTCGTCATCGACGAGGACGACTTCCGTGGCCGTTGCCGCGAGATCGCCGAGGCGTTCGGCGGCGGCGACAGCGTGCACTACGCCGCCAAGGCCTTCCTGTGCAGTGAGATCGCGCGCTGGATCGACCAGGAGGGCCTGAGCCTGGATGTCGCCACCGGGGGCGAGTTGGCCGTCGCGCTGCACGCCGGCTTCCCCGCAGCTCGGATCACCTTGCACGGCAACAACAAATCGGTCGCAGAGCTTCAGACCGCGGTCAACGCCGGCGTCGGCCACATCGTGCTCGACTCGCAGGTCGAGATCGAACGCCTCGAAGCCGTGGCCGCGGCGGCCGGGATAGTGCAGGACGTGCTGGTTCGGGTCACCGTCGGCGTGGAGGCCCACACCCACGAATTCATCTCCACCGCACACGAAGACCAGAAGTTCGGCCTGTCGCTGGCCAGCGGTGCGGCGATGGAGGCCATCAGAAAGGTCTTCGCCACCGAGCACCTGCGGCTGGTCGGCCTGCACAGTCACATCGGCTCGCAGATCTTCGACGTGGCCGGTTTCGAGCTGGCCGCCCACCGGGTCATCGGCCTGCTGCGTGAGGTGGTCACCGAGTTCGGTGTCGACAAGACGGCCCAGCTCTCGGTCGTCGACCTGGGCGGGGGACTGGGCATTTCCTATCTGCCGCAGGACGACCCGCCGCCGATGGCCGAATTGGCCGCCAAACTCACCGCGATCGTGCGGGAGGAGTCGGCCGCGGTGGGCCTGCCGACCCCGCAATTGGTCGTCGAGCCCGGCCGCGCCATCGCTGGCCCGGGCACCGTCACTCTTTATGAGGTCGGCACCGTCAAGGACGTCGACGTCAGCGCCACCGCGCATCGCCGCTACGTCAGTGTCGACGGCGGCATGAGCGACAACATCCGCCCCGCGCTCTATGACGCGCACTACGACGCGCGGTTGGTTTCGCGGACCGGAAACGCCGGCCCGGTACCGGCGCGCATCGTCGGCAAGCACTGCGAGACCGGCGACATCATCGTCCGCGACACCTGGGTGCCCGAAGACCTGGTTCCCGGCGATCTGATCGCCGTGGCCGCCACCGGCGCCTACTGCTACTCGATGTCGAGCCGCTACAACCTGCTCACCCGGCCCGCGGTGGTGGCGGTGCGCGACGGGAAGGCTCGCCTTATGCTGCGCCGGGAAACCGTCGATGACCTGATCAGCCTGGAGGTGAGGTAAGCGTGTCCGAATCCGCGAGTCCGGTGGGCGTCGCAGTCCTCGGATTGGGCAACGTCGGCAGTGAAGTCGTCCGCATCATCGAGGCCAGCGCTGATGACCTGGCCGCCCGGATCGGTGCTCCGCTGGTGCTGCGCGGCATCGGCGTGCGCCGGGTGGCGGCTGATCGTGGCGTGCCGGTCGAGTTGCTCACCGACGACATCGACAGCCTGGTGTCGCGCAGCGACGTCGACATCGTCGTGGAGTTGATGGGCCCCGTCGAGCCGGCCCGTAAGGCGATCCTGGGGGCGATCACGCACGGCAAGTCCGTCGTCACCGCCAACAAGGCTCTACTGTCCCGGTCCACCGGGGCGTTGGCCGAGGCCGCCGAGACCGCGCGGGTGGATATGTACTTCGAGGCCAGCGTCGCCGGCGCGATCCCGGTGATCCGGCCGCTGACCCAGTCACTGGCCGGTGACACCGTGCTGCGGGTGGCCGGCATCGTCAACGGCACCACCAACTACATCCTGTCCGAAATGGACTCCACCGGCGCCGACTACGCCAGCGCGCTGGCCGACGCGAGCGCGCTGGGCTACGCCGAGGCCGACCCCACCGCCGACGTGGAGGGCTACGACGCCGCCGCCAAGGCCGCGATCCTGGCGTCGATCGCCTTCCACACCCGGGTGACCGCCGACGACGTCTACCGCGAGGGCATCGCCAACATCACCCCGGAGGATTTCACCGCCGCACGCGCGCTGGGGTGCACGATCAAACTGCTGGCCATCTGCGAACGCATCACCACCCGCGATGGCCAACAGCGGGTTTCGGCCCGGGTCTACCCGGCACTGGTGCCGCTGGAGCACCCGCTGGCCACCGTCAACGGCGCATTCAATGCCGTGGTGGTCGAGGCGGAGGCGGCCGGCCGGTTGATGTTCTACGGGCAGGGCGCCGGCGGCGCGCCGACCGCCTCGGCGGTCATGGGCGATCTGGTGATGGCCGCCCGCAACCGGGTGCAGGGTGGCCGCGGGCCGCGCGAGTCCAAGTACGCCCAGCTGGCCATCGCACCGATCGGCGACGTCCAGACCCGCTACTACGTGAGCATGGACGTCGCCGACAAGCCAGGTGTGTTGTCCACCGTGGCAGCCGAATTCGCCGCCCACGAGGTCAGCATCGCCGAGGTGCGCCAGGAAGGCGTGACCGACGAAGAGGGCCAACTGATCGGTGCCCGGATCGTGGTTGTCACCCACCGGGCCGCCGAATCGGCGCTGTCGGAAACCGTTGCGGCGCTGGCCGAACTGGATGCGGTCCAGCAGGTCGCCAGCGTGCTACGACTGGAAGGAACAGACCAGTGAGCTCCACCCGGACACCGATCCATCAACCGTGGCCGGGCCTGATCGGCGCCTACCGCGATCGGCTTCCCGTCGGCGACGACTGGACGCCGATCACCTTGCACGAGGGCGGTACCCCGCTCATCCACGCCAAGCGGATCTCCGAACAGACCGGCTGCACCGTCCACCTGAAGGTGGAGGGGCTCAACCCGACGGGTTCGTTCAAGGACCGTGGCATGACCATGGCTGTCACCGACGCGGTGGCCCGTGGCCAAGAAGTGGTGCTGTGCGCCTCGACCGGCAACACCTCGGCCTCGGCGGCGGCCTACGCCGCGCGGGCCGGGATCACCTGTGCGGTGCTGATCCCGCAGGGCAAGATCGCGATGGGCAAGCTGGCGCAGGCGGTCATGCACGGCGCCAAGATCATCCAGATCGACGGCAACTTCGACGACTGCCTGGAGCTGGCCCGCAAGATGGCCACCGACTTCCCGACCATCTCACTGGTGAACTCGGTGAACCCGGTGCGCATCGAAGGCCAGAAAACCGCGGCGTTCGAGATCGTCGACGCGCTGGGCACCGCCCCCGACATCCATTCGCTGCCGGTCGGCAATGCCGGCAACATCACCGCGTACTGGAAGGGCTACCGCGAGTACTTCGCCGACGGCCTGACCGAGAAGCTGCCGAAGATGTTGGGCACCCAGGCCGCCGGGGCAGCGCCGCTGGTGCGCGGTGAGCCGGTCAAGAACCCGGAGACCATCGCCACCGCGATCCGCATCGGGTCGCCGGCCTCCTGGACGCAGGCCGTCGAAGCGCAGGTGGATTCGGGTGGGCGGTTCCTGGCTGCCACCGACGACGAGATTCTGGCTGCTTACCACCTGGTGGCGGAGTCTGAGGGCGTGTTCGTCGAGCCGGCCTCGGCGGCCAGCATCGCCGGACTGCTCAAGTCAGTCGAAGACGGCTGGGTGCCGCGCGGTTCGACCGTCGTATGCACCGTGACCGGAAATGGGCTCAAGGACCCCGACACCGCGCTGAGGGATTTGCCTGAGGTCACCGCGGTTCCGGTCGACGCGGCCACGGTGGCCGCCGAATTGGGGCTGGCCTAGTGGTCCACCTTTTGCCGACCGGGTTGACGGCCAGCGTCGCGGTGGCGGCGTCGAGCGCCAACCTGGGCCCCGGCTTCGACAGCCTCGGCCTGGCGCTGGGCCTCTACGACGAGATCATCGTCGAGACCGTCGACTCCGGGCTGGTGGTGCAGGTCGAGGGGGAGGGGGCCGGCCAGGTCCCGCTGACATCGGATCACCTTGTGGTTCAAAGTATCCGGCGAGGGCTTCGGGAAGTCGGCGTCGATGTTCCCGGGATGGTGGTGCGCTGCCGCAACGCCATCCCGCACCAGCGTGGACTGGGCTCGTCCGCGGCCGCGGTAGTCGGCGGCTTGGCTGCGGTCAACGGCCTTGTCGCGCAAATCGATCGTCCGGGGCTGTCGGAATCCCAATTGATCCAGCTGGCTTCGGAGTTCGAGGGTCACCCCGACAACGCCGCCGCTGCCGTGCTGGGCGGGGCGGTGGTTTCCTGGACGGCGAGCAAGGCCGATGGCGGAGCCGACTATTCAGCGGCGCCGTTGCGGCTGCATCCCGACATCCATCTGTTCCCGGCGATACCGCAACTGCGGTCGTCGACCGCGGAGACCCGCATGCTGCTGCCCGAGCAGGTCAGCCACCGCGATGCTCGCTTCAACGTCAGCCGTGCCGCGCTGCTGGTGGTCGCGCTGACCGAGCGGCCCGACCTGCTGATGGTGGCGACCGAGGATCTGCTGCACCAGCCGCAGCGCGCCTCGGCGCAGCCCGAGTCGGCGCAGTACCTGCAACTGCTGCGCCGGCATGGCATCGCCGGTGTGCTCTCGGGCGCCGGGCCCGCGGTGATCGCGCTGAGCACCGCGACCGAATTGCCTGCTGAGGTGCTTGAGGCTCCGGCGGCGCGTGGGTTCACTGTGGCCGAGATGCCGGCCGGCGACGCAGTCAAATGGAACACCGGGGTCGTAGTGCCCGGTTGAGGGCACACCGCCCGTTACTTGTTGCGTCCAGCTCCGAACCGGGCTATCCTCGGTCCCGTCCCGCATTCGCGGCATCAGCACCTGGCTCAGACTGCGATGTCACTGGGATGCCACCAAATTCTTCCCGTAGCTGACGGTTTGCGATTTGACGCCGTCGATACGGGTATCACCGTTTAACAGTCGACGGTGACACGCACTCGGCGATTCCGCTGGATGCACCCAACCCCTCGCGTGACAAAACCGACGAGGGAAGAAAGGAAATCCGTGACCGAAACGGACCTCTTCACGGCTGAAGGCAGCACCGCACAGGATGCGCCGTCGACCCCCCAGAGCACTCCCGAGACTCCGAGCCAGAGCGCTCCCGAGGCCTCCAGTGCCGGCGGCGACGTGACCGCGGCGTCCGACGCGCAAGCCTCCACGGCCCCCGCCGCCGCGGAGTCGGCCCCCGCTGCGGCACCGGACAACGGTGCCGCGACAGCCACATCGGACTTGTCGGGGATGGTTTTGCCCGAGTTGCGGGCGCTGGCCAATCGCGTCGGCGTCAAAGGCGCCTCCGGGATGCGCAAGAGCGAGCTGATCGCGGCGATCCGCGAGGTCGGCGGCAACGGCGGTAATGGCGGCGGCGCCGCGGCTCCGAACGCCGAGACCCCGAAAGCCGAGACCCCGAAAGCCGAGACGTCGAAGGCCGAGGCCGCCGCGAACGGTGCGGCCAATGGCGCCGAGCCCGCCTCGGCCGAGTCCGCGCCGGCCGAAGCCACCGAGGGCGAGGCCACGGACGCACCGCCTCGTCGGGAACGGCGTAGCGCCCGCCGCGACAGCGGCGCACCCGCCGGCGACGGCGGCGAGCAGGACAAGGGCGAGGCCCGCAAGCAGGACAAGCAAGACAAGCAGGACAAGCCCGAAGAGAAGGCCGAGCAATCCGGCGGCCGCCGCGACGGCGGCAAGTCCGAGGAATCGGCCCAGGCCAAGGGCGACGAGCAGAACCGGGGCCAGCAGGGTGGCCAGCAGAACCGGGGCCAGCAGGGTGGCCAGCAGAACTCCGACGATGACGATGACGGGCGCGGGGGCCGGCGTGGCCGGCGCTTCCGGGACCGCCGCCGCCGTGGCGAACGGGGCGGTGAGGGCGGAGACGCCGAACTGCGCGAGGACGACGTCGTGCAGCCGGTCGCCGGCATCCTCGACGTGCTGGACAACTACGCGTTCGTGCGGACCTCCGGCTACCTGGCCGGTCCCAACGACGTCTACGTGTCGATGAACATGGTCCGCAAGAACGGGCTGCGCCGCGGCGACGCGGTGACCGGCGCGGTGCGGGTGCCCCGCGACGGTGAGCAGCCCAACCAGCGGCAGAAGTTCAACCCGCTGGTGCGGCTGGACTCGGTCAACGGCGGCCCGGTCGAAGAGGCCCGCAACCGCCCCGAGTTCTCCAAGCTGACCCCGCTGTACCCGAACCAGCGGCTGCGCCTGGAGACCTCCGGGGAGAAGCTGACCACCCGCGTCATCGATCTGATCATGCCGATCGGCAAGGGCCAGCGCGCGCTGATCGTGTCGCCGCCCAAGGCCGGTAAGACCACGATCATGCAGGACATCGCCAACGCGATCACCCGCAACAACCCCGAATGCCACCTGATGGTGGTGCTGGTCGACGAGCGGCCCGAGGAAGTCACCGACATGCAGCGCTCGGTCAAGGGTGAGGTCATCGCCTCCACCTTCGACCGGCCGCCGTCAGACCACACTCAGGCCGCCGAGCTGGCCATCGAGCGGGCCAAGCGCCTGGTCGAGCAGGGCAAGGACGTGGTCGTGCTGTTGGACTCGATCACCCGGCTGGGACGGGCCTACAACAACGCCTCGCCGGCGTCGGGCCGCATCCTGTCCGGTGGTGTGGACTCCACCGCGCTGTATCCGCCCAAGCGGTTCCTGGGCGCGGCCCGCAATATCGAGGACGGCGGCTCGCTGACCATCATCGCCACCGCGATGGTGGAGACCGGGTCCACCGGTGACACGGTGATCTTCGAGGAGTTCAAGGGCACCGGCAACGCCGAGCTCAAGCTGGACCGCAAGATCGCCGAGCGCCGGGTGTTCCCGGCCGTCGACGTCAACCCGTCGGGCACCCGCAAGGACGAGCTGCTGCTCTCGCCGGACGAGTTCGCGATCGTGCACAAGCTGCGCCGGTTGCTGTCGGGGCTGGATTCCCACCAGGCCATCGACCTGTTGATGAGCCAGCTGCGCAAGACCAAGAACAACTACGAGTTCCTGGTCCAGGTCTCCAAGACCACGCCGGGAATGGACAACGACTGATCGGCGTTTTGGGGGAGCGACAGCGCAGCTGGCATAATCGAACACCTCAGGTTCCGGTTCACGTCCAGCCCACAGGCGGGCGACCCGGCGACCCACGATCGAAGAGGACACCATGAAATCTGGCATTCACCCCGCCTACGGCGAGACCACCGTGGTCTGCGGATGTGGCAACAGCTTCACCACCCGCAGCACCAAGGAGAGCGGCCACATCGTGGTCGAGGTCTGCTCGCAGTGCCACCCGTTCTACACCGGTAAGCAGAAGATTCTCGACAGCGGCGGCCGGGTCGCCCGCTTCGAGAAGCGCTACGGCAAGCGCAAGTCCGGCGCCGCAACCGACGCAGCCGAAGCCGCCGACAAGTAGCGTCCTCACCGACGCCCGGAACGTGTCCGCACGTCACCCGGGCGTCGGCTTGCGTTCGGGGATGGAGGTGAGATGACCCAAAGCATGCAGACGGTCGAGGCTCTGCTGGCCGAACACGCCGCGCTGGAAACTCAACTCTCCGATCCTGAACTGCACAACAATCCGGTCGAGGCCCGCCGAGTCGGACGCCGCTTCGCCCAGTTGGCGCCCATCGTCGCCACCCACCGCAAGCTCGAGTCCGCCCGCGGCGACCTGGAGGCCGCCCGGGAGCTTGCCGCCGACGACGCGTCCTTCGCCGCGGAGGTGCCCGAACTGGAGGCCCGCGTCGCCGAACTGGACGGCGCGCTCACCGACATGCTCGCGCCCCGCGACCCGCATGACGCCGACGACATCGTGCTTGAGGTCAAATCCGGCGAGGGCGGTGAGGAGTCGGCGCTGTTCGCCGCCGACCTGGCCCGGATGTACATCCGCTACGCCGAACGGCACGGCTGGTCGGTGACGGTGCTCGACGAGACCACCTCGGACCTCGGCGGCTACAAGGACGCGACGATCACCATCGCCAGCAAAGGCGATAGCGCCGACGGCGTCTGGTCGAAGATGAAGTTCGAGGGTGGGGTACACCGCGTGCAGCGGGTGCCGGTGACCGAATCCCAGGGGCGGGTGCACACCTCCGCCGCCGGAGTGCTCGTCTATCCCGAGCCGGAAGAGGTCGGCGAGGTCCAGATCGACGAATCGGACCTGCGCATCGACGTCTACCGGTCCTCGGGCAAAGGCGGCCAGGGCGTCAACACCACCGACTCCGCGGTGCGCATCACCCACCTGCCGACCGGGATCGTGGTCACCTGCCAGAACGAGCGGTCCCAGCTGCAGAACAAGGCCCGTGCGCTGCAGGTTCTGGCGGCCCGGCTGCAGGCCGTCGCCGAGGAGCAGGCGCAGGCCGACGCCTCGGCTGATCGCGCCAGCCAGATCCGCACCGTGGACCGCAGCGAACGCATCCGCACCTACAACTTCCCGGAGAACCGGATCACCGACCACCGCATCGGTTACAAGGCGCACAACCTCGACCAGGTTCTCGACGGAGACCTTGACCCGATGTTCGATGCGCTGGCCGCCGCCGACAAGGAATCCCGGTTGCAGGGGACGGCGTGAGCAGACTCCGGGACGCGATCGACTCCGCAACAGCGGTCTTCGCCGATGCCGGAATCGACTCGGCCCGATACGACGCCGAAGAACTCGCCGCGCATGCCGCCGGCACCGAACGTGGCCGGCTGGCGCTGCTGGATCCGCCCGGCGATGTCTTCTTCGGGCGCTACCGGGAATTGGTCGCCGCGCGCCGATCCCGGATCCCGCTGCAGCATCTGATCGGGACCGCGCCGTTCGGTCCGGTGACGCTGCACGTCGGTCCGGGAGTGTTCGTCCCGCGACCGGAGACCGAGGCGATGCTGGATTGGGCCCTGCGACAACAGCTTCCCGGTGCTCCATTGATCGTTGACGCCTGCACCGGCTCCGGTGCCCTGGCGATCGCGTTGGCCCATTGTCTTCCCGGCGCCCGGGTGCTCGCCGTGGACGACTCCGAAACCGCACTGCGCTATGCGCACCGCAACTGCGCGGACATGGCGGTGGAATTGGTCTGTGCCGATGTCACCGCGCCCGGCCTGCTGTCGGAGCTGGACGGCCGAGTCGACCTGATGGTCAGCAATCCGCCCTACATCCCCGAGGGCGCAGCTCTGGATCCTGAAGTGGCCCAGCATGATCCGGCGCATGCCCTGTTCGGCGGCCCGGACGGCATGTTGGTGATCACCTCGTTGGCGGCCCTGGCCGCACGCCTGCTGCGCCCCGGTGGCCTGTTCGCCGTCGAACATGACGACACCACCGCGGCGGCCACGGTCCAAACCGTGCACGACGCTGGATCTTTTGAGGACGTGGTGTCCCGATCGGACCTGGCCGGCCGGCCCCGGTTCGTGACAGCGGTCAGGAACGATCAACCATGACAGAGGTTTTCGACTGCGCCGATATCGACCAGCGCGCGGCCGGGATCGCGGCGGCGATCGACGCGGTCCGTGGCGGCCGATTGGCGGTGCTGCCAACCGACACCGTCTACGGCATCGGCGCCGATGCGTTCAATGCCGCCGGGGTGACCGCGCTGCTGGCAGCCAAAAGACGTGGTCGCGACATGCCGGTGGGGGTGCTGGTCGGGTCGTGGAACTCCATCGACGGGCTGGCCCTGGTGGTACCCGATACCGCTCGTCAGCTGATCCGGGCGTGCTGGCCGGGTGCCCTCAGCATCATCGTCACCCAGGCGCCGTCGCTGCAGTGGGACCTCGGCGAGGCCCGCGGCACGGTCATGGTGCGCATGCCGCTGCACCCGGTGGCCCTCGAAGTACTCAAAGCCGTGGGCCCGATGGCCGTGTCGAGCGCCAACGTCTCCGGAGGCGCCCCGGCCGTCGACGCCGCAGAGGCGCGCCGCCAACTCGGCGAGGCCGTCGACGTCTACCTCGACGCGGGCCCGGCCGAACAGGGGGAGGCCTCGACGATCGTCGATCTGACCGGACCCGCGCCCCGCATCGTCCGGAGCGGGCCGGTCTCGGCCGAGCAGATCGGTGCGGTGCTGGGCCTGGACCCGGCCGCGCTGACGGCGGCGCCGTGACCAGCCTGCTCGCGCTTGCCGACCGTGGCGCCGGTGTGCCGCTGCGGGAGCTCGCGCTGGTCGGGTTGACCGCCGCGATCATCACCTACTTCAGCACCGGGCCGGTCCGCTGGCTGGCCACCCGACTCGGTGCGGTCGCCTACCCGCGGGAGCGCGACGTGCACGTGCAGCCGACCCCGCGGATGGGCGGGCTGGCGATGTATGTCGGCATCGTCGCCGCGATCTTTTTGGCATCCCAGCTGCCCGCGCTCACCCGCGGCTTCGTCTACTCCACCGGCATGCCGGCGGTGGTGCTGGCCGGCGGGGTGATCATGGGCATCGGCCTGCTCGACGACAAGTGGGGCCTGGATGCGCTGACCAAGTTCGCCGGCCAGATCACCGCGGCCAGCGTGCTGGTCACGATGGGCGTCGCCTGGAGCGTGCTCTACATCCCGATCGGCGGAGTCGGCACCGTGGTCCTCGACCAGGTGTCGTCGATCCTGCTCACCCTGGCGCTGACGGTGTCAGTGGTCAACGCGATGAACTTCGTCGACGGACTCGACGGACTGGCGGCTGGGCTGGGCCTGATCACGGCACTGGCGATCTGCATGTTCTCCGTCGGCCTGCTCTCCGATCACGGGGGCGACGTGCTGTTCTACCCGCCGGCGCTGATCTCGGTGGTGCTCGCCGGTGCCTGTCTGGGCTTCCTGCCGCACAACTTCCATCCCGCCAAGATCTTCATGGGCGATTCCGGATCGATGTTGATCGGGCTGATGCTGGCCGCCGCCTCCACGACCGCGGCGGGCCCGATCTCGCAGAGCGCGTACGGCGCCCGCGACGTCTTCGCCCTGCTCTCGCCCTTCCTGCTGGTGGCGGCCGTGGTGTGCGTGCCCGCACTGGACATGCTGCTGGCGATCATCCGGCGCACCCGAGCCGGCCGCAGCCCGTTCAGCCCCGACAAGATGCACCTGCACCACCGGCTGCTGCAGATCGGCCACTCGCACCGCCGGGTGGTGTTGCTGATCTATCTGTGGGTGGCGATCGTCGCGTTCGGCACCGCCGGCACCATCTTCTTCGATCCGCGCTATACCGGGGCGGTGATGCTGGGGGCGATGCTCGTCGCGATCGTCGTTACGCTGATCCCGCTGCTGCGGCGCGAAAACGGCCTAGAAGACAGCCCCTACGACACGCGGTAGTAGCACCGTCTAGGATGGTGCTGTAGGTGGTTCCGCAGCGCGATCGGGGATCCGATACGCTCGGCGGGCAACTTCACGACAGTGACACAGCGCAATTCGAGATTGGGGTGAGGCGGTGACGACACCAGCGCAGGATGCGCCGTTGGTGTTGCCGTCGGTGGTATTCCAACCGATTCGGCTGCTGCTGATCTGCATCGCGTTGACCGGTGTCGCGATCGCCGCGGCCGCTCAATTCGGCCGCCCGCTGTTCGGCGTGTTTTTCGGGCTGGGCCTGGCGCTCGGGCTGGGCAATGCGCTGCTGATCCGCCGGTCCGCGCTGAGAATCACCGCCCAGGACCACCCGCTGAAGAAGAAGATGGCGCTGAATTCGGCGTCCCGTCTGCTGGTCATCAGCGCCATCGGCCTGGCTATCGCTTACCAGTTCCGGCCCGAGGGCCTCGGTGCGCTGTTCGGGTTGGCGCTGTTCGAGGTGGTGCTGGTGCTGACGACCATGCTGCCAGTGGTAAAAAAGCTCCGCGCGCAAGCGTCAGAGTCCGGCGCTGAAGGGACGGAAAATGACTGAGTCGATCCTGGCTGAGGGTGGCATCGAGGTCGGCCACCACGAGACCGCGGTATGGCCGCTGGTCGGTGAGGTCAACATCGACACCATCACCTCCACCGCGATCGCCGCGGTGATCGTGATCGCCCTGGCGCTGTTCTTGCGTGCCAAGGTCACCTCGACCGGAGTTCCCGGCGGCGTGCAGCTGTTCTTCGAGGCGATCACCATCCAGATGCGCAACCAGATCGAGGGCGCCATCGGGATGAGGATCGCGCCGTTCGTGTTGCCGCTGGCAGTCACCATCTTCGTGTTCATCCTGGTCTGCAACTGGCTGTCGGTGTTGCCGGTGCAGTACTCCAAAGACGGCAGCGTCCACGAATTGCTCAGCTCTGCTGCGGCCGACATCAACTTCGTCCTGGCGCTGGCGCTGCTGGTTTTCGTCGGCTATCACCTGGCCGGGTTCTGGCGTCGCGGCCTGGTGGGCCACCCGCTACGGGTGCTCAAGGGTCACGTGGCGATCCTGGCGCCGATCAACCTGGTCGAGGAGATCGCCAAGCCGGTCTCGCTCTCCCTTCGTCTGTTCGGCAACATCTTCGCCGGCGGCATCCTGGTCAGCCTGATCGCGTTGCTGGGGCCCGTTTACATGGTGGCGCCGAACGCGATCTGGAAGTCCTTCGACCTGTTCGTCGGACTGATCCAGGCGTTCATCTTCGCGCTGCTGACCATCCTGTACTTCAGTCAGGCCATGGAGCTCGAAGAAGACCACCACTAGTACGACCTGCACGACCACATCAGACCTGGTAGAGCCCTACCAGCTAAGCAAGGAGGATAGGAAATGGCAGATCCCAATCTGATCGGACTCGGTGCCCTCATCGGCGGCGGTCTCATCATGGGCGGTGGCGCCATCGGCGCCGGTATCGGTGACGGTATTGCCGGTAACGCGTTGATCGCCGGTATCGCTCGGCAGCCCGAGGCCCAGGGTCGGCTGTTCACGCCGTTCTTCATCACCGTTGGTCTGGTTGAGGCGGCCTACTTCATCAACCTGGCCTTCATGGCGTTGTTCGTCTTCGCGACTCCGATCGCCGCGCAGCAGTAACGCACGAGATGGGTGACATGAGCGTTGTCGTGCTGGCCGTGAGCCAGGCGGCTGAGGAAGGCCCGAAGAAGAGCTTCCTTGTCCCCGACGGCACCTTCTTCGTCGTGCTCGCGATCTTCCTGATCGTGCTCGCCGTGATCAGCACCTTCGTGGTGCCGCCGATCATGAAGGTGCTGCGGGAGCGTGAGAACATGGTCACCAAGACTCTCGCCGACAGCAGGCAGGCGGCCGAGCAGGCCGCAGCCGCCGAGGCCGACTACGAGCAGCAGATGGCGGCGGCTCGGGTGGAGGCCTCGGCGGTGCGTGACGAGGCACGAGCCCAGGGCCGCGCGGTCTTGGACGACATGCGTGGTCGGGCGGACACTGAGGTGGCCGCCACCCTGCAGAGCGCCGACGAACAACTCAAGCGGGACGGCGAGGCCATGGCGACGGAATTGCGCGCCAAAGCCGAGGACCTGTCGGCGACCCTGGCGGGCCGGATTCTCGGCGTGGACGTATCGACGGTAGGACGGTAGCTGGGTATGGACGGCATTTTCCTCGGGCAGCTCGTCGGTTTCGGGCTGATCGTCTTCCTGCTGGTGCGTTTCGTCGTGCCGCCGGTGCGCAGACTGATGGCGGCCCAGCAGGAGTCGGTGCGCCAGCAGCTGGCAGAGGCGGCGGCCGCGGCCGACCGCCTGGCCACCGCCGACCAAGCCCACGCCGACGCGGTGGCACGGGCGAAGACGGAGGCGCAGCGGGTCACCGAGGAAGCCCACACCGACGCCGAACGCATCGGTGCGCAGTTGCGCACCCAGGCCGACGCCGAAGTGGAACGCATCAAGGTGCAGGGCGCCGCCCAGGTGCAGCTGCTGCGTGCGCAACTCGTTCGTGAGCTGCGTGCCGACCTCGGCGACGAATCCGTGCGTCGGGCCGGCGAACTGGTGCGCGATCACGTCAGCGACCCGGGGCGGCAGTCGGCGACCGTGGATCGATTCCTTGACGAACTCGACGCCATGGCTCCGAAGTCGGTCGAGGTGGAATCACCCATCCTGGCCCGGTTGCGTTCGGCCAGCCGGGAGGCGCTCAACGGCCTGCTGGACAAGTTCGGTGAGGTGGCCGGCGATCTCGACGAGCAGGGACTGGCCACGCTGGCCGGTGACCTGACCGCGGTCGCCGAGGTGTTGGAGCGCGAAACGGTGGTGACACGCCACCTGACCGTTCCGACCGAAGACGCCGCTCCCAAGGAGCGTCTGGCGCAGCGGCTGTTCGCCGACAAGATCGGCGCCCCGGCGCTGACATTGGTGACCGACGCCGCGTCGGCCCGGTGGTCCAACGGTGCCGACCTGGTCGCTGCCGTCGAACACGTCGCCCGCCAGGCACTGCTGCTGTCTGCCGAGCGCGCGGGCAAGGTCGATGAGGTGGAGGACCAGCTGTTCCGGTTCTCCCGCATCCTCGACGCGCAACCCAGGCTGGACACCCTGCTCAGCGACACCGCGACGCCGGCGGCCGGCCGGGCGGGGCTGCTGCGCAACATCATCGGAAACGCCAGCGGCACCAATGCGATCACGACGGCGCTGCTGGAGCAGACGGTCCGGTTGCTGCGCGGTCAATCCGCGCACCAGGCGGTGACCGACCTGGCCCAGCTCGCCGTGGCACGCCGCGGTGAGGTGGTGGCGCACGTCGGCGCGGCCGCCGAACTCAGCGACGCCCAGCGCACCCGGCTGAACACCGTGCTGAGCCGGATCTACAGCCACCCGGTGCGGGTGCAGGTCGGCATCGACCCGGCACTGCTGGGCGGGTTGACGATCTCGGTCGGCGACGAGGTGATCGATGGGACGCTGTCCTCGCGCCTAGCCGCCGCCAAGACGCACTTGCCCGACTGACCAAGACCTACCCGGTCCCAGAGCCCACAACCCAATTTCGAAGGCAGGAAGACGAAAAGCCATGGCAGAGTTGACAATCTCCTCTGACGACATTCAGGGGGCGATCGAGGAGTACGTGAGCTCCTTCAGCGCCGACACCGCGCGCGAGGAGGTCGGCACCGTCATCGACGCCGGCGACGGCATCGCACACGTCGAGGGCCTGCCTTCGGTGATGACCCAGGAACTCCTGGAGTTCCCCGGCGGGGTGCTGGGCGTGGCCCTGAACCTCGACGAGCACAACGTCGGCGCGGTGATCCTGGGCAACTTCGAGAACATCGAAGAGGGCCAGCAGGTCAAGCGCACCGGTGAGGTGCTTTCGGTGCCGGTCGGCGACGGCTTCCTCGGTCGCGTCGTCAACCCGCTGGGTCAGCCGATCGACGCCCGGGGCGAGATCGAGTCCGAGACCCGGCGTCCGTTGGAGATGCAGGCGCCCTCGGTGGTGCAGCGTCAGAGCGTCAGTGAGCCGCTGCAGACCGGTATCAAGGCCGTCGACGCCATGACCCCGATCGGCCGTGGCCAGCGTCAGCTCATCATCGGTGACCGCAAGACCGGCAAGACCGCCCTGTGCGTGGACACCATCCTCAACCAGCGCCAGAACTGGGAGACCGGCGACGCCAACCAGCAGGTCCGCTGCGTCTACGTCGCGATCGGCCAGAAGGGCACCACCATCGCCAGCGTGCGCCGCGCGCTGGAAGAGGGCGGCGCCATGGACTACACCACGATCGTCGCCGCCCCGGCGTCGGACTCCGCCGGCTTCAAGTGGCTGGCCCCCTACACCGGCTCGGCGATCGCCCAGCACTGGATGTACCAGGGCAAGCACGTGCTGATCGTGTTCGACGACCTGACCAAGCAGGCCGAGGCCTACCGCGCCATCTCGCTGCTGCTGCGCCGCCCGCCGGGCCGTGAGGCCTACCCCGGCGACGTGTTCTACCTGCACTCCCGGCTGCTGGAGCGCTGCGCGAAGCTCTCCGATGAGCTCGGCGGTGGTTCGCTGACCGGCCTGCCGATCATCGAGACCAAGGCCAACGACATCTCGGCCTACATCCCGACCAACGTCATCTCGATCACCGACGGCCAGTGCTTCCTGGAGAGCGACCTGTTCAACCAGGGTGTCCGGCCGGCCATCAACGTCGGTGTGTCGGTGTCCCGCGTCGGTGGCGCCGCGCAGATCAAGGCGATGAAGGAGGTGGCCGGCTCGCTGCGTCTGGACCTGTCGCAGTACCGCGAGCTCGAGGCGTTCGCCGCCTTCGCCTCCGACCTGGATGCCACCAGCAAGGCGCAGCTGGAGCGCGGTGCTCGGCTGGTGGAGCTGCTCAAGCAGCCGCAGTACGCACCGATGCCCGTCGAGGAGCAGGTGGTGTCGATCTTCCTGGGTACCGAGGGCCACCTGGATTCGGTGCCGGTCGAGGACGTGGGCCGCTTCGAAGCCGAGCTGCTGGACCACATCCGGGCCTCCGAGGGCGACATCCTCAGCGGGATCCGCGAGTCCAAGAAGCTCTCCGACGAGGCCAGCGAGAAGCTGGTCGGGGTCATCAACCAGTTCAAGAAGGGCTTCGCCGCCACCGACGGCAGTTCGGTGGTGCCCGACGAACGCGTTGAGGCGCTCGACGAGGACAAGCTCGGCAAGGAAGCGGTGCAGGTCCGCAAGGCCGCGCCGGCGAAGAAGAAGTAACTCCGCTATGGCAGCCACACTTCGGGAACTACGTGGGCGAATCCGCTCGGCCGGGTCGATCAAAAAGATCACCAAGGCCCAGGAGCTGATCGCCACCTCGCGTATCGGCCGGGCGCAGGCCCGGCTCGAAACGGCGCGGCCGTACGCCGACGAGATCACCCGGATGCTCACCACCTTGGCCGCCGAGGCGGCCCTGGACCACCCGTTGCTGGTCGAGCGCGAGGAGCGCACGCGGGCGGGGGTGCTGGTGGTGTCGAGTGACCGCGGTCTGTGTGGCGGCTACAACGCCAACGTCTTCCGTCGGGCCGAGGAGCTGTTCTCGCTGCTGCGCTCGGAGGGCAAGGAGCCGGTGCTCTACGTCGTCGGCCGCAAAGCGCTGGCCTACTACACCTTCCGGCACTGGGCGGTCACCGATTCCTGGACCGGTTTCTCCGAGCAGCCGACCTATGAGAACGCCGCCGAGATCGCCTCGACCCTGGTCGATGCGTTCATGTCCGGCGTCGACGACGACGGCGACCACTCCGGTGCCGACGGGGTGCTCGGTGTCGACGAGCTGCACATCGTGTCCACCGACTTCCGTTCGATGCTGTCGCAGTCGGCTGAGGCGCGTCGGATCGCCCCGATGCTGGTGGAGTACGTCGGCGAGGAGACCGGTCCCCGGACCCTGTACTCCTTCGAGCCGGATGCCACCACGCTGTTCGACTCGCTGCTGCCGCGGTATCTGACCACCCGCGTGTACGCGGCGCTGCTTGACTCGGCGGCCTCGGAGTTGGCGTCTCGTCAGCGCGCCATGAAGTCGGCGACCGACAACGCCGACGACTTGATCAAGGCGTTGACGCTGGAGGCCAACCGCGAACGCCAGGCCCAGATCACCCAGGAAATCAGCGAAATCGTCGGCGGCGCGAACGCCCTCGCCGACGCCCGGTAAGCCCCCGCTAGCACTAGGAAGCGAAGAAGATAATGACTGTTACCGCTGACAAGACAACCGCCGGCCGCGTGGTGCGCGTTACCGGCCCCGTCGTCGACGTCGAGTTTCCCCGGGGCGCGGTGCCCGAGCTGTTCAACGCGCTGCACGCCGACATCGCCTTCGAGGAGCTGGCCAAGACGCTGACCCTCGAGGTCGCCCAGCACCTGGGTGACAATCTGGTGCGCTGCATCTCGATGCAGCCCACCGACGGCCTGGTGCGTGGCACCGAGGTCAGCGACACCGGCAAGGCCATCTCGGTGCCGGTCGGCCACGAGGTCAAGGGCCACGTGTTCAACGCCTTGGGCCACTGCCTGGACAAGCCCGGCTACGGCGAGGACTTCGAGCACTGGGGCATCCACCGCAAGCCGCCGGCCTTCAACGAGCTGGAACCGCGCACCGAGATGCTGGAGACCGGCCTCAAGGTCGTCGACCTGCTCACCCCGTACGTGCGTGGCGGCAAGATCGCCCTGTTCGGCGGTGCCGGCGTGGGCAAGACGGTGCTAATCCAGGAGATGATCAACCGTATCGCCCGCAACTTCGGTGGCACCTCGGTGTTCGCCGGCGTGGGGGAGCGCACCCGCGAGGGCAACGACCTGTGGGTCGAGCTCGAGGACGCCAACGTGCTCAAGGACACCGCGCTGGTGTTCGGCCAGATGGACGAGCCGCCGGGCACTCGTATGCGGGTGGCGCTGTCGGCGCTGACCATGGCCGAGTGGTTCCGCGACGAGGCCGGCCAGGACGTGCTGCTGTTCATCGACAACATCTTCCGGTTCACCCAGGCCGGCTCCGAGGTCTCGACCCTGCTGGGCCGCATGCCCTCGGCGGTGGGTTACCAGCCCACGCTGGCCGACGAGATGGGCGAGCTGCAGGAGCGGATCACCTCGACCCGTGGTCGGTCCATCACTTCGATGCAGGCCGTGTACGTGCCCGCCGACGACTACACCGACCCGGCGCCGGCGACCACGTTCGCCCACTTGGACGCCACCACCGAGCTCAGCCGTGCGGTGTTCTCCAAGGGCATCTTCCCGGCAGTGGACCCGCTGGCCTCCAGCTCGACGATCCTGGACCCGGCCATCGTCGGCGACGAGCACTACCGCGTCGCCCAGGAGGTCATCCGGGTTCTGCAGCGTTACAAGGACCTGCAGGACATCATCGCGATTCTGGGTATCGACGAGCTGTCCGAAGAGGACAAGCAGCTGGTGGGCCGGGCGCGGCGTATCGAGCGGTTCCTGAGCCAGAACATGATGGCGGCCGAGCAGTTCACCGGCCAGCCCGGCTCGACGGTGCCGCTGAAGGAGACCATCGAGGCGTTCGACCGGTTGACCAAGGGCGACTTCGACCACCTGCCCGAGCAGGCGTTCTTCCTGATCGGTGGGCTCGACGACCTGGCCAAGAAGGCCGAGAGCCTGGGCGCCAAGCTGTGATGACCGTCGTCCAGCCGTGGAAGGGGGCCTGTGATGGCCGAGATTGACGTCGACATCGTCGCCGTCGACCGGAAGGTGTGGTCGGGCAAGGCGACGTTCATCTTCACCCGGACCACCGTGGGGGAGATCGGGATTTACCCGCGGCACATTCCGTTGGTCGCCGAGCTCGTCGACGACGCGATGGTGCGGGTGGACCGTGTCGAGGAGGGCGAGCTGCGGCTGGCCGTGCATGGCGGCTTCCTGTCGGTGACCGACGAGGGCGTCAGCATTTTGGCTGAATCCGTCGACTTCGCCGCGGAGATCGACGAGTCGACCGCTCGGCACGAGGCTCAGTCCGGTGACCCCAAGATGGCCGCGCAGGGCAGGGCTAGGCTGCGCGCCCTGGGTGTGATCGACTAGCGGGCATGAGTCGATGAGCACGCCCATGATGTGCATGGTCGTGCTCGTCGCCGTGCTTTTCAGCGCGGTGGTCGCGTTGAGCTACCGGTTGTGGAAGCTGCGCCAGGGCGGCACCGCGGCGATCATGCGCGACATGCCGGCCGTCGGCGGGCACGGTTGGCGTCATGGCGTGATCCGTTATCGCGGCGGCGAGGCCGCCTTCTACCGGCTCTCGAGTGTGCGGCTGTGGCCGGATCGCCGGCTGTCCCGCCGGGGCGTGGATGTGGTGTCGCGGCGCGCTCCCCGCGGCGACGAATTCGACATCATGACCGACGAGCTCGTGGTGCTCGAGCTGTGCGACACCAACCAGGATGGCCGGGCCGCGTTCGAGATCGCGCTGGATCGCGGGGCCCGGACCGCGTTCCTGTCCTGGCTGGAGGCGCGGCCGTCGCCGCGATCCCGCCGCCACAGCTACTGAGGAGTCGAAACCGGCTGGCGCCGGCTACTTTTCGGGACGATCGGTCCGATCGCCACCCGGCTGCCACAGCACATCCCCGTTGGCGTTGGCCACCCGACAGAGCACGAACATCAAGTCCGACAAGCGATTCAGGTATTTCGCCGGCAGCACCGACACGCCGGTCGGATCCGCGTCGACTGCCGCCCACGCCGACCGCTCGGCGCGGCGCACCGCGGTGCGGGCCACGTGCAGCAACGCCGAGAGCGGCGAACCGCCCGGCAGGATGAACGAGTTCAACGCCGGCAGCGGCTCGTTGTATTCGTCGCACCAGGATTCGACGCGGTCGATGTAGTCCTGGGTGATGCGCAGCGGCGGATACTTGGGGTGCTCCACCACCGGAGTGGCCAGGTCGGCACCGGTGTCGAACAGATCGTTCTGGATCTGCAGCAGCGTCGAGCTGACCGCGTCGTCCGGTGTGCCGAGCGCGATCGCCACCCCGATCGCGGCGTTGGCCTCCTCGCAATCGGCGTACGCCACCAGCCGGGGATCGGTCTTGGGCACCCGGGAGAAGTCGCTCAATCCGGTCGTGCCGTCGTCGCCGGTACGCGTGTAGACGCGGGTGATATGCACAGCCATGGCCCAAACCGTACCGGGCGGGTCCACCGGGGTGAGGCGGGTGACGGTCAGCGCCGGGATTCATTCGGGATCGGCGTCGAGTCCTCACTACACTGACGCGGGTGGGTGAGCGTTTCGTGGTTACCGGCGGCAACCGGTTGTCCGGTGAGGTTGCCGTCGGCGGCGCTAAGAACAGCGTCTTGAAGCTGATGGCCGCGGCGTTGCTGGCCGAGGGCACCAGCACCATCACCAACTGCCCGGACATTCTCGACGTGCCGCTGATGGCCGAGGTGCTGCGCGGGCTGGGCGCCAACGTCGAGCTCGACGGCACCACGGTGCGCATCACCTCGCCCGACGAACCCAAGTACGACGCGGACTTCGCCGCGGTGCGTCAGTTCCGGGCCTCGGTATGCGTGCTCGGGCCGCTGGTGGGCCGCTGCCTGCGCGCGAAGGTCGCCTTACCCGGCGGTGACGCGATCGGGTCCCGCCCGCTCGACATGCATCAGGCCGGCCTGCGCCAGCTGGGCGCCACCTGCAATATCGAGCACGGCTGCGTGGTCGCGCACGCCGACGCCCTGCGCGGCGCCGAGATCCAGCTGGAGTTTCCCTCGGTCGGCGCCACCGAGAACATCCTGATGGCAGCGGTGCTGGCCGAGGGCGTCACGACCATCCACAACGCCGCGCGTGAGCCCGACGTCGCTGACCTGTGCACCATGCTCAACCAGATGGGTGCGCAGATCGAAGGCGCGGGCTCACCGACGCTGAAGATCACCGGGGTGCCGCGCCTGCACCCGACCGAACACGAGGTGATCGGCGACCGGATCGTCGCCGCCACCTGGGCGATCGCGGCGGTGATGACCCGCGGCGATATCTCGGTGACCGGTGTCGATCCGGCCCACCTGCAGCTCGTCCTGCACAAGTTGCACGACGCCGGCGCGACCGTGACCCAGTCCGACCACGGCTTCCGGGTGGTGCAGTACGACCGGCCCAAGGCCGTCAACGTCGCCACCCTGCCGTTCCCGGGTTTCCCCACCGATCTGCAGCCGATGGCGATCGGCCTGGCGGCGATCGCCGACGGCACGTCGATGATCACCGAGAACGTCTTCGAAGCCCGGTTCCGGTTTGTCGAGGAGATGATCCGCCTGGGCGCCGACGCCCGCACCGACGGACACCACGCGGTGGTGCGGGGTCTGCCGCAGCTCTCGAGCGCGCCGGTGTGGGCCTCCGACATCCGCGCCGGCGCCGGTCTGGTCCTTGCGGGCCTGGTCGCAGACGGTGACACCGAGGTCCACGACGTCTACCACATCGATCGCGGCTACCCGTTGTTCGTGGAGTACCTGGCCGGTCTCGGGGCCGAAATCGAGCGTGTAAGATAGGTCAGGCCGGCGCCCCGTACGCGGATCGTCGAGCAGTCTGGAAGACCTTCCGGTAGCCCCGAAAAAGTCGGAGTTGACTCAACTCCGGCTAGCGAGTAGAGTGGCGGGGTTGCCTGAAAACCGGGCGTGTTGTTTGAGAACTCAATAGTGTGTTTGGTGGTTTTTGTTTGTTGTTGTTTTGCCACATCCTTGGCGCCCC
>NZ_LZMF01000005.1:0-135646 GCF_001673565.1 Mycolicibacter sinensis
CGCACCAGCGCCAGAATCCGGTCACCATCACGCTGAGCATCCGAAAGCCGCTTGAGCACCACCACCCCGGCGCCCTCACTGCGCACGTAGCCGTCGGCGCCGGCGTCGAAAGTCTTGCACTGCCCGTCCGGCGCCAACATCCCCCACCGCGACGTCGCCACACTGTTCTGCGGAGTCAGCATCAGGTTCACCCCGGCAGCCAGCGCCTGATCGGACTCGCGGCGCCGCAGACTCGCACACGCCAGATGAATCGTCACCAGCGACGACGAACACGCGGTGTCCACCATGATCGCCGGGCCATGCACGCCAAGGAAATACGACAACCGGCCGGCCGCGAAATTGGCGGCGTTGCCGAACGGAAGGTAAGGATCGATGTCGGCGGCACGGAGCTTGCCGAAAATGTCGACGGCGTAGTCGTAGGCGGTCACACCGACGAAGACACCGGTCTGGGTGCCGCGGATCGCCTCCTTGGTGATCCCGGCATGCTCCAACGCCTCCCAGGCCACCTCCATCAGCAACCGCTGCTGAGGATCCATCGCGTCGGCCTCACGCGGCGAGATACCGAAAAACTCCGCATCGAACTCCGCAGGAGCCCACGACGACAAGAACCCGCCCTCGCGCGAACAAATCGTCCCGGGAACCGAACGGTCCGGCGCGAAAAAGGCATCGGCGTCCCAGCGATCCGCCGGAACCCGAACGATGCCCGAACCCTCATCACACAACAGCTGCCAGAACGCGGCCGGGCCATCCGCCCCGCCCGGAAACCGGCAGCCCATCCCGACCACCGCGATCGGCTCGGTGTCACCGGCCTCAGCCACCGCCAATCGCGCCGTCAGGTCATCGATCTTGCGCAGCGCCTCAGCAACAATCGCCCGGCGGTCCGGCCCCCCGGCCGGCACGGCATTCTTCTCGCTCAACTCAACCTCCCCGAAAGCTGCGCGGCAGCTCGTCATCGCTCACACGGACCGAGCGGAAACATCCAATCGGTCGAACCCGTCCCGCTGGTAGATCTCCACGCAGCTGGAACGGCGGATCTTGCCGCTGGTCGTGATCGGGATGGCGCCTTGGGGCACCAGAACCAGATCACCGACGGCCAGCCCGTGGGCCTTCGACAGCGCGGCCGTGACCTTCCGCCTCACCTCGTTCAGCCTGTCCAGGACCTCCTCGTCCGAGCCCCCCTTGTTCTTGAACTCGGCGATCGTAACAAGCTGCTCCGACCGGCTGTTGGGGACGGAGACCGCGGCGACACGCCCGCCGGTGATCTCCTGGACGGTGGCCTCGATGTCGTCCGGGTAGTGGTTACGCCCGTCGACGATCAGCAGGTCCTTGATCCGGCCGACGATGTAGAGCTCGCCGCCGGAGATGACCCCGAGGTCGCCGGTCTTGAGCCACGGCCCCTGCGACGTGCCCGGCGACGGGTCGGCCAGCTTGCCACTGAAGGTCGCCTCGGTCGCCGGCTGGTTGTGCCAGTAGCCGGCGGCGATGTTGGGGCCACATGCCCAGATCTCGCCGACCTTGCCCTCCGGGTTCTCCGTCTGGGTCTCCGGGTCCACGACGCGAACCGTGCAGGCCCGCGGCACCCCGCAGCTGACCAGCTCGACACCGCCTTCGGGCCCGCTCGGCTCGGCCGACCCGTCCGCCAGCTTGGTGTAGTCGAAACGCGCGGTCGGCGGCGGGCTGCCCGGAGTGTTCGACGTCAGGTACACGGTGGCCTCGGCCAGTCCGTAACCGGGCCGCAGCGCCGCCGGGTTGAGGTTGAACTTGGCGAACCGGTCGGCGAGACGCCGCAGCGTGGCCGCGTGCACCCGCTCCGCGCCGAACGCGAAGGTGTGTACCCGTCCCAGGTCGAGCCCGGCCATGTCCTCGTCGGAGGTCCGCCGGACCGCCAACTCGTAGGCGAAGTTGGGCCCACCGGTGTAGGCGTTGGGATAGCTGGCCACCAGCTGCATCCAGCGGGCCGGCTTGGCCAGGAAGGCCATCGGGCTGAAGATCACCGCCTGGTGGCCGCCCACCAGCGGGAAGATGATGCCGCACATCAGGCCGAGGTCGTGATAGAAGGGCAGCCACGCCACCAGGGTGGTGTCGGCCGGCACCGCCCCACCGATGTCCTCGAACGTGTCGGCGATCATCTGCCGCATGTTCTCGATCGCGTTCTGATGCCCGACCATGACGCCGGCGGGGGTCCGGGTGGACCCGGAGGTGTACTGCAAAAACGCCGTCTTGGTGGGCGCCGTGGCGGTGGCCGTCACCACCGGCTCCGAGTCGAGGTCCAAAGCGTCGACCTCGATCACCACCGGCGGTTTGCCGCCAAGGTCACGAATCGAGTTGGCGATGTCGCCGACCGCCGCCGACGTGGTCAGGATCGCCGCCGGGGTGCAGTCGCGCAGTGCTGCCGTGACCCGCTCGTCGTGCGCCCCGAACATCGGCACCGGCAGCGGAACGGCGATCATCCCCGCCTCCAGCGCGCCGTAGAACCCGACGATGTACTCCATGCTCTGCGGGGCCAGCAGCGCCACCCGGTCGCCCGGCGAGGCGCAGGTCGCCAATTCGGCCGCCACCACTTGCGCGCGGTTGCGCAATTGCGACCAGGTCACGGTCTCGGGGTAGCCGGCCGGGTCGACGTCGAAGTCGATGAAGGTGTACGCAGGCGCATCCGGCTTCTCCCGGGCCCGGTCCGCCAGCAGGCTCGGGATGTGCGATTGACTGACCGCCATTGCGATGTTTTCTCCTTGTGATGTCAAGTCCGCGTACCTCAACTGCTGAAGCACGTCGTCCCCGTCGAGATGTGTCACGCCTGTGGTCCAGCCGGACGGTTTCGCTGCGCGGTCTCGCTGCACAGCGGAGGGATATGCAATTGGATGAGTGACATGTGGGATGCCTCCCGACGTGGGGTCAGGTCCGGTGGCGCTGGTGCCCGGCCTATTTCAGCTGAGTGCTTCAGCCTTGCCCGGGGCCGCTTGCCCGCCATGTCGGATCAAATGTCGGGGCGGGTACATCCAGGCGCCGAGATCGCGCGGCCGGGGCAGCCGGCGCGGGTGATTCGACCATCGACACGGGTACCCCTTCTGGGTGTTTGGAACTTGGGCAAAAACTCCTCGGACCCCGACATCCCAGGCGTTTTCCTCCTGCGGAGGCTACCACGTATGCCCTGTTGACCGGGAATTTATGAGTCTCCTACCGGGCGCACGGAGCAGATCCGGCATATTAGCCCAGGAATCGTCCCTAGCACCAGGGGTCACACCGGCACCAACAGGAATTTCACAGACTGAGGGGCGTCGCAGCCGGGGTCATCCTCGGCAATAAACCGCCAGTTTCTCCTCGATGTCGCCGACGAGCTCGGGCAGATGATCGTTGAGGTAGAAGTGATGACCGGGCGCGGTGAAGGTCCGAACGCTGAATTCGGCGGTGGTGCGCTCGGCCCACGGGGTGACTTTGTCGGCGGTGGCGACGCCGTCCTCGTCACCGTGGAAGGCGACGATCGGGCAGGACACTCGCGCCTCCGGTGGACAGTCGTAGTTGGCGATCGCTTTCAACCCGCGCAGCGTCGGGAGGATCTTCGCCGCGAACTCCTCGTTCTCCAGGAACTCCGGATTGACCCCGGTCATCTGGCTGACCGCCTCGAGCAGGTTCCGGTCGGAGTCGCCGATGTTGTCATATCCCGCTCGCCCGGGCGCGCCCGCCGCGGACACGAACAGCGCAGCGATCGACTTGCCGTCCGCCTCGAACCGGCGGGCCACCTCGAAGGCCAGCAGGGCGCCCATGCTGTGCCCGAAGAAGGCGGCCGGTCCGTCGGTCGGCGAGGGCAGCTTGTCGCAGACCCGGTCGGCGAGGTCCTCGATGCTGGTGAACGCGCCGAGGTCGTGGTTGCCGCCTTTGCCCGGGTACTGCACACCGATGCGTTTGACATCGGTGACAAACGCTTTGGAGAACGGAACGTAGTACTGCGGCGATCCGCCGGCGTGCGGGAAGATGTAGAGCTTCGGCGTACGGTCTGTCACTCGGGACACCCTAATGGGAACGGCGGGCCCGCCCGGAGCCCGGTGTTGGGGTGCTGCTCCGCCTGCGGTGTGCAGACGGCTATCCGATGGCGGCGTCGCGCTCGGCGAACGGCGCCCCGAGCAGCGGGACGGGGTGGAACCCGCGCCGGCGGCCGGCGGCGACGCCCCGGCGGATCAGCGCGGCCGTCCCGACGAAGCCGGCATGGTCAAGCGCCACGAACGGGGTCAGCAGCCGGTTGTGGACGAATCCGAACGCCAGCCCGGATGCCGGGTCGGCCCAGCCCAGCGAGCCGCCCAGCCCGACGTGGCCGAAGCCCGGCAGCACCGGGCCGAACGGGACCGCGTGGTACCCCAGGTGGAAGGCCAGCGGAACCCCGATGGTGCGGTCCAGTTCCATACGGTGCCGGCCGGTGAGGCCTCTTACCAACCGGCGGGACAGGAACTGCGTTCCGTCGATCTGCCCGCCGTTGGCCAGTGCGCCGTAGAGACGGGCCAATCCGCGTGCGGTGGCGACACCGTTGATCGCGGCGGCCTCGGTGTCCAGGAAGGGGGTGTCGCCGCGCACCGTGTTCATCACGCCGGGGAAATAGAACGCGCCGAGCCCGCCGAAGGGCAGCAGTGCGGCAGCCTTGGGGGCCAGGAGATTCACCACCGGGTTCTGACGGTCGCGTTGCGGCATGATGATCTCTGCGGCGACGGTCGGCGCGCCGGCGGGTGGCCGGCCCAGGTGCAGGCCGTCGGTGTTCAACGGGGCGGCCAGTTCGGCGCGGAACAGATCGCGCATGCCGGTGCCGGTGACGGCCCGGGCCAGCCCCGACATGAGCCAGCCGTAGGTCAGCGCGTGGTAGGCGGGCTTTCCGAACTCGCGTCCCGGTGCCGCGGCGGCCATCCGCGCTTCCATGGTCACGTGGTCGAGCAGGTCTGCCCGGCTGGCTCCGTGCAGGTGGGTCAGCCCCACCCGGTGGTCGAGCAGCTGCCGGACGGTGATCGCGGCTTTGCCGCGGGCGCCGAACTCCGGCCAATACTGCGCCACCGGGGCGTCGTAGTCGATGAGGCCCCGGTCGACCAGCCGGTGGATGACCGTCGACGCCGCGCCCTTGGTCGCCGAGAACACCATGGCGCCGGTGTCGGCCGACCACGGCACCCGGCCGGCCCGGTCCGACCATCCGGTCCACACGTCGACGACGGGCCGGCCGTCCAGGTACACCGCCAGCGCGCCGCCGCCGTAGCGGCGGCCGGGGAACATCGCGGCGAAGGCGCGCACGGCGCAGCCGAAGTTCGGGTCGGCCGCGCCGTGCACGTTCGCCGGAAGCATCATCCGGCGAGCGTCGAAATGCTGCATCATGGTGGGCAATCTACCGTGTGACCGGCGCAGATAAGTCGTGTTACTGCACCGGTTCGGTATCAACCCGGCTGCGCGAAGATCGCCGTCAGAATTTGCTGAGCGGCCAGCGCAGGCGTCAGCTCGCCACTGAGCACCTGCTGTTCGACCTCGACGCGAAGCTCGCGCACGGCCGGATCCGACAGCGCCCGCTCCAACACCGCGTCGGCCACCAGCTGGCGGGTCCAGTCCACCTGCTGAGCACGCCGCCTGGTGTCGAACTCACCCGCGTCGATCAGCGTCTGGCGGTGCCGCTCCACGGTCTCCCAGAACTCCGGCAGCCCGGTGCCCTCGACCGCGCTCATCGTCAAAACCGGTGGCCGCCATAAGGTTTCACGCGGATAGATGAGCCGAACCGCGGCGGACAGCTCCCGCGCGGCGACCCGCGCCTCGGCCAGATGCTCGCCATCCGCCTTGTTGACCACGATGACGTCGGCCAGTTCCAGCACGCCCTTTTTGATGCCCTGCAACTGATCGCCGGTGCGGGCCAGGGTCAAGAAGACGAAGGTGTCGACCATGTTGGCCACCGTCACCTCGGACTGGCCGACACCGACGGTTTCGATCAGGATCACGTCGAAGCCGGCGGCCTCCAGCAGCACGACCGTCTCGCGGGTGGCCCGGGCGACTCCGCCCAGGGTGCCCGACGTCGGCGATGGCCGGATGTAGGCGTCCGGGTGGGCGGCCAGCCGCTGCATCCGGGTCTTGTCGCCCAGGATCGAACCGCCGGTACGGGTCGACGACGGGTCGACAGCCAGCACCGCCACCCGGTGGCCGTGCTCGATGAGGTGCATGCCGAGCGCCTCGATGGTGGTCGACTTGCCGACGCCGGGAACGCCGGTGATGCCGACTCGTCGGGCCCCGCCGGCGGCCGATAACAGCTCCAGCAGCAACTCCTGGGCCTGTTGGCGGTGGTCGGCGCGGGTGGACTCGACCAGGGTGATGGCCCGCGGCAGCACGGAGCGATCACCGGAGCGCACCGCCGCCGCCAATTCGGCGACGGTGTCACCTAGGTGGGCGGCCATTTATTTCGGGTCTGCGACCGGTCCGCCCGGCTCGAGCTCGTAGCCTCGCCGGGACGCCAGCGCGTGCAGCAGGTCCACCGCGGCGTCGGCGATCACCGTGCCGGGCGGGAAGATCGCGTTCGCCCCGGCGGCATGGAGTTCGTCGAAGTCGCCGGGCGGGATGACCCCGCCGACCACGATCATGATGTCGGGCCGGCCCGCCTCGGCCAGGGCGTCGCGCAGTGCCGGCACCAGCGTCAGGTGCCCGGCCGCCAGCGAGGACACCCCGACCACGTGCACGTCGTTGTCGGCGGCCTGGCGCGCCACCTCGTCGGGGGTGGAGAACAGCGCGCCCACGTCGACGTCGAAGCCGATGTCGGCGAACGCGGTGGCGATCACCTTCTGACCGCGGTCGTGCCCGTCCTGACCCATCTTGGCGATCAGGATGCGGGGGCGGCGGCCGTCGGCCTCGGCGAACTTCTCCACCAGGGCGGTTGCACTAGAGATGTTGCTGCCCTTCCCGACTTCATCACGGTAGACGCCAGAGATGGTACGGATCTCGGCCTGGTGGCGCCCGTAGACCTTCTCCAGGGCGTCGGAGATCTCCCCGAGGGTCGCCTTGGCCCGCGCGGCGTCGATGGCCAGCGCCAGCAGGTTGTTGCCCAGCCCGTCCTCCCCTGCTGTACCGGTGGCACCGGCGGCCCGGGTCAGCTCGGCCAGCGCGGCCTGGCAGGCGTTTTCGTCGCGCTCGGCGCGCAGCTGCTCCAGTTTGGCCAGCTGTTCGGCGCGTACCCGGCTGTTCTCGACCTTGAGCACCTCGATCTCGGTGTCCTCGGCAACCTGGTACTTGTTGACGCCGATCAGCGGCTGCCGCCCGGAGTCGATTCGGGCCTGGGTGCGCGCGGCGGCCTCCTCGATGCGCAGCTTGGGAATGCCGTCACTGATGGCTTGGGCCATCCCGCCGTGCTGGGCCACTTCCTCGATGTGCGCACGGGCGCGCTGCGCCAGCTGATGGGTCAGCCACTCCACGTAGTAGGAGCCGCCCCAGGGGTCGATCGGCCGGGTGGTGCCCGACTCCTGCTGCAGCAGCAGCTGCGTGTTGCGGGCGATGCGGGCCGAGAAGTCGGTGGGCAGCGCCAGCGCCTCGTCGAGGGCGTTGGTGTGCAGCGACTGGGTGTGGCCTTGCGTGGCGGCCATCGCCTCGATGCAGGTGCGGGCCACGTTGTTGTAGACGTCCTGAGCGGTCAGCGACCATCCCGAGGTTTGCGAATGGGTGCGCAGCGACAGCGATTTGGGGTTGCGCGGGTTGAATTGCGCGACCAGCTCACTCCAGAGCAGCCGGCCCGCGCGCAGCTTGGCGACCTCCATGAAGAAGTTCATCCCGATGCCCCAAAAGAACGACAGCCGGGGCGCGAACTTGTCGATGTCCAAGCCGGCGTCCAGCCCGGCCTTGATGTAGTCCACCCCGTCGGCCAGCGTGTAGGCCAGCTCCAGATCCGCTGTGGCACCGGCTTCTTGGATGTGGTAGCCCGAGATCGAGATCGAGTTGAACTTGGGCATCTTGGCACTGGTGTAGCCGAAGATGTCGGAGATGATCCGCATCGACGGCTTCGGCGGATAGATGTAGGTGTTGCGCACCATGAACTCTTTGAGGATGTCGTTCTGGATGGTGCCGGCCAGCTTCTCCGGCGGCACCCCCTGTTCCTCGGCGGCCACCACGTACAGCGCCAGGATCGGCAGCACCGCGCCGTTCATGGTCATCGAGACACTGACCGCGCTCAAGTCGATACCGTCGAACAACTGCCGCATGTCCAGGATGGAATCGATTGCCACCCCGGCCATTCCGACATCACCCTGCACCCGGGGGTGGTCGGAGTCGTAGCCGCGGTGGGTGGCCAGGTCGAATGCGACCGACAGCCCCTTCTGCCCGGCCGCGAGGTTGCGGCGGTAGAACGCGTTGGAGTCCGCCGCGGTGGAGAACCCGGCGTACTGGCGGATGGTCCAGGGCTGGTTGACATACATCGTCGGGTAGGGCCCGCGCACAAACGGGGCTTCGCCGGGGAAGCTGTCCAGCGGGTAGCCGTCGGCGACCGCTGCGGCGCGGTCCGCGGCGGTGTAGACCGGCTTGACCTCGATACCTTCCGGGGTGTGCCAGTCCAATTGGTCCGGCGTGTAGCCGTGCGCGGCCGCGGCGGCCGCGACGTGCTCGGCGACGGCGCTTGCAGAGACTTCGGCCACCGGTTCGCCATCGCCGTGCAAAGCGACGTC
Organism: Mycolicibacter sinensis; assembly: GCF_001673565.1. Classification (GTDB taxonomy): domain Bacteria; phylum Actinomycetota; class Actinomycetes; order Mycobacteriales; family Mycobacteriaceae; genus Mycobacterium; species Mycobacterium sinense_C. The sequence goes on from NZ_LZMF01000005.1 coordinate 8,649, forward strand.
GGCGAAACTTCCGATGGTGCCGGGTGAGGTGCTGGTGGTCATGGCTCTCAGGCCCCCAATCGGGTGAGTAAGTCCGACAACGCCTGCACCGCATCGATTTTCATGGTCAGGTAGTCGTCTGGCTTGGGATCGGTGTCGGGGTTGCCGGCCAAGGCTTTGGCCGGCCCCGCCAGGTAGACCCGGTCGATTCCGGCGTCACGAGCCGCTGCGATGACCGCGGCCGCTTCGGCGCCGTAGCGGGCGTCGCTGCCGCACAGCACTGCCACCCCTGAGCCGGCCTCGGCCACCGCCGTGGCGACCTGCCCGGCGTCGACCGTGCCGGGGTTGATCACCGCGATGCCGCCGGAAGCCAGCAGGTTGGCCGCGAAAGTGGTCCGGATGTTGTGTTCGGCCATCGGTCCCAGCGGCAGCAGCAGCACCTGCGGCCGGGAACCAGTGCGCGCCAGGTGGGCGTCGGAACGGTCCCGCAAGGCCTCGAACTGCGCCGCATAGCGCCGCAATCCGGCCGACACCGACGCGTCGGCCGGCCCGGACGGCACAGCCAGCGGGGGTTCGTCCAGGTTCGGGTACTCGTTGACCCCGGTGATCGCACTGCGCCGGTGCGCGATGTCGTCGGCGCGGGCAGCGGCGACCTCGGCGATCCGCTCGGCGAGGTGGTCGCGGGCGGCCTCGAAACCGCCTAGTGCTGCATGGTTTTCGAGCTGCTGGAACAGCCGCCAGGCCTGCTGCGCCAACTGCTCGGTGAGGTCTTCGACGAACCACGATCCCCCAGCCGGGTCCAGCACCTGGCCCAGATGCGACTCCTCCAGCAGCAACAACTGGGTGTTCCGCGCGATGCGCCGGGCGAACGTGGCCGAGGCTCCCGGCTGACCGCCGGGAATGGCGGCGTCGAAGGGGCGCACCAGCACGGTGTCAGCGCCGCCCACACCGGCTCCGAACGCGGCCAGCGTGGTGCGCAGCATGTTCACCCACGGGTCCCGCTGGGTCATCATCGCCAATGACGTCTCGGCGTGGACGACGGCGCCGCCGGACTCCGGCGCCCCGGCCACCTCGGCCACCCGCGCCCACAGCCGGCGCGCCGCCCGGATCTTGGCGATCGTCATGAACTGGTCGTCGTCAGCGGCGAGCCGGAAACTGATCTGGCGGGCCGCATCGGCGACCGACAGGCCGGCGTCGGTGAGCAGCCGCAGGTAGGCCACGCCGGCGGCCAGCGCACCGGCCAGCTCCTCGGCCGCGCCGGCGCCCAGGTTGTGCAATGCCGGGCCGTTGACGGCGATCGCCCGCACCCCGCGCTGGCCGGCGGCGCGCGAGGCGGCCGCGATCACCTCGTCGATCGCCGGCGCCGGCCGGCCGGCCAGCGGTGCGGTCAGCGGGTCGGCGCCCAGATCCACCGACAGGTTGGCGCGGTTGTCCGGGTCGAGGCCGTCGACCAGCGCCAGCATCACCTCGGCCGCGGCGGTGTAGTCGCCGGCACCGGCCCCGTCGACAAGCACCGGGACCAGCTGCAGGTAGACGTCGTCGAAGACGCCGCGCAGCTCGCCGGCCGGCACGCCGACGTCGCCGACGCGAACGACCAGCGCGCTGACCCCTTCGGTCAGCGCACCCAGGACGGCGCCGTTGGTGTCGGAACCCGATACCAGCCCGTTGGCCGGGAAGACTTCGGCGACCTTCCAGCCGGTGTTGACGTCACGCAGGGCGTCGGCGCCACGCACGTAGGGCCAGCGGCCCGGCAGCGGGTGTTCGGGCAGCGCGTCGAAAGCGGTGTATAGCGCCCGGATCGCGAAACCGTCCGGTCCCTGCACCGGGGTGTCCAACAGCCGCTCGGGCTCACCGCCGGTCTCGGAGTCGATGTCGGCGGGCTCGCGGCGCGAGCTCTTGGCCAGCACCCCGGCCACCGCGGCACGCCAGCGGGCGCGGGCCTGCTCCATCCCGGCGGGTTCGGCGGACACGTCGATGGACACCGGCGGCTCCTGTTGTTACTCATGGGTAGCAGATGGATCGCTACCCGACACGTGTTAACCAGGCTAAATGATGGCTGTCGGGGGGTGCGGCCGAGGTGCGCCGAGCGGCGAAACGCCCGCTACGTGACACGTTGTGTTAACCCTCGGCCCGTAGCCTTGAGCCCCGTGACGCCCGCCGCGACCCGACCCCCCCACGCGCTGCGTGGGGCATGGTCGGTGGTGCTGGGCACCGCGCGGCAGGTGGCGCTGCGGCGGTTGGCGTTGACCACCGTGGTGATCGTCACCCTGGTCGCGGTGGCGCTGCTGGTTCCGGTACCCACCGCCGTGCAATTGCGCGACTGGGCGCAGACCCTCGGCCCCTGGTTTCCGCTGGCGTTTCTGGCGGCGCACACCGTGGTCACGGTGTTCCCGTTCCCGCGGACCGCGTTCACCCTGGCCGCCGGGCTGCTGTTCGGCCCGTGGCTGGGCGTCGTGCTGGCGGTGGCGGCCAGCGCGCTCAGCGCGGTAGCCGTGCTGGTCCTGATGCGGGTGTTCGGCTGGCAGCTCAGCCGGGTGGTGCGCCATCCGCGGATGCATGCGCTGGACGCCCAGCTGCGTCAGCGCGGTTGGCCGGCGGTGGTGTCGCTGCGGCTGATTCCGGCCATCCCGTTCTCGGTGATCAACTACGCCGCCGGCGCGTCGGCGGTGCGGCTGGCGCCCTACGCGGTGGCCACCCTGATCGGGTTGCTGCCGGGCACCGCCGCGGTCGTGGTGCTGGGCGACGCCCTGACCGGCGAGGTGAGCCCGCTGCTGTTCGCCGTGTCGGCGTGCACCGCCGCCGTCGGGGTCGCGCTGCTGGTCTATGAGGTGCGCCGGCACCGTCAGCATCCGGCCGCAACTGAAGCCGCGGCACCCGCCGCACCGGCGGTAACCTGCTGAGCATGCCCGCCCTCGCCGACACCGCCAGCCGCCTGTTGCGGTCGCGGTGGCTGGTGCGGGCCCCGATCTGGCTGTATCGGGCACGCCTGGGCGGCCTGCTCGGTGGACGGCTGCTGATGCTCGAACACCTCGGACGCAAGAGCGGCGCCGTTCGCCGGGTCGTTCTGGAGGTGGTCGATCAGCCCGGCGCCGACCGCTACATCGTGGCATCGGGTTTCGGCGACCGCGCCCAATGGTTCCGCAATATCACCGCCAATCCGCGGGTTCGGGTCTACGCCGGCAGCCGGCGCCCGGCACCGGCCACCGCCCGGGTGCTCGATCAGCGGGAGGCGGACCGCGTGCTGGGTGACTACATCGCGCGCCATCCCCGCACCTGGGAACAGTTCAGCGCGGTGCTCGAGCAGACCCTGGGTGAGCCGGTGACCGCCACCGACACCGCGCTGCCGATGGTCGAGCTGCGGCTGCAGGGCTAACCGCCGCAACACAAAGGATTGCTCAATCCGGCAACAATTCGGTGTAAGGCGGTCCGCAATATCGGGAGACACACCGGTAGGCCGTTAAAGTCTTTTCCTACTGCCGTGTGTGAAGGGACCGGATCAATGGCTGATCAAAACGCCGCCGTGCGCAAATATCTGACCGAAATGATCGGCACGTTTGTTTTCATGTTTGCGGTGATCGGCATCTTGCTATCCGGGACGGAATGCCCCGCCGCGGTCGCCCTGGGCATCGGCTCGGTGCTGATGGTGATGGTCTATGCCAGCGGGCACATCTCCGGGGGCCACCTCAACCCGGCGGTCTCGATCGCCGCCTATTTGCGGGGCGCGCTGCCGCTGGGTGATCTGGGGCCCTACATCGTGGCTCAGTTGGTCGGTGCCCTCGCCGCATTCGGCGTGGGATTCGGGTTGTGGCACGACAAGTACTCGACCGGAACTCTTGATCTGTCCGGCACTATCTGGCCGGCATTGCTCGCCGAGCTGATATTCACCTTCGCGCTCTGCTACATCGTGCTGCACACCGCAACCAGCAAAGACAGCGCCGGCAACAGCTTCTATGGATTGGCGATCGGGTTCATCGTGACCGTCGGCGTGGTGGCGGTCGGTGGCATCTCCGGCGCCGCGTTCAACCCGGCCATCACCTTCGGCCTGATGCTGTCGGGGATCTTCGCCTGGAAATTCCTCTGGGTCTACCTGGTCGCCCAGGTCCTCGGCGGAGTTGTGGCCGCCTACGCCTACAAGGCGACCAGCCTCGACGAGCACACCGCCGCCGCCCGTAAGGGTTAAGCCGCCGTCCCCAGGGCCCGTGCCCCGCCGCCGGCGGCGTGCGGGCCCTGCACCGTCATCACCGCGAACACCGCCAGCAGCAGCACCGCCGGGACGATGTTCGCCGCGCGGTTGCGGACCCGCAGGTGAATGCCGAGCGCCCCGGCGAAATACAGCGTCAACGCCGCGGTGGTGGCCCGGGCGACACCCGGGAAGCGGAACACCGAAGCCAGACCCAGCGCGGTGGCGGCTTTGGCCACCGGGACCGCCCAACGGACCTCGGGCGGGATCCGCATGGCATCCATGTTCGCCGCGACGTAGGGCACCGGAATCGCCGATGCCACCGCGTCACCGGCCAGGAATGCCGCCAGTGCGGCGTAGGTCGCCCGAGCGGTCAGAACGCTCACGCCATGCCGGGATCGAGCTGCGGCGGCAGTATCGCGCCCTCGACCGGCTTGCGCGCATCGGCCTCGGCCTTGGCGACCGCCTGGGCGATCGCCGGGTCGGTCTGGGTGGTGAACCAGTCGGCGACCTCGTCGCTGTCGTCCTCCGGCTGGGTCGCGTGCTCATCGACGGGTGACGGCTGGTAGCGGAAGACCCCGTCCTCGCCGGGGGCACCGAGCAGCTTGGTGAAGCCCTGCAGGGCGGTGTTGAAATCGCTGGGCACCACCCACACCTTGTTGGCCTCGCCGCGGGCCATCTCCGGCAGCACCTGCAGGTACTGGTAGGCCAGCAGCTCCGGGGTGGGCCGGGCGGCCTTGATCGCCGCGAAGGTCTTCTCGATGGCCTTGGCCTGCCCCTGGGCCTGCAGGTAGGCCGCGGCCCGCTCGCCCTGGGCCCGCAGCATCCGGGACTGCCGGTCGGCCTCGGCGGCCAGGATCGCGGCCTGCTTGGCGCCTTCGGCGGTCAGGATCTCGGATTGCTTCTGGCCTTCGGCCTGCTTGATGGCGGCCTCCCGCTGCCCCTCGGCGGTCAGGATCATCGCCCGCTTCTCGCGGTCGGCCTTCATCTGCTTCTCCATCGACGCCTGAATCGACGGCGGCGGGTCGATGCTGCGCAGCTCCACCCGGGCCACCCGCAGTCCCCAGCGGCCGGTCGCCTCGTCGAGCACGCCGCGCAGCTGGCTGTTGATCACCTCGCGGGAAGTCAGGGTCTGCTCCAGCGTCATCCCGCCCACCACGTTGCGCAGGGTGGTGGTGGTCAGCTGCTCGACGCCGACGATGTAGTTGCTGATCTCATACACCGCGGCTTTGGGGTTGGTGACCTGGAAGTAGACGACGGTGTCGATGTTCAGCGTCAGGTTGTCCTCGGTGATCACCGGCTGCGGCGGGAACGACACCACCCGCTCACGCAGGTCGATGCGGGCGCGCACCCGGTCGATGAACGGCACCAGCAGGGTCAACTGGCCGCTGACCGTGCGGCTGTAGCGGCCCAGGCGTTCGATCACCGCCGCCTCGGCCTGTGGAATCAGCGCCACCGATTTGGCGACCACGATCGCCGCGAAGATCACCAGTACTGCCAGCAACACCAGGCCGGTCGTAGCGCCTTCCATGAGCACTCCTTTTCTCTACAGGACCTTGCCGACCACCGCGGTGGCCCCGTCGATATGCATCACCGTGACCTGCTCGCCGGGCTCGAAGACGTCACCGTCGGCCAGCGGGCGCGCCGTCCACACCTCACCGTCGAGCTTCACCTGGCCGCCGTGTTGTTCGACGCGGTCAAGCACCAGCGCGGTCTTGCCCTGCAGCGCCCGCACCCCGGTCTCACTGCCCGTCCCGGCCCACAACCGCCGCCGCAGGGCCGGGCGCACCAGCACCAGCAGCAGTACCGAGATCACCAAAAACACCGCGCCGTCGGTCCACAGCGGCCAGTCCGTCAGCCAGCTGGCCCCGGCCGCCGACAGCGCGCCGCCGGACAGCATCAGCAGGAACATGTCGCCGGTGAGCGCCTCGGCACCGGCGAGCCCGAGCGCGAAGACCAACCAGACCAGCGCAGCCGACATGCGGCCAGGATAGCCCGAGAATCACCCGAACCCGTGCGGACCGGGACGGGTGGCGCGGACAACTACACTGCCTTGCATCATGTGGTGCCCGAGTGTCTCTCTGTCGGTGTGGGCCAACGCCTGGCTTGCCGGCCGGGCCGCGCCCGACGACCTGTTGGACGCACTATCGGCTTGGGCGCCAGTGCAATCGGTGGCCGCCTACAATGCGGTGGTCGCGAGCAGCATCGGCCTGTCATGGCCGGACACGTGCGACGGCGGCGCCGCGTCACTGCTGCAGGTGGTGCGCGGCGCGGCGGCGCCCGGCGCCGGTGCTCGTATCCACCCGGTGTTTCCGGTGCCCGGCGACGTGCGCGGGCTGCCGGCCGGAACCGCGTTCGCACAAGAAGCGATCCTGGCCGGCGAGGCGGTGCTCATCGGTTCCTCTGACGCATCACCGCCGGTCGGGTTGGTGCCGGCGTATCTGGAGGACGCCGACTCCCCCGACGTCGCCGAATTGTGCTGGACGGCTTTCCCGCTGACCAGCGTGCCGGTGGCCGAGCAGCACGATCTGGGCGACGCCGAGTACGCGTTGCGCTCGGCGGTCCGGACGGCCGCCGAGGCGCTGGGGTCCACCGCTTCGCGGTGGGCCGACTACGGTGTCGAGGATCCGCGATTGCGGGTCGAGCAGATGATGGAAGCCGTACTCCGGCATCGCATTCCGGACCATGCGCCGACCCGCGCGGTGCGGGTGCTGCACAGTGCGGCGCACGTCGAGGCGATCATCGCGGTCAGCGCCGATCTGCTGACCGCCAGCGCGCATTCCTCGGCTGCGCTGCACAGCGCCGTCAATGCGGTGCGGCCGCTGGTGGCGGTGGTGCGTTCGTCGCGCAGCGCCGCGGTGACCGCGATCCTGCAGTCGGCCTGGCGGAACTGACCCGTGGCGGCGATCCGCTAGCGCGGGTCTGCCACGTCGGCGACGCAGTGCGCGGATCCGCACCGGGCACCGTTGACGCCGAACCCGCAGCCCAGCCCGACCGTGTCCGCGACCCCTCCGTCGCGCAGTTCTTCGATGAGTCCGCGCGCCAGGCGGGCCAAGCGGCGGTCGGCGTTCGGGGTGCTGGCACGCGCGTAGGCGATTCCGGCGGCCTGCGCCTGCGCGCGCACTTCGTGGTCGAGGTCCCACAGCACCTCGATGTTGTCGCTGAGGAATCCGATCGGGCACACGATCACCGCGCCCACCCCGGCCTCGGCCAGGGCAGCCAGGTGGTCTTCGACGTCGGGCTCCAGCCAGGGCACCTGCGGCGGCCCGGAGCGCGACTGCCACACCTGGTCGTAGTCGGGATATCCGGCCGCGGCGGCGACGCGGGCGGTGGCGTGGGCGACCTGGCGGCTGTAGAGCTGCGGGCCGTAGCGTTCGTCGGCGGCCACCGGAATCGAGTGCGCGGTGAACACCAGCCGAGCGGTGTCGCGTAGATCGGCGGGCAGGGTGTCGGCGGCCGCGACGATCGCCTCGGCGAACATCGCCACGAACAACGGATGATCGAAGTACTGGCGCAGCTTCACCAATTCGGGGGCCCGCTCCCCGACCGCGCGGCGCGCCCGGGCGATGTCCTCGGCGTACTGATCGCAGCCGGAGTACCCGCCCCAGGCCGAGGTCGCGAAGACCGCGGCGCGGCGGATCCCGTCGTCGGCCATCCGGGCGACGACGTCCTCGACGTAAGGCTCCCAGTTTCGGTTACCGAAATAGATTGGCAGCCCGGGCAATTCGGCCTGCAACGCCTGCGCCAGCGCGCGGTTGATCGCGTTGATCGGCGACACCCCGCCGAAATGCAGGTAGTGCTGCGCGACGGCGTCGAGCCGGGCCGGTGGCACGCCGCGTCCCCGGGTGACGTTCTCCAGGAACGGCCGCACTTGCTCGGGGCCTTCGGGTCCGCCGAAGGACAGGAGCAGGACGGCGTCTGGCTCCATCTACAGCAACTGGGTGTGGGCGCCGCCGTCGGCGTAGACGACCGTGCCGGTGGTGGCGGGCAGCCAATCCGACAGCAGTGCGCAGACGGTCTTGGCCACCGGGGCCGGGTCCTTCATGTCCCAGCCGACCGGGGCGCGCTGGTCCCAGCCCTCCTCGAGCAGCCGGATCTGCTCACCGGCGCCCTCGCCGAGCGCACCGCCGACGATCGCGCTCATCGCCAGGGTCCGGATCGGACCGGCCGCAACGAGATTCGACCGCACGCCGTGCGGGCCGGCTTCGCGGGCGACGAAGCGGTTCACCGACTCCAGCGCGCTCTTGGCCACCGTCATCCAGTTGTAGGCCGGCATCGCCCGGGTCGGGTCGAAGTCCATGCCCACGATCGACCCGCCCGGGTTGATGATCGGCAGGGTCGCCTTGGCCAGCGAGGCGTAGGAGTAGGCGGAGATGTGGATGCCCTTGGCGACGTCCTCGTAGGGAGCATCGAAGAACGGGTTGACGCCCATTCCGGTCTGCGGCATGAACCCGATCGAGTGCACCACGCCGTCGAGCTTGTTGCCCTCCCCGATCACCTCGGTGATCCGGTCGGCCAGGGTGTCGAGGTGCTCGGTGTTCTGCACGTCGAGCTCGAGCAGCGGCGCGGGCTCGGGGAGCCGGTCAATGATGCGCTGGATCAGCCGCAGCCGATCGAAGCCGGTGCAGACCAGCTGGGCGCCGGCCTCCTGCGCCACCTTGGCGATGTGAAACGCGATGGAGGAGTCGGTGATGATCCCGGTGACCAGGATCCGCTTGCCGTCGAGAATGCCTGCCATGAAATGTCCTCTGTTTTCGTGAGTGAACGAGTCGCTAGTGGCCCATGCCCATGCCGCCGTCGACCGGGATGACCGCACCGGCGATGTACCCGGCGTCCTCGGAGGCCAGGAAGCTGACCGCCCCGGCGACCTCCTCGGCGGTGCCGACCCGCTTGGCCGGGATGAACTCCAACGCGCCCTCCTGGATCCGCTCGTCGAGGGCCCGGGTCATCTCGGTGTCGATGTAGCCGGGTGCGACGACGTTGGCGGTGACGCCCGCCTTGGACAGTTCGCGGGAGATCGAGCGGGCCATGCCGATCAGACCCGCCTTGGCCGCCGCGTAGTTGGCCTGGTTGCCGATGCCCCACATGCCCGAGACCGATCCGATGTAGATGATCCGGCCGAAGCGCTTGCGCTGCATGCTGCGCGAGGCGCGCTGGGTCACCCGGAAGGCGCCGGTGAGGTTGGCGTTGATGACCTCTTCGAAGCGTTCCTCGGTCATCCGCATCAGGAACGCGTCCTTGGAGATGCCGGCGTTGGCCACCAGCACCTCGACGGGTCCCTGGTGCTCTTCGACCTCTTTGAAGGCGCGGTCGACGGCGTCGTTGTCGGTGACATCGCACACCACCCCGAACAGGCCCTCGGGGGCCCCGGAGCCGCGGTGGGTCACCGCCACCTTGTGGCCGTCGGCGGCCAGCCGCTGCGCGATCGCCAATCCGATGCCGCGGTTTCCGCCGGTGACCAGGACCGAACGGGACACGAACGCGGGCTTGGCGGCGGGTGTTTGGCTGTCTGTCACCCGGCCAACTTATCGGACCAATGCGTTGACTCTGCGCTGAGGGCGCGCGCTACTCGCACTTTTGCGCCGTGAGCGCAGGGTCAACGGGGCCTCAGCCGTCAGGCGGGCAGCCGCCGGTTCAGCAGCAGCGCCGCCAGCCCGGCCAGCGCGAGGATGAGCGAGCCGAGGCGCAGCCAGCCGGTGGACGCGTCGCCGCGGATCGTCTCGTAGCCGATCTGGTCCTGCAAGGTCGAGTAGACCTCTTTGAGCTGGGCCAGGCTCGAGGCGGTGTAGGCGCTGCCGCCGGACAGGTCGGCGATCTTCTTCAGCGAGTCGTCGTCGACCGGCACCGGCTGGCGTTGCTCGTTGATCTCGACGTAGCCGTAGGCCGTGCCGAACGAGATCGTCGAGACCGGCACCCCCTGGTCCTTGGCGGTGCGCGCCGCGGTGAACGCCCCCTTGGGGTTGTCCGGGTTGGACGGGACGGTCTCCTTGCCGTCGGAGAGCAGCACGATGCGGGCCGGCGGGGGCGTGTCGCCGCCGCCGATGACCGCGCCCACGGTGGCGATCGCCTGCAGCGCGGTGAAGATGCCCTCCCCGGTAGCGGTCCGGTCGGCCAGTTGCAGCTTGTCGATCGCGGCCTTGGTGGCCTCGCGGTTGGTGGTCGGCGAGGTCAGCACGGTCGCGGTGCCGGCGTAGGCGATCAGACCGAGGTTGATGCCCGCGGTCAGCTCGTCGGCGAACTGCTTGCCGGCCTCCTGCGCCGCGGCCAGCCGGGTCGGTTCGACGTCGGTGGCCCGCATCGACTGGGACACGTCGATCACCAGCATCACCACCGCACGGTTGCGCGGGATCCGCACGTCATGGGTGGGGCCGGCCATCGCGACGGTGAACAGCATCAGCGAGGCCACCAGCAGGGCCGCCGACAGGTGCCGCCAGCGGGTCGGCGCCTTGGGCGCCACACTCTCCAGCAGCTCCATGTTGGCGAACCGCAGGATGCGCCGCTGCCGCGCCACCTGCACGAGGATGTACAGCGCGACCAGGCCCAGGACGACGAACAGGAACAGGAAGAACCACGGGTGAGCGAAGCCGGACAACGTCATCGGCCCGAGCAGCGGCAATGTCATAGCAGACCTGTCTTTTGGCCGGCGAGCAGTCGCGAAAGCCCCCATTCAGTGGCTGAAATCGGGGCTTTCACGTCTGTTCGCCGAGGGAAGGTGAGCGTCACGGCATCCCCGCCAGCGCGCCGCGCCGGCGTGACTCGACGAATCGGACGATATCGGCGATCCAGTCCCGGTCGGTGCGCAGCGACAACAACGGGGCGCCGCAACTGCGCAGCGCATGTGCGACGTCGGCGCGGTGGGCGGCTGCGGCCCGGGCGAAGTCGTCACGCAGCTTGGCGTCGATGGTGAACTCGCGGGTGACGCCGGATTCGGTGTCCTGCAACACCACATCGCCGACGTCGGGCAGTTCGACGTCACGCGGGTCGAGCACCTCGATACCCAGCACCTCGTGGCGGGCCGCGATCGCGCGCAGCGGGCGCATCCAGTTGACCGGTCCGAGGAAGTCGCTGATCACGACCGCCATGCCGCGCCGCCGTTCGGGCCGGCGCAGCGCGTCGATGGCCGCCGCCAGATCACCGCGCACCCCGAGCGGGGCCCGCGGCACGGTGGCGATGGTGCGCAGCAGCGTCTGCTCGTGGTTGCGCCCGGAGCGCGCCGGCACGCGCACCACCCGTTCGCCGTTGGCCACCAGCGCGCCCAGCCGGTTACCGCCGCCGCTGTTGAGGAAGACGATCGCCGCGGCCGCGGCCACCGCCAGGTCGCGCTTCTCACAGGTCGAGGTGCCGAAATCCATGCTGGCCGACATGTCGATCACCAGCCAGGTCTCCAGCTCGCGGTCGGCGATCATCTGGCGCACGTGCGGGTGGGTGGTACGCGCGGTGACCGACCAGTCCATCCGGCGCACGTCGTCGCCGGGCTGGTAGAGCCGCGACTCGCCGGGTTCGGAACCCGGGCCGGGGATCAAGCCCAGGTGATCGCCGTGCAGCACCCCGTCGAGCTTGCGTTTGACCGTCAGTTCCAGGGTGCGCAGCGCCGCCGCCAGCTTGGGGTCACGGATCCCGCCGCGCAGCATCGACGGCGGCGCGGTGCTGGTTCCCGGGTCTGCTGCGCCCTGCCCGGTGCCCGCGTCGCTCACCGACCGCTGGCCACTGCCGCCGCGGTCGGGGCACCCGGCGACGCCGAATGCGGCTGCTGCGGAACGGCATTCACCTGCGGCAGCGGCACCGTCTGCAGCACCCGGTTGATGACGATCTCCGAGGTGATCTCATCGGCCAGGGCATCGTAGGACAACACCAGCCGGTGCCGCAGCACATCGGGGATGACCTCGATGACGTCCTGCGGGATCACGTAGTCGCGCCCGCGCACCAACGCCAGCGCCCGGGACGCGGAGATGATGCCCAGCGAGGCACGCGGGGAGGCCCCGAAGGACAGCCAGTTCTTGACATCGGGCATCCCGAACTGCTCGGGCTGGCGCGTCGCGGTGATGACCCGGACCACGTAGTCGACCAGCGCGTGGTGCACGAAGTTGTTGGCCGCCAGACCCTGCAACCGCAGCAGGTCGCCGGGGTTGAGGATCTGCTTGGGCTCCGGCGGGGTGACACCCATCCGGTAGATGATCTCCCGCTCCTCCTCGGGCGAGGGATAGCCGACGTTGATCTTGAACAGGAAGCGGTCGCGCTGCGCCTCCGGCAGCGGGTAGACGCCCTCGTGCTCGATCGGGTTCTGGGTGGCCATCACCAGGAACGGGGTGGGCAGCGGGATGGTCTTGCCGCCGATGGAGACCTTGCGCTCCTGCATGACCTCCAGCAGCGCCGACTGCACCTTGGCCGGCGCCCGGTTGATCTCGTCGGCGAGCAGGAAGTTGACCATCACCGGGCCAAGCTCGGTGTCGAACTCCTCGCGGCCCTGCCGGTAGATGCGGGTACCGATGATGTCGGTCGGCACCAGGTCCGGGGTGAACTGGATGCGGGCGAACGACCCGCCGACCACCTTGGCGAAGGTCTCCACGGCGAGGGTCTTGGCGACACCGGGCACGCCCTCGAGCAGCACGTGCCCCTTGGCCAGCAGCCCGACCAGGATCCGCTCGACGAGCTGGTCCTGCCCGACGATGACGCGCTTGACCTCGAAGATGGCCCGCTCCAGCGCGTGTACGTCGGCGGCCAGGCCTGAGCCGGGGCCCTGGGCGCCCTCCGGGCCGGGGAAACCGCTGGCGCCCGCGGGCGTCCCATCCGATGACGTCATCGAGAAATCCTCCACAAAGGTCGGTCAGACACAACTGCTTGCACGGCACACGGCCGCGGGGCAGCGTCGTGCCCGCGTTTCACTATTCCAGGGTTCGCAGCATCCGTCGACGTACGGGCCGTCAGTACTCGATGATGCGGGTCAGATACGGCGTCATGCCGGCCGTGCGCACCGGACTGACGACGACTTTGCCGGCGCTGCCGGATGCTTCCAGCATCTTGCCGCCGCCGAGGAACATCGCGACGTGCTGGCCGCCGCCGGGCCCCCAGAACATCAGGTCGCCGCGGCGGGCCTGACTGGGCGGAATCTGCCGGCCGGCCTTGTACTGGTCGCCGGAGAACCGCGGAATCAACACCCCGACGCCGGCGAACGCGTACCGCATCAGCCCCGAGCAGTCGAAGCCGACGGTGCCCGCCCCGGAGTCGATGCCCTTGCTGGGGCCGGTGAGCGAACCGCCGCCCCAAGAGTAGGGCACGCCCATCTGGGACCCGGCGCGGCGGATGACGTATTCGATGGCCTGCTTGCCGTGCACCCGCTGACCGGGTGACACGTTGGCCTGCTCGCCGACGTTGAACCCGAGTCCGGACAAGAACTTGCGGCCCAGGTCCATCGTGGTCTGGGTGGCCTGCGCGGTGGCCTGCAGCGACGCGTTGGCCACCGCCAGCGGGTCACCGGGCGCCCCGGCGCTGATCGTCGCCGGCAGGGTGGGATCCCATCCCGGCTCCGCCGCGGCCGGTGTGGCCAAGCCCAGCATCACCGGGCCCGCCACCAGCAACGAGGCGATAAGCCGGGATAGACGTCGTGCACTCTGTCGCATTCGCTCCACCGTCAGTATTCGATGTATCGGACTACAAAAGGCGTCATGCCGCTTTTCCGTACCGGCGACACCTTCACCACCTGACCCACGTCGGGGGCCTCGAGCATCAGGCCGTTGCCTAGGTACAGCGTCACGTGCTGGCTGCCGCCGGGGCCGTAGAAGATGACGTCGCCGCGCCGCGCCATTGCGGTCGGGATCTGGCGGCCCATCTTGTACTGCGAGCCCGAGTAGTGCGGCAGCTTGATGCCCACCCCGGCGAAGGCGTAAAGGATCAGCCCGGAGCAGTCGAACCCGACGGTCCCCGAACCGGATCCGATACCGCGGCCGGGTCCCGCGGCGGTGCCGCCGCCCCAGGAGTAGGGCACCCCGCGCTGCGACAGGGCGCGGCGGATCACGTATTCGGAGGCCTGCCGGCCGTACACCCGCGGGATTTTGCCGTTGTTGATGCCGGTGTCATCGGGTTTGGCCAGCCCGATCGACTGCAGGAACTGGCGGCCCAGGTTCGAGGTCACCTGCGCCGAGGTCTGGGAGATTCCGAGCACCTGGTTGATGACGGCGATCGGGTCGCCGGGGACGTTGGCGCTGGGCACCGCCGGCAGGGTGGGATCCCATGGGCCGTCCCACGTCTCGGCGCGCTTGGCGGCCGGCGGGCCGGCCGGGTTGCCCCACCGGTCCCCTGCCGGCGCGGGCCCTTCCTGGGGTTGCTGCCGGCCGCGGGCGGCGGCGAGCTTGGCCTGGGCCTCGTTGCGCTGGGCGGCCAGCCGGTCGATCTCGCCCTGCTGTTCGCCGAACTTGCGCTGGGTATCGGTGAGCGAGGCCACCGCGGCGTCCTGGCTGGACTGGGCGTCGGCGACCGCCTGGTCGGCCTTCTGCTTGGCCAGTCGGGCCGCTGACTCCTTGTTCAGCTGCTCGGTGCGGGCCCGCTTGAGGTTGTCCAATGCCTGCTGGGAGGACAGCGCCAGGGTCCGGCCGGCGGCCGCGGTGGCGATCATCTCCGACGGGTCGGTCGCGGTGAGGTAGCTCTCCGAGGGCCCGTTGACATAGGTCGATGCGGCGAAGGTGTTGAACCGCTGCTGGGCGGCAACGATCTTGGCGTCGGCTTCGACGATCGCCGCCCGGCCGGCCTCCACCTCCTGTTGGGCCGAGGTTGCGTCTTCCCGCGCGGTCTGCAGGTCGACCAGGGCCTTATTGACACTTTCCTTCTGTTGCTGGATCTGGGCGCCCAGGTCTTGCAGCTGCTGGTTGGCCTCGGCGACGTCGGCGATCAGCCTGGCGATGCCGTCGGGGTCCGGTGCCGGTTGGGCCGCGGCCAGTCCGGGGGTTCCCAGCAGCAGCGCGGAACTCAGCACCGACGCTGCGGCGGTGCGGGTGAGCCTGGCGACCGGCGGGAAGACCGAGACCTCGGAGCCACAGCGGATGCGTCTCATTCGGCTTGGATCTCCTCGGACTCGGGCAGGCGGAGCCACGCTTCGACCGGCGGCAAAGCACAGTTACAACAGCAACGCCTTTTGAACCATACGTCACATCAGTCACTGGAGAAACGTTCGTAACAAACTACGTTATTGTAATTAAGCCGGTTGTGACCGACTGGTGACCTAGTTCTTTGCAGCAACGCGAATAGAAGCGATCACGGATCGCCGAGGAAGATGCGTTTCAGCAGGTGAGCGCGCTACTCAGGAGCGTCGACGCGAGCGAGGGCGCGTTTGCTGCGCCGCTGCAGCAAGCGGGTGCCGACGGCCGCTGCCGCCACCCCGATCAGCAGTACGACCGTCAGGCCCGTCCAGGGCAGATCAGGCTTGTTCAATTCATTGACGAAATTCTGCGCCGAGGTCACCGCATCGCCGGTTTTGGCGTGGTCTTCGGCGGCCTCCAATTTGGCGCGGTGAAACTGCCCGCTATAGCTGCCGACGTAGGTAGTACTGAGCACCAGCACGGTGGCATCGGGATAGTCATAGCCCACCACCGTGGCGACGTCGCGCAGCGCGGTGTCCATCCCCGGGTTGCGGGCGACCTCGACGATCTTGAGGTCGATACCGTCGCGCGCCGCGTCGGCGACCACGTTGCGCAGCGCCGGCACGTCGGCGGCCGGGGCGCTCACCCCGTCGACGGCCACGGCGACCTTGACCAGCGCCATGCACTCGTCCGGCGGAGTGGCCGGGTCGAGGCCGACGGTGATGCAGAGCTCGCCGGGAATATAGGCCGGCGGGTGCGGGGTGGTCACGAGCGATGACGGTAGCAAAGTGCGGCTCAGGTGAGGTGATCCTTACTTCATACAGGACAACCGTACTGTTAGGGTTTATGACGCCCGTCGGCGCGGACCCGTCGACGGAGGAGAACTCGATCTCGGGGAGTTGAAGTGACCAGCAAAGATTCGGTGAATTCGTTCGGAGCCCGCGACACCCTGACGGTGGGTGACGACGAATATCAGATCTACCGCCTCGACGCCGTCCCGGGCACCGAGAAACTCCCCTACAGCCTCAAGGTGCTGGCCGAAAACCTGCTGCGCACCGAGGACGGCGCCAACATCACCAAAGACCACATCACCGCGATCGCCAACTGGGACCCGGAAGCAGAGCCCAGCGTCGAGATCCAGTTCACCCCCGCCCGGGTGGTCATGCAGGACTTCACCGGCGTGCCCTGCATCGTCGACCTGGCCACCATGCGCGAAGCCGTCGCCGCCTTGGGCGGTGACCCCGCGAAGGTCAACCCGCTGGCGCCGGCCGAGCTGGTGATCGACCACTCGGTGATCCTGGACGTGTTCGGCCGCGCCGACGCCTTCGAGCGCAACGTCGAACTGGAGTACCAGCGCAACGGCGAGCGCTATCAGTTCCTGCGCTGGGGCCAGGGCGCCTTCGACGACTTCAAGGTCGTCCCGCCGGGCACCGGCATCGTCCACCAGGTCAACATCGAGTACCTGGCCCGCACCGTGATGGTGCGTGACGGGGTGGCCTACCCGGACACCTGCGTGGGCACCGACAGCCACACCACCATGGTCAACGGCCTCGGCGTGCTCGGCTGGGGCGTCGGTGGCATCGAGGCCGAGGCCGCCATGCTGGGTCAGCCGGTGTCGATGCTGATCCCCCGCGTCGTCGGGTTCAAGCTGACCGGTGAGATCAAACCGGGCGTGACCGCCACCGACGTGGTGCTCACGGTCACCGACATGCTGCGCCGGCACGGTGTGGTGGGCAAGTTCGTCGAGTTCTACGGCAAGGGCGTCGCCGAGGTGCCGCTGGCCAACCGCGCCACCCTGGGCAACATGAGCCCCGAATTCGGTTCCACCGCAGCGATTTTCCCGATCGACGACGAGACGATCAGCTACCTGCGGCTGACCGGCCGCAGCGAACAGCAGCTGGCGCTGGTGGAGGCCTACGCCAAGGCTCAGGGCATGTGGCACGACCCCGCCCGGGAGCCGGCCTACTCCGAATACATCGAACTGGACCTGGGCACCGTGGTCCCCTCGATCGCCGGCCCCAAGCGCCCGCAGGACCGCATCGAACTCTCCGACGCAAAGACCGCCTTCCGCAAGGACATTCACAACTACGTGGGTGAGGACCGCGACGCCCCGCACAGTCAGCTCGACGAGGCGGTCGAAGAGTCGTTCCCGGCGTCCGACCCCGCGGTGCTGTCCTTCGCCGACGACGACGCGGCGGTGCCCTCGGCGGCGCAGGACTGCGACGGCCGGCCGAGCAAGCCGGTCAAGGTGTCCTCGGCCGAGCGCGGTGACTTCGTGCTCGACCACGGCGCCGTCGTCGTCGCCGGGATCACCTCATGCACCAACACCTCCAACCCCGAGGTGATGCTGGGTGCGGCGCTGCTGGCCAAGAAGGCCGTCGAGAAGGGCCTGACCTCCAAGCCGTGGGTCAAGACCAACATGGCGCCGGGCTCGCAGGTGGTGACCGACTACTACAACAAGGCCGGCCTGTGGCCGTACCTGGAGAAGCTCGGCTTCTACCTCGGCGGCTACGGCTGCACCACCTGCATCGGCAACACCGGCCCGCTGCCCGAGGAGATCTCGAAGGCCATCAACGACAACGACCTGTCGGTGACGGCGGTGCTGTCGGGCAACCGCAACTTCGAGGGCCGCATTCAGCCGGACGTGAAGATGAACTACCTGGCCTCCCCGCCGCTGGTCATCGCCTACGCCATCGCCGGGACCATGGACTTCGACTTCGCCTCCCAGCCGCTGGGCCAGGACACCGACGGCAACGACGTGTTCCTCACCGACATCTGGCCCTCCACCGCCGAGATCCAGGAGACCATCGCCTCCTCGATCGACCGCGACATGTTCACCAGCTCGTATGCCGACGTGTTCAAGGGCGACGAGCGGTGGCGCTCGCTGCCCACCCCGGAGGGCAACACCTTCGCCTGGGACGAGAAGTCGACCTACGTGCGCAAGGCGCCGTACTTCGACGGCATGCCCGCCGAGCCGGCACCGGTCGAAGACATCACCGGCGCCCGGGTCCTTGCGCTGCTGGGTGATTCGGTCACCACCGACCACATCAGCCCGGCCGGTGCGATCAAGAAGGGCACCCCGGCCGCCCAGTACCTGGAAGCCAACGGGGTCTCCCCCCGCGACTACAACTCGCTGGGTTCGCGGCGCGGCAACCACGAGGTGATGATCCGCGGCACGTTCGCCAACATCCGGCTGCGCAACCAGCTGCTCGACGATGTGTCCGGCGGCTACACCCGCGACTTCACCCAGGACGGCGGCCCGCAGGAGTTCATCTTCGACGCCGCGCAGAACTATGCGGCGCAGAACGTTCCGCTGGTCGTGCTGGGCGGCAAGGAATACGGGTCGGGCTCGTCGCGCGACTGGGCCGCCAAGGGCACCGTGCTGTTGGGGGTGCGTGCGGTGATCACCGAGTCGTTCGAGCGCATCCACCGCTCCAACCTGATCGGCATGGGCGTGATCCCGCTGCAGTTCCCCGCCGGCGAGTCCGCGGCGTCGCTGAAGCTGGACGGCACCGAGGTCTTCGACATCACCGGCATCGAGGAGCTCAACAAGGGCAAGACCCCGAAGACGGTGCACGTCAAGGCCACCAAGGCCGATGGCAGTGCCGTCGAATTTGACGCGGTGGTGCGCATCGACACCCCCGGTGAAGCCGATTACTACCGCAACGGCGGCATCCTGCAGTACGTGCTGCGCAACATGCTGACCTCGAAGTAGCCCGCGTAGGCGGCGAAAAGCTGATGCCCAGGGTCAGCGAGGATCACCTGGCGGCCCGGCGTCGCCAGATCCTTGACGGCGCGCGGCGGTGCTTCGCCGCCTACGGCTACGACGGGGCCACGGTGCGCCGTCTGGAGCAGACGGTCGGGCTGTCGCGGGGGGCGATCTTTCATCACTTCCGCGACAAGGACACCTTGTTCTTCGAGCTGGCCCAAGAGGATGCCGCGCAGATGGCGGAGGTGGCCGCCCGGGCCGGCCTGATCGGCGTCATGCGTGACATGCTGGCCGCGCCCGAGCAGTACGACTGGCTGGCGACCCGGCTCGAGATCGCGCGCAAACTGCGCCACGACCCCGAGTTCAGCCGTGGCTGGGCGGAGCGGTCAGCTGAATTGTCCGCTGCGACAACGGATCGGCTCAATCGGCAGAAGCAGGCCGGCCGGCTGCGCGGCGACGTTCCCGCCGACGTGTTGCACACCTATCTAGACCTGGTGCTCGACGGCCTGGTGGCCCGGCTGGCCTCCGGCGAGGACCCCCAGCGGCTGTCCGCGGTGCTCGATCTGGTCGAGGATTCGGTGCGGCAGCGCTGATTTCGCGAGAAGTCAGCGCGACCGCGTGCGGTGGTTGGGTCCGCCGCGGCTGCGCATCGCCACCCCCGACTCGCGCAGCATGCTGTGTACGGATCCATACGATCGCCCGGTTGAGGCCGCCAGGGTGCGGATGCTGGCCCCGCGCTCATAGGCGTTACGCAACTCGACCAGCTGTCGATCGCGCAGCTTGTCCGGTTTCATCGTGGCCACGTCCCCTCACCATCCCCTCGCCGACCCAACGGGTTCAGCGTAAAAAGGCGTCGGCGATACCGGGCGGCTTTGGCCGAAAAACAGCCGGCACTCAGGCCAGCTCGATCAGATCCCGGTAATCGGTCGACCAGTGGTCCTCGGTGCCGTCGGGCAGCAACACCACCCGCTGCGGGTCGAGCGCCTCGGCCGCCCCGGGGTCGTGGGTGACCAGCACGACGGCCCCGGTGTAGCTGCGCAGCGCGTCGAGCACCTGCTCCCGCGAGGCGGGATCGAGGTTGTTGGTCGGCTCGTCGAGCAACAGCACGTTCGCGGTCGAGGCCACCAGGCCGGCCAGCGCCAGGCGGGTCTTCTCACCACCGGACAGCGTGCCGGCCGGTTGGTCCAACTGCGCCCCGGTGAACATGAACGCGCCCAGCAGTCCGCGCAGATCCTGTTCGGAGGTGTTCGGTGCGGCGTGAACTGTGTTCTCCCACACCGTCGCTGCGTTATCGATGGTGTCGTGTTCCTGGGCGAAGTAGCCGATCTTGCAGCCGTGCCCGGGCTCGAGCTGACCGGCATCGGGGGTTTCAACTCCGGCCAGCACGCGCAGCAGCGTGGTCTTGCCGGCACCGTTGAGGCCCAGCACGACCACCCGCGATCCGCGGTCGATGGCCAGGTCCACGCCGCTGAACACCTCCAGCGAGCCGTACATCTTGGTCAGGCCGCTGGCCATCAGCGGAGTTTTTCCGCACGCGGCCGGAGTCGGAAACTTGATCCTGGCCACCTTGTCGGCGACCCGTTCCTCGTCCAGGGCGGCCAGCATCCGGTCGGCGCGACGCAACATGTTCTGCGCGGCAACGGCTTTGGTGGCCTTGGCGCCCAGTTTCGCGGCCTGGGTGCGCAGCGCGGCGACCTTGCGTTCGGCGTTGGCGCGCTCGCGGCGGCGGCGCTGCTCATCGGTGGCCCGGGCGTCGAGGTACTTCTGCCAGCCCATGTTGTAGACGTCGGCTTCACCGCGTACCGCGTCGAGAAACCACACCCGGTTGACCACGTCGGCCAGCAGATCCACGTCGTGACTGATCAGCACCAGTCCCCCGCTGTGGTTCTTCAGGAAGTCGCGCAGCCAGCCGATCGAATCGGCGTCGAGGTGGTTGGTCGGTTCGTCGAGCAGCAGCGTGGTGTCCGAGCCGGCGCCACCGGAGCCACCCTCGCCGGCAGCGAACAGGATGCGGGCCAACTCCACTCGGCGGCGCTGGCCGCCGGACAGGGTGCGCAGCGGCTGGGTCAGCACCCGCTCCGGCAGGCCCAAGCTGGTGCAGATCCGGCCCGCTTCGCTCTCGGCGGCATAGCCGCCCAGCGCGGCGAACCGCTCCTCGAGTTGGCCGTAGCGGCGGATGGCGCGGTCCCGCGCGGCGTCGTCGACGACTTCGGCCATCAACACCTGCTGCTTCTCCAGGTCGGCCAGGATGGTGTCGAGGCCGCGGGCCGACAGCACCCGGTCCCGGGCCAGGATCTCGAGATTGCCTTCGCGGGGATCCTGCGGCAGGTAGCCGACCTCGCCGGTACGGGCGATGGTGCCCGCGTACGGCTCGCCCTCACCGGCCAGGATGCGCAGCGTGGTGGTCTTGCCGGCGCCGTTGCGACCGACCAGACCGATCCGGTCGCCGGGCTGCACCCGCAACACCGATCCGACCGAGTCGAGCAGGGTGCGCGCTCCGGCGCGGACCTCCAGGTCCGTAGCGGTGATCACGCACGTACTCCTGTTGCTATTTGTCGTCAGTGAAGGCCGGTGGGCGCTTCTCGGCGCGCGCAGCGACGGCTTCCTCGAAGTTGCTGGTCAACAGGCGCACATAGAGCTGTCCAAGGCCCTCGGCCTGCATATGCCCCTCCAGACTACCGGCATCGAGTCCGCTCCACAGCGTCCGCTTGGTCAGTTCGGTGCCCGGCCGGGAGAACCCGGCGATCCGCTCGGCCAGCTCATAGCAGGTGTCCAGCAGATCCGGCTGCTCGACCACCCGGGAGACCAAGCCGATCCGCTCGGCCTCGGCAGCGTCGACGTCGCGGCCGGTGAGCATGATCTCGAACGCCCGCGACGCCCCGATCGCCCGCGGGAGCAGGTAGCTCAGGCCCAGTTCGCTGGCGGTCAGGCCGTTGTTGATGCCGGCCGCCCGGAAGTAGGCGTCCGTCGCGGCGACCCGGATGTCGGCCGCCAGTGCGAGGCAGAGTCCGCCGCCGATCGCCGCGCCGTTGACCGCGGCGATCACCGGCTGGTGCAGCCGGCGCAGCGCCAAGATGATGTCGTCGAGCAGCTCCATCGACCGCAACCCGAAACTGGGCCGGGTCAGCCCGGCCACGTGCGGCACCGATCCGGCCGATTTGTGGTCGGCGCCGGACGAGAATCCCCGCCCCGCTCCGGTCAGGACCACCACCCGCACCGCGTTGTCGTAGCTGATCTGCGCCAGGACGTCACGCAGCGGCACCATCACGTCGAACGCCATCGAGTTCATCCGCTCCGGGCGGTTCAGCGTGATCAGAGCGACCTGCGGACGGGGGCGTTCGATGACGACGTACTCGGATGCGGCGGCCACGGTTGCACGCTATCGCGTGCGGCGGATCAGACCTGTTCTGGCTTGTCCTGGGACGCCTGCTCGGCCAGGGCAGCCTCGACGTCGAGGTCCTTGACCTGCTGGACGAGGTGTTCCAGCGCCGCTGGGGGCAGCGCGCCGGCCTGGTTGAACACCAGGGTGCCCTTCTTGAACGCCATCAGGGTCGGGATGGACCGGATCTGGGCGGCAGCGGCCAGTTGCTGCTCGGCCTCGGTGTCGACCTTGGCGAAAACCACGTCGGGGTGGTTCTCGGAGGCGGCCGAGAATGTCGGCGCGAACGAGCGGCACGGTCCGCACCAGGACGCCCAGAAGTCGACCAGCACGATGTCGTTATCGGCGATGGTTTCTTCGAATTTCGCTGCGGTGAGGTCTTGAGTTGCCATGATTGGGCCAACGCCCGGGCTTCCCGCGGTGTTCCCGGCCCGGCCGGGCAATGGCGGAGCCGCTTACACAGCGGGCTCACAGCACAGAGCTAGCTGTGCGCTAAGTCGGCCATTGACGGTGGTAGCACCTGTCCGGCGGCACACCCGTCGCCGACATCGACGATCGGAGAAACGCTGATGTCCGCTCGCCCCAGCACCCTTGCCCCGGCGATGAGCACGCTCACCGGCGCCGCCGCGCTGTTCGCTGCCGCGCTGTTCGTTCCGGCGCCGGCCCACGCTGAAGGCGACCGGGTGATCGGCCCGGTGTCCTCGGTGACCGGCAGCACCTTCGAGGTGGCCAGGCCCGCCGGCGCCACCACGGTGGCCTTCAGCGAGTCCACCCGCATCGTCGAGCCGGTACCTGCGCAGCTCGGCGAGATCACCGCCGGCACCTGCATCAAGGCCGGCGCCACCCCGGACAGCGCCCCGGCCGACAGCGGGGCGATCTCGGCGAAATGGGTGGCGATCAGCACTCCGGTCGACGGCAAGTGCCCGCAGCGCCCGGGCGGTGCCGACGCCCCGGCACCGCCGGCACCGCATCGCGGCGTGCGCGGCGTTGTCGACTCCGTCGCCGGCAACACCATCACCGTGACCGGCGCCGCCGGGCAGACCACCGTGACCGTCACCGACGACACCCACCTGCGCCGGATGGTCACCGCCGGCGCCGGGGTGATCAGCGACGGCAAGTGCGTCGCGGCCCGCGGCGACAGGGATGCCGACGGCGTGCTGCAGGCGACCAGGATCTCGGTCTGGGCGCCCGACGGTGGTGCCTGCCCCGAGCCGCCGCGGTAGGGAGACCGGCTCCCGCCGGCCCGTTCTCCGCGAGCGGGATCCGCACCCACGGATCCGCTTCCACACCGCGTCGATCATCTGATGCGTCTGCTTGCGGCCGGCGTCGCGCTCGCTGGCCTCCCCCACACGTCGACGCAGCGATTTTGCCTAGCTGCGACCGGGTCGTCGTAACCGAGTCGCACGGTGCCGAGGATCAATCACGGCACTATGGGTTGGTACGCAACCTGCTTTTGCGACGACGTCCTCGAGGGGTGAGGCAATGATGATGCCGGGTATAGCCACCGCTGTCGGTGGTATCACCGATGGTGCGGTGCAGATGCTGCGAGCCGGCGTGAAGGACGCAGCCGAAAGCACCGCCCGGTTGCGCGACAGTGCCACCGATGCGGTGCAGTTGCTCCTGGGCCCGGCGGTCGAGTCGGTGAGCCAATCCGCCGGCCGCTTTCTCGGTGGTTCGAGCGGCGCTTCCCGTGCCAGCGCGGCCATGCCGGTGCGCTGGCGCAGCAAGCAGCGGGTGCACCTGGACCTTGAGCA
Organism: Mycolicibacter sinensis; assembly: GCF_001673565.1. GTDB lineage: Bacteria > Actinomycetota > Actinomycetes > Mycobacteriales > Mycobacteriaceae > Mycobacterium > Mycobacterium sinense_C. Next base: position 32,719 of record NZ_LZMF01000005.1, read on the forward strand.
ACTGCTGCCGTTTTCGCTCTGGCATGAAAATGCCGACGCGGTCGAGCAACCGGTCGCCACCATCGCCGGAGTGGCCAGCGCACACATCGAGGGAGCACTGGGCCGGCTGGTGGTCGATCTGGAGCCGGATGCCGACTCCGACGAGGTGCTTGATGAGGTCCGCGTGGCGGTCTGTGCGGTGGCCGCCAAGGTGGGCCGGTCGGCACCGCGGTCGGCGTCGCGCACCGCGCCGTTCGCCGATCCGGGTAACCCGCTGGCGTTGCTCGTACCGATGGCCGCCGCGGCCATGGACGTGGTAGCCGTCGGTGCCGCGGTAGGTGGCTGGGTGGGCCGCCTGCCCGGCGCCCCGCTGGCCACTCGCGGTGCCGCCGCCGTCGTCAGCCACCAACCGCGCATCGTGTCGATGCTGGAATCGCGGCTGGGCCGTGTCGGCACCGATCTCGCGCTGGCCGCCTCGCTGGCGACCACCAACGGGCTGACGCAGGCCGTCGGTGCCCCGCTGCTGGATCTGGCCCAGCGCGGTCTGCAGATCTCCGAGGCCGCGGCTCATCGGCGTCGGTGGCAGGACCGGGAGCCCCAACTGGCGTCACCGAGACGGCCGCAGGCCGCGGTGGTTCCGGTCATTTCGTCGGCCGGACCCGAGTCGCACACGCGCCGACACAACTCGCCGGCTGCGGCGGCCGGTGAGGCCTCGCACGTCGTGGTCGACGGCGCCATCGATTCCGCTATCGACACGGCGAAGGGGGCGATGGCCGGGCCGGTAGAAGAGTACGCCGACCAGGCCGCCAATGCGTCGTTGATCGCCGCGGCGGGTGCGCTGTTGGCCGGCGGCGGCGCCGACGAGGCGGCCGGCGCGATTCTGGCCGGGGTTCCGAAAGCAGCGCATCTGGGCCGGCAGGCGTTCGGTGCGGTGCTCGGCCGCGGCCTGGCCGACGCCGGACAACTCTTGTTGGACCCCGGTGCCCTGCGCCGACTGGATCGGGTGAAGGTCATCGTCGTCGACGGTGCGGCGCTGCGCGGTGACGTGCGCGCGGTGCTGCATGCACGTGGCGAGATGCCCGGCTGGGACGAGGACCGGGTCTATGAAGTCGCCGACGCGTTACTGCACGGCGAACAGGCACCGGACCCCGACCCGGACGAGTTACCGGCTACCGGCGCTCGGCTGCGGTGGGTCCGGTCGCAGCCATCCGCGGCGCCGGTGCAGGGGCTGGAACGCGCCGATCTGGTCGTCGACGGCGACACCGTCGGCAGGGTCAAGATCGGCTGGGAAGTCGATCCGTTCGCGGTGCCACTCCTGCAGACCGCGCATCGGACCGGAGCGCGGGTGGTACTGCGCCATGTGGCCGGCACTCAGGATCTGACCGCCAGCGTCGCCGCCAGTCACCCCGCCGGTACGCCGCTGCTGAAGTTGGTCCGCGAACTGCGTGCCGACCGCGGGCCGGTCTTGCTGATCACCGCACTCCACCGTGACTTCGCCTCGACCGACACGCTGGCGGCGCTGGCCATCGCCGATGTGGGGGTGGCCCTCGACGACCCGCAGGCGGCCACCCCGTGGAGCGCGGACATCATCACCGGCACCGACTTGGCTGCCGCAGTCCGGATCCTGTCGGCGCTGCCGGTGGCCCGGCGCGCCAGCGAATCAGCAGTGCGGCTCGCCCAGGGCGGCAGCACGCTGTCGGGGCTGTTGCTGGTCGCCGGAGACTCCCGGGGCAAACCGGGTCCGCTGAGCCTGCGGCGCTGGCTCGATCCGGTGAACGCGGCCGGGGCGGCGGCGTTGGTGGCCGGCTCCCTGTCCGCGCGCAAGGTGCTGAGCCAACCCGACCCCACCCCGCAGCCGCTCACCGCCTGGCATGCCCTGGATCCGGAGATCGTCTACTCGCGGCTGACCGGATCGGCGCGGCCGCTGGCCGTCGAGGTCGGTACGCCGGTCTGGCGCCGCGCCCTGGGAGACCTCTCCGATCACCCGGTGGTGGCACCGTTGCGCGGCCCGGCAGCTCGCGTGGGACGGCTGCTGACCGCGACGCGCGAAGAACTTGCCGATCCGCTGACCCCGATTCTGGCGGTAGGAGCCGCAGCGTCGGCGATCGTCGGCAGCAACATCGACGCCCTGCTGGTCGCGGGCGTGATGACCGCCAATGCCCTGGTCGGCGGGACGCAACGGGTGCGCGCCGAAGCGGCGGTCGCCGAACTCTTCGCCGAACAGAAAACCGTGGCGCGCCGCGTCGTTCTGCCCCCGGTAGCGACGACACAACGCCGGCTGAAAGCGGGGCGGACCTCCCGGCGCACGGTGACGGTGACCGCGAAATCGCTGCGGCCCGGCGACATCATCGACCTGGCCGCTCCCGATGTGGTGCCCGCGGATGCCCGCCTGTTGACGGCCGACGACCTCGAGGTCGACGAATCCTCGCTCACCGGCGAGTCGCTGCCGGTGGACAAACAGGTCGATCCCGTCGCCGTCGCTGACCCCGAACGGGCCAGCATGCTGTTCGAGGGCAGCACGATCATCGCCGGGCATGCCCGGGCGATCGTGGTCGCCACCGGCGCCGGCACCGCTGCGCGCCGAGCGATTTCGGCGATCGCCGACGTCGAAACGGCGGCCGGAGTACAGGCCCGGCTGCGTGAGTTGACGGCCAAAGTGCTGCCGATGACGCTGGCCGGCGGCGCAGCGGTGACGGGTTTGGCTTTGCTGCACCGCGGACCGCTGCGCCAAGCGGTGGCCGACGGGGTGGCGATCGCGGTGGCCGCGGTCCCGGAGGGTCTGCCGCTGGTGGCGACCCTGGCGCAACTGGCTGCTGCCCAACGGCTTTCGCGCCACGGGGTGTTGGTTCGAACCCCACGCGCCGTCGAAGCGCTGGGCCGGATCGAGACCGTCTGTTTCGACAAGACCGGCACCCTGACCGAGAATCGGCTGCAAGTGGTGCGCAGTGTGGCGCCCACAGCCGCCCCGGGAGACGCCGACGGCCTTGATACCCGGGCACTTCGGGCCGCGGCGCGGGCCTGCACCCAGCCGCGTGAGGGGCAGGGCCATGCGCACGCCACCGACGAGGCCATTCTCACTGCAGCAGAGTCGCTTGCCGACCCTGTTGGTTCGGGATGGACAGTGCTTGCCGAGGTTCCGTTCGAGTCGACTCGCGGCTACGCCGCCACGATCGGCCGGCCCGACACCAACCCGCCGATACTGATGATCAAAGGTGCACCGGAAGTCATCCTGCCGCGCTGCCGTTTCGCCGATCCGGACGGCGGGTACGACCGCGCCGAGACCCTGGTGTCCAGCCTCGCCGAACAGGGGTTGCGTGTACTCGCAGTGGCGCAGCGCAGCTGGGACGGGCCTACCGCCGCGGAGACCGACACCGATGCCGACGCCGTGGATGCGGTGGCCAAGAATCTGGAGTTGATCGGCTTCATCGGGCTGGCCGACACGCTACGGCCGTCGGCACGGCCGCTGATCGAAGCACTGGGCGATGCCAAGCACAAGGTCGTGCTGATCACCGGGGATCACCCGGTCACCGCACGGGCCATCGCCCGTCAACTGGGTCTGCCCCCGGACGCACCAGAGGTCACCGGGGCCGAACTCGCCGTCGTCGACGAGGAAGGCTTCACCAATCTCGTCGCCGACGCCCAGGTCTTCGCCCGGGTCACTCCGGAACAAAAAGTGCAGATCGTTGCCGCGCTGCAGCGCAGTGGACAGGTGACTGCGATGGTCGGCGACGGTGCCAACGACGCCGCGGCGATCCGGATGGCCGACGTGGGCGTAGGCGTCAGCGGTCGCGGTTCGTCGGCGGCCCGCGGGGCCGCCGACATCGTGCTGACCGAAGATGATCTCGGTGTGCTGCTCGACGCGTTGGTCGAGGGCCGCGGCATGTGGACCGGCGTGCGCGATGCGGTTGGCGTCTTGGTCGGTGGCAACGTCGGCGAGGTGTTGTTCACGATCATCGGGACCGCGCTGGGTTCCGGGCGAGCGCCGGTGGGCACCCGCCAACTGCTGCTGGTCAACCTGCTCACCGACATGTTCCCCGCGCTGGCAGTGGCCGTCACCCCGCAGTACCCGCAACCCGACGACGACGAGGGACCCGACCGGGCGGAGGAGGAGGCCGAACGCGCCCACCAGCGCGCGATCCTCTCGGCGCCGGCCCCCTCGCTGGACGCGTCGCTGATGCGCCACATCATCACCCGCGGCGCGGTCACCGCTGCGGGCGCAACCGGCGCCTGGGCGATCGGCAGGTGGACGCCGGGCACCGAGCGGCGGACGGCCACCATGGGGCTGACCGCCCTGGTCGGAACGCAGTTGGTACAGACGCTCCTGACGCGGCGGCACAGCCCACTGGTGGTGGCAACTGCACTGGGCAGCGCGGTGGTGTTGGTCGGAATCGTCCAGACCCCGGTCATCAGCCAGTTCTTCGGGTGCACGCCACTGGGCCCGGTCGCCTGGGCCGGGGTGGGCGCCGCTACCGGCGCCGCCACCGCCCTTTCGCTGCTGGCGCCGACTGCGCTGGCGAAAACGATCGGAGTCGCCGACGTCGATACCGGTTAGCGGCCCTGCAGCAAGACAGCCGCCCCGCGGCTACCCCAGCACCTTTCCGTAGGTCTGCCGGCCCATTAGGTAGGTCGCCTCGACCGCGACGTCGCGCAGGTCGGTCGGCGGCACCCGACGTGGATTGTGCGAGAGCACCACCAGATCGGCGTACTTGCCTTGCTCCAGGCTGCCGATCTCGGTGTCCAGCCGCAGCTGCCAGGCAGCGTTCAACGTCTGCGCCCGCAGCGCCGCGTCGACACTGATGCGCTGCTCGGGGGCCAGCACCCGGCCGCCGCTGCCCTTGGCGACCCGGTTCACCGCGGTGGCGATGTTGCCGATCGGGTCGGGCGGGGTGACGGTGCCGTCGTTGTGGAACGAAACGCGCAGCCCCGCATCGAAAGCCGAGCGCGCCGACATCCAGTGCGCCCCGTGGTCGGGACCGAACAGCTTGTCCACCAACACATCTCCCCAAAAGTAGATGTGCTCGATGAACAGGCTCGGGGTGACACCCAGGCGCGCGGCGCGGGCGAACTGATCGGGCCGCATGGCGCCGACGTGTTCGAGCCGGGGCCGCAGCGCCGGCGGCACCTGCGCCTGTTCGAAGGCGTCCAGCACGACGTCGATCGCGGCGTCACCATGCACATGGCAGGAGACCTGCCAGCGCTGATCGATGAACGCCTTCGCCAGCTGCTGGATCTGCTCGGGCGAATAATTCATCCCGCCGCGATGATCGGGGCCCAGCCCCATGCGCGCCGTGGTGGCGTTGGTCAGGTACGGGAACGTGGTGAAGATGTTGCCCTGCCACGGCGATCCGTCCGCCCAGATCTTCATCCCGATCTTGTCGAACAGCACGTCGGCGCCGGCCCGCTTGCCGCGCACATTGTTCGAATCCTCGGCAAGCTCGGCCGTCCCGATCTCATAGGCACGCACGCGCACCGCGCAGTCGGACTGCTGGGCCAGCTTGCCGAACACCTCGGATTGCGAACGCGCATCGTAGGAATGCTCGGTGGCGGTCGCGATACCCGCGCGGGCCAGCTGGGCGTAGGCCCAGCGCAGGTTGTCGCCGGCGTTGGCCATGATCGCACCGGAGAACGGCGCGGTCAGCGCCATCAGCGCCGCCGCCTCACGCACCTCGCCACTCAGCTGCCCGTCGGGGCTGTGCAGATACTGCGCCCCGGCCGGGTTGGGGGTGGTCTTGGTGATCCCGGCCGCGGCGAACGCGGCGGTGTTGGCGTAGCCGGCGTGGCCGCTGTTGGTGATGATGACGACGGGGTTGTGCGGGGCCAGCCGGTCCAGCTCGGCGCGGGTGAACGGCCCCAGCCCGGTCTGCAGCAGTGGGTCCACCCCGTTGAGCAGGATCGGCTGGCCCTTGGGCGTGTCGGCTACGGCCTCGTTGAGCTTTTCGAACACGCCGCCGGCGGTCGACACCGTGAACGGCCGCACATCGATGGCCGGCGGCGCCAAGGTGGTGCCCATCTCGAACGGGTGGCCGTGCGGTTCCACGAACGCCGGCAGCAAGGCCCGTCCGCGCAGGTCGATGACCTTGGTCTCCGACCCTCGTAGCCCCAGCACCTCATCGGCCGTGCCCACCTTGCTGATCCGCGCTCCGGTAACCGCGAGTGCCTCGGCCTCAGGACGCCCCGGCGCCACTGTCACCACCGGACCGCCGATGAAGATGGTGTCGGCGCCCGGGCCGCGCGATCCGCATCCCGCGAGCCCGCCGACTGCCGTGCCGGCCGCCGCAGCGGCCATCCCCGCCAGGAACCGTCGCCTGCTCGTCGTCACCGTGTGTCTGTTCTTCCTCAGTCGCAGTCGACCGCCGCCGCCCACGGCCTTACGCGGTTCACGCGACGAGTATGGCAGCGACCCGCCCGCTTCCACCGACCAGCCACCCGGGGGCGGCATTAGGTCAGGTCGTCGTGGTCACCGCGCGCCCACGCGGCGTGCCGGTCCGCCGAGAACCGGACTGCGGCGGCGCCGTCGCTGTCGATGGCATTGTCCACCAGCCCGTAAATACGGTCGAAGCGCAGGTCCGCCAGGGTGTCGGCCATCCGGTGCGCCACCGCGGCCGACAACGGAATCCGATTCGGATAGCTGCGCAGGAAGGCCACGGTGCGCCGGTCCGGGTTCGGGAAGATGGTGTCGCCGACCAGCAGCACACCGCGCCCGTCGGCGCCGTCGTCCCAGCAGGCCACCGCACTGCCGGGAAAGTGGCCGCCGACCTCGATGACCGCCAGCGTCGGCGTGAGCTGCAACCGGCCCGACCAGTAGCTGATCACCGGGTCCGGTCGCATCACCCACGGCGCGTCGGCGGCGTTGACATACACCGGCACCCCACCGAGCCGGCGGCTCCACTGGACCTGCGCGCCGAACATGTGCGGATGGCTCGCGACGATCCCGACGACCGGGCCGTGCTCGGTCACCGCGGCCACCGCGGCATCGTCGAGAAAACCTGAAGGGTCCCACAGCACGTTTCCGCCCGCGGTGCACACCAGCTTGCCGAGCTGGCCGATGCCGACCGGCGGGGTGCTGCCGATCGCGATCAGTCCGGGTTCCAGGGTGGCAACGGTGGATCGCACACCCTCGGCGGCCAGCTCCTCAAGCGTGGCCCACTGCTGACCCGCGGCCGGCACCCACTGCCGCTCGTCGGCGCAGATCGCGCAGACATCCGGCGTGGCATCGTGCTCGACGCCGCATGTCCGGCACAGCCAGAACACGCGGCCGGCTCCGCTTTAGACCGTGAAGCCGACGGCGCGCATCATCTCGCGGCCCTCGTCGGTGATCTTGTCCGGTCCCCAGGCCGGCTCCCACACCCAGGACAGGTCGAGCTTTTTGACCAGGCCCGCGCCCACGGTCGCGTTCTCGACCTGCTCGGCGATCATGTCCTGCAGCGGGCAGGCCGGCGAGGTGAGCGTCATGGTCACCACGGCGGCTGACCCGTCCTCGTCCTGCCGGATCGACAAGTCATAGACCAGTCCCAGGTCCATGACGTTGATGCCGATCTCGGGGTCGATGACATCGTGCATCGACTCTTCGACCTCGGCGAGCAGCTCCTCGGGTGCGGTTTCGCTCATTGCTTCATCTCCTGGGTTGTCACACTGACGGATGCCAGCGCGTGTTCTTCCGTATTCGCGAGCGCTTGGGCCAGCGCGTCTTTGAACGCCATCCAGCCGAGCAGCGCGCACTTGACCCGCGCCGGGTACTTGGCCACCCCGGCGAACGCGACACCGTCGCCGAGCACGTCCTCGTCGCCCGCCACGGTCCCCCGCGACGAGATCATCTCGTGGAACGCGTCGAACTTTGACAAGGCTTGCGGCACAGTCAATCCGATCACCTCGGAGGCCAGCACTGAGGTGGCCGCCTGCGAGATCGAGCAGCCCTGCCCGTCGTAGGAGATGTCGGCGATCTGCTCACCGCCGGCCGACAGCGCCACCCGCAGCGTCAACTCGTCACCGCAGGTCGGGTTGACGTGGTGCACCTCGGCGCCGTACGGCTCCCGCAGACCGCGGTGCTGCGGGTGCTTGTAGTGATCGAGGATCACTTCCTGATAGAACTGCTCCAGACGCATCCGGTCACACTCCGCCGAAGAATTTCACGGCCCGGCGGATTCCCGCCAGCAGTCGCTCGACCTCGTCGTGGGTGTTGTACACCGCGAACGACGCCCGGGCGGTGGCCGCCACATTGAACTTGCGGTGCAACGGCATGGCGCAGTGGTGGCCCACCCGCACCGCGACACCGTCGTCGTCGAGCACCTGCCCGACATCGTGGGCGTGCACGCCGTCGATCACGAACGAGACGGGCGACCCGCGGTCGGTCATCGTCGTCGGCCCGACGATGCGCACCCCGTCGATTTCAGCGAGGCCCTCGAGGGTGGCGGCCACCAGCTCGTGCTCGTGAGCCTCCACCACGTCCATCCCGATCGCGTCCAGGTAGCGCGCGGCCGCGGCCAGCCCGACCACCTGCGAGGTCATCGGTGTACCGGCCTCGAAACGTTGCGGCGGCGGCGCGTACGTGCTCGTTGACATCGTCACGGTCTCGATCATCGATCCGCCGGTGAGGAACGGCGGCAGCGCCGCCAGCAGCTCGCGGCGGCCGTAGAGCACCCCGATGCCGTTGGGGCCCAGCATCTTGTGACCCGAGAACGCCGCGAAATCAACACCGAGTCCATGCAGGTCGACCGGCTGGTGCGGCACGGACTGGCAGGCGTCCAACACGGTCAGCGCGCCGACGGCCTTGGCTCGCGACACCAGTTCGGCGACCGGCGCCAGTGCCCCGGTCACATTCGAATGATGGGTGAACGCAACGACTTTCACCCGCTCATCGAGCTTGAGCGAGTCCAGGTCGATACGCCCGTCGGGCGTCACCTCGTACCACCGCAACGTCGCACCGGTGCGCCGCGCCAGCTCCTGCCACGGAATCAGGTTGGCGTGGTGCTCCAGCTCGGTGGTGACGATGACGTCGCCCGGGCCGACCGCGTTCTCCAAGCGGTCGTCGCCGAGCGCATAGGACACCAGGTTCAGCGATTCGGTGGCGTTCTTGGTGAACACCAACTCGTCCGGGCCGGCGCCCACGAAGCTCTCGATGGCGGACCGACCGTCCTCGTAGGCGTCGGTGGCCTCCTCCATCAGCTGATGCGCGCCGCGGTGCACCGCACCGTTGGAGTTCAGCAGGAAGTCCCGCTCGGCGTCGAGCACCTGCAGCGGGCGCTGCGAGGTGGCGCCGGAATCGAGATAGGCCAGTCGGCTTCCGCCGCGCATGACGCGATTCAGGATCGGGAAGTCCGCCCGGATCGCGTCCAGGTCCGGCGCCGCCGGACGACTGACCGAAAGTGTCATGCTCAGGCCTCCGCCGCGGCCTCGGCCTGGGTGAAGCGCTCGTAGCCGTTCTCCTCCAGCTCGTTGGCCAGTTCCGGGCCGCCGGACTCGACGATGCGCCCGCCAGCGAAGACGTGCACGAACTGCGGCTGGATGTAACGCAGGATGCGGGTGTAGTGCGTGATCAGCAGTACGCCGCCGTTCTCGGCGTCCCGGTAGCGGTTCACGCCTTCGCTGACCACCCGCAGCGCGTCGACGTCCAGACCCGAGTCGGTCTCGTCGAGGATGGCGATCTTGGGCTTGAGCAGGCTCAACTGCAGGATCTCGTGGCGCTTCTTCTCCCCGCCGGAGAAGCCCTCGTTGACGTTGCGCTCGGCGAAACCGGAGTCGATACCCAGCTCGGCGAAGGCCGCCCGCTGCTCCTTGATCCAGGCGCGCAGCTTCGGTGCCTCCCCGCGTACCGCGGTCACCGCGGTGCGCAGGAAGTTCGACATCGACACCCCCGGCACCTCGACCGGATACTGCATCGCCAGAAACAGGCCGGCCCGAGCACGCTCGTCCACGGTCATCTCCAGCACGCTCTCACCGTCGAGGGTGATCGACCCAGAGGTCACCGTGTACTTGGGGTGGCCGGCGATCGCGTACGACAGGGTGGACTTGCCCGACCCGTTCGGGCCCATCAGGGCATGCGTCTCACCGGAGTTCACCGTCAGGTCCACGCCGTGCAGGATCGGGATCGCCGAGCTGCCGTCGTCGGCGCCGCCCGGCGACACACTCACGTGCAGATCCTTGATTTCCAGTGTGCTCATTGCTGTTTCGTGTCCTTTAAGTCGTTTACTTGTTCTCGGTGATCGCGAGTTCGCGCTCGACGGCGTCGGTGAGGCGCTCCTGGATGAACGCCACCGGGATCTTGGAGATGATCTCGCCGAAGAAACCGCGCACGATCAGGCGCCGGGCCTGGTCTTCCGGGATGCCGCGGGCCTGCAGGTAGAACAGCTGCAGGTCGTCGAATCGGCCGGTGGCGCTGGCGTGGCCGGCCTGGACGATCTCGCCGGTCTCGATCTCCAGGTTGGGGATCGAATCCGCCCGGGCACCGTCGGCCAGGATCAGATTGCGGTTCACCTCGAAGGTGTCGGTGCCCACGCCGGCCGCGCGGATCAACACGTCGCCGACCCAGACCGTGTGCGCGTCCGGCCGTGCCGAATCCGGGTCGCCCTGCAGCGCACCCTTGTAGAGCACGTTGGAGCGGCAGTTGGGCTGGCTGTGATCGACCAGCAGCCGTGATTCGAGGTGCTGGCCGTCGTCGGCGAAGTACAGGCCGAGCAGCTCGGCGTCACCGCCCGGTCCGTCGAACCGGACCCGCCCGGTCAGCCGCACCAACTCGCCGCCCAGCTGCACGGCGGTGTGGCGCAGCACCGCGTCCTTGCCGAGCACCGCGTGGTGCATGCTGACGTGCACCAGGTCGTCGGCCGCTGCCTCGATGATCCACACCACCGTGAGCTGCGCGGCATCGCCGACGACGAATTCAACGTTGTCGGCATAGGTTCCGCTGCCCCGCACATCGATCACGACCGTCGCGCGCGACAGTTCCTCGGCACGCAGCTGCAGATGCCCGTAGGCGGTGGCACCCGCACCGGGACCGGTGACGGTGATGGTGATCGGTTCCTCGACGCTGGTGTCCTTGGGAACGGTGACCACCGTCGCGTCGCCGAATGCCGAGAAAGCTTGGGCAGCAACACGATCCGCTGGCATACCGGCCGCCCCCAGCCGGTCGTCGCCGCGCTGCACGGTCTCGGTCCGCACCGCCGTGTCCGCGGAAACCTCGATCGTGGCGGAGGCGTCGGCGACCGCGGAGCCGTCGTGCAGGCCGCGCAGCCGGCGCAGCGGGGTGAACCGCCATGCCTCGTCGCGACCGTGCGGCACCTCGAAGGCGTCCACGTCGAACGAGGTGAACGCGGTGCCCTTGTTGATGCTTTCGGCGGCCTCGGTGAGGTTGGCAGCCGGGTTTGGACTCAAACCAGTCGAAGCCACTAGCCCACCGAGCCTTCCATTTGCAGCTGGATCAGCTTGTTGAGCTCCAGCGCGTACTCCATCGGCAGTTCCTTGGCGATCGGCTCGACGAAGCCGCGCACCACCATCGCCATCGCCTCGTCCTCGGTCAGGCCCCGGCTCATCAGGTAGAACAGCTGGTTCTCGCTGACCTTCGACACGGTGGCCTCGTGGCCCACAGTGACGTCGTCCTCTCGGATGTCGACGTAGGGATAGGTGTCGCTGCGGCTGACGTCGTCGACCAGCAGCGCGTCACACTTCACGCTGGACTTCGCCCCCTGGGCGCCCTTGTGGATCTCCACCAGGCCCCGATAGGAGGATCGGCCGCCGCTGCGCGCCACCGACTTCGAGACGATGTTGGACGAGGTGTTGGGCGCCAGATGCAGCATCTTGGCGCCGGTGTCCTGGTGCTGGTCCTCGCCGGCGAACGCGACCGAGAGCACCTCGCCCTTGGCGTGCTCGCCGGTCATCCACACCGCCGGGTACTTCATGGTCACCTTGGAGCCGATGTTGCCGTCGACCCACTCCATGGTGGCGCCCTCTTCGGCCCGCGCCCGCTTGGTGACCAGGTTGTAGACGTTGACCGACCAGTTCTGGATGGTGGTGTAGCGGCAGCGGCCGCGCGGTTTGACGACGATCTCCACCACCGCCGAGTGCAGCGAGTCGCTCGAGTACACCGGGGCGGTGCAGCCCTCGATGTAGTGCACGTAGGCGTCTTCGTCGACGATGATCAGGGTGCGCTCGAACTGGCCCATGTTCTCGGTGTTGATCCGGAAGTAGGCCTGCAGCGGGATGTCGACGTGCACACCCTTGGGCACGTAGATGAACGATCCGCCGCTCCACACCGCGGTGTTCAGCGCCGAGAACTTGTTGTCCCCGGCCGGAATCACGGTGGCGAAGTACTCCCGGAACAGCTCCTCGTGCTCTTTGAGCGCGGTGTCGGTGTCGAGGAAGATCACGCCCTGGGCTTCCAGGTCCTCGCGAATCTTGTGGTAGACGACCTCGGACTCGTACTGGGCCGCCACCCCACCGATGTAGCGCTGCTTCTCGGCCTCCGGGATGCCCAGCCGGTCATAGGTGTTGCGGATGTCCTCGGGCAGGTCCTCCCAGGTCTGGGCCTGCTTCTCGGTGGACCGGACGAAGTACTTGATGTTGTCGAAGTCGATGCCGGACAGATCCGAGCCCCAGTTGGGCATCGGCTTCTTCATGAACGTCCGGTAGGCGCGCAGCCGGGCCTCGAGCATCCACTCCGGCTCGTTCTTCTTCGCCGAGATGTCGCGCACCACGTCCTCGGACAGGCCACGCTGGGCGGCGGCGCCCGCGGCATCGGTGTCAGCCCAACCGTATTCGTACCGGCCCAGCGACGCGATCGTCTCTTCCTGGGTGCTCGGCTCGACCGCTGCTGCGGTGGCCTCCGGTGTGAGTGTCATGGTGACGCTCCTTCAGTGCTCGTGATGGCTTCGGCGCAGGCGGTGCGCCGAAGGTCGATCGGTGCTACTAGTGCTGTTTTTTGGCGGTCCCGGCCTTGCCGGGTTTGGCGGTCTTGCCGGCTCGGACGGACTTGGCGCTCTTGTTGATCAGCGGTACGTGGGTGGTGCAGACGTATCCGCCGTCGGCGATGGTCGCCAGCCGCTGCACGTGAGTGCCCAGCACTTCGGCCATCGCCTGCCGCTCGGCCCGGCACAGTTCCGGGAACTCCTTGGCGACATTGGCCACCGGGCAATGGTGCTGCAGGATCTGCACCCCGGGAACACCGCCCTCCACCCGCGCGGTGGAGGCGGCATAACCGGCGTCGGTCAGCGCCGCGGCGATCCGTTCGGCGGTGACCTCCAGATCCTCGTCGGCGTCGGTGTCAGCACCGGCGGCAACCTCGGCGACCTCGGACAGGATGGTGTCGATGCGCTGGCGGGCGAAGGCGACCACCGCGTCCTCGCCGCCGATCTCGCGCAGTTGGCGCATCGCGGCCACCGCCAGGTCGTCGTAGCGGTGCCCGAGCTTGCCCCGGCCGGCGGCGGTGAGCTGGAACCGCTTGGCCGGACGCCCGCGCCCCACCTGCTGCCAGGACGCCGGCGCGTGCGCCTCGGCGTCACCCATCTCGATCAGGGCGTCCAGGTGGCGCCGCACCCCGGCGGCCGACAGCCCCAGCTGGGCGCCGATCTCACCGGCGGTGATGGACCCGGACTCCATCAGCAGACGCACCACGGCCTGGCGGGTGGGGCCCTCGGGTGAATCATGGCTGCCGGCGAGGTCCACGGCCGGCTGAGGCCCAGGCAATACCGCACCGCCGGGACGGTGCCCGGCGGATTCGGTGGCGGCCTTCGCCTCGGCCTTGAATTTCACAACACCAGTGTGACGCAATTCCGCGGCCGGGTCCAGAAAGGGTTACCTCAGTTCGGCCGGAATCGGCAGTTGCGCTGATCACACTCCGCTGTTGTCCGGACGGCCCCGAGGACCTCGGGGACGGGCCGTTACGCTGCTGGGATGGCAGCCCGCCGGCACTCGCTGAGCACGTCGATCGCGCATTTGCACGGCGACGAGCGCACCGTCGGCACTCCCCTCAACAACGCGGAACTGGTCGCGCTGCGGCGCACTCGCCTGTTCGGCGCGGCCGGCACCGTGCTGATGGCGATCGGTGCGCTGGGGGCGGGTGCGCGCCCGGTGATCCAAGACCCCACCTTCGGGGTACGGCTGCTGAACCTGCCGTCGCGGCTGCAGACGGTGGCGCTGACCATGACCACCACCGGGGCGGTGATGATGACGCTGGCCTGGCTGATGCTGGGCCGGTTCGCATTGAGCGGGCGGCGCCGGATGTCGCGTAGCCAGCTCGACCGCACGCTGCTGCTGTGGATGCTGCCGCTGCTGGTCGCGCCGCCGATGTACAGCAAGGACGTGTACTCCTACCTGGCGCAGAGTCAGATCTCCCGGCTGGGACTGGACCCCTACCGGGTGGGCCCGGCGCCGGCGCTGGGGCTCGACCACGTGTTCACCCTGTCGGTGCCCAGCCTGTGGCGGGAGACACCGGCTCCCTACGGACCGTTGTTCTTGTGGATCGGCCGCGGAATCTCCGCGCTGACCGGGGAGAACATCGTCACCGCGGTGTTGTGCCACCGGGTAGTGGTGCTGCTCGGTGTCGGGTTGATCGTGTGGGCGGTGCCGCGCCTGGCCGCACGCTGCGGGGTGGCCGAGGTCAGCGCCCTGTGGTTGGGCGCGGCCAATCCGCTGCTGCTGATGCACCTGGTCGCCGGTATCCACAACGAAGCGTTGATGCTCGGCCTGATGCTGACCGGCACGGAGTTCGCCCTGCGTGGGATCACCGTGGCCAAACCCCTGCTGCCGGGCCTGCGCCGGCCGCCGCGGGAGTGGATGCCGCTGGCCGAGTTGATCTTCGGGGCGGTGCTGATCGCGATGTCGTCGCAGGTCAAGCTGCCGTCGCTGCTGGCGCTCGGATTCGTGGCGATGGCCCTGGGCTGGCGCTGGGGCGGCGACCTGCGGGCGTTCGTGCTCGCCGGGGTCGGGAGCAGCGCGGTGGCGGTGGCGGTGATGGGCGTGATCGGCTGGGCCAGTGGCCTGGGCTTCGGCTGGGTGTTCACCCTGGGCACCGCCAACGTGGTCCGCAGCTGGATGTCACCGCCGACGCTGCTCGCGCTGGGTACCGGTCAGGTCGGGATCCTGCTGGGCCTGGGCGATCACACCACCGCGGTGCTGTCGCTGACGCGTGGCATCGGTGTGCTGATCATCGCGGTGATGGTGATCTGGCTGCTGCTGGTGGTGTTCCAGGGCCGGCTGCATCCGGTCGGCGGGCTCGGCGTCGCGCTGGGCGTCACGGTGCTGCTGTTCCCGGTGGTGCAGCCCTGGTATCTGCTGTGGGCGATCATCCCGCTCGCCGCCTGGGCGACCCGCCCCGGTTTCCGGATCGCGGTGATCGCGGTGACGCTGGTGGTCGGCATCTTCGGCCCGACCGCCAACGGCGACCGCTTCGCACTGTTTCAGATCGTGGACGCCACCCTGGCCAGCGCCGTCGTGGTGCTGGCGTTGTTCCTGCTGACCTACCGGCATCTGCCGTGGCGGGAGTTGCCCGCCGAGCGCGGCCGTGCCGGCGATGAGCCGACGCCGGGACCGACCCCGCGCTCCGCCGCCGTCGCCGACGCTTACGCTGATTCCCCGTGAGCTCAGCTGTCGCGGTGCGGTTGCGCGGAGTGCGCAAGCGTTACGGGGCCGGTCCAGCAGCGACCGAGGCGGTCGCCGGCCTTGATCTCGAGGTGCACACCGCCGAAGTCTTCGCGCTGCTCGGCCCCAACGGCGCCGGCAAGACGACGACGGTCGAGATGTGCGAGGGCTTCGTACGCCCGGACGCCGGCAGCATCGAGGTGCTAGGACTGGACCCGGTCGCCGACAACGCCCGGCTGCGGGAACGCATCGGGGTGATGCTGCAGGGCGGCGGCGGCTACCCGGCGGCCCGCGCCGGCGAGATGCTCAAGCTGGTGGCGTCCTATTCGGCGAACCCGCTGGATCCGCAGTGGCTGCTGGACACCCTCGGCCTGACCGACGCCGCCCGCACCACCTACCGCAGGCTCTCGGGCGGCCAGCAACAGCGGCTTGCCCTGGCCTGCGCCTTGGTCGGGCGCCCGGAGCTGGTGTTCCTCGACGAGCCGACTGCCGGCATGGACGCCCATGCGCGCCTGCTGGTGTGGGAGCTGATCGACGCCCTGCGCCGCGACGGCGTGACCGTGGTGCTGACCACCCACCATCTTCGGGAGGCCGAGGAACTCGCCGACCGGCTGCTGATCATCGACCACGGCGCGGCGGTGGCCGCCGGGACGCCGCAGGAGTTGACCCGCAGCGGCGCCCAGGGTCAGGTGCGGTTCACTGCCCCTCCGCGCCTGGATCTGTCGTTGCTGATCACCGCGTTGCCGGAGGGCTACCGAGCCAGCGAGGTGCAACCCGGCGAATACCTCGTCGAAGGGCGGGTCGACCCGCAGGTGCTGGCCACGGTGACCGCCTGGTGCGCTCGCCTCGACGTGCTGGCCACCCAGCTGCGGGTGGAGCAGCGCAGCCTGGAGGACGTGTTCTTGGAGCTGACGGGACGGGAGCTGCGCGCATGACCACCTCGTTTCCGCCCGGCACCTTCACCCCCGACCCGCGGCCGGCCAGCGTGCCGGCCATGCTGGCCGCCCAGTACCGGCTGGAGCTGACCCTGCTGCTGCGCAACGGCGAGCAGCTGCTGTTGACCATGTTCATCCCGATCACCTTGCTGATCGGGATGTCGCTGCTGCCGCTGGGCCCGTTCGGCGAGGGCCACGCCGAGCGCGCCACCACCCTGCTGCCGGTGATCATGTCGCTGGCCGTGATCGCCACCGCCTTCACCGGCCAGGCGATCGCGGTGGCATTCGACCGCCGCTACGGCGCGCTGAAACGCCTGGGCGCCACCGCACTGCCGGTGTGGGGCGTGATCACCGGCAAATCACTGTCGGTGGCGACGGTGGTGCTGCTGCAGTCGGTGCTGCTCGGGCTGATCGGCGTGGCTCTGGGCTGGCGGCCGACGCTGATCGGGCTGGGTCTGGGGGCGGTGGTCATCGCGCTGGGCACGGCGTGCTTCGCAGCGTTGGGTCTGCTGCTCGGCGGCAGCCTGCGGGCCGAGATCGTGCTGGCCGTGGCCAACCTGCTGTGGTTCGTCTTCGGCGGGTTCTCGGCGCTGACGGTGGAGACCGATCTGGTGCCCGACCCGATCCGCTGGCTCGCCCGGCTCACCCCCTCGGGGTCGCTCACCGAGGCGCTGGCGCAGGCACTGACCGTCTCGTTCGACTGGTTCGGCATCGCGGTGGTGGCGGTGTGGGGGCTGCTGGCCGGCGTCGGCGCGGTGCGCTGGTTCCGGTTCAGCTGAGCCGCCCACGCCTGAGCTACTACATGCTGTAGTTCCCGATCCTCTACGATCAGCCCGTGCGACCCTTCCTGATGCGCCTGGTGGATCTGCTGCCGGACCCGAGCCTGCGCACCCAGCGACTGCTGGCCGCCGCCGTCGTCTTCACCCAGGGCTTCATCTCCGTCACCGGTGCGATCGTCCGCGTCACCGCCTCCGGGTTGGGCTGCCCGACCTGGCCGCAGTGCTTCCCGGGCAGTTACGTCCCGGTGGCCGTGTCCGAGGTCCCGCGAATCCATCAGGCCATCGAGTTCGGCAACCGGATGGTGACCTTCGCGGTGGTCATCACCTCGGCGCTGGCCGTATTGGCGCTGATCCGGGCGCGGCGGCGCCGCGAAGTGCTGGTCTACGCCTGGTTGATGCCGGGCTCCACGGTGCTGCAGGCCGTGATCGGCGGTATCACGGTGCGCACCGGGCTGGCGTGGTGGACGGTGGCCGTGCACCTGCTGGTCTCGATGCTGATGGTCTGGCTGGCGGTGCTGCTGTTTGTGAAGGTCGGCGAACCCGACGATGCGGTGGTGCGCCAGCGGGTGCCGGCGCCGCTACGCACTTTGACGGGGCTGTGCGCCATCACGCTGGCCGCGGTACTGGTGACCGGCACCTTGGTGACCGGCGCCGGACCGCACGCCGGCGACAAGAGCGCCACCCGCACGGTGGCCCGGCTCAAGGTCGAGGTGGCCACGCTGGCCCACCTGCACGAGTCCCTGTTGATCGCGTTCCTGGGGCTGCTGGTGGGTCTGGCGTTCGGGCTGGTCGTGGTGGGGGCGGCCAAGCCGGTGACCCGCCGGCTTGCCGTGGTCATCGCCCTGACCTTCGCGCAGGGGCTGATCGGCGTCATCCAATACTTCACCGGGGTGCCCGCCGTGCTGGTCATCCTGCACGTGGCGGGCGCCGTGCTGGTCACCGGCGCGAGCGCAGCCCTATGGGCGTCGCTGCGCGAGCGGACCGAGCCCGAGCCGCTCTAACGCCGCGGAGACCTCGACGGCGAACCGGCGCTGCGCCAGCTCACCTTCGCCGGCCTGGAGTTCGCTGAATCCCAGTTGCGGCGCAACGAGATCCAGGCCGACCAGCCGAGCGTCGGCGGCCGTTCCCGAGACGTCGGCGCGCGCGTAGAGCAACTCCTCGATGCGGATGCTCAAGCGTTCGGCAGCCGCGCGCAGGGCGGCGCGGCCGACATCCCACAGCTCGAAGTCCGGGTCGGGCCCGGCAGCGCCGAATGCGTGCGACCGGCCGGCGCCGAAAAACACCAGCGCGGTCTGAGCCGTCGCGCCGGGCGCTGTGGGCACCCCGTCGCATTGCAAGTCCGCCAGGTAGCGCGGGTCGGCGTTCCAGGCGACTACTTCCGGCGGGTTCAACAGGTGGCGCACCCGCGTGGTCCACGCCGCGAACTCAGCGCGCCGGTCCGGGTCGCCGGCCGAGCGCAGAATCACCAGGTCGGCCTCGAGGGTCTCCGGGGCATCCCAGGCCAGCCGGCGGGCCTGCAGCCCCCGGTGCCGCAGCGCGGCGAGCAGGCCCGCGTCGTCGTCGGAGCCGGGGCGCTCCTCGTGCCCGCGGCGCGGATCGCCCGCCAACACGATGCGCGGGTGGAAGATATAGGGCCGGGCCAGCTTCATGCAGACCTCACATTCGGAGATGATAGTCACCATGCACGCCGTGGAAATCGCCGCGACCGGCGGCCCAGAAGTCCTGAACGTAGTCGACCGACCGCAGCCCTCCCCCGCCGCCGGCGAGGTGTTGATCCGGGCCGAGGCGGTCGGGGTCAACTACATCGACACCTATTTCCGCTCCGGGACGTACCCGGCCGAGCTGCCGTTCGTGCTCGGCAGCGAAGCCGCGGGCACCGTGGCCGAAGTCGGCGCCGAGGTGACGACGCTGAGCGTCGGTGACCGCGTGGTGACCGCCGCCGCCACCGGGGCCTATGCGCAATACTGCACGGCCCCAGCATCTTTGGCGGCGCCGATCCCCGCCGGCGTCGACTCGGGTGTGGCGGCGGCCGTACTGCTCAAGGGCCTGACCGCGCACTACCTGATCACGTCGGTGTACCCGGTGCAACGCGGCGACACCGTCTTGCTGCACGCCGGCGCGGGCGGAGTGGGCCTGATCTTGACCCAGTGGGCCACGGCGCGCGGCGCACGGGTGATCACCACGGTCTCGACGCCGGCGAAGGCTGAGCTGTCCCGGCGGGCCGGCGCTGTCGAGGTGCTCGACTACCCCGGCTCGGACGCCGCCGCGTTCGGCGCCCGCATCCGGGAGTTGACCGACGGCGCCGGGGCTGCCGCGGTATACGACGGCGTAGGTGCGACGACGTTCGACGCCAGCCTGGCCAGCCTGGCGGTTCGGGGCACGCTGGCGCTGTTCGGTGCGGCCAGCGGACCCGTCCCGCCGGTGGATCCGCAGCGGCTCAATGCTGCGGGGTCGGTGTATTTGACCCGGCCGAACCTGGCTCACTTCACCCGCTCGGCGCAGGAATTCTCTTGGCGCGCAGGAGAGTTGTTCGACGCGATCGCGGCAGGCTCGATCGAGGTGACGGTGAGCCGGCGTTATCCGCTGGCCGAGGCGGCCGACGCGCACCGGGATCTGCAGGCCCGCAAGACCACCGGTTCGATCGTCCTGGTGCCCTAGCCGACCTTCCAGCCTTCGGGCAGCAGTGGCAGCCGCGGACTTTGGCCGAATTCTGCCCCGGCCAGCCGGGTCAGCCCGGCCGCATTGACGCCCGGCGTTACGCTCCCGCTGCTCCCCAGCGGCCCCGCCCCTT
Source organism: Mycolicibacter sinensis (assembly GCF_001673565.1). Classification (GTDB taxonomy): domain Bacteria; phylum Actinomycetota; class Actinomycetes; order Mycobacteriales; family Mycobacteriaceae; genus Mycobacterium; species Mycobacterium sinense_C. The sequence continues at coordinate 52,767 of NZ_LZMF01000005.1, forward strand.
GATCCGAGGCGTCGGCGCCGACTTTGATCACCGCGTCACCGTGGTCGCGCTTGATCGCGCGCCGGTGGCGGCGTGCGCGTGCTCGTGCGGCGGCTTCGGCCGCGACGGTGGCGAGATCCGGCTCCGCTGCTTTTCTGCTGGCGCTCGCCGGGGCGCTCGCCCCGGCGCCGGTACCGACCCGCGGGGTGGCGCCGGGCCCGCCACCGACCAGATACGGGTAAGCGAATGCCTGGACAGCCGGGGGCGGTGTCGGGGCCGGTGGCGGGCTCGCCGGCGGGCCGGCCGGCGCCGCGGGCGAAGCCGTTGCCGGAGCGGCTGCGGCGGGGACCGCCGGGGCGCTGCTGACGACCGTCGGCAGGGCCGACGCCGACGGGACGGGCGCTGCCGCTGCGGCCCCTGCCTCGGGAGGTGCGGGCAGGCTCGCCAAGCCGCCGAGCCCGCCGAGAGCGCCGACCGGGGCAGCCAACGCGCCGGTCGCGGCCGCCAGCAGGGGCGCCGACTGGCTCAGCGTTGCGGTGAACTGCGCCACGTGGGTCGGCCAGTCGAGCAGCGCCACGGCCAGCAGGTACTGCCACGCCGCCGTCGGGTCCTGCGTACCGGCGTATTGGAAGTTGGCCACCAGTTCCAGGGCTCGGGCGAGATACCACATCGGGTCGTTGGCGTTCGCGTAGTAGTCGTACACGTGCCCATTGATGGTTCCCGCCGTCGGATCCCAGTTGATGCCGACGTTCTTGAGCAGTTGCACGATCTCCAGGTTCAGCGGGTTGTCGACCTTGGGATCGTGCACCCCCGGGCCATTGGTGATGGGCGGCGCGGCGCTGAGGCGCGGGGTCGAGGCCACCGCCGAGCCCGCCACCGCCTCATAGCCGGCCATCGTGGCGGCGGCCTGCACCCACATCCGGACGTAGTCGGCTTCGTTGAGCGCGATCGGAATGGTGTTGATACCGAAGAAGTTCGTCGCGATCAGCACGCCGTGGGTGGCGTGGTTGGCCGCCAACTCCGGCAGCGTCGGCATCGCCGCCAGCGCGGCGCTATAGGCCGCGGCCGCCGTCTGGCATTGCGCTGCGGCCACCGCACTGTCCGCGCCGGCGCGGCTCAGCCAGGCCAGGTACGGAGTGTGGGCAGCCAGATACTCCTCCGCGCTCGGCCCCTGCCAGGCTCCGGCTTCCACCGCGGCCAGGACAGCGGTCAGCTCCTGGGCCACCGCGATGTACTCGGCGCTCAGCGATGACCACGCCCCAGCCGCCGCCCACAGTGGCCCGGCTCCGGGCCCAGCGCTCAACAGCGCCGAATGCAGCTCCGGCGGCGACGCCATCCACACCCCTGGCACGCCGAGTAACTTTAGTACAAGGAACTCTGTTTTTCGGCTACCCAAACTTAATTGTTTCCGTCGTCGTCCCAACTGGCCGGCATCATCGGCTCCGTCGGCCCGTTGCCGAACACACCGGTCAGCCGGGTCATCCCTGCCGCAGCGAGCTGCCCTTCGGCCGCGCTGCCGGTGAAACCCAGCGGTCCGGCGCCCCGGCCGGCGGCCAGCACCGGCTCCTCGTCGGGCAGCTGCCAGTCCGGGTCGACCTCCACCCCCATCGTCATGAACCGATCGGCGTGATCCTGCCTGGCGGCACGCCGACGGCGCCGGGCCTGCGCCCGTTCGCGATTGGCCTCCCGCGCCGCTGCCGCCGCGGCAGTGCTGTCGGGTTCGGGCGCCTTGCGTGCCGAACGCGCGGCGGCACCCATCCCCGATCCCGTACCGATACCGGGTCCGCCGATCAGGTAGGGCGGGACGAACGACGCCCCGGCCGGCGGCGGTGGCCCGGCCGCTGCCGGCGCGGCGCCGCCGGCCGCGCTCGCCGGTGCCGGCGGCGCGGGGGCCGATGCGCTGACCGATCCGGAAACCGCCGGCGCGGGCGGGACACTGCCCACCGCCGGCAACGCCTGCCCAGCCGTGTCGGCGGGCAGCGCAGCCATCGTCGGCGGCGCCGGCGGCACGCCGGCCAGCCCGGCCAGCCCGGCGAAGCCGCCCACGGCGCCAACGGGGGCGACCATCACGCCGACCGCGACGGCGAGCAACTGGGGCGTTTGCCCCAGCGAGGTGGCGATCTCGGCGATGTGGGTCGGCCAATCGAACTCGGCGAGCTGGACCAGATACTGAAAGGCCAGTGCCGGATTGTGTTGGAGATACACGCCGAACTGTTGGAAGTCCTCGAACAACTCCAGCGACCGGACCAGCCAGAACATCGGCTGGCTGGGATCGGTGTACTGGTCGTACGGAATGCCGTTCATCATGGCGTGGCCGGGGTCCCAGTTGATCTGTCCATTGCTGGCGGTGTTCAGCATCTTGGCGATGAGCTGATCCAGCGGATTGTCGACGGTGGGGTCGGTGTCATCGTGGTCGTCCTGCGGCGTTGCGGCATCGGTTTTCGCGATCTGTGGCGCCGGCGGGATGTCGGGCACCGTGGCCACTGCCGCGCCACTGACTGCTTCATACGTCGCCATCGTCGTAGCCGCCTGCACCCACATCCGCGCATAGTCGGCCTCATTGACCGCGATCGGAATGGTGTTGATCCCAAAGAAATTCGTCGCCACCAGCACACCGTGCACCGCGTGATTGGCCGCCAGCTCCGCCAACGTCGGCATCGCGGCCAACGCCGTCGTATACGCGGCGGCCGCCGTCTCAGACTGCGCCGCCGCAGCAGCACCGTCCGCACCGGCTTGGTTCAGCCACGCCAGATACGGAGCGTGCGCGGCCACATACGACTGTGCGCTCGGCCCCTGCCACGTCCCGGCCTGCACGGCCCCCAGTACCGCCATGAGCTCGTCGGCGACCGCTGTGTACTCCGCGCTCAGCGCCGACCACGCCGCTGCGGAGGCCAGCAGTGGGCCCGGTCCCGCGCCGGCACTCAACAGCGCCGAGTGCACCTCCGGAGGAGATGCCATCCATACCGGCGACGCGGCGGTCACAGCCGGGCGCCCGCCAGCTTGTTGAATATGATTGTCATTATCGTCGATTGAATAACCGTCGCGGCCACCAGCGCAAGATGTTCCACCCTCGCGTTACCTGGACTAATGCTGTGAGGCTGAACCGAGCTGCCTGGCACGATCGGTCACATGCCGATTCCGCAGTTCATCGTCGACCTCCGGGCCGCCATCGGCCACGCCCCGCTCTGGCTGACCGGCGTGACGGCAGTGGTGATCCGCGACGATGAGGTGCTGCTCATCGAGCGGGCGGATAACGGCATCTGGGCGCCGGTCACCGGGATCGTCGACCCCGGTGAGGAGCCGGCCGACGCCGCGGTCCGCGAAGTCGCCGAGGAGACCGGTGTCACCGCGGTGCCGCAACGCCTGGTCTGGGTGCACGCCACCGCGCCGGTGACTCACGCCAACGGGGATCACGCCCAATACCTCGACCACGTCTTCGCCATGCGCTGGGTGGCCGGCGAGCCCTACCCGGCCGACGATGAGAGCACCGATGCGCGGTGGTGCGCGCTGGCGGCGCTACCGGAGATGCCGGAACGGATGCGGCAGCGCATCGCGGCTGTGCTCAACGTGCACGGCGAGACCCGCTTCGAGTGGAACGGTGGGTCTTAGAACAGCGTGGGCAAGCCGATGGCCGAGTCCACCGCCAGTGCGCAGAACACCACCGCGAGGTAGTTGTTCGACTGCAGGAACAGCCGCAGCGGCTTGACCGGCTCCCCGCGGCGCACCCCGGCATAGAGCTGGTGGGCCATGGCCAGGAACCAGACCCCGGCCAGGAACGCCACTGAGGCGTACAGCCAGCCGGCGGCGGGCACCAGCGCCAGTGTGGCGGCCACCGTCGCCCAGGTGTAGACCACGATGCGGTGCGTGACGACGCGCTCGGTGGCGACCACCGGCAGCATCGGCACCCCCGCCGCGGCGTAGTCGTCCTTGTAGCGCATCGCCAGCGCCCAGGTGTGCGGCGGAGTCCAGAAGAAGATCACCAAGAACATCACCAGCGCCGGCCAGCCGATGGTGCCGGTCACCGCCGACCAGCCGATCACCACCGGCATGCAACCGGCCGCCCCGCCCCAGACCACGTTCTGCGAGGTGTGCCGTTTGAGCAGCATCGAATAGACCAGCACGTAGAAGGCGATGGTGGCCACCGCCAGCAGGCCCGAGACCAGGTAGGTGGTGCGCCACAGCCAGACGAAGGAGATGGCACCGAGCACCAGACCGAACACCAGCGCGTTGCGCGTCGGGACGGCATCGCGGGCCAGCGGCCGGCGCGCGGTGCGCTTCATCACCTTGTCGATGTCGGCGTCGACCACGCAGTTCAGGGCGTGCGCGCCCGCGGCGGCCAGCATCCCGCCGATCAGCGTGTTGAAGATCAGCAGCGGATTCACCGTACCGCGGTCGGCCAACAGCATCGCCGGAATGGTCGTCACCAACAGCAACTCGATGATCCGTGGCTTGGTCAACGACAGGTACGCCAGGAAGGTGGAACGTATTGCGCGTATTCGGCGCGGCGCGGCGCGCTCGCGAATACTCACGTGATGACTCCTCAGATGGCAGCAGCGACGCCAGCGTCTACTACGGACGATGGTAGACCGCGCAGCCGGGTCGACCGAATCGCAGGGTCGATTCATGGGTAATACACACGGCGACCGGACCTGCAACACTACCCGGCCCCCCACTAGGGTGAGAACCAACCAGGCTTGCCTAAACACATCCCGAAGATGAGGACTTCACGTTCGTGACCACTGCTGCAGAGATCTCCGCCCTCACCCAAGCCCACCACCCCGACGACTGGGCCGAGATCGACTCGGTCGCCGTCGACACCGCCCGGGTGCTGGCCGCCGATGCGGTGCAGAAGGTCGGCAACGGCCACCCCGGCACCGCGATGAGCCTGGCGCCGCTGGCGTACACCCTGTTCCAGCGGGTGATGCGCCACGACCCCTCCGACACGCACTGGCTGGGCCGCGACCGGTTCATCCTGTCCTGCGGGCATTCGAGTCTGACGCTCTACATCCAGCTCTACCTGGGCGGTTTCGGGCTGGAGCTGTCCGACATTGAGTCGCTGCGGACCTGGGGTTCCAAGACGCCGGGGCACCCGGAGTTCCGCCACACCAAGGGGGTGGAGATCACCACCGGTCCGCTGGGGCAGGGTCTGGCCTCCGCGGTCGGGATGGCGATGGCCGCCCGCTACGAGCGCGGGCTGTTCGACCCCGACACGGCCCCCGGCCAGAGCCCGTTCGATCACTACATCTACGTGATCGCCTCGGACGGCGACATCGAAGAGGGCGTCACCAGTGAGGCGTCGTCGCTGGCCGCGGTCCAGCAGCTGGGCAACCTGATCGTGTTCTACGACCACAACAAGATCTCCATCGAAGACGACACCAACATCGCGCTGTGCGAGGACACCGCGGCCCGCTATGAGGCCTACGGCTGGCACGTGCAGCGAGTCGAGGGCGGCGAGAACGTGACCGGCATCGAGGAGGCCATCGCCAAGGCGAAGGCCGTCACCGACCGGCCCTCGTTCATCGAGCTGCGCACGATCATCGGCTATCCGGCGCCGAATCTGATGAACACCGGCAAGGCGCACGGCGCGGCACTCGGCGACGACGAGGTGGCCGCCACCAAGTCCGCGCTCGGATTCGACCCGGACAAGTCCTTCGACGTTCGCGAGGACGTGATCACCCACACCCGCGGGCTGGTGGGCCGCGGCAAGGCGGCGCGGGACGAGTGGCAGGCCCAGTTCGAGTCATGGGCGGCCCGGGAGCCGGAGCGCAAGGCACTGCTGGACCGGTTGACCGCTGGTGAGCTGCCGGACGGCTGGGACGCCGACCTGCCGTACTGGGAGCCCGGCTCCAAGGAGATCGCGACCCGCGCCGCGTCCGGCAAGGTGCTCAATGCGGTGGGGCCGAAGCTTCCCGAATTGTGGGGCGGCTCAGCCGATCTGGCGGGCAGCAACAACACCACGATGGACAATGTCAAGTCGTTCGGCCCGGCGTCGATCTCCACCAAGGACTACACCGCCGACCCGTACGGGCGCACCCTGCACTTCGGGGTCCGCGAGCACGCGATGGGCTCGATACTGTCGGGCATCGTGCTGCACGGCCCGACCCGCGCCTACGGCGGCACCTTCCTGCAGTTCTCCGACTACATGCGGCCGGCGGTGCGGCTGGCCGCGTTGATGGACATCGACACCATCTATGTGTGGACCCACGATTCGATCGGCCTGGGCGAAGACGGCCCCACCCACCAGCCGATCGAGCACTTGGCGGCGCTGCGTGCCATCCCCCAGCTGTCGGTGGTGCGTCCGGCCGATGCCAATGAGACCGCTTACGCCTGGCGCACCGTGCTGGCCCGCGGCGCGGACAGCGGACCGGTCGGGCTGATCCTGACGCGTCAGGGCCTGCCGATCCTGGAGGGCACCGACCCCGAGGGGGTCGCGCGCGGCGGTTATGTGCTCGGCGATCCCGGCACCGAGCGGCCCGACGTGGTGCTGATCGCCACCGGGTCGGAGGTACAGCTCGCCGTGGCAGCACAGAAGCTGTTGGCGGACAAGGGCATCACTGCCCGCGTGGTGTCGATGACCTGTCTGGAGTGGTTCGAGTCGCAGCCGGTCGAGTATCGCGACGCGGTACTGCCGCCCGCGGTGTCGGCGCGTGTCGCGGTGGAAGCCGGTGTCGCGCAGTGCTGGCATAAACTGGTAGGTGACACCGGGGAAATCGTCTCGATCGAGCACTACGGCGAGTCCGCCGACCACAAGACGCTGTTCCGTGAATTCGGTTTCACTCCGGAGGCCGTCGTCGCCGCCGCCGAACGAACCCTGGAGCGATGAAGCAAACCGTGGCCGCATGACGGCCGATTGAGAAGGAGCGCAACATGACTCAGAACGAAAGGCTCGCCGCTCTGAGCGCCGCCGGCGTATCGGTGTGGCTCGACGATCTGTCCCGCGACCGGCTGACGTCGGGCAACCTGGCCGAGCTGGTCGCCACCCGCAGCGTCGTCGGGGTGACCACCAACCCGACCATCTTCCAGAAGGCCCTGGAGAAGGGCCATGCCTACGACAAGCAGCTGGCCGAACTGGCCGCGCGCGGCGCCGACGTCGACGCGGTGATCCGCACTGTCACCACCGACGACGTGCGCAACGCGTGTGACGTGTTGACCAAGGCGTGGGAGGCCTCCGACGGCGTCGACGGCCGGGTGTCGATCGAAGTCGACCCCCGCCTGGCCCATGACACCGACAAGACCGTCGCGCAGGCCGTCGAGCTGTGGAAGATCGTCGACCGGCCCAACCTGTTCATCAAGATCCCGGCCACCAAGGCCGGACTGCCGGCCATCACCGCGGTGCTGGCCGAAGGCATCTCGGTCAACGTCACGCTGATCTTCTCCGTCGAGCGGCACCGAGAGGTGATGGACGCCTACCTGGCCGGCCTGGAAGCGGCCAAGGCCGCCGGGCACGATCTGGCCAAGATCCATTCGGTGGCGTCGTTCTTCGTCTCCCGGGTGGACACCGAGGTGGACAGCCGGCTCGAGAAGATCGGTTCGGCGGACGCCCTGGCGCTGCGCGGAAAGGCCGGCGTGGCCAACGCCCGACTGGCCTACGCCGCCTACGAGGAGGTCTTCGCCGGTGAGCGCTTCGCGGCGTTGGCGGCGCACGGCGCCCGGGTGCAGCGCCCGCTGTGGGCCTCGACCGGGGTCAAGAACCCGGACTACCCGGACACCCTGTACGTCACCGAGTTGGTGGCCCCGCACACCGTCAACACCATGCCGGAGGCGACGATAGAGGCGGTGGCCGACCACGGCGATGTCACCGGCAACACCATCGCCGGTACCGCTTCATCGGCCCAGCAGGTCTTCGACCAACTCTCGGCGGTGGGCATCGATCTGACCGACGTGTTCCTGGTGCTGGAGAACGAGGGCGTGGACAAGTTCGAGGTCTCCTGGGGAGAACTGCTGGACGCCACCGCGTCGCAGCTCGACGCCGCCAAGTGACCTGATGGTGGGCGCAGGCGCAGCGCGAAGCAGTGCCGCGGGGTGGCGCAACCCCCTGCGGGACAAGCGGGACAAGCGCCTGCCTCAGATCGCCGGCCCGTGCGGCGTGGTGATCTTCGGGGTGACCGGCGACCTGGCCCGGCGCAAGCTGATGCCGGCCATCTATGACTTGGCCAACCGCGGGCTGCTGCCTCCGACATTCGCCCTGGTCGGCTTCGCTCGCCGGGACTGGGCCGACCAGGATTTCGTCGACGTCGTCTACCAGGCCGTCAAGCAGCACGCCCGGACACCGTTCCGTCAGGTCGTGTGGGACCGGTTGGCTGCCGGGTTCCGTTTCGTGACAGGCACCTTCGACGATGATGCCGCTTTCGCCCAGCTGGCCGAGACGCTGGAGAAGCTGGACGCCGAGCGCGGCACCGGCGGCAACCACGCCTTCTATCTGTCGATCCCGCCCGACGCGTTCCCGGTGGTGTGCGAGAAGCTGCACGCCAGCGGGCTGGCCCGCCCGCGGGAGGGCCGCTGGAGCCGGGTGGTGATCGAAAAGCCGTTCGGTCACGACCTCTCCAGCGCGGTCGAGCTCAACAGCGTGGTCAACAGCGTCTTCCCGGAGGAGTCGGTGTTTCGCATCGACCACTACCTGGGCAAGGAGACGGTCCAGAACATCCTGGCGCTGCGGTTCGCCAACCAGCTGTTCGACCCGATCTGGAACGCGCACTACGTCGACCATGTGCAGATCACCATGGCCGAAGACATCGGCCTGGGGGGGCGGGCCGGCTACTACGACGGCATCGGCGCCGCCCGCGATGTGATTCAGAACCACCTGCTGCAGTTGCTTGCCCTGACCGCCATGGAGGAGCCGGTGAGCTTCTCCCCCGCCGAGCTGCAGGCCGAGAAGATCAAGGTGCTCTCGGCGACCAAACTGGCGCTGCCGCTGGATGAAACCACCTCCCGCGGGCAGTACACGGCCGGCTGGCAGGGCGGCGAGCACGTCGTCGGTCTGCTCGAGGAGGAGGGGTTCGCCGCGGACTCCCGCACCGAGACCTATGCGGCCATCACGCTGGAGGTCGACACCCGGCGTTGGGCCGGGGTGCCGTTCTATCTGCGCAGCGGCAAGCGACTGGGGCGTCGTGTCACCGAGATCGCGCTGGTGTTCAAGCAGGCGCCGCACCTGCCGTTCGACGCCACCATGACCGATGAGCTGGGCAAGAACGCCCTGGTGATCCGGGTGCAGCCCGACGAGGGGATCACCCTGCGATTCGGATCCAAGGTGCCCGGCCATCTCATGGAAGTCCGCGACGTCAACATGGATTTCTCCTACGGCTCGGCGTTCTCCGAGGATTCACCGGAAGCCTACGAACGGCTGATTCTCGACGTGCTGCTCGGTGAGCCGTCGCTGTTCCCGGTCAACGCCGAAGTCGAATTGTCTTGGCAGATACTCGATCCGGTTCTGCAGAACTGGGAGCAGCACGGCAGACCCGAGCCCTATGAGGCCGGTACCTGGGGTCCGCGGTCGTCGTTCGAGATGCTGGAGCGCTCCGGGCGGGAATGGCGGCGCCCGTGATTGTCGAACTGCCGGACACCACCACCAACGCAATCAACAAGAAGCTCGACGAGTTACGCGAGCAGGTCGGCGCGGCCACCACCGGCCGGGTGCTGAGCCTGATCATCGCGATCGAGAACGACACGCTGCTCGACGAGTCCATCGCCGCGGCCAATATGGCCAGCCAGGAGCATCCCAGCCGGGTGATCGTGGTGATAACCGACGACACCGATGCCCGCAATGCCCGCCTGGACGCCCAGCTGCGGATGTTCGGCGACGCCGGCGCCGGCGAGGTGGTGGTGCTGCGGCTGTCGGGCCCGCTCGCCGGCCACGCCGATGCGGTCGTGGTGCCGTTTCTGTTGCCCGACATCCCGGTGGTCGCGTGGTGGCCCGAGATCGCGCCGTCGGCACCGGCCGTCGACCCGCTGGGCGCCCTGGCGGTGCGTCGGATCACCGACGCCACCAACAGCCCGGATCCGCTGGCGGCGATCAAGGGCCGGCGGGGCGGCTACACCGCCGGCGACACCGACCTGTCCTGGAGTCGCATCACCTACTGGCGGGCGCTGCTGGCGTCGGCGGTGGATCAGCCGCCGTATGAGCCGATCCGCTCGGCGCTGGTATCGGGACTGTCGACCGAACCGGCGCTGGACATCTTGGCCGGCTGGCTGGCCAGTCGTATCGATGGGCCGGTACGCCGCGCGGTCGGCGAGCTGAAGATCGAGCTGGTGCGCGACAGCGAAACGGTGGTGCTGAGCCGGCCCCAGACCGGGGTGATCGCCACCTTGAGCCGCACCGCCGGCCCGGACGCGCTGGTTCCGCTGCCGCGCCGGGTGACCGCCGAGTGCTTGGCCGAAGACCTGCGCCGACTGGACCCCGACCCCATCTATGGCGCCGCGTTGGTCGGCCTCGAGGAAGTGGAGTATCTGTGACTGTAACGACCTACCGCGATACCGAGGAACTCATCGCCGCCGCCGGTGACCGGCTGGCCGATGCCATCGAGGCAGCCGTCGCCGCCCGGGGCCGCGCGCTGATCGTGCTGACCGGCGGCGGCAGCGGTATCGCGCTGCTCAAGCGCCTCGGCGAGCACGCTGCACGCATCGACTGGACACGCGTGCACCTGTTCTTCGGCGACGACCGGTTCGTCCCGGCCGACGATGCCGAACGCAACGACAAGCAGGCCCGTGAGGCGCTGCTGGGCCGCATCGACATCCCGGCCGCCAATGTGCACGCCATGCCGGCGAGTGACGGCGAATGCGGCGACGACCTCGAGGCCGCCGCGCAGGCCTACCAGGAGGTGCTGGCCGCCAACGCCGAGCCGGGCCAGCCGGCACCGGATTTCGACGTGCACCTGTTGGGAATGGGCCCCGAGGGCCACATCAATTCGCTGTTCCCCGATACCCCCGCGGTGCGCGAGACGACCCGCCTGGTGGTCGGGGTGCCCGACTCACCCAAGCCGCCGCCGCGGCGCATCACGCTGACGCTGCCCGCGGTCCGGCGCTCCCGCCAGGTGTGGCTGGTGGTGTCCGGGGAGGCCAAGGCCGAGGCGGTGGCCGCCGCGGTCGGCGGCGCCGACCCGGTCTCGGTGCCGGCGGCCGGGGCCGTCGGGCGCGAAGAGACGGTGTGGCTGCTCGATGCCGGGGCGGCCGCGCAGCTGCCCGCGCAATCTCGCTGACCGGCGCTCGGCGCTGCCCGCCGTCGCGTCATAATGAGCGGCATGGCAGACAGAGGCTCGGGCACTGGCGGGGAACGCAATCGGCTCAAGACATTGGCGCAGGCGGCGCTGAACGCCGACGTGACCGTCGGGCAACTCGAAGACGTCCTGAGCGGCCTGGGCGACACGATGAACGCCTTGAACAGTTCCCTGGCCGGCCTCAACGCCACCGTCGAACGCCTCGGTGACGGCCTGGACCACCTGGATGAGACCATGGCCAGTCTCGACGACCTGGCCCGCCGGCTGGTTGCCCTGATCGAACCGGTGGAGACCATCGTCAGCCGGATGGACGATATCGTCAGCGTCGGCGAGACCGCGATGGCGCCGCTGGCCGCGACCGAGAACATGGTCCGGGGCATGTTCAACGCCATGCGCAACCGGGTGGTGCGTTAAGCGCCGCCTGGTTCAGGCGTATTTGATGAGCAGGCCCACCGCGATGATCGACACCAGCCAGATCGCGATGACGAAGTAGGTCAGCCGGTCGAGGTTCTTCTCCACCACCGTCGAGCCGGACAGGCTGGACTGCACGCCGCCGCCGAACAGGGTCGACAGGCCGCCACCCTTGGCGCGGTGCAGCAGCACCAGCAGCACCACCAGCAGGCTGGTGATCACCAAGAGGATCTGCAGCGTCAAGATCATGGCCGCTACCCTACCGTGCCACGCAGGGCCATCACGGCCCGCCTAGACAAGGGGCCCGCCGGCCGCCAGCGCCGCCAGGGTGGCGAACTGCTCGCCGTCCAGCGACGCCCCGCCGACCAGACCGCCGTCCACGTCGGGCTGCCCGATCAGTTCACCGATGTTCTTGGCGTTGACCGAGCCGCCGTAGAGCACCCGCACGGCCTCGGCCACCTTCGGCGAGGCGAGCTTGCCCAGCTCGGCGCGCACCGCGGCACACACCTCCTGGGCGTCGGCGGCACCGGCGACCCGGCCGGTGCCGATCGCCCACACCGGCTCGTAGGCGATGACGGTCGCGCCGATCTGCTCGGCACTGAGCCCGGCCAGCGAGCCGCGCAACTGCTCCAGGCAGTGCTCGACATGGTTACCGGCCTCCCGGATCTCCAGGTGCTCGCCGATGCAGACGATCGGGGTCAGTCCGTGCTTGAGGGCGGCGGCCGCCTTGGCCGCCACCAGCGCGTCGTCCTCGCCGTGGTAGCTGCGCCGCTCGGAGTGCCCGACGACGACGTAGCTGCAGCCCAGCTTGGCCAGGAACGCCCCGCTGACCTCGCCGGTGTAAGCGCCTGAGTCATGCTGCGAGAGGTCCTGGGCGCCGAAGGTCAGCCGCAGCTTGTCCCCGTCGACCAGGGTCTGCACGCTGCGCAGGTCGGTGAACGGAGGCAGCACGGTCACATCGACCTTGTCGTAGTACTTGTCCGGCAGCGAGAACGCCACCTTCTGCACCAGCGCGATCGCCTCGAAGTGGTTGAGGTTCATCTTCCAGTTGCCGGCGATCAGCGGTTTGCGACTCATTGCGCCCCTTCGGTCTCCAGTGCCTGCAGGCCTGGCAGTTGTTGTCCCTCAAGGTATTCCAGCGACGCCCCGCCGCCGGTGGAAATGTGCGAGAAACCGCGCTCGGGCAGGCCGAGTGCTCGCACCGCCGCAGCGGAGTCCCCGCCGCCGACCACGCTGAACGCGCCCTTGCCGGTGGCCGCCGCGATCGCCTCGGCCACGCCCTTGGTGCCGGCGGCGAACGCCGGGAACTCGAACACCCCCATCGGCCCGTTCCAGAAGATGGTCCGGGCATTCGACAGCAGGGCGGCGAACCGCTCGACCGAACCGGGACCGATGTCCAGGCCCATCTTGTTCTCCGGGATGGCGTCGGCCGCGACCAGTTCGCCGGTGGCGGCGGCGTCGAACTTGTCGGCGACCACGATGTCCACCGGCAGCCGCAGCACGTCGCCGTAGTCGTCCAGCAGCTGCCGGCAGGTGTCGACCATGTCGGCTTCCAGCAGCGAGGTGCCCACCGGCAGCCCTTGGGCGGCCAGGAAGGTGAAGCACATGCCGCCGCCGATCACGATGCTGTCGGCCTTGGTCGCCAGCGACTTGATCACGCCCAGCTTGTCGGAGACCTTCGACCCGCCCAGCACCACCGCGTAGGGGCGCTCGGTGGACTCGGTCAGCTGCTGCAGCACCTGGATCTCCGCGGCGACCAGCTTGCCGGCGTACGACGGCAGCAGGGTCGCGACGTCGTAGACCGAGGCCTGCTTGCGGTGCACCACGCCGAACCCGTCGGAGACGAATGCCCCCGGCGTGCCGTCCGGTGCGGCGACCAGCTCGGCCAGCGCCCGGGCCAGCGCGAGGCGCTCCTTGTCGTCCTTGCTGGTCTCCCGCGGGTCGAAGCGGATGTTCTCCAGCAGCAGCACGTCACCGTCGGTGAGGCCTTCGGCGCGGGCCAGCGCATCGGTGCCGACCACATCACCGGCCAGCTGAACGTGTCGGCCCAGCTGTTCGCCGAGCGCGGCCGCGACCGGCGCCAGCGACAGCGCCGGGTCGGGCTTGCCCTTGGGCCGGCCCAGGTGGGCGGTCACCACCACCTTGGCGCCGGCCTCGACCAGCGCGCGCAGCGTCGGCACCGACGCGGTGATCCGGCCCGGATCGGTGATGTTGCCGTGGTCGAGGGGGACGTTGAGATCGCTGCGCACCAGCACGCCGCGCCCACTCACCCCCTGCGCCAGAAGATCTTCCAGAGACTGGATGGTCACGGCGGCCGGACTTACAGGGACTTGCCGACGAGGGCGACCAGGTCAACCAGCCGGTTGGAGTAGCCCCACTCGTTGTCGTACCAGGAGACCACCTTGGCCTGGTTGTCGATCACCTTGGTCAGGCCGGCGTCATACAGCGAGCTGTGCGGGTCGGTGACGATGTCGCTGGAGACGATCGGGGCGTCGTAGTACTTCAGGATGCCCTTCATCGGTCCCTCGGCGGCGGCCTTCATCGCGGCGTTGATGTCGGCGATCGAAGCCGACTTGCTCAGCTCGGCGGTCAGGTCGGTGACCGAGCCGGTGGGGATCGGCACCCGCAGCGCGTAGCCGTCCAGCTTGCCCTTCAGCTCCGGCAGCACCAGGCCGATCGCCTTGGCGGCACCGGTGGAGGTCGGCACGATGTTGATCGCGGCCGCCCGCGCCCGGCGCAGGTCGGAGTGCGGGCCGTCCTGCAGGTTCTGGTCCTGGGTGTAGGCGTGGATGGTGGTCATCAGGCCCTTGACGATCCCGAACTCGTCGTTGAGCACCTTGGCCAGCGGCCCCAGGCAGTTCGTGGTGCACGAGGCGTTGGAGATGATCTTCTGGCTGCCGTCGTACTTGTCGTCGTTGACGCCCAGCACGATGGTGATGTCCTCATCGGAGGCGGGCGCGGAGATGATCACCTTCTTGGCGCCGGCGTCCAGGTGGCCCTGGGCCTTGTCGCGCTTGGTGAAGATGCCGGTGGACTCGACGACGACGTCGACGCCTAGGTCGCCCCAGGGCAGCGCCGCCGGGCCTTCCTTGACCTCCAGCGCCTTGATCTTGGTGTTGCCGACGACGATGGTGTCGTCGCCCTCGAGGCTGACGTCGTGGGGCAGCCGACCCAGGATGGAGTCGAATTTCAGCAGGTGCGCCAGGCTGGCGTTATCGGTCAGGTCATTGACCGCGACGATCTCGATGTCGGTATTGGCGCCCTGGGCCTTCTGCGCGTCCAATGCCCTGAAGAAGTTGCGCCCGATGCGGCCGAAGCCGTTCACGCCTACCCGGACCGTCACTGGTCTCTCCTCGTGTCGCCTAGTTTGCTGGTGTATTCGACGCCAGCCTAATGCGTGACCGAACCCACAGGTCCTTCGGTACGGCGGACCGGGAACTCGTCACCGGGCTCGGGCCACGGCTGACGACTGAGCATGTCGGCTACCGCCACATAGCCCGCTTCGATCAGTCCGGATTTGGCGTCGACGATGCGGTAGGCCTGTTCCTTGCGGTGAATGGGCTGGCCTTCGAGCATGATCACCCGCAGGTCGCCGTCTTCGAAGTGGCAGCGGCGCTGCACCGCGGCCAGCAGCTGCTCGTTGTGCAGGTGGCCTTCGCCGAAGTTCCACCCGATCAGCGGGCCGGCGATGATCTCGCCGTCGCGGATGCTGTAGTCGGCTTGGTTTTTGATGGCGCGCGGCAGCAGCCCGTTGAGTGCGCGACCGTGCAGGTGCATCGCGCGGAAGGCCCCCGGAACCTTGTCGGCCACGAGTTCGGCGGTGGCGCGGTCGTAGAGCTTGGCGAGCTGGTTGATGACCAGCGCCGAACTCTTGACCGTGCGCGCCTCGAGGGTGTCTTCGGCGCCGTCGCGGAAGCACCACAGGCTCGAGGCCCAGTTTCCGGCGTAGTAACGCATCGCCGGCAGGAACGAGATCTGTTGGGGAAACATGTTTCCCGCGATCGGCATGACCACCAGGCCGGCGACCAGTATGACCCCCAGCAGTGGTGAGCGCAGGTCGTACACCTGAATTTCGGCGTGCTGGCCGAAGAGATAGAACAGCGAGAAGATGAAGAACACGTTCCATTCCAACGGAACTCCCATCGGAAGGTTGGAGATGATGTTGAGGTGGAAGACCACCATGAACGCGATCAGGGCCCACCGCCAGGGCTGATCACCGGCGACCAGCACCAGCAGCGCCGGCACGATGAATTCGGCGGTGGTGCCGCCGACGTGTGCCATCAGTTGCGGTATCCGGGTGGGCCGTAGGTCGTTGGCGTGATCGCGGTAGAGCAGGTGCTTGAACCGGGTGAACATCCTGGGCCGTAACAGGGCGTTGTTGCTCATCATCACGGCCACCACGTACGGGAAGTGATGGTTGAGCTTGGAGGTCGCTGCGCCCCACCACAAACCGAGCAGGATGAGCTTGAACGCGGCCATCTGGTCGACGTAGGGAAAGAAGAACACCAGCAACGTCAGCCCGTAGTGCTCGGCGCGGGCCGCCAGGAAGATCGTCTTGTCCCGCAGCCCCAGCAGCACCAGTGCCGCGATGATCGGGACCACCCGGATCGGGTCGATCAGGCCGATCTCGCCGGCGCCGCCGGTGCCGGTGTCCGGGACCCCGGGCGAGAGCAACAGCCAGATTCCGGAGGCCAGCACCGCGGCGTACAGCGCGACGTCGAGCAGGGTCCGGGTGTCGCCGCCGGTGAGCGGGACCCGGCCCGGCCAGGGCGGCAGCCGAATCGTCTTGGGCCGCAGCCAGTATAGGAATCCGCCGATCGGCGGCCAGAATCGTCCGGTCAGCGGGCCGGAGCCGCAGCCCAGTCCCAGGATCTCGAACAGCAAGCTGAAGACGACGACCTTCTGGTAGACGATCGGCTGCGTCCACCATTCGGTGATCCGGCCCAGCCCGCCCAGGCCCGGGGTCAGCGCAATGACCGCCGCGGCGCCGACGGCGTAGGCCGTGATCTTGAGCAGATACAGCAGATAGATCGCTGACGGGGTGCCGAATCCGTGTTCGGCCCAGTGCCGGCTGCAGATCTGCGCCCGGGTGGCCCACGGCATACTGCGCCAGGTCTCGGGATCCGCATCGGGAACCGTCGGTGCGATGAACCCCATCTTGGCCTCACTCCCCTGGCTTGTGCATGTTCAGTTATAGCGATACGCGTCATGTTCGCGACGCGGTTTCGGGTCCGCTCAGGTGTAGGCCGCGCGCAGCAGCGCCGGCGGCCGGAATGGGCGCCAGACCCCGGTAGCTTGTGCCAGCCGGTCGGCGATCGCGAAGATGACCGCGGGATGGTAGGCGAACCCGATGTGACTCGCGGCGACGCCAATGTTCTCCGCTTGCGGCGCGGCGTCGGTGAGGCAGACCCGCCAGCCCACGATGCCGTCGAGCACCGAGTAGATCGAGGTGGTCGGCACCGGCAGCCCAGCCTCGCCGCCGGGCGCAGGCTCGTCGGGCACCCGGGCCTGGAAGTCCCCGTACCAGCGGGCCCACTGCGACCAGCGGGGCCACTGTGGAAAGCCGGACAGGTCACTGGGACGGCCGGCAGCGCCGCGTTGGCGTGCCATGCCGGCGGCGAGCCGTACCGGTGTGCCGAGGGTGATCACCTGGCGGACGGATTCGGGGCTGCGCCAAGCCAATTGGCGTGCATAAAATCCGCCGAGGCTCCAGCCGATCACCGACATCGGTTCCTGGTAGCGATCAGTCAACTCCTCGACGCGGGAGGCCATTCCGTCGAGCACCCGCGGGGTCGGCCCGAGATTGGTGCCCAGCCGCCACCCGTGCATCCGGTAACCCAGCCGCCGCAAGACTCGTCTCAGAACCAGCGTCGAAGTATCGGCGGCGCCCAGGCCGGGCAACACCAGCACCGGGTGGCTGTCACCGCGTGGCAGCAGCGACAGCAGCGGTGCCGTGGACGTGAGCAATCCGACGTCGACCGCGGCCCGGGCCGGTTCGGTGAGGTAGAGCAGCCGGCTAGGGACGGTGGGACGGCGATCGGGCCGTGCGTTGTCGGTCGCCACGGCAGGAGCCTTTCACACCTGGCGACGCACCCAGGCGACGTCATCCTCGGGTGGGTCGGGGTCGCCGTGGAGTAGTTCTTGGGGGTGGTGGGCGTGGTTGATCTGCGGCGGGCTGGTGCCGTCGGTCCAGGCGAGGCGGCCGGTTTTGGTGACGGTGGTGTGTTGGCGGCCGTCGGTGGTGTCGGTGTGGTCGGGGCCGCAGGCGAAGTAGAGGTTGTCGGCGTTGGTGCGGCCGCCTTGGGCCCAGGGTTCGGCTTCGCATGTTGGAGCAGGCGATCGCCGACCACCTGTCCCTGGTGAAACTCGAGCGGGGGGCGGCGAAGTCAGCGCAGCGTCAGGCGGCGCCGAACGCCCGGTGGCAAGCCTGGATTTTTCTGGAGTGGCCCGACCTAAACGTTCGCAGTGCAGCCGAGGTTGAAAACCGCTTGAGCACATGCTCTTTGCGGTACTTAAGGGCAGACTAGCGGCACTAGCGGGGCGGTCCGTATCCATAGGTGAACTCGTCGGTATCCCAGTTCATCATCGCATGATATTTGGGTCCAGCAAGTGTGCCGTCTTCGTTTACTGTATTCGCCACAAAGCATGCAAATATGGTAGTTTGAGCGGTCAGATCATCGGTAGATCCGCCGACTGGACTGCACGATACAGACAGTATCGGCCCGTCGATTAGTCCATCTTGGACGTGTTGTTCGGCCAATTCTTTGACGCTGTCCTCGATGGTCTTTATGGATTCTCTGCGTTCCGTACGCTTCGCGTCGTCTTCCTCTTGCTTACGTTCTGCTTGCGCTGCTGCCGCTTTAGATGAAGATTGCTGCGTCGAGATAATTGCGGCATTTCGCATAGCGGTGTCATGCGTAGTTTTGAGGTAGAAAATTACAGCGCCACCCAAAATGACTGCGACGATGGCAGTGACCGTCCTGATTATGATTTGGTTCGAATTGTGGGCGGCCGTGGTAGTCGTGTTCGCTTGTGGATCGGCCATTGCGGAGTTGGCCATCGGATCCGGTAGCGAGAGCCATTGTTCTCCATCCCAATACCGGTTACCGCCATCTGGAGTTGGATACCAGCCGGCCGGAGGTATCTCTGAATTTTCCAAGGTCGCCCTCGCTTTCTTTCCAGATTCTAGCGTCGGACATAAAGCGGGGATAGCTTTTGGGCGGCCTCTAGACCATCACCGTCGCGATCTCCCGAGAATGGGGGCACCTGTCGGCCGCCGTGCGCGACCGCGGCGGGCAGCCGCGTCGGCGCGCCATCAATCTCGCAATCGCGGCAACCGCCAATGTGCATGGCGTTCCGCTGTTTACCCACAACTCGGGCGACTTTCGCATCATCGACGACCTCGTCGACGTGCGCAGCCCTAGCGCCCTGTCAGGCGTCTTCCAGCAGCTCCGGGGTGACCGCCGACTCGGTGTCGGGGATACCGTCCTGCTTGGCCTTGCGGTCGGCCATCGACAGCAGCCGCCGAATACGGCCTGCCACCGCGTCTTTGGTCATCGGCGGATCGGCCAGCCGGCCCAGCTCCTCCAGGGAGGCCTGCCGGTGCTCCACCCGCAGCTTGCCGGCCGAGGCCAGATGATCGGGCACGGTGTCCCCGAGGATGTCCAACGCGCGTTCCACCCGGGCCGCCGCGGCCACCGCGGCGCGCGCCGAGCGGCGCAGGTTGGCGTCGTCGAAGTTGGCCAGCCGGTTGGCGGTCGCGCGTACCTCGCGACGGATCCGCCGCTCCTCCCAGACCAGCCGGGTGTCCTGGGCGCCCATCCTGGTCAGCAACGCACCGATCGCCTCGCCGTCGCGCACCACCACTCGGTCCGCGCCGCGCACCTCGCGGGCCTTCGCACTGACCCCGAGCCGACGCGCCGCGCCGACCAGCGCCAGGGCCGCCTCCGGACCGGGGCAACCGACCTCCAGCGCCGAGGACCGACCGGGCTCGGTCAGCGATCCGTGCGCCAAAAACGCGCCGCGCCAAGCCGCTTCGGCGTCGGCGACGCTGCCGCCGACGACCTGGGCGGGCAGGCCGCGCACCGGCCGGCCACGCAGGTCCAGCAGGCCGGTCTGGCGGGCCAGCGCTTCGCCGTCCTTGGTGACCCGCAGCACGTAGCGGGTGCTCTTGCGCATCCCGCTGGCCGACAGCACATGCACGATCGCGTTGTAGCCGTACAGGTCGAAGATGTCCTTGCGCAGCCGGCGCGCGATGACGCCCAGGTCCACCTCGGCTTCGACCACGACCCGGCCGGCCACGATGTGCAGCCCGCCGGCGAAGCGCAGCAGCGCCGCGACCTCGGCGCGGCGGGCATTGACCGAACTGACCACGAGACGGCTCAATTCGTCCTTGACTTCAGCCGTCATCGCCACGACTTGTCACCTCCCGGCCCGAGCCCGCTCGGTCCACTCACGCCGGTTTGCCGGCCCCCGCCCTCGGCCGGCGTCGCGACCGGTGTCGGGAGCGTCAGCGGTGACCCGCCGGCGTCCCGAACCCCGTCCAGCGCTGCCGCCAACTTTCCTGGGTCATGTAAAGGTGTACCAGGTCGAGCCACGTCGACGAACCGAACCTCCGCCGCGAACAGATTCGCAGCCCGACGCAGCTGCTCACGTTCGCGCTCACTGGGCACCCGTCCGGCGTCGATGATGATGTGGTCGACGGTGAAACCGGGGGCATGCTGGGCCAATACGTGCAGGTGCCGCTCCACCGAGAAGCCGGCGGTCTCCCCCGGTTCGGCGACCAGGTTGAGCACCAGGGCGCGCCGGGCCGTGGTGTTCTGCAGTGCGGCGGCCAGCCCGGGCACCAGCAGGTGCGGGATGACGCTGGTGAACCACGATCCCGGCCCCAGCACCACCAGGTCGGCGGACATGATGGCGTCGACGGCCTGGCGGGTGGCCGGTGGATTGCCCGGCAGCAGCCGCACCCGGCGCACCTTGCCCGGCGTCGTCGCGATCGCCACCTGGCCCCGGATCACCCCGAACAGCCGCGGGTCGGCGTCGAGTCCGGAGACGTCGGCTTCGATCTGCAGGGCGATCGGGCACATCGGCAGCACCCGCCCTTTGACGCCGAGCATTCGGCCGAGCTCATCGAGTGCGGCCACCGGGTCGGCCAGCACCTCGTTGAGGCCGGCCAGCAGCAGGTTGCCGATCGGGTGGCCGGCCAGCGCGCCGGTGCCGCCGAACCGGTGCTGCAGAATGGTCGCCCACAGCCGCCCGGCGGGACTGTCGGAGGCCAGCGCCGCCAGCGCCATCCGCAGGTCCCCCGGCGGCACCACATCCAACTCGCTGCGCAACCGGCCTGAGGAGCCGCCGTCATCGGCGACGGTGACCACGGCGGTGACGTGCGGCGTCAGCCGACGGGCGGCCGACAGTGTCGCGTACAGGCCGTGCCCGCCGCCGAGCGCCACGATGCTCGGGTTGCCGTGGGCGGGCTCGATGCTCATTTGCGCCGCTCCTTGTCATCGCTGCGCTGTGCATCGTCGCCGGCGCAACTCATTCGCGGCCCAGATCCCGGTGCAGCACCCGCACCGACAGCTCGTCGTTGTCGTCGGCGGTGTCCAACAGCCTCGCCAGCGCCTCGGCAATGGCGACACTGCGGTGCTTTCCGCCGGTACACCCGATGGCCACGGTCATGTATCGCTTTCCTTCTCGTCGATAGCCGCCCACCACCAGAGACAGCAGCCGATGGTAGGCCTCGAGGAATTCGTCCGCACCCGGCTGGCCCAGCACGTAGTCGCGCACCGCCGGATGCTGCCCGGAATGCGGGCGCAGTTCGTCGACCCAGTGCGGGTTGGGCAGGAACCGCACGTCCATCACCATGTCGGCGTCCATCGGCAGGCCGTACTTGTAGCCGAAGGACTCGACCGTGATCGAGGTGGGAGCCGTGACGGCGTCCCCGCCGAACATCTCCTCGATGCTCTCGCGCAGCTCGCGCACGCTGAGCACCGAGGTGTCGATGACCAGGTCGGCCACCGCGCGGACCGGCGCCAGCATGACCCGCTCGGCGGTGATGCCCTCGGTGAGCGTCTGCTGGCCCTGCAGCGGGTGGCTGCGGCGGTTGTGTTCGTAGCGGCGGATCAGTACGTCGTCGCCGGCGTCCATGAACAGCACCCGCGGGTTGACGCCTCGCGTCGCCAGCTCGTTACGTACCGAGTCCAGGTCTCCGGTGAATCCCGCCGAGCGCACGTCCATCACCACCGCCAGCTGGGTGATCCGCGAGCCTGCCGCCAAACCCAGGTCCACCATCCGGGTGATCAGGTCCGGCGGCAGATTGTCGGCGACGTACCAGCCCAGGTCCTCGAGCACCTTGGCGGCGGTGCCGCGCCCGGCGCCGGACAGCCCGGTGACCAGCACGACGTCGATACCGGCGCCGTCTCCGGGGCCGGCGATGTCGCGCTCCCGCACGCCCTTCGGTGCTTCCCTGGTCATCCCGACATCCGTTGCTGTTCAGCGGCACCCGTCGCGCCGTCGGCCCCCAGTGCCTCGAGAACGGCTGCCGCGGTCGCCGCGCCGATTCCCGGGATCGAGGTGAGCTCTTCGACGGTAGCCTTTTTCAGTCGTGCCACCGAGCCGAAATGCGAGATCAACACCTTGCGCCGGTGCTCACCGAGGCCGGGTACCGCATCCAGCACTGAGGCGGTCATCCGCTTGGACCGTTTGCTGCGATGGTAGGTGATGGCGAACCGGTGCGCTTCGTCGCGGATCCGCTGCAGCAGATACAGGCCTTCGCTTTGCCTCGGCAGGATGATCGGGTCCGGCTCTGAGGGCACCCACACTTCCTCCAGGCGCTTGGCCAGCCCGATAGTCGCGACGTCGGTGATACCGAGCTCGGCGAGCACGGCTGCCGCGGCGTTGACCTGCGGAGCGCCACCGTCCACCACGTAGAGATTCGGCGGGTAGGCGAATTTTCGTGATTTGCCTTCCGGGGCAAGCACTTCCGCATCCAGGTGGCGACGGAACCGGCGGCGGGTCACCTCGGCGATCGAGGCCACGTCGTCGGAGCGGCCCTCGCCGGCGGCCTCTCGGATCGCGAAGTGGCGGTAGTCCGACTTACGGGGCAAGCCATCCTCGAACACCACCAGGGATCCGACCACATCAGTGCCCTGCACATGGCTGATGTCCACGCATTCGATGCGCAGCGGTGCGTCGGGCAGGCCCAGGGATTCCTGAATGTTCTGCAGCGCAGCGGTTCTGGCGGTGAAATCTCCGGCTCGTTTCAGCTTATGTTGCTGCAGTGCGTGTTTGGCGTTTCGCTCCACGGTCTCGGCCAGTGCGCGCTTATCACCGCGCAACGGTACCCGCAGCGACACCCGCGAACCCCGCAGGCCCGACAGCCAGCTGATCAGCTCGTCGGCGTTGGCCGGCAGACAGGGCACCAGCACCTCGCGTGGCACCGGGTTGGTCGGCTCATCGGCCGCACCTTCCAATTCGGCCTGGTCGCCGTAGAACTGGGTGACGAACTGCTCGACCAGCTGCCCCAGGGAGCTGTCGGCATCGCCGGGGTCGCCGGGCTTTTCGACGATCCAGCCGCGCTGCCCGCGCACCCGGCCGCCGCGCACGTGAAACACCTGGACCGCCGCTTCCAGCTCGTCCTCGGCGAAGGCCACCACGTCGGCGTCGGTGCCGTCGCCGAGCACCACGGCCTGCTTCTCCAGGGCTCGTTTCAGGGCAGCAACATCGTCGCGCAGCCGCGCGGCGCGTTCGAAGTCCAGTTCATCGGAGGCGGCCAGCATCTGCTGTTCGAGGCTGCGGACCAGCCGGTCGGTCTTACCGGCCAGGAAGTCGCAGAAGTCGTCCACGATCCGCCGGTGCTCCTCGGCGCTGACCCGACCGATGCACGGCGCGGAGCACTTGCCGATGTAGCCGAGCAGACAGGGCCGGCCGATCTGCTGGTGGCGCTTGAACACCCCGGCCGAGCAGGTGCGCGCCGGAAACACCCGCAACAGCAGGTCCAGGGTTTCGCGGATCGCCCAGGCGTGCGAGTACGGCCCGAAGTAGCGCACCCCTTTGCGGCGCGGCCCGCGGTAGACCATCAGCCGCGGGTACTCCTCGTTCAAGGTGACCGCCAATACGGGGTAGGTCTTGTCGTCGCGGTAGCGGACGTTGAACCGCGGGTCGAACTCCTTGATCCAGTTGTATTCCAGCTGCAGCGCCTCGACCTCGGTGTTGACCACCGTCCACTCCACCTTGGCGGCGGTGGTCACCATCTGGCGGGTGCGCGGGTGCAGGCCGGCGATGTCGGCGAAGTACGACGTGAGCCGTGACCGCAGGCTTTTCGCCTTGCCCACGTAGATGACCCGGCCGTGCGGGTCGACGAATCGGTAGACGCCGGGCTCGACGGGAATGGAGCCGGGCGCCGGGCGATATGTCGCGGGGTCTGGCACGGTTACGAGGCTAGTCCGGCGGTGCGTCAGACGGCCGGTAGCGCGCGATCAGGGCCCGCATGGTGCGCATGGCCTGCACCGCGCGCTCCTTGTCGGCGGACTGGATGGCCACCAGCGGAATGTATTCGTCGTCGGGCAGCTCCAGCCGGGCCCAGCGTTTGCCCGGCGGGAAGGACACCCCGAGCACGTGCGCCCACGGGATCAGCCGATCGCCGAGCGCGTTGCGCACCGAGACCCCGGACGCGCCCGCCCGCACCCGGGCGCGCGCGAACAGCAGTAGCGAGCCGGCCACGATGATGCCCAGCACTATGACGGCCACCCGGTCGTAGGTACGAAAGATCACCCCGCTGGAGCGGATCGTCAGAAGAAAGCTCACCACGACGTGGATCGCGACGATCAGGACCGCGGCGCTCCATAAGCCGATCCGCATCAGCCGTGGACGCACCTGCAGATCCCACTGCGGGGACCCGGACGGGCCCGTCACAGCGCGGCGCGAAGGTCGCGCAGGGTCAGTGCCGTGCTCAGCGCGGCGGCGGCCGCCTGGGCGCCCTTGTCCTCGGCCGAACCGGGCAGCCCGGCGCGATCCAGCGCCTGCTGCTCGTCGTTGACGGTGAGCACCCCGTTGGCCACCGGTGTCGCCGCGTCCAGCGACACCCGGGTCAGGCCCTGGGTCACCGCGTCGCAGACATAGTCGAAATGCGGTGTGCCGCCGCGGATCACCACACCGAGCGCGACGACCGCGTCGTGGTTTCGGGCCACCTCCTGGGCCACTACCGGGATCTCTATCGCCCCGAGCACCCGTACCACCGTGGGTTGGGCGACGCCGGCGTCGGCGGCCACCTGGCGGGCACCGGCCAGCAGGGCGTCACAGATCCGGGTGTGCCAGGTGCTGGCCACGATCGCCAAGCGCACACCGGAGGCCTCGAGCGCCGGCATGTCCGGCACGCCAGTACCGCTCACAGCGCCCCGCCGAATTCGCCGGGCAGGTGCGAAGCCTCGTCGAAGTCCTCCAGCCCGGTCAGCTCGTGGCCCATCCGGTCCCGCTTGGTCATCAGGTAGCGGATGTTCTCGGCGTTGGCCCGCACCGGCAGCGGCACCCGCTCGATGATGTGCAGCCCGTAGCCGTCCAGGCCGACCCGCTTGGCCGGATTGTTGGTCAGCAGGCGCATCGAACGCACCCCGAGATCCACCAGGATCTGCGCACCGATGCCGTAGTCGCGCGCGTCGGCCGGCAACCCCAGCTTGAGGTTGGCGTCGACGGTGTCGTCGCCGGCATCCTGCAGCTGGTAGGCCTGCAGCTTGTGCAGCAGCCCGATGCCGCGGCCCTCGTGGCCACGCATGTAGAGCACCACCCCGCGGCCCTCGTGGGCCACCATCGCCAGCGCCGCATCCAGCTGCGGCCCGCAGTCGCAGCGCCGGGAGCCGAAGACGTCGCCGGTCAGGCACTCGGAGTGCACCCGGACCAGCACGTCGTCGCCGTCATTGTGCGGCCCGGCGATCTCACCGCGCACCAGCGCGACGTGCTCGACGTCCTCGTAGATGCTGGTGTAGCCGACCGCACGGAATTCGCCGTGGCGGGTCGGGATGCGGGCTTCGGCGACCCGCTCGATGTGCTTCTCGTGCTTGCGGCGCCACTCGATCATGTCGGCGATGGAGATCAGCGCCAGGCCGTGTTCGTCGGCGAAGATCCGCAGCTCGTCGGTCTGGGCCATCGCGCCCTCGTCCTTCTGGCTGACGATCTCGCAGATCGCGCCGGCCGGCTGCAGGCCGGCCATCCGGGCCAGATCGACCGCGGCCTCGGTGTGACCCGGCCGGCGCAGCACGCCGCCGTCCTTGGCGCGCAGCGGCACCACGTGCCCGGGCCGGGTGAATTCGTCGGCGGCGCTGCCCGGATCGGCCAGCAGCCGCATCGTGGTCGCCCGGTCCGAGGCCGAAATCCCGGTCCCCACATTGTTCTTGGCGTCGACGGTGACGGTGTAGGCGGTGCCGTGCTTGTCCTGGTTCACCGCGTACATCGGCAGCAGGCCCAGCCGGTCGCAGATCGCGCCGTCCAGTGGCACGCACAGATACCCGGAGGTGTAGCGCACCATGAACGCCACCAATTCGGGGGTGGCCTTCTCGGCGGCGAAGATCAGATCGCCTTCGTTCTCCCGGTCCTCGTCGTCGATGACGACGACGGCTTTACCCGCCGCAATGTCGGCAACCGCCCGCTCGACGGTGTCCAACTTCGTCATCTATGCCACCTTGCGTTCGCCGTCTCCGGGTCGCCCGATCGGCGCAACCCGCCCATCCAGTATGAACCACCCCGGGGCCAGGATTTGCCGCCCGACTCATCCAGCGGGATTTGTCACCAGCCGCTCGACGTATTTGGCGATGACGTCCACCTCGAGATTGACCGGCGTGCCGACCGGCGCGCGGCCCAGCGTGGTCAGCTCCAGTGTGGTCGGGATCAACGACACCTCGAAGAAGTCGTCCGGGTCACACCCCAGTCCGGCGACGGTCAGTGAGATGCCGTCGACGGTGATCGAGCCCTTCTCCACCACGTAGCGGGCCAGCGACTTCGGCAGCGAAATCCGCACCACCTCCCAGTGCGGTGCGGGTGTGCGGGCCAGCACGCGCCCGGTGCCGTCGACGTGGCCCTGCACGATGTGCCCGCCCAGGCGGCTGCCCAGCGCGGCCGCGCGTTCCAGGTTCACCGGTCCCCCGACCTGCACCGAGCCCAGGCTGGAGCGATCCAGCGTCTCGCGCATCACGTCGGCGGAGAACCGGCCGCCGGGCAGCACCTCCACCACCGTCAGGCACACCCCGTTGACGGCGATCGAGTCACCGTGGCGAGCGTCGGAGACGACGGTGGGGCCGTGGATGACCAGGCGCGCGGCTTCGGTCAGCTCGTCGCGGCTGACCAGCTCGCCCAGTTCCTCGACGATTCCGGTGAACATCACATCAGGCTATGTCGGTGCTCGGCCGTCCCAGCAGGCCGGCCTCTATACGATGTTGCCCATGCGCAGACTTCTGATCGCCCTGGCCACCGCCACCACCGCCGCCGCCCTGTTCGCCGGCTGCTCGAGCAAGGACTCCGGCGCCCCGTTGCCCGACGCGACGACCCTGGTCAAGGAGTCCGCCAGCACCACCGCGGACCTCAAGAGCGCGCACCTGGCACTGTCGGTGACCGGCCAGATCAAGAACCTGCCGGTCAAAACCCTCGAAGGCGATCTGACCAACGAGCCGACCACCGCGGCCAAGGGCAGCGCCACGATCACCATGCTCGGCAGCGACGTCGACGCCAAGTTCATCGTGATCGACGGCGACCTGTACGCGGCGATCACCGGTGACGACTACGACAACTACGGCGCCGCCGAGAACGTCTATGACGTCGCCGCGATCCTGAGCCCGGACAAGGGGTTGGCCAACATGCTGGCCAATCTGACCGACGAGAAGGCCGCGGGCCGCGAAACCATCAACGGCCAGAAGACGATCCGGGTCACCGGCAATGCGCCCGCCGACGCGGTGAACGCGCTGGCACCGCAGCTCAAGGCCACGGCCTCGACGCCGGCCACGGTCTGGATCCAAGAAGACGGTGACCACCAGCTGGTGCAGGCCAAGCTCGACCCCAGCGCGGGCAACTCGATCCAGATGACGTTGTCGAATTGGAACGCCGCGGTCACCGTTGAGAAGCCGGCAGGAGCGTGATGCGGGTCAATCGCCGACTCGCGATCAGCGCAGGTAGCCTCGCCGTCCTGCTCGGGGCCCTCGACACCTATGTCGTGGTCACGATCATGCGCGACATCATGGCGCCGCAACCGGCCGGTGTCGGGATCCCGATCAACAAGATCCAGCAGCTGACCCCGATCATCACCTGTTATCTGCTCGGCTACATCGCTGCGATGCCGCTGCTGGGCCGAGCCTCCGACCGGTTCGGCCGCAAGCTGCTGCTGCAGGTGAGCCTGGCCACGTTCGCGGTCGGCTCGGTGGTGACCGCGTTGTCGATGGATCTGTCGATGCTGGTGGTCGGCCGCACCATCCAGGGCATCGCCAGCGGCGCCCTGCTTCCGGTGACCCTGGCGCTGGGCGCCGACCTGTGGGCGCAACGCAATCGGGCCGGAGTGCTCGGCGGGATCGGCGCGGCCCAGGAGCTGGGCAGCGTGCTCGGCCCGCTGTACGGCATCTTCATCGTCTGGGCGCTGCGCGACTGGCGCGACGTGTTCTGGATCAATGTGCCGCTGACCGCGATCGCCATGGTGATGATCCACTTCAGCCTGCCGTCGCGTGCCGACTCCGTCGACGACGGGACTCCGCCCGAACGCGTCGACGTCGTCGGCGGGCTGCTGCTGGCGGTCGCGCTGGGCCTGGCCGTCATCGGCCTCTACAACCCCGAACCCAGCGCCAAGCAGGCGCTGCCCCACTGGGGGCTGCCGGTGCTGGGAGCCGCGCTGGTGGCCACCCTGCTGTTCGCGGTCTGGGAGCGGTTCGCCCGCACCAAGCTGATCGACCCGACCGGCGCCCGATTCGGGCCGTTCCTGGCCGCGTTGGGCGCCTCGGTATGTGCCGGCGCGGCGCTGATGGTGACGCTGGTCGATGTCGAACTGTTCGGGCAGGGCGTGCTGGGGATGACCCAGAACGAGGCCGCCGGACTGCTGCTGCGGTTTCTGATCGCGCTGCCGGTGGGCGCCCTGATCGGCGGCTGGATTGCGACCCGGGCCGGCGACCGGGGGGTGACCTTCGTCGGCCTGCTGCTCGCGGCCGGCGGCTACTGGCTGATCTCGAAGTGGCCAGTCGATCTGCTGGCCTACCGGCACGATTTCTTCGGGCTGTTCTCGCTGCCCGCGCTGGACACCGACCAGATGCTGGCCGGCTTCGGGCTGGGCCTGGTGATCGGGCCGCTGACATCGGCGGTGATGCGCGCGGTGCCGCCGCGCGAGCACGGCATCGCCGCGTCCGGTGTGGTGGTCGCCCGGATGACCGGGATGCTGGTCGGGATGGCCGCCCTGTCAGCGTGGGGGCTGTACCGGTTCAATCAGATTCTCGCCGGCATACCCAAGGTGCCCGGCGGCAGCCTGGCCGAGAAGATGGCCGCGACGGCGCACAATTCGAAGCTGGCGTTCGCCATGATGTACGGCGAGATCTTCGGGATCACCGCGATCGTCTGCGTGGTGGGCGCCGTACTCGGGCTGTTCATCGGCAGCAACAAGGATTCCGTCGAGGACCCGGAGTTGCCCGAACCGGAGGCCAGCCTCGCCCGCTGAGCAGACCGGTAGCCGTCAGTGCGGCACCAGGCTCAGCAGCAGATCCGGGCCGATCGGTTCGACCGTGTCGAATCGCCACCGCAGCGCCCGGGCGATGCTGGGCACCCCGACATCGTCGACGGCGGTGATCGGCCCGCCCAGCAGGATCGGCGCCACATAGGCCAGGATGCGATCGATCGCCCCGGCCCGCAGGAACGCTCCGGCCAGTGTCGGACCGCCTTCCAGCAGTACGTCGGTGCGGTCCGACAGCGCGCGCAGCACCTCGGCCGGATCGTGGGTGCGGATCACCATGGTGCGCGAGTCGTCGTTGAGCACGTGCGCGTCCGCCGAGATCTCGCGCTGCCCGACCACCACTCGCAGCGGCTGCCGGTCGGCCAGGGTGCCGTCGGGCAGTCGGGCGGTCAGCGTCGGGTCGTCGATGAGCACGGTGCCGGTACCCACCACGATGGCGTCGGCGGCCGCCCGGCGGCGGTGCAGATCGGCGCGGGCGGCCTCGCTGGTGATCCACTGACTGGATCCGTCGGCAGCCGCGCTGCGGCCGTCGATGCTGGTGGCGTACTTCCAGGTGACGTGCGGTAGGCCGGTGCGCTGCTTGTGCAGCCACTCCCGCAGCGGCCCGGCGATCACCGCGTCGGCCTGCACGCCGGCGAGCACCTGGACTCCGGCCGCGGCCAGGCGCGCCGCCCCGCCCGCCGCTTCGGGGTTGGGGTCCTCGACGGCGTAGGCCACCTTCGCGACACCGGCGGCCAGCAGGGCGTCCACGCACGGTGGGGTTCGGCCGTGGTGATTGCAGGGCTCCAGCGTGACCACCACCGTGCCGCCGGCGGCCAGCTCACCGGCGCGGCGCAGCGCCACCACCTCGGCGTGGGCCTCACCGGTCGGTCCGGTCCCGCCGACGCCGACCACCCGCCCGTCGCGGTCCAGGACGACCGCGCCGACCGGCGGGTTGGGATAGGTCTTTCCCTTGACCCGCTGCGCCTGCTCGATGGCGAGCAGCATCGCGGCGTCGTGGCCGGCGGCGTCTGTCACGGCCGGGGCGGTATTCATCCCTCGGTGCTCATGCGCGCAGATGCGGCGACGCTGAAAGGGCTTGGCGGCGCAACGATTCCACCGCCGCGGCCGGGTCCGCGGCGCTGTAGACGGCCGAGCCGGCGACGAAGCAGTCCACACCGGCCTCGGCGGCCTGTTCGACGGTGTCGGCGTTGATGCCGCCGTCGATCTCCACCAGGATGCTCAGCTCCCCGGCGTCGACGAGCTTGCGCACCGCGCGAACCTTGCCCAGGACCTCCGGGATGAAGGACTGTCCGCCGAATCCCGGTTCCACCGACATCACCAGCAGGGTGTCGAAGTTCGGCAGGATCTCCAGGTAGGGCTCCAGCGGCGTACCCGGTTTGATGCTCAGCCCGGCTTTGGCGCCGGCGGCCCGGATGTCGCGGGCCACCGCGATCGGGCTGTCGGTGGCCTCGGCGTGGAACGTGACATTGTGGGCGCCCGCCTCGGCGTAGGGCGGCGCCCAGCGGCCCGGGTCCTCGATCATCAGATGGCAGTCCATCGGGATGTCGGTGGCTTTGAGCAGGCTTTCCACCACCGGTAGGCCCAGCGTCAGGTTGGGCACGAAGTGGGCGTCCATCACATCGACGTGCAGCCAGTCCGCCCCCTTGACGGCGGCGGCCTCCTCGGCGAGCCGGGCGAAGTCCGCCGACAGGATCGACGGGGCGATCATGGGTCGTGACATGGGCTCAGATTACTTGTAGCGCCGCGGCGAACATGGCGTCGGTGCCGTGCCGGTGCGGCCACAGCTGCACGTGCGGGCCATCTCCGAGCGCGTCGGCTGGCGCGAACAGTTCTCGGGTGTCCAAGGCCCGCACCGGATGCCGGCGCAGCGCATCGGCCACCACCCCGACCGTTTCGGCCAGGTGCGGTGAGCACGTCGCGTACAGCACCACCCCCCCGGGCCGGGTCAGCCCGATCGCCGCGGTCAGCAATTCACGCTGCAGTTTCGTCAGTACCGGGACATCGGCGGGCAGTCTGCGCCACCGGGCTTCGGGCCGGCGGCGTAGGGCGCCCAGACCGGTGCAGGGCACGTCGACCAGCACCCGGTCAAAGCCCCCGGGTTGCAGGCCCGAGTCGCGGCCGTCGGCCGTCAGCACCTCCACGTCCAGGCCGCGGGTGTTCTCGGCGACCAGCGCGGCGCGCTGGGGCGCCAGCTCCACCGCGGTCACCCGGGCTTCGGCCTGCGCGGCGAGCGCGGCCAGCAGCGCGGTCTTGCCGCCCGGGCCGGCACACAGGTCCAGCCACCG
The DNA here is from genome assembly GCF_001673565.1 of Mycolicibacter sinensis. Classification (GTDB taxonomy): domain Bacteria; phylum Actinomycetota; class Actinomycetes; order Mycobacteriales; family Mycobacteriaceae; genus Mycobacterium; species Mycobacterium sinense_C. The sequence continues at coordinate 84,335 of NZ_LZMF01000005.1, forward strand.
CCCGCTGTCACCGTCCACGGGGGCCAGCGCGCACGCGCGGGCCACCAATTGACTGCCCTCGTCCTGGACCAGGGCGTGGCCGTCGCGTACCGGTTGCAGCCGACCGGGGTCGCCGCCGGGCAGGTACACCGCGTACGGCGAGTACCGGCCCACGGCGCCGTCCACGGCGGCAGCCAGTTCGGCGGCGGTCAGCACGCCGGGACGGGCGGCCAGATGCACCTGGGGACGCTCGTCGTCGGCGGCCAGCACCGCGTCGAGTTCACCGGCGGCCGATCCCAGCGCGTCGGCGAAGGCCTGCGCGATCCAGCGCGGGTGCGCGCGGGTGAACGCCGCGTGGCCGATCGGGTCGGCGGCCGGGTCCGGTGCGAGCTCCGCAGTCCAGGACGCTTCGTCGCGGGTGCTGATGGTGCGCAGCACGCCGTTGACGAAACCTGCTCGCGGCGAGTCGAATTCGATGGCCGCCTGCTCGACAGTGGTGGACACCGCGGCGTGCGCGTCCACCCGGGTACGCAGCAGCTGATAACTACCCAGCCGCAGCAGGTCCAGCAGCACCGGGTTGATCGCATCGGGCGAACGCTGCGCCGCCGCTCCGATGATCGCGTCGAGCAGCCCGCGGACCCGGCAGGTTCCGTAGGTCAGTTCGGTGGCGAAAGCCGCGTCGCGGCCGGTGATCCCGCGCTCGGACAGCAACGCCGGCAACGCCAGGTTGGCGTAGGCATCGCGTTGCGAGACCGCCCGCAGCACGTCGAACGCGGCGCGACGGGCCGGATCCAGCGGTTTACGACGCGGTTGCCGCGGCCCGCTTTGAGGCCGCCGGCGCGACGGTCCGGTCATGACGCCCGCAAACCCGAGTCGAGCCGGGCGCCGCGCGCCCAGTCGGCAGCGTTCATGGGCTTCTTTCCGGGCGGCTGGAGCTGCCCCAATCGCACCGGCACCGATCCGGTGCCGATCCAGACGCTGCGCCGGTCGGCGTGAATGTACCCGGCCGCCAAGTCTTGTGGACCATCGTCGGTGACGGCCACCGGACCGAGCTTGACGCGCAGGTCCCCGATCACCGTCCAGGCCCCCGGCGCCGGGGTGACGGCACGGATGCGGCGCTCGATCACCGGGGCGGGCAGATCCCAGCGCACCCGCGCATCGTCGACGCTGATCTTCGGGGCGTAGCTGACCCCGTCGCGCGACTGCGGCACCGCGTTCAGCGCGCCGTCGGCGATCCCATCGAGGGTGGCCGCCAGCAGTTCGGCGCCCGCGACCGCCAACCGTCCCAGCAGCTGTCCGGCGGTGTCGTCGGGCCGAATCGTCTCGGTCAGCACCCCGTACACCGGCCCCGAATCGAGTTCCGGCTCGATCGCGAACGTCGTCGCGCCGGTCACCTCGTCGCCGGCGGCGATGGCCGCCTGCACCGGGCCGGCGCCCCGCCAGGCCGGCAGCAGCGAGAAGTGCAGGTTGACCCAGCCGTGCTGCGGTACCGCCAACAAGCCGTCGCGTAGCAGCGCCCCGTAGGCGACCACCGGGCAGCACTCCGGTGCCAGTTCGGCCAGCTCCGCGACGAAGTCGGCCGAGTTCGGCTGGTGCGGCCGCAGCACCGGAATCTCGTGGTCGAGGGCGAGTTGCGCCACCGGCGACGGCTGCAGGTGCCCGCGCCGCCCGGAGGCCGCGTCGGGCCGGGTGAGTACCGCAGCCACCTCGTGGCGGGGCGAGTCGATCAGCCGTTGCAACGACGGCAACGCGGTGTCCGGGGTGCCGGCGAAGACGATGCGCACCGGCACAGTTTAAAGAGGCCGCGGGACGGCCCGAAGTACCAACGGCCCTTCCGCCGGCCTGTGCGGAGCGCCATCATGGAAGGCGAGGTAAAGATCGGAGGTCACGTTGTCTGCCGTGATGGTGGAAGCCCAGACCGTCAGAGATGCGGTCGAGGCGGCCTGCCGTGCCCCCTCGCTGCACAACATCCAGCCGTGGCGATGGCTGTTCGACGGCACTGCGCTGCAGCTGTTCCTCGACCCGAGCCGGCTGTTGCCGACCGACCGGGCCGGGCGTGAGGCGATCATCGGTTGCGGCGCGGCGCTGGACCACCTTCGGGTGGCCCTGTGCGCGACGGGCCTGCGCGCCGACATCGAGCGGTTTCCCAATCCCAATGACCCCAACCATCTGGCATCGATCCGATTCGCCCGGCTGGATCACGTCACCGAGGGACACCGCCGCCAGGCCGCAGCGATCCAGGAACGCCGCAGTGACCGCTTGCCTTTGCAGTCTCCGGCGAACTGGGAACTGTTCGAACCGGTGCTGCGTGACCGCCTCGATCGTTACGACGTGCACCTGGATGTGCTGCCGGAGGACGCCCGGCCGCGCCTGGCGCAGGCCTCACAACTCGCCGAGTCGTTACGGCTCTACGATTCCACCTACCACGCCGAATTACGCCGGTGGACGGTTCCTTTCGCGGAATCGGCGGGTATTCCCTACAGCGCGTTGGCCTCAGCGGCCGAAGGTGACCGGGTCGATATCGGTCGAGCGTTTCCGGCCGCCCGCCACCCTGAGCGACGTGTCCGGATCCAGCAGGATCAGGCGGTGATCGTCGTGCTGTCCACCGATACCGACTCCCGCGCCGCGGCGTTGGCGACCGGTGAAGCACTCTCGGTGGTTCTGCTGGAGGCCACGATGGCCGGTTTGGCCACCTGCCCGCTGACCCACCTCACCGAGGTTCAGGTCGCCAGGGAGATCGTCGAGACGCTGGTGGGCGGCGACGGCGTACCGCAGATCCTGATCCGGATCGGGCACGCTCCCGCGGGCGAGGAACCACCGCACCTCACCTCGCGGCGCCCGCTCGACGACGTCCTGGACATCCGGGGCGGATAAGAACTCTCAGCCGATATGCAGCGGGTCGAGTTGTACCCGTACCGGATGATGCGACCCGCGGGCGCTGAGCACCCCGACGCCGTGGCGCAGTGCCGCGGCCAGCGCCAGGCCGTGGTCGCGGCCGACCCGGGCCAGCATCCGGATCACCGGCAGCTCGTCCGGGACGCCAGCGGGGCGCCGCACCCCCGGCGGTAGCGGCACCGGGCCGAGCACGTCGGCGCCGCCGGGGAGTCGCGCCTGCTCCAGCAGCGCCGCCACCGACTCCGGGTCGCCGTCGAGGGCCGCGATGTGCACCGCCGGCGGTAATCCGACTTCGGTGCGGGTGGCCAGCTCGGCGTCGGCGTGGCCGACCGGGTCCCACCGGATGAGGGCCTGCACGGTCGGAATCGACGACTCCGCGACCACCGTCACCACCCCGCCGGCCTCCCGGTCGCGCACCAGGGCGGCGGCCGCCATCCAGCGCCGCAAGGTGTCCTCGGCGGCCCGCAGATCCTGGCGGCCCAGCAGCGCCCAGCTGTCCAGCAGCAGCGCCGCGCCGTACCCCTGCGGAGCGTGCGGCTCGGCGCCGGGCGTGGCGATCACCAGGGCGGGCCCGTCGCCGGTGCGATCGACGATGGTGTCCCCGGCGGACGTGATGACCGCCGTACCCGGGAAGGCCCGGCCGAGTTCTTCGGCGGTGCGCCGGGCCCCGACCACCACCGCCCGCACCGCATCCGACCCGCAGCGCGCGCACCGTAGCGCCGGCTCGGCCCGGCCGCACCAGCGACAGCCGGCGGCGCCACCGCGTTCGGGTAGGGACAGCGGACCGGTGCAGTGCCGGCATCGGGCGATGGCGCGGCAGCGCCCGCACGCCAGCGACGGCACATACCCGCGCCGTGGCACCTGCACCAGCACCGGCGCACCGGCGGCCAGTGCGCTGCGCGCGCTCTGCAGCGCCACCGAGGGCAGCCGGGCGGTGCGCGCCGCGGCGTCACGCTCTTCGGCGTATCCGGTGTCATCGAGGGCCACCACCCGCGGCGCCGCCGTCCGCAGCACCGTCCGCGGCGCCACCACGTCATGCGCCCACCCGGCGCGGACCAGCGCGTGCGCCTCGGCGGTGCGCGCGTATCCGCCGATCAGTGCGGCGCAACCCGACAGGTGCGCCCGCAGCATCGCCACCTCGCGGGCGTGCGGGTAGGGCGCCCGCGGCTCGGCAAGGTTGTCATCGCCGTCGTCGAAGACCATGACCAGTCCCAGGTCGGCAAGCGGGGCGAACACCGCACTGCGGGTGCCGATCACCAGGCGGGCCCCGCCCCGCAGCACCGACAGCCAGCGCCGGTAGCGGGTGGCCGGCCCCAGACCCGCCGACAGCGCGACGACCGCGGACTCGTCGATCCGGGCCGTTGCGGCGCTCCACAATGCGTCGATGTCACGCTGGTCGGGAACGATCGCCAAGGCCGTGCGCCCCGCGCGGATGGTCTGGGCGGCGGCTTCCGAACACCGGTCTACCCAGGAATCGCCGGGCAGCACCTGCCACACTGCCCGCGCGGCCCGGCCCTCCCCGAGCGCCGCCAAAAACGGCCCGCCCGCCCGGTAGCGCTGCCAAGCCGCCGGATCGACCGGTGCGGGCAGCGGCGCCTCGGCCGGCGTCACCGCCTCGCGTTCCACCCGGGCATGCCGCGGCGGTACCGCCAGCCGCAACACGTCAGCCCGGGTGCCGGCGTAACGGGCGGCCACCGCCTCCACCAACCGGCGGACCTCGGCGGTGAGCACCGGTTCGCTGGAGATCACCCGCTCGAGCCGGCCCAGCCGGCCGGCATGGTCGGTATCGGCACGGCGCTCCCAGATGAAGGCGTCGACCAGCCGGCCGTGAAAGCGCACCCGCACCCGTGCGCCGGGTCGCGCGTCCTCCGACTGCTCGGGGGTGACCAGGTAGTCGAACTCACGGTCCAGGTGCGGCACCGAGAGCATCGGCAGCACCCGGGCTATGGGTTCGGGTTCATGCGGCGGTCCCAGCGTCGGCTCTCCTTCGTCGAGCCTCGCTGAACCGCCGGGTTCGACGCTCACCACGCAGGTCTAGCAGACTCCGCCGACCCCGGCAGCCGCCGGACCACAAGCGGGGCGGTCTGTGGATCGACGACCGCGCCGTCGGCGGCGCTGAATTAGCTTGCTGCGGTATGCCCGACGAGCGCGGCGCCCATGCGGAGGCGGCACGAGCCCGCGAGGGTTTACTCCTGTCCCGGCAGCAGTCCGCGGCGTGCACCGATCAGCTGCTGTCGGCGACGCTGCGTGACGCCGTTGCCCACGCCCGCGACGGCCGTCGGCGCCTGGACGCCATCGACGCCGAGATCCGAGAGGCGCTGGGCGATCAGCCGGCGTTGGACACCCCGGCCGGCGCCCGCCAATTCCAGCTCTTTCTGGCCGCCAAGACCCGAGACATCCGCCGGGTGGTCGCCGCCGCGGTCGCCGACGACCGGACCCGCACGGCGCTGCTGGGGCCGCTGGCTGCCGGGTACCACGGCGTCCCGGCCGCCGTTCGCGATCGGGTCAACCGGCAGCTGCTCGCCGATGACATCGACCGGGTGGAGAACGCCACCAAGGCGATCAGCGCCACGGACATCATCCGCTACCACAACGCCCTACGGGTCCGGGACGGCCTTCGGGCCAACTGCGCTGACGGCCCGGTGCTGCTGATCACCTACGACCCGGCGGCGTTCGGTGGCCGGGGCCGGGCCGCCATCGCGATCGGTGATCCCGACACCGCCGACAACACCACGGTGCTGGTACCGGGGGCACACAGCAGCGTCCGCGACGGCTACCTGTCGCATCCGGACGGGGTGAACGTCTACCGCGAGGTCGTCCGCGCCGATCCGGCGCGATCGAATTCGGTCATCCTGTGGATGGGCTACCGCGCTCCGGACAGCTTTTTCGATCCGTCTGTGGCACAACCGGATTCAGCACGATCCGGCGGCAGGCTGCTGGCTGCGGAAGTCAGCGCCCTGCGGGCCGCACACCGCGGGGCCACGCATATCACGGTGATCGGGCATTCGTACGGCTCGACGACGGTGGCTGATGCCGCCGCCGGCTTCGGGATGCGGGCCGACGACGTGGTGCTCGTCGGTTCGCCGGGAACCGACCTGGCGCGCAGCGCCAAGGACTTTCACCTACCCGCGACAGGGCACGTCTATGTCGGGGCGGCATCCTCGGACCCGATCACCGGATTCGCCGGTGAGCCGCAAGTGCCGGTGCCAGGCACCGCGGCGACGGTCGGGCTCGGCCGCGATCCGGCCGACGACGGCTACGGATCGACCCGGTTCAAGGCCGAGACCCCGGGCCTGTCCTGGCCGATGGCCGGCCACAGCTCCTACTTCGCACTGGGCACCGAGTCGCTGTTCAGCATCGGCGACATCGCCTCCGGCCACGGCGACGCGCTGGCGCACGACCACATGACCGCACCGCACCGCCGTCGGCTTCCGGCATTCGACCCCGAACGGCTACGTCTAGGAACCGGAGGTCACCGGCATTGAGCGCCAGGGGGTTTCAGCCGGCGGGTTCGGCATTATCGGAGCGACCGAAGAAGAAGCCGGCCGTGATGAGCAGTTGCGCCGCTGCGTAGGCCCACCAGATCGGCACCGCCAGCACCTCGTTGCCCAGTACGAACCGGCTGATCGCGATCATGGCGTCCGAAACGGCGAAGAACACCGCGCCCACCGCGGTCCATCGGGTGGGCAGCTTCGCCAGCAAAGCCGCGCACACCATGGCGCCGAGCACCACGACGTAGACGGTCACCGGCACCGTCATCTGTTCGCGGGCCAGGCCGGGCCAGAACCACACCAGCAGCGTCAGGCAACTCACGCCGGTCAGCCCCACGCCGACGAGCCTGCCCCGGGACACCACTGCCAGCGGAATCAGCGCCCCGAGAAAACACAAGTGCGCCAACAGGAATGCCGTCAGTCCGGCGACGAAGGACGGCTCCCACCACGGGATCGCCAGCAGCCAGTCGCCGGCGGCCGACAGGATCAGCGCGGGGATCAGCCAACGCGCCTCGCGCAGGATCGGGTGCGCGACCGCGGCGACGGCCAACAGCACCGCCATCGACGCCTTGAACGCCGGCTGGCCCACCCAGTGCCCGGTCAACTCCTCCCCCGGCGCCGACCGCAACGCCAGCACGGTCAAAAAGATGCCGTAACCCACACCAGCCCAACCGGCCGCAGCCCAGGCGGTGGGGACCAGGCGCGTTGCGTACGGTGGTCTGATGTCACTCACCGACGATGACTCCGCTATCGACCCCATAGTGCTGAAGGTACTGGACGTCGTCCCCTTCCGACTGACACTCGCCGACGGCGTCGAGACGGCGCGCCGCCAGATGCGTGACCTGCCACGCCGGCCGGTCTACCCCGACCTGCTCAGCGAGGACCGCGTCATCGACGGCCCCGGCGGGGACCTGCCGGTGCGCATCTACCGGCCACCGAGTGCGGCCAACGGCCCCGCCGCCGTGGTGGTGTTCTTCCACGGCGGCGGTTTCGTCGCCGGCGACCTCGACACCCACGACGGCACCGCCCGCCAGCATGCGGTCGACGCCGACGCGGTGGTGGTGTCGGTGGACTACCGGTTGGCTCCCGAGCATCCGTTCCCGGCCGCCGTGCAGGATGCGCTGGCCGCCACCGAGTGGGTGGCGGCACATGCCGCCGAGCTCGGCGTCGACCCGGCCCGGCTGGCGGTGGCCGGGGATTCGGCCGGCGGCAACCTGGCAGCGGTGGTGTCTCAGCTGGCCCGCGACGCCGGCGGGCCGGACATCTGCTTTCAGCTGCTGTGGTATCCGGCCACCACCTACGACATCACCTTGCCGTCGTTCAGCGAGAACGCTGATGCGCCGATCATCGACCGTGACGCGATCGCCGCGTTGACCCTGGCCTATGCCGCCGGCATCGACCTGAGCGATCCGCCGCCGACGCTCGCGCCCGCACGTGCGGCGAACCTGGCCGGCCTGCCGCCGGCGTACATCGCCGTGGCCGGCCATGACCCGCTGCGCGACGACGGCATCCACTACGGCGAACTGCTGTCCGCGGCCGGGGTGCCGGTCGAGGTGCACAACGCCACCACGCTGGTGCACGGTTACCTGGGCTACGCCGGGGTGATCCCGGCGGCCACCGAGGCCACCGACCGCGGGCTGGCGGCATTGAAAACGGCCCTGCACGGTTGATCCGATGCGGCTGAACCAGGTCACCGTCGGCTCGACCGACATCGACCGGTCGGAGCGGTTCTACCGGCTGCTGGGTCTGCGGCTGATCGTCAAGACCGACGACTACCTGCGCTTCGAATGCCCCGCCGGGGACAGCACCTTTTCGGTGGAACGGGTCAGCGCTGTCCCGGCCTGCGAGCAGGTGACGATCTATTTCGAAACCGACGACCTCGACGGCCAATACCAGCGCCTGCGGGGCTTGGTCGAATTCAGCCAGCCGCCGACGGATATGCCCTGGCTGTGGCGAGAGGCCAGGCTGCGTGATCCCGACGGCCACCCGCTGTGCCTATTTCAGGCCGGCGAGACCCGCCGTAACCCGCCGTGGCGGCTCGACCCGCCGGATTCGCACTAACGCGCCACCGGCCCGCTGATCGACGCGCTACCGTCGACCGGTATCGCCCGACGAGGAGCCGCCGTGACCGACAAACCCGACCACGAAGTCCTGATCGTCGGCGCCGGGTTCTCCGGCATCGGTGCCGCGATCGGCCTCGACCGAGCCGGCATGTCCGACTATCTGATCGTCGAGGCCGGCGACGGGGTCGGCGGGACCTGGCACTGGAACACCTATCCCGGTATCGCCGTGGACATTCCGTCGTTCTCATACCAGTTCTCCTTCGAGCAGAGCACCGAGTGGTCGCGCACCTACGCCCCCGGCCGGGAGTTGAAGAACTATGCCGAGCACTGCGTCGACAAGTACGGGCTGCGTTCCCGAATCCGGTTCGCCACCAAGGTGCTTGCGGCGGAGTTCGACGACCGGGCCGATCTATGGCGGGTGCGGCTAGATGCGGGCGGGGGCGAGGTCACCGCGCGGTTTCTGATCAACGCCAGCGGCGTGCTCACCACACCGAAGCTGCCCGAGATCGACGGTGTCGACACCTTCGGCGGGGTGACCATCCACACCGCGCGCTGGGACCACTCGCAAGACCTGACCGGCAAGCGCGTCGCGGTGATCGGCACCGGGGCCTCGGCGGTGCAGGTGATCCCCGAGATCGCGCCGAAAGTCTCGCAGCTCACCGTTTTTCAGCGCACCCCGATCTGGTGTTTCCCGAAGCTGGACCTGCCACTGCCGGCGCCGGTCCGCTGGGCGATGCGGGTGCCCGGCGGCAAGGCGCTGCAGCGGCTGACCAGTCAGGCCTACGTCGAGGCGACGTTTCCGATCGCGGCGCAGTACTTCACGGTGTTTCCACTGGCCAAGCGCATGGAGGCCGCCGGGCGGGCCTACCTGCGCCGGCAGGTGCGCGATCCGGTGGTGCGTGAGCAGCTCACCCCGCGCTACGCGGTGGGCTGCAAGCGGCCCGGTTTCCACAACACCTACCTGTCGACGTTCAACCGCGACAACGTCGACCTCGTGGTCGATCCCATCGCGCGGATCACCCCCACCGGCGTCGTCACCGCCGACGGGACCGCGCACGACGTCGACGTCCTCATCCTGGCCACCGGGTTCAAGGTGATGGACAGCGACAACATCCCCACGTTCGCGGTCACCGGGGCCGGCGGCCAGTCGCTGAGCCGGTTCTGGGACGAGCACCGCCTGCAGGCCTACGAGGGCGTCAGCATCCCCGGATTCCCCAACCTGTTCAGCGTTTTCGGCCCGTACGGCTACGTCGGATCGTCGTATTTCGCGCTGGTCGAGGCGCAGACCCATCACATCGTGCGCTGCCTGACCCGCGCCCGGCGGCGTGGCGCCACCCGAGTGGAGATCTCCGAGGCGGCCAACGCCCGCTACTTCGACGAGATGATGAGCAAACGGCACCGGCAGGTGTTCTGGCAGGACAGTTGCCGGCTGGCCAACAGCTATTACTTCGACAAGAACGGCGACGTCCCGTTGCGGCCCACCACCACGGTGGAGGCCTACTGGCGAAGCCGGCGCTTCGATCTCGACGACTACCGGTTCACCGCCTGATTTTCACGGCGCGAGCAGACACAAAAGCCCCCAAATCCGGTCGGAAATGGGGGCCTATGCGTCTGCTCGGCGGAAGATCAGATGGCGCGCTTGAGGTCGTCGACCTTGTCCAGCTGCTCCCACGGCAGTTCGATGTCGGTGCGACCGAAGTGGCCGTACGCGGCGGTCGGTGCGTAGATCGGGCGCAGCAGGTCCAGGTCGCGCACGATCGCACCCGGGCGCAGGTCGAAGACCTCGGGCACGATCTTCTCGATCTTGACCGGGTCGACGGTGGCGGTGCCGAAGGTCTCGATGAACAGACCGACCGGGGCGGCCTTGCCGATGGCGTAGGCCACCTGAACCTCGACACGCTGCGCCAAGCCGGCGGCGACGATGTTCTTGGCCACCCAGCGCATCGCGTACGCGGCCGAGCGGTCGACCTTCGACGGGTCCTTGCCGGAGAAGGCGCCGCCGCCATGCCGTGCCCAACCACCGTAGGTGTCGACGATGATCTTGCGGCCGGTCAAACCGGCGTCACCCATCGGCCCGCCGACGACGAACTTGCCGGTCGGGTTGATCAGGATGCGGGTCGAGGAGGAGTCCAGGGTCTCGTGGGCGAGTTCGGCCAGCACCGTCGTGATCACGTGCTCCCGCAGATCGGGGTCCAGCGTCTTCACCAGGTCGATGCCGTCGGCGTGCTGGGTGGAGATCACCACGGTGTCCAACCGGGTCGGGACGTCGTCCTCGTACTCGATGGTGACCTGGGTCTTGCCGTCCGGGCGCAGGTAGTCCAGCGTGCCGTTCTTGCGCACCTCGGTCAACTTCCGCGACAGCCGGTGGGCCAGCGCGATCGGCAGCGGCATCAGCTCCGGGGTGTCGGCGATGGCGTAGCCGAACATCAGGCCCTGGTCGCCGGCGCCCTGGGAGTCCAGCGGGTCGGCCGCCCCCTCGACGCGGGCCTCGTGGGCGGTGTCGACGCCCTGGGCGATGTCGGGCGACTGCGCCCCGATCCCGATGTTGACCCCGCAGGTCTCGCCGTCGAAGCCCTTGTCCGAGGAGTCGTAGCCGATGTCGAGGATGCGCTTGCGCACGGTGTTGGTGATGTCGGCGAAGGCCTCGCGGGCGCTGGTCGTCACCTCCCCGACCACATGTACCTGCCCGGTGGTGACCAGGGTTTCCACTGCAACCCGCGAGCGGGGGTCATCGGCGAGCAGTGCGTCGAGCACCGAGTCGCTGATGGCGTCACAGATCTTGTCGGGGTGTCCCTCGGTCACCGACTCACTGGTGAACAGCCGACCCTTTTCGCTCACAATGTCATCCTTCCGTGCGTCTCCGCACTGTCAAAAAAGTTAGGCCGGGAAAATATATCGTCTGCATCTCGAGCGCTGCCCCCGCCTGCGTCACAACCCCCCGGCTCGCTACCGTAGCAGCGTCCTCATCGGCCCTGCCCCCGCAGGAACGCCGCGATCGCGTCCACGATGCGACTGGCCATCAGTGTCTTGGAGCCGGGCTCCAGCGCGGACTCGGTTCCATCGGCGGTCAAAAGCCAGCCGTCGTTGTGGTCCACCTCGAAGGCCCGGCCGTCGCCGACGGCGTTGACCACCAGTAGATCGCACCCTTTGCGCTGGAGCTTCGCGCGGGCGTGGAACAGCACGTCGCCGTTCTCGTCCCCGGTCTCGGCGGCGAAACCGACGATGGCGGCCATGTTGGGCAGCTGCCCGTCGTCACGCGCCCGGACCGCGCCGGCCAGCACGTCGTCGTTGCGGACCAGATCGATCGTGGGCGGCCGGTCGTTCTCCCCCGGGCCCTTCTTGATCTTGGACTGCGCCATCCGGGCCGGGCGGAAGTCGGCGACGGCGGCGGCCATCACCAGCACCTGCGCATCGGGGGCGTGTTTGGTGACCGCGTCCTGCAGCTGCGGGGCCGAGCTGACGCGCACCACGTGCACTCCGGCCGGGTCGATCAGCCCGGCGGTGTGGGCGGCGATCAACGTGACCTCGGCACCGCGCTGGGCGGCTACCCGGGCCACCGCGTAGCCCTGCTTGCCCGAACTGCGGTTGCCGATGAAGCGGACCGGGTCGATCGGTTCGCGGGTGCCGCCCGCGGTCACCAGCACCTTGTGTCCGGCCAGGTCGTAGGGCAGCGCGTCCGCGCGCTCCAGCAGCAGCGAGGCGAAGGTGTTGATCTCCTCGGCCTCGGGCAGCCGGCCGGGCCCGGTGTCGGCGCCGGTCAGGCGTCCCGACGCGGGCTCGAGAACCACCGCGCCGCGGTCCCGCAGCGTCGCGACGTTCGCGACGGTGGCCGGATGCTGCCACATCTCGGTGTGCATCGCCGGGGCGAACAGCACCGGGCAGCGGGCGGTGAGCAAGGTGGCGGTCAGCAGGTCGTCGGCCCGCCCGGCGACCGCGCGGGCCAGCAGGTCAGCGGTGGCCGGCGCCACCACCACCAGGTCGGCCTGCTGGCCGATGGCGACGTGCGGAACGTGCGGAACGTCATCGAACACACCGGTGTGCACCGGCTGGCCCGAGAGCGCTTCGAAGGTGGCGGCCCCGACGAACCGCAGTGCGGATTCGGTCGGCACGACCTGCACGCAGTGGCCGGCCTCAGCCAGCTGACGGACCACCGTGCACGCCTTGTAGGCGGCGATACCGCCGGAGACGCCGACGACGATCCGCTTAGCAGTCACGGGTACCGGCCCCGAACCTCTGCTACTCGCCTTCGGTGTACTCGAGCAGGTCGCCGTGGATCTCACGCAGTGCGATCGACAGCGGCTTCTCCTGCAGGCCGGGCTCGACCAGCGGCCCGACGTATTCGAGGATGCCCTCGCCGAGCTGGTTGTAGTAGTCGTTGATCTGGCGCGCCCGCTTGGCCGCGTAGATCACCAGGGCGTACTTGCTGGACGCCCGCTGCAGCAGCTCGTCGATGGGCGGGTTGGTGATGCCCAGTGGCGTGTCGTAGCCACCGATCAACGCCGGGTCGAACTCATCGGCGTCGGTCACCACGGCCGCGTCGGTCTGCGAAGTACTCACTTAAGACAATCTCCTGAAGCTCATTGGGCTGGGGTTGATCACGCCTGAGGCGGTGGTCCGGTCGATCAGACCGCGTCGGATGCGGATTCCACCAGCAAGGATACCAATTCTGAGCAGGCGGTTTCCAATCGACCGTTCACCACGACCGCGTCGAAGTCCCCCTGCGCCGCCAACTCGGTGCGCGCGGTGGCCAGTCGACGTTCCATGACCTCCGCGGATTCGGTGCCCCGCCCGACCAGCCTGGCCTGCAGCGTCTCCCAGTCCGGCGGCGCCAAAAACACCGTGACGGCCTCCGGCAGGGCCTTCTTGATGGCCCGGGCCCCGGCCAGGTCGACCTCGATCAGCACGGGTCGACCCGCCTTGGTCGCCTCGGCGACCGGACCCGCCGGGGTTCCTGATCGCTGCAGGCCGCCGTGGATGTCGGCCCACTCCAGCAGCGCGTCGGCCTCGATCAGCCGGCCGAACTCCTCTGGCGTCACGAACCGGTAGTCGACGCCGTCCACCTCTCCGGGCCGCGGCGCGCGGGTGGTGGCCGACACGCTGAAATACAGGTCCGGTACCCGCTCCCGCAGGCACCGGACCAGGCTCGACTTACCGACCGCGGATGGACCGGACAGCACCACCACACGCCCCGCGTGTCGGCTGCCCGGTCCTCCACCGGCATTCACTGACAGGTCAGGAGAAGTCGAACTTTTCCAGCAGCGCCTTGCGCTGCCGGTCGCCCAGGCCGCGCAGCCGGCGGGTGGGGGCGATCTCCAGCTCGGTCATGATCTCCTGCGCCTTGACCTTGCCGACCTTCGGCAACGCCTCCAGCAGCGCAGAGACCTTCATCTTGCCCAGGACCTCGTCGGTCTCGGCGTCCTTGAGCACCTGCTTGAGGTTGGTGCCGCCACGCTTCAGCCGGTCCTTGAGCTCTGCTCGGGCCCGACGCGCGGCCGCCGCCTTCTCCAACGCGGCGGCGCGCTGCTCGTCGGTCAACTGGGGAAGGGCCACGATTCCTCCGTCTCGTCATCATCGACAACGCCGATGTTTTCCTTGTCTCGGCCGGGTACTCCCGCCAGAGACGACGACCGTACCCACGCCGTCTGACGAAATCTAACCCCACCCCCCGTTTCCGGCTACAAATGCCCAGCGTGCGGCGGCTGAGCACGGCAGCCCGACCGGGGCCGCGGGCGCCTATGCGACCGGGTCCACCGCAGCCGCGCACCCCCGGTCGGGGCCTGCAAAAACCACGTGTGAGCTGGGCGTTTATCTGGGGGCGGCGGGCCGGACGAGCGACGCCGCCAGGCCCCTTCCGGCGCTTGGGAGACCGGTAGGACCGCGGCCGCATTGAATTCGCACCTCACGGCGTGTCGGGCGTGTCGAAGCCGTTCCGATGGTGATCCGAGCGGGCATGACCGGCGTTCGAGCCGCCGGGCCGCTGCGCGGCTACCTACCGCCTCGCCACGTCCGGTCGAACGGTAGCCGCCAGGCGTGCGGCGCGATGAGCTGGTGGACGGCGTTGGGCCCCCAGGAGCCGATGTCGTAGCCGCGCACCGGCGGCGGATCGTCCAGCAACGGCGCCGAGACCTGCCACAGCCGCTCGATGCCCTGCGCGTGCGTGTAGAGCGTGCGGTCGCCGCGCATCGCGTCCAGGATCAGCCGCTCATAGGCTTCCAGCACATCGCCGGCGGTCTCGGTGTCGGCCATCTGGAACTGCATGCTGTGCTTGTCCAGCTTCATCCCCGGTCCGGGGCGCTTGCCGTAGAACGACAGCGACAGCTTCGCCTGGTCCGCCAAGTCGAAGGTGAGGTGGTCCGGGCCGTGCGCGCCGACCCCAGACCCCGCCGGGAACATGCTCCGGGGCGGCTCCCGGAAGGCGATCGAGATGATCCGCTGACCCTCGGCCAGGCATTTGCCGGTGCGCAGGTAGAACGGCACCCCCGCCCAGCGCCAGTTGTCGATCTCGCATTTGAGTGCGACGAATGTCTCGGTGTCCGAGTCCGACGCCACCCCCGGCTCGTCGCGGTAGCCGCGGTACTGGCCGCGGACCACGTTGTGCGGATCCAGCGGCACCATGGACCGGAAAACCTTGTTCTTCTCCACGCTGATCGCATCGGAGGCCAGCTCCGTCGGCGCCTCCATCGCGACGAAAGCCAGCACCTGGAACAAATGGGTGACCACCATGTCCTTGAAAGCGCCGGTCGGCTCGTAGAAGGCGGCCCGGCCCTCCAGGGACAACTTCTCCGGGATGTCGATCTGGACGTGGTCGATGAAGGTGCGGTTCCAGATCGGCTCGAACAGGCCGTTGGCGAACCGGAACGCCAGAATATTCTGCGCCGCCTCCTTGCCGAGGAAATGGTCGATGCGGAAGATCTGCGATTCGTCGAAGGTCTGGTGGATCGAGGCGTTGAGCTCGACCGCACTGGCCAGATCGGTGCCGAAGGGTTTCTCCATGACGACCGCCGCGCCGTCGACCAGGTTCGCCTGCTCCAGCATCCGGATCGCCGGGATCGCCGCTGACGGCGGAACACTCAGGTAGTGCAGCAGCTGCGGCTCCTGGCCGCCGGGCAGGTCGAGCTGCGCCGCCTGCGCCCGCACCGCCGCCGCCAGCGCCTCGGGCCCGCCGTGTTGCGGCACATAGGTCAGGTTCTGCGCCCAGTTCTGGCTCTCATCCGGCGAAGCCGCACCGTGCGACGACTGTTCGCATGCGGCCACCGCGATCTTGCGGAAAGCGCCGTCGTCCAAGTCGTCGAGGGAGGTGCCGACGATGCGCAGCTGAGGCGCCAGCTTGGACCGCGACAGGTGAAACAGGCCCGGAAGCAGCTTGCGGCGGGCCAAATCGCCGGTGGCGCCGAACAACACCACCACGTGCGGTGCCGCGTCGGGTGCGGCGTGGTCAGAACTGCGCATCGCGTCCCCCGTCAGTTCGCCGGCAGGAATTCGCCTGCCGCGAACGACCTACCGGGCTTTCTTCTGGTGGTGCCCATCGTTTCACCCTGGTCGCGCGAGCGCGGGTTTCTCCGGATAACCGGGCATAGCCGCTGGGAAAAGCCCGGCTGACAGCCTGGCCACAGCTTACCTTTGAGTTTTCCCGAGGAGTCTCGTATCTCCTACTGCCGGTTAATGTTTCACAGTGACCAGAGATTGCGTTCACAGCCGCTTCGCGGGGTCGACCGATTACCTTCAAGCACGACCGGCCGATGCGAGCGGAGTCGGCCCCAGTACCTGATGCGCAAGCGGCGGGTCACCGAATCGGTGGCCCGCCGCTGGATTTCCGGCTCGCTAACCCGCCAGATACGCGACGGCGTCGCGGAGCCGCTCCCCCGCCGCGCGCAGCGCATCGACGTCGGGGCCGGCGCGCAGCACCTCGCGGGAGACGGCGGGCAGCAGCGTGCCCGAAGCGGCCCCGCCGAGTCCGGCCAGCTGCTCCGGGCGTCCGCCCTGCGCCCCGATGCCCGGCACCAGCACCGGGCCGCCCAAGGCACTCAGATCAGGGACGTCGCGCAGCGTCGCGCCGACCACCACCCCGATCGAACCGGGCTCCCCGCCGGCCGCCCCGTTGGCTGCAGCGGCGGCATCGACGATCGACTGCGCCACGCTGCGGCCGTCGCTCACGGCGCGCTGCACACTGGCCCCCTCCGGGTTGGAGGTGGCGGCCAGCACGAAAACGCCCCGCCGATGGGCGGCGGCGGTATCCAGCAGCGGGGCCAGCGATCCGAAGCCCAGGTACGGCGAGGCGGTCACCGCGTCGGCGGCCAGCGGTGACTCACCGGCCCAGGCGGCTGCGTAGGCGGCCATCGTCGAGCCGATGTCACCGCGCTTGGCGTCGGCCAGCACCAGCACACCGGCCTCGCGCAGCGCCGCGATCGTGCGCTCCAGCACCGCATAGCCGGCCGAGCCGTAGGCCTCGAAGAACGCCACCTGCGGCTTGACGACGGCGAAGCCGGCGAAGGCCGCGACGCAGATCTCGCTGAAAGCCGCCAGGCCCTCCGGTGTCGAGGCCAGGCCCCAGGCGCTCAGCAGTTCGGGGTGCGGGTCGATGCCCAGGCACAGCGGTCCGCGGGTCGCGGTCGCCTCGGCCAGCCGGGTGCCGAAACCCCGGGCAGCCACTAGTGCCCGCCGAGCGTGCTGTGCAGCTCCTGCAGGGAACGCACCCCGATATCGCCCCGGATTCCCGCTTCGATGCCCTGCACCGCCGCGGCCGCACCTTGGACGGTGGTCACGCACGGGATGTTGACGCTCACCGCCGCCGCGCGGATCTCGTAGCCGTCCACCCGCGGTCCGGAGTTGCCGTAGGGGGTGTTGATCACCAGGTCGACCTCACCGGCCCGGATCACGTCCACCGCCGACGGCAGCGGATCGCTTCCACTGGCTTCCTCGAAATGCTTGCGCACCACCTCGCACGGAATTCCGTTGCGGCGCAGCATCTCCGCGGTCCCCTCAGTGGCCAGGACCCGGAAGCCCAAATCCGCCAGTCGTTTGACCGGGAACACCAGCGACCGCTTGTCGTGGTTGGCCACCGAGACGAAAACCGTGCCGTCGGCGGGCAGCGACCCGTACGCGGCGGTCTGGCTCTTGGCGAACGCGGTGCCGAAGTCGCGGTCGATGCCCATCACCTCGCCGGTGGATTTCATCTCGGGGCCGAGCAGCGAGTCGATGCCGGATCCGTCCGCGCGGCGGAAGCGGTGGAAGGGCAACACCGCCTCCTTGACCGCGATCGGGGCGTGCGGGCCGACGCTGGCGCCGTCACCGCAGGCCGCCAGCAGGCCCTCGGCGCGCAGTTCGGAGATGGTGGCGCCCAGCATGACCCGCGCGCAGGCCTTGGCCAGCGGCACCGCGGTGGCCTTGGACACGAACGGGACCGTGCGAGAAGCCCGCGGGTTGGCCTCCAGCACATAGAGCACGTCGTCTTTGAGGGCGAACTGCACGTTGAGCAGCCCGACCACCCCGACGCCATGGGCGATGGCCTCGGTGGCGCGGCGCACCTTCTCGATGTCGCTGCGGCCCAGTGTCACCGGCGGCAGCGCGCACGCCGAGTCGCCGGAGTGGATGCCGGCCTCCTCGATGTGCTCCATGATCCCGCCGATGTAGACCTCGGCGCCGTCGCACAGGGCGTCGACGTCGATTTCGATGGCGTCTTCCAGGAACCGGTCGACCAGCACCGGATGCTCCGGTGTCAGCAATGCCGCCCGGGTGATGTAGCCGCGCAGCGTCTCCTCGTCGTAGACGATCTCCATGCCGCGACCGCCCAGCACGTACGAGGGCCGGACCAGCACCGGGTAGCCGATGTCGGCGGCGATCCTTCTGGCCTGCTCGAAGGTGGTCGCGGTGCCGTAGCGCGGCGCCGGCAGCCCGGCGCCTGCCAGGACGTCGCCGAATGCGCCGCGGTCCTCGGCCAGGTCGATGGCCTCCGGGCTGGTGCCCACGATGGGCACCCCGGCATCGGCCAGCCGCTGGGCCAGCCGCAAGGGTGTCTGCCCGCCCAGTTGCACGATGACGCCGACCACCCCGGGGCCGCCCTGTCCGGACTGCTGTTCGGCGTAGTACACCTCGAGCACGTCCTCGAACGTCAGCGGTTCGAAGTAGAGCCGGTCGGCGGTGTCGTAGTCGGTGGAGACCGTCTCGGGGTTGCAGTTGACCATCACGGTCTCGAACCCGGCCTCGCTCAACGTGATCGCAGCGTGCACGCAGCTGTAGTCGAACTCGATGCCCTGACCGATCCGGTTCGGCCCGGAACCCAGGATGAGCACCTTGGGTTTGGTGTCCTGGGGCGCCACCTCCGTCTCGGCGGCAGGGTCGAGCTCGAAAGTGCTGTAGTGGTAAGGCGTTTGGGATTCGAACTCCGCCGCGCAGGTGTCGACGGTCTTGAAGACCGGGTGAATCCCCAACCGGGACCGCAGCAGCCGCACGCCGTCCTCGCCGGCCAGTTCGGGCCGCAGCGCGGCGATCTGATGATCCGACAGCCCGCTGTATTTGCAGCGTCGCAGCAGATCCGCGTCCAGCACCGCGGTGTCGACGACCTCGGCGCGCAGCGCCACCAGGCCGTTGATCTGCTCGACGAACCACGGGTCCACCCCGGAGGCCTCGGCGACCTGCTCGACACTGGCGCCGAGTCGCAGCGCCAGCTCGATGTCGTAGAGCCGGCCTTCGGTGGGCGTGCGCAGCCGGGCCAGCGCATCTTGGGCCGTGCCGTCCGGGTCGGGCTTGGTCCAGAACCCGGCCCGATCGGTCTCCAGCGACCGCATCACCTTGCCGAGTGACTCGATGAAGTTGCGGCCCAATGACATCGCTTCGCCCACCGACTTCATCGTGGTGGTCAACCGCGGGTCGGCGCCGGGGAACTTCTCGAACGCGAAGCGCGGGGCCTTGACCACGACGTAGTCCAGCGCCGGCTCGAAACAGGCCGGGGTTTTTCCGGTGATGTCGTTGAGGATCTCGTCGAGGGTGTAGCCGATGGCCAGCTTGGCGGCGATCTTGGCGATCGGGAAGCCGGTGGCCTTGGACGCCAGTGCGCTCGACCGGGACACCCGCGGGTTCATCTCGATCACGATGAGCCGGCCGTCCTTCGGGTCCACCGCGAACTGGATGTTGCAGCCGCCGGTGTCCACCCCGACCTCGCGCAGAATCGCGATGCCCAGGTCCCGCATCTTCTGGTATTCCCGGTCGGTCAGCGTCATCGCCGGGGCGACAGTCACCGAGTCGCCGGTGTGCACGCCCATCGGGTCGACGTTCTCGATCGAGCAGACCACGACGACGTTGTCGTTGCCGTCGCGCATCAGCTCGAGCTCGAATTCCTTCCAGCCGTAGATGGATTCCTCGATCAGCACGTTGGCCGTCGGCGAGGCCGCCAGCCCGTCGCCGGCCATCCGTGCCACCTCGTCGAGGCTGGCCGCCAGCCCGGAACCCAACCCGCCCATGGTGAAAGAGGGCCGCACCACGACGGGCAGACCCAGTTCGGCGACGGTCTCCTCAACCTCGGCCATGGTGTAGCAGACCCGGGAGCGGGCCGATTCGCCGCCGACGCGGGCGACGATGTCCTTGAACTGCTGGCGGTCCTCGCCGCGCTGAATGGCATCGAAGTCGGCACCGATCAGCTCGACGCCGTAGCGTTCCAGCACCCCCTGCTCGTGCAGCGCGACGGCGGTGTTCAGCGCGGTCTGCCCACCCAGGGTGGCCAGCAGCGCGTCGACCTTGTTGCCGCGTTCGGCCTGCTGGGCGAGCACCTTCTCGACGAACTCCCAAGTGATGGGCTCGACGTAGGTGTTATCGGCGTACTCCGGGTCGGTCATGATCGTCGCCGGATTGGAGTTGACCAGGCTCACCTGCAGGCCCTCGGCCTTGAGCACCCGGCACGCCTGGGTGCCGGAGTAGTCGAACTCGCAGGCCTGGCCGATCACGATCGGCCCGGAGCCGATCACCAGCACGTGGTGCAGGTCGGTACGGCGCGGCATTACTTCTCCCCTGCCATCAGGTCGACGAACTGGTCGAACAGGTATTCCGCGTCGTGCGGTCCGGCCGCGGCCTCCGGGTGGTACTGCACCGAGAAAGCCCGGCCGTCAGCCAGTTTCACGCCCTCGACCACCCCGTCGTTGGCGCAGGTGTGGCTTACCACCGCCGCACCGAAATCGGTGTCGAAGCGCTGGCCTGCTTCACCCTCCAAGGCGAAGCCATGGTTCTGCGCGGTCACCGCCACCCGGCCGGTGGCGTGGTCGATCACCGGGATGTTGATGCCCCGGTGACCGAACACCATCTTGTAGGTGTTCAAACCCAGCGCCCGGCCCAGAATCTGGTTGCCGAAACAGATTCCGAACAAAGGGATCCCGGCGCCCAGCACTTCGCGGGTCACCGCGACCAGATGGTCGGCGGTGGCCGGGTCACCGGGGCCGTTGGACAAGAACACCCCATCGGGCTTCAGCGCGGCGATCGACGCGAAGTCCACCGACGACGGCAGCACGTGGCTGCGGATCCCGCGCCGGGCGAAGTTACGCGGCGTGTTGGTCTTGATGCCCAGATCCAGTGCGGCGACGGTGAACCGGTGTGGCCCGTCGGGGTCCACCACGTACTCGGTGTCGGTGCTGACCTGCCCGGCGAGGTCGGCGCCGAGCATCGACGGCTGCTCGCGGACCCGGCTCACCAACTCCTCGGGCGTTGCCAGTGCGTCACCGGAGAACACCCCGGCTTTCATCGTGCCGTGGTTGCGCAAGTGGCGCACCACGGTGCGGGTGTCGATCCCGGCCACCCCGACGATGTCCTGGCGCACCAGTTCGTCTTCCAGGGTTCCGCTGGCGCGCCAGTTCGAGGCCAGCGGCGACGGGTCGCGGACCACATAGCCGGCCACCCAGATCTTCTCGTCGCGGCTCTCACCGTCTTCGCGGTTCCACCCGGTGTTGCCGATCTGCGGGGCGGTCGCCACCACGATCTGGCGGTGGTAGCTGGGGTCGGTCAGCGTCTCCTGGTAGCCGGACATGCCGGTGGAGAACACCGCCTCGCCCAGGCTCTGGCCCACGGCTCCGAACGGCCTTCCGGTGAAGATCCGGCCGTCCTCGAGGACCAGGGCGGCACGCGCGTTGCTCATCGGTCTCCGTCCTCATCGGTTCGTTCAGCATCGTCGCCGGCACCCAGCCAGCGACGGTGGTCGGTGCGGTCGTCGGCGCGGAAGCCGGTGTCCATCTCCGTGCCCGACGGCAGTCGCCACCGGATCGCCAGCACGCCGTCGTGATTACGGGTAGGAATAGTGCGGCCGGCGATACCGCGCTCGGTCCGGACCGCGACCACCGAGTCCTCCGGAATCCAGATCGGCCGGGCGCCACTGCGCTGCACCATGATTCCCTCCGGGTAACGGGTCAGCACCGCCTTGGTGCGATAACCGAGGTCGCCGACCACCACCCGGTCGTTCCACTTCGGCGCCAAGGTGCAGCCCAGGTACAGGCCGCGGGTCGGGGCGACGGTAGGCGGTCCGACGGTGTCGGGAACCGGCGGCAGCGTGCCGATCAGGGCCTCCTGCAACTGGCCGCGGTGCCGCCAGCCGCGCATCATCAACCGGATCACCAATCCGATCAGCACCACCAGCACGAAGGCGAAGATCAGCGAGGCGACCATCGTGGGGGTGTTCATGCCGGACTCTTCCCGTCCCGGGCGGTCAGCCGGCCGCGCAGCAACGTCGCGGTGACGGTGGCGGGAAGGGTCATCGCCTCATACGGGGTGTTGGCCGAGCGGCTGGCCAGCTGCTCGCCGGTCACCACCCAACTCGCTTGCGCGTCCACCACCGTCAGGTTGGCCGGCTCGCCCACCTCCAGCGGCCGGCCCTGATCGGGCAGGCCGACGATCTCCGCGGGCCGCTCGCTCATCACCCGAGCCACGTCGCGCCAGGTCAGCAGACCCGGCTCGACCATGGTGGCCACCACCACCGACAGGGCGGTCTGCAGCCCGAGCATCCCGGGCCGGGCGGCGGCGAACTCGCAGGTCTTCTCGTGATCGGCGTGCGGGGCGTGGTCGGTGGCCACGCAGTCGATGACACCGTCGGCCAAAGCCTGACGCAGCGCGGCCGCGTCGGAGGCCTCGCGCAGCGGCGGGTTGACCCGGTTGCGCCCGTCGTAGTCGGCCAACCGGCTGTCATCGAGCATCAGATGATGCGGGGTGACTTCGGCGGTCACCGAGATCCCTTGCGCCTTCGCCCATTTGAGGAGCTCCACAGTGCCGGCGGTGGACGCGTGGCAGATGTGCAGGCGAGCACCGGCGTCGCGGGCCAGCAGGGCGTCGCGGGCGACGATCGACTCCTCGGCGACGCGCGGCCAGCCGGACAGTCCCAGCCGGGCGGCGTTGGGCCCCTCGTGGGCGACCGAGCCGACGGTCAGCCGGGGTTCTTCGGCATGCTGGGCGATCAGCACGCCCAGGCCGGTGGCGTACTCCAGGGCGCGGCGCATCACCAGCGGATCGGCCACGCACACACCGTCGTCGGAGAACATCCGTACCCCCGCGGCGCCGGCGGCCATCATGCCCATCTCGGTCAGCTGGGTGCCACCGAGCCCGACGGTGACGGCGCCGACCGGGTGCACATCGACCAGGCCGATCTGCTGTCCGCGCGCCCAGACATGGTCGGTGACCACCGGGGAGTCGGCCACCGGCTCGGTGTTAGCCATCGCGAACACCGCGGTGTAGCCACCGAGAGCCGCTGCCGCCGAGCCGGTTTCGATGTCCTCGGTGTATTCGCGACCAGGTTCCCGCAGGTGGGTGTGCAGGTCCACGAATCCGGGCAGCAGCACCTGACCGGGTGCGTCGATGACGTCACAGCCGGCCGGTGCAGCCAGGCCGTCACCGATCTCGGCGATCTGGCCGTCGTGCACCAGCACGTCGACTGGGTCACCTTCGCCATAGCACCGCACCCCGCGGATCAGCACGCTCACAACTCCACCTCCCCCGACGACGCCACCGAACCCGCGGATTCGCTGCCCACCAGCAGATGGAACAGCACCGCCATTCGCACGTGTACGCCGTTGGAAACTTGTTGCAGCACCGCAGATTGTGACGAGTCCGCCACCGACGAGGCGATTTCCATGCCGCGTAGCATCGGACCGGGGTGCAACACCACCGCGTCGTCGGCCAACATCGTCCGGCGCTTCTCCGAGAGCCCGTAACGCACCGAATATTCGCGGGTGGACGGGAAGAAGCCACCGGTCATCCGCTCGGCCTGCACCCGCAGCATCAGCACCGCGTCGGCAGCGGGCAGCTCAGCGTCGAAGTCGTAGCTCACGGTCACCGGCCAGTCGGCCACCCCGACCGGCAACAGCGTCGGCGGGGCGACCAGCACCACCTCGGCGCCGAGGGTGGCCAGCAGCTGCACGTTGGAGCGGGCCACCCGGCTGTGCACGATGTCGCCGACGATCACCACCCGCCGGCCCTCGATGCCGCCGAGCCGCTGGCGCAGGGTCAGCGCGTCCAGCAGGGCCTGGGTCGGGTGTTCGTGGGTGCCGTCGCCGGCGTTGATCACCGCCGGGCCGGTTTCCTCGGCGCCCGCGGTCCATTCGGCGAGCAGGTGTGCCGCCCCCGAGGACGGGTGCCGGATGATCAGCGCGTCGGCGCCGGCGGCGCGCAACGTGAAAGCGGTGTCGCGCAGCGACTCTCCCTTGTTCACCGAGGACCCCGATGCGGACACGTTGATCACGTCGGCGCTCATCCACTTGCCGGCGACCTCGAACGAGACCCGGGTGCGGGTGGAGTTCTCGTAGAACATGGTGATCACGGTGCGTCCGCGCAGGGTGGGCAGCTTTTTGACCTCGCGCCCGACCAGGGCTTCGGCGAACCGGTCGGCGTCGTCGAGGATCGCGGTGGCCTGATCAAGGCTCAGGTCGCCGGCGGCCAGCAGGTGCCGGGCGGTCATCGGGTGATCACCACCTGATCGCGGCCGTCGTGTTCGGCCAGCAACACATGCACGCTCTCGCCGCGCGCGGTCGGCACGTTCTTGCCGACGTAGTCGGCGCGCACCGGCAGTTCGCGGTGGCCGCGGTCGACCAGCACCGCCAGCTGCACGATCCGGGGCCGGCCCTGATCGCGCAGCGCATCCAATGCAGCCCGCACCGACCGGCCGGCGTAAAGCACGTCGTCGACCAGGATCACCAGTGCGT
The DNA here is from genome assembly GCF_001673565.1 of Mycolicibacter sinensis. GTDB lineage: Bacteria > Actinomycetota > Actinomycetes > Mycobacteriales > Mycobacteriaceae > Mycobacterium > Mycobacterium sinense_C. Next base: position 108,923 of record NZ_LZMF01000005.1, read on the forward strand.
CGTCGATGCCGCCGACCGGGATGGAGGTGGTTTCCAGGGGCCGCGGTGGCTGGCGCATCAGGTCATCGCGGTAGAGGGTGATGTCCAGGGCGCCGTGGCCGATGTCGACCCCGCAGAATTCGCTGATCTTGGCGGCCAGCCGAGCGGCCAGGGTGACTCCGCGGGTCGGAATGCCCAGCAGCACCACTTTCGGCGCGTCGGAGCCGTCGAGAGCGGTCTTCTCGATGATCTGGTGTGCGATACGCGAAATGGTGCGACTCACATCCGCCGAGGACATCAACTCTCGGTCGGTGCTGGAATTACCGGCAGCGCCCATGGGAAACCGCTGGACCTCCTTCTCCGCCTCGCGGGACGGATCGTTAAAGGATGTCGAACTGCCGGGTAGCCTAGCACCCGCCGCGCCCCTGGCCTGCCGCGAGCTTCGTCAGTCTCCGATCGGGACGAATCCGCTGCCCGGTCCGTCGCCGGCGTTGACGTCGGCCAGGATCGCGCTGAATCTCGTCAAGTAGGTCAGGGCTCTCGGGAGGGTGTACCTGCCGCCCGGGGCGACGGCGCCGCCGTAGACCAAGCCGACCAACCGACCGTCCAAAGTTACTGGCGCTCCCACATCACCGGCCTCAAACTGCCCCCACATCGTCATGCGCGGCCAGCCGTCGAACCTGATGCGATCGCAGATGCCAGGGGTTGTGGGCCCGTACTTGCACACGAGCGAATCGAAGCCCGGGTCTGGGCCGATGCCATTGATCGCAATGCCGGCGTAGTCGGACACCGGGATGAGGTCGGGCACGTCGAACTTGATCACGCCGTAGCGAAGGTCGCCGTTGACGGCCACCACGGTGCCCACCGTTACGCCGGTTCCCGCGAGTGCGACGGCTGCCCCGGGTCCGCCGCACTGCGCTCCGGTGAAGCCCACCACGTCACCGGCCCGGTCGCGTCCGATCGTGGTCAAGGTGCAGTAGTTGTTGCCGTCGACGACGAGGACGGCTCCGCCACCCAAGAGCACCATCGCCGCCGCGGGAGGCACAACCGGCAGCGCGACGCCGAAGAACAGTGCGAGGGCAAGGGTGAGCCGCCAACGAGTGAACCGCACGACGTTCTTCCCTGAATTCAGCTGACGCCGTAGCTCACGTCACCTGTCAGCTGGATGGGTCCGGGGTGGATGCGCCATCAGTCCCAGGTGTTCCCGGCGTTCCGTCGGCACCGCCGTTACCGCCATTGCCACCGGGGTCCAGGTTGCCGTTGCCGCCGTTGCCGCCGTTGCCACCGGCCCCGTTGCCATTGGGGCCGACCTGGCCGCCGTTCCCGCCATTGCCTCCGATCCCGCCGGGGCTACCCAACGGGCCGGAGCCACCGTTACCGCCATTGCCGCCGACGCCACCGAGACCACCATCTGCACTGCCACCGGTACCGCCCGTCCCGCCGTAGCCACCGCTGGTGTCGGATCCAGTTCCTAACCCAACGCCTCCATTGCCGCCGGTGCCGCCGTCCCCGCCCTGGCCTCCGGTACCGGCGCCGCCGCCGCCACCGCCGCCACCACCGGCACGTGCCCAGCCGGCGCTGCTGTTGCCTTCCCCGCCCTGGCCGCCCGTGCCGCCGACTCCCCCGTCACTGGCGCCGCCGTTGCCGCCGACACCACCGCTGCCGCCATTTCCGCCATTGCCCAGACCGGTGCTGCCGCCGGTGCCGCCAGCGCCACCGTGGCTGGCAACCCCGCCATCGGTGCCATCACCACCATTGCCGCCGTTGCCGCCGGCCCCGCTGTCACGGCCGCCGCCCAACGGGCTACTCATTCCCCCCGTGCCACCGTTGCCGCCGGCCCCAGCGACGCTGCCGGCACCGCTGGCATCACCGCCATCGCCGCCGTTGCCACCGGCACCGCCGTCACGGGCGCTGCCAACTGCGCTGCCCACGCCGCCGATACCACCGTCGCCACCCTTACCCGCGGTGCTGTCGACACCGCTAGCTGAGCCGCCATTACCGCCGGCGCCACCGACACCACCATCGCGGCCACTACCCAGGGCACTGGCGGTGCCGCCTCCGCCTCCGTCACCACCATTACCGGCGGTGCTGCCGACGCCCTGAGCCGAGCCACCATTGCCGCCGGCGCCACCGACACCACCATCGCGGCCACCGCCCTGGGCGCTGCCGGGGGCGCCTCGACCACCGTCACCACCATTACCGGCGGTGCTGCCGTCACCGATAGCTGAGCCGCCATTGCCACCGTTGCCACCCGGGCCGCCATCGATGTCTCCCTGGCCGAAGACCAAAATGCCGCCCTTACCGCCATTACCGCCATCACCAGCGACACTGTCGGGACCGCTGGTAGCACCACCGTCTCCGCCATTGCCGCCCGCGCCGGCGCCTCTACCTAGCCAATAGCTGGCCTGACTGCTATCGCCGCCGTCCCCGCCGGCACCGCCGGTGCTGCCGACTCCGTCAGCGCTGCCGCCGTCACCACCGTTGCCGCCATTGGCACCGGCACCACCGATGGACAATATGCCCGGGGCGCGGCCGCTGGCACCACCGTTGCCCCCGGCGCCACCGGTGCCACCATCGCCGACCGAGTTTCCACCACTGCCGCCGTTGCCACCGTCGCCGTTGGTGCTGAACAACATTCCGCCACGGCCACCGGCGCCGCCGTTGCCGCCGTCGCCGGCATGTAGGCCATCCAGTCCTGCTCCGCCGTTTCCGCCGGCACCACCGTTGCCGATCCAGTTCGCAGCCCCACCGGTACCGCCGTCAGCACCGGCCCCACCATCACCACCGGCACCACCGTTGCCCAGCCAACCGCCGGCACCGCCAGCGCCGCCGGCCACACCGGCTTCGTCGCTGCTCCACCCGGTGCCGCCGTCACCGAAGATCCAGCCGCCATTGCCGCCGTCGACATCGGTCTCGGTGCCATCGACACCGTTGCAGACCAGGCCGCAGGCACCGCCGAATGCGAACAGCGGGTTGACGACGTCGTTGAGCTGCGAGCCGAACGGGCTGTCGATCCACTCCTGCATCGCTGCGTGCAGCGGCAGATAGAAGTCGTCTTGGAACCAGTCGGCGAAGTCAGTTTCGACCGCCGCGCCGGGCAGGTCGTCACCGGCGAACAACGACGCGAGGTCGAGAGTCGAAGCCGAGTCCAGTCCATTCCAGTACCCGGGATCGAACAGCGTGCCCCACGCGGCCGGGTCGAGCAGGTCGGCCATGAAGTCATCGAAGTCGGCATGGGCTACCGGCGCCACTCCGAACGCCGTCAACGCCCCGACAGAGGCACCCGCAGCAGCCACCCGCCGAGCGGCCACGGACCCATTTTCCTTAAGCCAACCTGAGATTTTCACGCCGCCTTTCTACCACGGAAGCAGGGCCACTGCATTTCGAGCGCAGGCCCAGACGACGTCGACGCCAAGGGCGGCGCAGCGGCGATCAGCTCCCCGCCGCTAGCCTGGGCCGGGTGAATCTCGACCCCAACCAGGCGTCGCTGCGGGAGGCCTGCGACGCCGGTCTGCTCGCCGGCGCGGTGACTGTGGTCTGGCAGCGCGGACAGGTGCTGCAGGTCAATGAGATCGGCTACCGCGATGTCGGCGCCGGCCTGCCGATGACCCGCGACACGGTGTTCCGGATCGCCTCGATGACCAAACCGATCACCGTCGCCGCCGCCATGGCCCTGGTCGATGAGGGCCGGCTGCGCGTGAGCGACCCGGTCGCCCATTGGCTGCCGGAGCTCGCCGCGCCGCGCGTCCTGATCGACCCGTCCGGGCCGCTGGATAAGACCACTCCGGCCCGGCGAGCGCTCACCATCGAGGACCTGATGACGCACCGCTGCGGTATCGGCTACGGCTTCTCGGTGTCCGGCCCGATTGCGCGGGAGTATCAACGGCTGCCGTTCGGACGCGGCCCGGAGGCCTGGCTGGCGGCGCTGGCCGCGCTGCCGCTGGTGGATCAGCCCGGCGAGCGGGTGACCTACGGGCATGGCATCGATGTGCTGGGCGTGGTGCTGTCCCGGATCGAGGGCAAGCCGCTGCCGCAGCTGCTCGACGAGCGGATCCTGGGACCGCTGGGAATGGCCGACACCGGGTTCTGCGTCTCCCCGCAGCTGCGCGGGCGCAGCGCCACCATGTACCGCCTCGACGGCGACACGCTGCGCGACGACGCGATGGGGCCGATGCCGATCACCATGCCGGCGTTTCCCAACGCCGGCGGCGGGCTGATGTCCACCGCTGATGACTACCTGGCCTTCGCGCGAATGTTGCTGGCCGACGGCGTATTCGGTGGCACCCGGGTGATCTCGGCGGAATCGGCGCAAGCGATACGCACCGACCGGCTCACCGACGCCCAGAAACGGCACCCGTTCTTGGGGGCCCCGTTCTGGGTCGGCCGCGGATTCGGGCTCAACCTGTCGGTGGTGACCGACCCGGCCAAGTCGCAGCCGCTGTTCGGGCCGGGCGGTGCGGGGACGTTCAGCTGGCCGGGCGCCTACGGCACCTGGTGGCAGGCCGATCCGTCCGCAGACCTGATCCTACTGTACCTGGTCCAGAACGCACCGACGTTGTCCACCGAGTCGGCCGCGGCCGTCGCGGGCAACACCTCGGTCGCCAAACTGCGGGTCGCGCAACCGAAGTTCGTGCGCCGGACCTACCGCGCGCTGGGCTTGTGAGCCGAACCTAGAGCTGCTGGCCCGCCAGGCGTGCCCGCTCCAGGGCCGCCTCGCGCAGCTGCGCCCGCTCCTCGGCGGTCCATCGCGTCGTCGGCTCGAACACCAGCGTCTCGACCCGGTAGCCCAGCATGGTGAACACGTACTCCAAGTAGGGCCGCTGGAAATCCTGCAGGTCGTGGCGGCTGCCGTCGTAGGCGCTGGAGCGGGTCAAGATGAGTTGTACCGGTTTGCCGTCGCCCAACGTGCCCACGTGCACACCACGTTCGTCGACCGTGAAGCTGGCCATCGGTTGCACGATGACGTCGATCCACGCCTTCAAGGCATGCGGCACATGCCAATTCCACATCGGTGAGGACACCACCAGCCGGTCGAACGACCGTACCCGTTCGATCTCGGCCAGCACCCTCGACCAGATCTGCTTCTGCTCGGGTGTACGCCGTTCGCCGTAGAGCGGTGCGAACTTGGCAAGAGCGGCCTCCCGCCCGAATACCACCAACTCATCGGCCCACACCGAGAACCGTTCGACGTCGCCGACCGCGGCGGCGGGCGCGGCGTCCAGGAACGCCCGGGCCAGCGCCGACGACAGCGAATGTTCTTCCTTGGGACTGGCCTCCACCCAGAGAGTTTTCATGACCGCCATCAGATCATCGAGATCGGCGAGACCTTCACTCCGACCTCCAGCGCACCGGCCAGCTCACGCGCCACGTCGTAGTCGAAGACGACGTGACCGCAGATGATGTCGACATCACGTTTGATCCGTTGCAGCGGGTTGTCGACGAAATGCACGCTCGCCCCGGAAGCTTCGAGCAGATCGGCGACCACCGCGCGGGATTCGTGCACGATATGCGCGGCTGCGGCGCGCGCTTCGGCCCGGACCGCTCGGCCGATCCGTTCGCCACGGTCGACCGCGTCTTGAAGCCGGGCCACGGTGACATCACGCAGCCCGCGCAGCGCGCTCAACCGCACCCGTGCGTCACCGAGGCGGATCTGCGCGGCGGGCTGATCCTTCTGCGCCGCACCGGAATACGCCAGTACGCGCTCCCCGAGACGCTGAGCGTAGAGGTCGGCGACCCGTTCGGCCGAGCCCAGCGCGGGCATCGCGGCCACCAGTGCCAGCGCCGGGACCATCGGCCACCGGTAGGCCGAGGCGTCGTGCAGGGCGGCGCCCGGCGCGGTCCCGGAGTAGATGTCGACGACTTTGACCAGCCGGTGCTGCGGTACCCAGACATCCTCGACGACGACGTCGTTGGAACCGGTCGCCCGCATTCCCGCGGTGTGCCATACGTCCTCGATGCGGATATCGGATGCCGGCAGCAGCACCAGCGCCGGGTACGGCGCGTCGTCGGTCCCGCAGATCGCGCCGACCAGAATCCAGTCGGCATCGGCCACCCCGGTGGCCCAGGACCACCGCCCGGAAAGCCGAATCCCGTCGCCGTCGGGGGTGCCGCGGCCGGTCGGCGCCAACGGCGCGGGGCACAGCACCGGCCCGGAGGCGAAGACTTCGTCCTGCGCCCGCTCGCCGAAGAGCGCGAGCATCCAGTTGTGCAGGGTGTAGAACCCCAGCGTCCAGGCACTGGATGCGCAGCCGTGCGCCATGCGGCGGATCGGGTCGAGAATCTCCGGAAACTCCGCCTGCTGTCCGCCGTAGCGGGCCGGTAACAGCAGCCCGGCCAGCCCGGAGCGCCGGTAGTCCTCGATGGTGGCGGCCGGCAGCCGGCGCAGTTCCTCGGCTTCCGCGGCGCGTTCGGCCAAGCGCTCGATGAACTCCGCGGTCGGCGCCGTCGTCATCCCCGGACCCTACCATACCTTTTGGTATGGAAATCAGTGCCGCAGCATGACGTCCAGGAACTGTTCGCGGCGCCCCACGGCGCGCGGGCTGGGCCGAGATCCGGACAGGTGCAGGAACCCGATGCCGGCGGCGAACGTGGCGTTGGCGCGCATGTCGGACTCCTCGGCATCGAAGCCCTCATCGACAAAGACCTGTCGGACCGCCTTGAGCACCCGGCGATCCGACGCGCGCACCGCCTCGGCGACGGTGTCCTCCGAGCGGGCCCATTCGCGCATCGCGCGTTCCAGCATCCAGTGCCGCGGCCCGACCAGCGAGGTCATCATCCGCGAGAGCCGTTCGCGCGGAGGCAGCGCCGACAGCGCATCGAAGTCCCCGCGGTCCTCGTCGCGGACCGCGGCCCAGGTGTCGACCAGCGCCTGCCGGTAGGTCTTCATATCGGCGAAATGCCAGTAGAAACTGCCTTTGGTGACTCGCAGGCGTCGGCAGAGCCGGTCGATGGTCAAGGCTTTGAGCCCGTCCTCGGCCAGAATGCCGAACCCGGCCTGCACCCAGTCCTGCACGGACAGCCTCGTATTGGCGGACACTTCGGCCATGCCGAGTCAGGGTACTGACCCCGCCGGGGCTGTATAGGAGTTTCCCGGTTGTCGGTCACCTAGACGCCGGTGTGCAGGCCCGCTTCCTGCAGTGCGCGACGCGCGTAGGCGCGCACATCGGCGTCGCTGTCTTTCACCGCAATGCTCAACGCGTCGCGGGCAGCGACGTCCGCTGCGGCCCAGCGTGTCAGCCCCAGCACCGCGGCTTTGCGGACGTCGAGGTGAGGGTCGCCGAGAGCCACGCTCAGGCGTGGCACCGCCACCGCGGCGGGCGACCCGCCCAGCGCCCGCACTGCACCCACCCGCACCTGCCACGCCGACTCGGCCAGTGCCGGTTCCACGGCCACGAGATCTGCTTGGCTGCAACCCACTTCGCCGAGAGCGGCCAGCGCTGCGGCCCGCACCAGCGGATCCGCGTCACCGATCAGCCGACGGAGGGTCTCAGCCCCGGCCTGCAACGTCGCGCACGCGTTGGCGACCGCGATGCGCACCTCCCGGTTGCCGTCACCGGCGGCGGTGGCCACCGCCGACGCGTCGTCGACCGAGACCAGCGCACGCACCGCCTCGATGCGCACCCGATGGTCCGGATCGGCCAGCGCGAGGCGATATCGCGCCGGGTCGCCTGCACGCCGGCTGGCCAGTAGATACACCACGCAGGCGCGCACCACCGGGTCACCGGAGTCCAGCTGCGCGCCGGCCACCGCCGGGTCGGCCACCACTTCGACCAGTTCCCGCACCCCGCCGGCGGCGCTGCGCCGCACCGCGGCGTCCTCGTCGGCGAGCGCGTCGAACAACGCGGATTCGTATCCGTCCGGCGTGTGCTCGGTCAGAGCAGCCACCGCGGTGCGTCGCACCCCGGGGTCGGGATCGCCGAGGAAATCGGCGAGTTCGCTCAGCGTCGGTTCCTCCAGGGCGACGACGGCCGCGATCCGCGGCGACGGCGGGTGCGAGGCGCCCGGCGAGGTGACCCGTGACTGTGCGGTCGACGGCGCCTGGCCGCCCAGCAGCGGCGGCTGCGACACCGGGTGCACCGACTGGTCGGCCGGCGGCAGCCCGTCGAACTCGGGAACCGCCACGAAATACGGTGCCACCGGACGCTTCAGGAATTCCATGGCGCCGTCGGCACCCTTGCGCACATTGAGGTGATACCCCCACTGCACGTCGTCGCGGCCGGGCAGATCGGCCCGCTCGTGGTAAAGGCCCCAGCGCGATTCGGTGCGCGTCAGCGACGTCCGGGCCGCCAGCTCGGCGCAGTCGCGGATGAACGACACCTCGACCGCGCGCATCAACTCATGCGGGCTGCGGGCGCCCATCTGGGCGATCTCGGCGCGCATCCGCTCGAACGTGTGCACCGCCAGCGACAGTTTCGCCGCCGTCTTCGGCGGCGCCACATAGTCGTTGACGAACCGGCGCAGCTTGTACTCGACCTGCGGCTGCGGCGGGCCGTCGGGGTGGCGCAACGGGCGGTAGATCAGCTCGTGCGCTTCGGCGAGCTGGTCAGCGGGAAGCTCCTGCGGGGCCGCGGTGTCGGCCAGAGTGGACGCCGCGTGCGCACCGGCCAGGTCACCGAACACGAAGGCGCCGATCATGTAGTTGTGCGGCACGCAGGCCAGATCGCCCGCCGCGTACAGGCCGGGCACGGTGGTGCGGGCGTGCTCGTCAACCCACACTCCCGAGGCGGAATGCCCGGAGCACAGCCCGATCTCGGAGATGTGCATCTCCACGTCGTGGGTGCGGTAGTCATGGCCGCGGTTGGCGTGGAAAGTACCCCGGGTGGGCCGCTCGGTGGTGTGCAGGATGTCCTCGAGTGCCGAGAGCGTCTCGTCGGGCAGGTGCGACACCTTGAGGTAGATCGGACCGCGCGCGGAGTCGATCTCCGATTTGACCTCGGCCATCATCTGCCCGGACCAGTAGTCGGAGTCCACGAAGCGCTCCCCCAGCGCATTGACCTGGTAACCGCCGAACGGGTTGGCCACATAAGCGCAGGCCGGCCCGTTGTAGTCCTTGATCAGCGGGTTGACCTGGAAGCATTCGATGCCGGACAGTTCGGCACCGGCGTGATAAGCCATCGAGTAGCCGTCGCCGGCGTTGGTCGGGTTCTCGTAGGTGCCATACAGATAGCCCGAGGCCGGTAGGCCCAGCCGGCCGCACGGCCCGGTGGCCAGCACCACCGCCTTGGCTCCCACCGCGACGAATTCGCCGGTGCGGGTGTGCAATGCGGCCGCTCCGACCGCACGGCCACCGTGGGTGAGCACCCGTACCGGCATCAACCGGTTCTCGATGCGGATCTTCTCGCGCATCGTGCGTTGCCGCAGTACTCGGTAGAGCGCCTTCTTGACGTCCTTGCCTTCGGGCATCGGCAGCACGTAGGAACCGGAGCGGTGCACGCGGCGCACCGCGTACTCGCCGTGTTCGTCCTTCTCGAACTTCACGCCGTAGCGTTCCAGCCGTTGCACCATGGCGAAGCCGCGGGTGGCGGTCTGGTACACGGTGCGCTGGTTGACGATCCCGTCGTTGGCGCGGGTGATCTCGGCGACGTAGTCTTCGGGTTCGGCCTTGCCCGGGATGACCGCGTTGTTGACGCCGTCCATACCCATCGCCAACGCACCGGAGTGGCGCACATGAGCCTTTTCCAGCAGCAGCACCCGCGCGCCGTGCTCGGCGGCCGTCAAGGCGGCCATGGTGCCGGCGGTGCCGCCGCCGATCACCAGCACATCGCAGTCCAGCCGCAGCGGCCGCGCGGCATCAGGTATCTGAATCATGAATAGTCCAATGCGGCAAGCAGTTCGGCGCGCAGCTCAGGTTCGGCTCGGCCGCTGCGCGGTTCGGTGACGTCGACCAGGGCCCGCAGCGGCTGCCCGGCGCGGCCCAGCACCGCCACCCGGTCGCCCAGTGCCAGCGCCTCGTCGACGTCGTGGGTGACGAACACGATCGTGGTCGGGTGGGTGCGCCAGGTGGCGATCAGCAGCGCCTGCATGGCGGCCCGAGTCGCGCTGTCCAGCGCCCCGAACGGCTCGTCCATCATCACCGCGCGTGGCGCGCCGGCCAGCCCGCGGGCCAACTGGACCCGTTGGCGCATCCCGCCGGAGAGGCTTTTGGGCAGGTAGCCGCCGAACCCGTCCAGACCCAGCTCGGCGATCCAGCGCTCGGCCTGAGCGCGGCGGCGATGCCGCGGCACACCGCGCAGCCGCAACGCCAGCTCGATGTTGGACCGCACCGAGCGCCACGGCAGCAATGCGTTGTCCTGAAACACCATCCCGCGATCACCGGAGGTGCTGCTCACCAAGGCATCGTCGGCCAGCACCTGTCCGCGCTCGGGCGCCAGCAGCCCGGCCAGTGCGCGCAGCACCGTGGACTTGCCGCATCCAGACGGTCCGGTCAATACCAGGATCTCGCCGGGGCGCACGGCCAGGCTCAGCTCGTCGATGACCGGGGAATCGGTGTAGGACAGCCGGACCCGGTCCAGGGTCAGGCTCATGCCGGCGGTCATCGTGCGTTCTCCTCACTACGGGGCAGCCAGCGGGTCAGCCGGCGTCCGACCACTTCCACCGCCGCCGAGGTGGCGAAGCCCAGCACTCCGATGGTGATGATGCCGACGAACACATCCGGATAGGCCAGCACCGTGTAGGCCTGCCAGGTGCGATACCCGATGCCGAGCCGGCCGGAGATCATCTCCGCCGAGATCACGCAGATCCACGACACCCCCATCCCGACCGACAGGCCGCCGAACACGCCCGGCAGGATCCCCGGAATCACCACCTGGCTCAACACATCCCAGCGACCGCCGCCCAGGGTGCGGACCGAGTCCTCCCACAGCGTGGGCAGTGCGCGCACCGCGTGCCGGGTGCTGACCAGGATCGGAAAGTAGGCGGCCAGGAAGGTGATGAATACGATGCCCTGCTCGCCGGCCGGGAACAGCAGGATCGCCACCGGGACGACGGCGATCGCCGGGATGGGCCGGACCAGTTCGGTGAGCGGTCCGACCACGTCGGCCGCCACCCGGGATCGCCCCAGCAGGATGCCAGTGGCCACCCCGGCCGCCGCGGCCAGCCCGAAGCCGGTGAGGATCCGGATCAGCGATTGCGCCAGGTCCAGCCAGTACACGTTCGTGCTCAGCCGGCGAACCAGAGTCGTGAAGACCTCGTCGACGGTGGGCAGGGTGTCGAATCGAAGCCACCACCGCACGTCGGCGGCGGTCAGCAACTGCCACAAGCCGATTGCGGCCGCCACCGAGGTCAGCCGCAGCAGCCAGGACCGCCGGGCCGAGCGCGGCCGGTGTGGTGCCGCGCCGGCCGGGACCGTCGCCGCGGGGGCACCGGCGATGACCGCGGTCATGCCGCGCCCGCCAGGGCCTGCTGGTAGTCCAGCACGACGGCGCCGGGGTGCGCAGCGAGGTAGCGTTGCGCGCCCGCGGTGGTGTCGAAAGGGAGGTAGCGCCCACCATCGCGGACCCATGCGGACTTGTCGGCGAACCAGCGGGTGCCCAGCTCGGCATCGTGGACGTAGGCCGCCCGGACGTGGTCGCCGCGGGCGTTCGCGGCGCGCGCTGCCTCGAGTAGCGCGGTCGGATCGGCAACCGTCACAGTGGTGTCCGATCCCTGCAGCCAGAGCTCGCCACCGGTCGTCGGGGGTATGTCGAGGGCGGCGACCGCCTTGTCGTAGTCGACTTTTCGCTCGGCGAACGCCGCACGCAGCGGCTCGTCGGAGACGAAGCCGTCCACGTCGAGGTCGGCGAAGTCGCCGATCGACTTCAGGTAGGGCACGTCGTTCTTCAACGCCTCCACCAGTGCCGGCTTGAGGGTGGTGTCGAACGATGTTCCGCCCGGCCCGTTGTAGAGGTAGACGACCTCTTGCGGCAGCCCGCTGTCCGCGGCGACGATACGGGCCGCCTCCAGCGGTTTACGGTTGAGGAATTCGGTGGCGTCCAGCTGAGCCTGCAAAAACGCGGCGAGCACTTCGGGGTGGTTCTGCGCGTAGGCGCGACGCACCACCACCCCGTGCAGGGTCGGGTAATTGAGCTCGGCACCGTCGTAGAGAAGTTTCGCCCGGCCCTGATAGACCAGGAGTCCGGGCCAGGCCACAAACTGGGACAGGCCCTGCACCTGACCGGATTCCAGCGACGAGGCGCCGACCTGGGGTTGCTGGTTGAGCACCTCGACGTGGGCGCCGGTGCCGGCCAGGGCGCGCAGCAGGGTGCCATGCCCGGCTGATCCCACGCTGGCCGAGACCTTGGCCCCGGCCAGGTCGGTCAGGGTGTCGGCCGGTGAATCCGGTGCCACCACCACCATGTTCAGCGCGCCGGCGGGGTGGTAGCCGGTCACCGAGACCAGCTGGGTGCGGGCCTGGGCATTGGTCTGGGTCCTGACCCCGTTGACGAGCATCGGGTAGTCGCCCATCGAGCCGATGTCGATCTTCTCGGCGAGCATCTGCGCGGTGATCGGTGCCCCGGTGTCGTAGTCCTGCCATTCCACCCGGTATTTGGTGCCGGTGCGCGCGGTGATGTCGGCGAGCCGGTGCTCCAGGTAGCCGCGGGCGCGCAGCAGGGTTCCGGCGGTCGCGGTGTTGATGGTCTTGGACTGGTAGCCCACCACCACGTCGACGGAATCACCCGGGGCGGTGGAGTCCAGCGAGCAGCCAGCCGCGATGACGGCGGTGAAAGCCAGTGCGATCACGGTTCTCTTCATGTAACACCTTGGTGGTCAATGCATTCAGCGGAGGAGGTAGGGCATATTGACGGTGACCGCACCGGTAGGGCACCGGGCGGCGCACGGTCCGCAGTACCAGCACTCGTCGACGTGCATGAAGGCCTTGCCGTTGTCCGGGTTGATCGCCAACGAATCCAGCGGGCAGATGTCGACGCACAGCGTGCAGCCCTCGATGCACAGGGACTCGTCGATGGTCACCGGAACGTCGGACCGGCCGTTGATCAGCGTCATGGAGTGCTCCTTGTCAGGTTGCCGCGCATGGTGACCCGGTCACCGCGCATCCGGATATATTCGAGGTCGACGGGCCTGCCGTCGGCCAGGCTGGTCAGGCGCTCCAGCATCAGCAGCGCCGCGCCGCCGGGAATCTGCAGCAGTGCCGCCGAGTGCGGGTCCGCCGGAATCGCCTCCAGGGCCAGGCCGGCGGCCCCGAGATGCTGGCCGCTGATCCGCTCGAGCAGCGGGAAGACATCGTTGGTCTCCAGCGGGTGGGCCAGCACGGCGGCGCCGATATCGGGTGCCAGATAGGTCTGATCCAGGCTCAGCGGCACGTCATCGAGGTAACGCAGCCGTTCGATGAACACCACCTGCGCGCCGGGGTCGAGCAAAAGCCGCCGGGCCACTGACGGCGGGGCCGACACCGTGGCGGCCACCCGCACTTCGTTGCGCACCTCTTGACCGTTGAAGGTCTCCTGCAGGCCAAGCAGTGCGTCCAGGTCGTGATCCAATTTGTGCTGCGCCACGCGAGTGCCGGTTCTGGGCCCCCGGCGAATCAGCCCTTCGGCCTTCAGGACGGCCAGTGCCTCACGAATGATGTTGCGGGAGACGGCGAATTCGGCGGCCAGCTCCGGTTCCCCGGGCAGGCCGTCGTCGTAGGCACCGCCGTGGATCTGGTGGCGCAGGACGTCGGCGACCTGCCGCGCCCGGTCCGCACGGCGGATCGGCTGTGCTGCGAGTCGGGCTTCGGCCATGCAGACACGCTAAGGGCGCCGCGCCGGTCACGGCAGCACAGCGAATCCTGCTGATCAGCGGGCTGATTCATTACGCCACCAGGCAACACCCGACTGCCAGCGGAAACCGGTCACCGTATCCGCATTGCGCCGCAGCGTCGCCGGTGGGCCGGTTAACAATCGTGGTGAGGCGAACCGCTGCCGGGGGCGTGCGCGTACCGCGCCAGCGCCTCCGGGGTGAACACGGCCAGCCCCAGCTCGGGGTTGTAGCCGTGAATCTCCTTGACGTCGAGTTCGGCCAGGAAGTACAGGATGTCCTTGGAGATCACCTGTCCGGGCACCAACACCGGGAAGCCGGGCGGGTACGGCACCACGAAGGTGGTCGACACCAGAGCCTTGCCATCGGCGACCCGGCGCCCGGCATCGCCGAGCAGCACATGCTCGCGGTCGGACTCCTCGTAGCCGCCGTAGAACGCCGACCGCATATCCCCGAATGGGCTTGCGCTGTCGGGTCGAAACGCGTGATCGAACTCGCTGAAGTCGGGCAGCGGCGGCAGATCTTGGGTGATCTCGACGATTCGGCGCTGCTGCAGCGCACGATCGTCGGTGCTGGCCGCGTTCCAGACGCGGTCCAAGTCGGTAGAGACCCGGCGCAGGGCGTCGAGCAGGTAGTGCACGCTGGACCAGGTGACGCCGATGGTGAAGATCAGCAGCACCGAGTTGATCGAGGTCTTGTTGATCTGAATTCCGAATCTGTTCATGAGGATCTTCTCGCGGAAGTCGTAGCCGTTCATGCCGGTCTTGCCGACGAACAAGGTGACCCGGGTCGGGTCGAGCACGAATTCGTCGGAACGCCACGCCTCGTTCCACTCCGCCAGCGCACCCTGGCGGACCTGCCGGTAGGAGCTGACCGTGGATGCCCGGAACCGGTCGGGCACCAGATCGTCCTCGTCGAGGATGCGAAACCACTTGCTGATCAACCGGTCCTTGCGGACCCGGTGGCGAAACACCAACGCCATGTCGTAGACCCGGCGCACCATGTGGAAGCCCTCGATGTCGACCTGCCGGCGGGCCAGGTCCAGCGACGCCAGCAGCTGCTGATTCGGCGAGGTGGAGGTGTGGGTCAAAAACGCCTCGGTGAACGATTCGCGGGCCAGCGCGTTGAAGTCCTGGTCGCGCACGTGGATCATCGACGCCTGGCGCAGCGCGGACAGCGACTTGTGGGTGGAGTGGGTCGCATAGACCCGGACCCGCGCCGAGGGGTCCGGCAGCAGCCGATGCTCGCTCCACTGGTCCCGGTCGATGCCGGCCATGCTGGCGCGCCACTCCTGATACTCCTGGGCGTAGCGAGCCGAGGAGAGCATGATCTCGAGGCGTTCGGCGGCCACCATCGCGGTGCGCTGCCGTGCCCAGGGCACCGCCGTGGCAAACGCGTACCACGCCTCATCCCACAAAAAGCAGATGTCCGGCTTGATCGCCAGGATCTCCTCCATCACCCGCTGCGGGTTGTAGACGACGCCGTCGAAGGTGCAGTTGGTCAGCAACAGCATCCGGACCCGGTGCAGCTGCCCGGCGGCCTCCAGATCCAGCAGTGCGCGTTTGATGGTGCGCAGTGACACCGCCCCGTAGATCGCGAACGGCGCCAGCGGGTAGGCATCCAGGTACATCGGATACGCCCCGGCCAGCACCAGGCCGTAATGATGCGATTTGTGGCAGTTCCGGTCGATCAGCACGATGTCACCCGGGCGGGTCAACGCCTGCACGACGATCTTGTTGGCCGTCGAGGTTCCGTTGGTGACGAAGTAGGTATGGTCGGCGTTCCAGGTCAGCGCGGCCTTGTCCATCGCGACCCGGATGGTGCCGTGCGGGTCGAGCAGCGAGTCCAGCCCACCGGACGTCGACGAGGTCTCGGCCATGAAGATGTTGCGGCCGTAGAACTCTCCCATGTCCTGCAGTGAGCGCGAGTTGAAGATGCTGGCGCCGCGCGCCACCGGAAGCGCATGGAATTGGCCGACCGGCTCGGCGGCATAAGCCCGCAGCGCATCGAAAAACGGTGTGGCATAACGCTTGCGGATTCCGGCGAGCACGCTGCTGTTGAGGTCGGTGGCGTCGTTGAGCCGGTAGAAGGTGCGGTCGTAGACGTCGGGCTCGTCCTCGGCGTCGGCGGCGATCGACTCGTCGGTGAGCAGGTAGAGGTCGATGTGCGGCCGCAGCAGGCGCATCCACTCCCCGCATTCGATGGCATCGCGGCCGCAGTCGATGGTCCCCGCGTCGTCGTTGGCGCCCAGCAGCGTGTTCATCAGCGGCACCCGGTCGCGCGACCGCAGCGGCAGATCGTGCCGCACGATCGCCGCCTGGATCTCGCCGTTGAGCGCGACTGCGGTGACGGCGTCTTCGACGCTGGACACCACCAGCAGTTCGATCTGCACTTCGTCGTCGGGGCGGCGCAGTGCGCGCAGGTTTTCCGCGAGGCTCTCGGGGGCGCCCGACGGCGAGTCGTCGGCCAGCAGCACGGTGTAGAACTGCTGCTGGCGGGCTTGGGCCACCAGCTCCTGATCGGCCAGCGGTGCGCCGAGGTCGAACAGCGCCGCCCGGTCGCCGTAGTCCGACAGCAGCCGCACCACCAGCGACACCTGTTCGGAAAGCGATACCGTCGCCATCGACTCGAGGTATCCGCGCAGGACTGCCAGGGTGGCGGCGCCGGGGAACAGCCAGTACCGCTCGTAGGCGCCGAGCCGGTCCAGCAGGCGCTTGGCCCGCGCGGCATGGTGGGTGGTGTCCAGTCCGGACCGGTTGGCCTCGGCCAGTTGGCGGCAGGCGTCGTCGAGCAGATTCCAGGTGTCCACCCGCGAATACGACGGGTTGGCCACCGCCGCCAACGCTGAGACCCGCAACCTCCGGCGCTGCCCGTCGCTGTCCGAGCTCGTAAGGCCCATAAGGCCAGTGTGGCCCGAGACGCTTGCGGGCGGGGCGCTTTCGCATGGTCCGGCAAGGGCCGAAGGCCCTTCGATCCGGGAACCAATTGCCGTGTCGACGCGGCACCGCCGTGGGTAGCGTCGGACCGGTGGGCCAGATCGGCAAACTCGACACCTATACCGCCGCGGTGGCCGGCGCACAGACGGCCGAGGAGGCCTGCGAACGCCTAAGCGCCGCGGATTGCCCGGCGGCCGTGCAGGACGGATCGGTGGTCATCGACGACGGCGAAGCCAAGGCGAGCCCGTTCGAGGGCGTCAACCAAATCGGTGACGCCTTTTTCCTCTGGTGCCTGCATGACCGGGGCGGCGAGCTCGCGCGCTGCGTTGCGCGCGGCCCACAGGGCAGTTGCCCGCCCCGGCACTGACGCCGGCTACTCCTCGGTATCGGGCTGCTGAGTCGCCTGGCGAACCGCCTGCGATGCCGCCCGCAGCTGGGGCGTCACCAGCATCACCTGGCCCAGCACACCGTTGACGAAGCCGGGCGAGTCATCGGTGGACAGCTCCTTGGCCAGTTTCACCGCCTCGTCGACGGCGACCGGCTCGGGTACGTCCTCGGCATGCAGTAGCTCCCAGATCGCCACCCGCAGGATCGCCCGGTCCACGGCCGGCAGTCGCTCCAGCTTCCAGCCCTGCAGATGCGAGGTGATCAGGTCGTCGATATGGGCGCTGTGGGCGGCGACACCGGTGGCCACCGTCACCGTGTACGGGTGCAGCGGCGCCACGTCGGGCTGCTGGCTGGCCAGCTCGGCCCGCATCGCCGCGCCCTCGGCCGGGGTCAGCCCCCGAGCCTCGGACTCGAACAGCAAATCGACCGCGCGCTTGCGTGCCTGATGCCGTCCCTTGACCGGCTTGCCATCGGGCATGGTCAGGAGTTGACCCGTCCCAGATAGCTGCCGTCGCGGGTGTCGACCTTCAGCTTGTCTCCGGTGTTGATGAACAACGGCACGTTGATCTGGGCACCGGTCTCCATGGTGGCCGGCTTGGTGCCCGCACTGGACCGGTCGCCCTGCAGGCCGGGCTCGGTGCTCGCGACCACGAGTTCGACGCTGACCGGCATTTCCAGATACAGCGGCACCCCGTTGTGGAAGGCGATCTGCACCAGCATGCTCTCCAGCAGGTAGTTCGCCGCGTCGCCGACCAGCGACTCGGGCAGCGGGTGCTGCTCGTAGTCTTCGCTGTCCATGAACACGAAGTCCGCGCCGTCGCGGTACAGGTAGGTGGCGTCGCGCCGGTCCACGGTGGCGGTCTCCACCTTCACGCCGGCGTTATAGGTCTTGTCCACGACCTTGCCCGACACCACGTTCTTGAGCTTGGTGCGCACGAAGGCCGGACCTTTGCCCGGCTTGACGTGCTGGAACTCGGTGATCTGCCACAGTTGGCCGTCGATCACCAGCACCAGTCCGTTCTTGAAGTCAGCAGTTGAAGCCACGTTTACTACGTCTCCTAGAGAATGGTCAGTTCCTTGGGGAACCGAGTCAGCAATTCCGGGGCCTGTGCGGGAGCATCAGCGACCACGAGCGTGTCCTCGATGCGAACGCCGCCACGATCGGCCAGATAGACGCCGGGCTCCACGGTCACCACAGCACCGGCAAGCAGTGTACCGTCGGCCGCCGCGTTGATTCCCGGCGCTTCGTGAATCCGCAAACCCACCCCGTGGCCGAGGCCGTGGCTGAAAGTCTCGGCGTAGCCGGCGCCGGCGATCACCTCGCGCGCGGCGGCGTCGACGTCGCGCAGCCCGGCACCCGGCTGCAGCGCCTCGCGCCCGGCCCGCTGCGCCGCCGCCACCACTTGGTAGATCTCGGCCTGCCAGTCGGCCGGCGGGCCCAGCACGAAGGTGCGGGTCATGTCGGAGTGGTAGCCGGCCACCAGCGCCCCGAAGTCGATCTTGACGAAGTCGCCGGCGGCCAGCACGGCGTCGGTCGGCCGGTGATGCGGGATCGCCGAGTTGGGGCCGGCGGCCACGATGGTCTCGAAGGAGGCGGCGTCGGCGCCGTGGTCGAGCATCAGGGCTTCCAGTTCGCGGGCGACCTCCTTTTCGGTGCGGCCCGGCCGTATCCCGCCGCGGTCCACCAGGACGCTCAGTGCGGCGTCAGCGGCCTCGCAGGCCAGCCGCAGTAGCGCGACCTCACCGGCATCCTTGACCTCCCGCAGCGCCTCCACCAAGCCCGAGGCCCGCACCAGCTCGGTGCCGTCGGCGGCGTTGGACAGCGTGTCGAACCCATCTACGGTGACGACGTGTCCCTCGAACCCCAGCCGGCGCACCCCGGCCGCCGCGGCCTGCGCCACCAGGTGGCTCGCTCCGGCCCGCTCGATCGCGACCGGCAGATCGGGGGCCTGCCGGGCGGCCTGGGTGCGGTACCGGCCATCGGTGGCCAGCAGCGCGGGCCGGTCGCCGGCCCAATTGTCGGCATAGACCAGCAGGGCACCGGCCGAACCGGTGAATCCGGACAGATAACGCACGTTGACCAGGTCTGTGACCAGCATCGCGTCCAGATCGGCCGCACCGATCACAGCGCTCAGACGCAGTCGACGGGAGGAATGTGTCACGCGGTGTGACGGTACTCGCTACGCTGTGCCCCCATGAGCAAGTGGTTTCTTCGCGGATTGGTCTTCGCAGCGCTGATGGTCGTCATCCGCCTGATCCAGGGGGTGTTGATCAACGCCTTCGAAGCGCAGGCCGGGCTGATCAGCCTGATCCTGATGATCTTGTTCGTGATCGCCGTCATGGTGTGGGGCCGCTCGGACGGCCGCGCCGACGCCAAAGCCAACCCCGACCCCGACCGGCGCGAGGACCTCGCGATGACCTGGCTGGGTGCCGGGCTGGTCGCCGGTGTGCTGAGCGGTTTGGTGTCGTGGATCATCGCGCTGGTCGACAAGGCGCTCTACGTCAGCACCCTGTTCAACGAGCTGACCAGTTTCGCGGCCTTCACCGCGCTGCTGGTGTTCGTGCCGGCGGTGGCCGCGGTCACCCTGGGACGCCGTCGCGTCGACAAGGACTACGAGAAGCAACCGATGCGCCACCACGGCCTGGCCGCCCAGGAGGAGGCCGCCACCACGGACGTGTTCGCCAGTGTGGGCGCCGCTCCGGTGGCTGCCGAGGAGACCGCCAGCGCCCCTGCCGACGCGGACGCGACGCTGGCCGGTCCGGCCGCCGGCTTCACCACCGAGGAGTACCCGACCGAGGAGTACCCGGCCGAGAACGAGGCGGCAACCACCGAGATTCCCCCGATCGCCGACGACGGCGGCCAGACTCAGCCCGGCGACTCGGCCAGGTAGCGCAGCGCCAGCAGGTAGCCGCGCACCCCGAGGCCGACGATCACCCCGCTGGCGATCGGACTCAGGTAGGAGTGGCGCCGAAAGTCTTCGCGCGCATGCACATTGGAGATGTGCAATTCGATCAACGGTGCGCTGAGCTCGGCGCAGGCATCGCGCAGCGCCACCGAGGTGTGGGTTAGGCCACCGGCGTTGAGGATCACCGGTTCGGCGGCGTCGGCGGCGGCGTGAATCCAGTCCAGCAGTTGGGCTTCGCTGTCGCTTTGGCGCACCACGACGTCGACACCCAGCGCGGCCGCCTCGGCCTCGATCAGTGCCTGCAGGTCCGCGTAAGTGGTGTCGCCGTAGACATCCGGCTCGCGCAAGCCCAGCCGGCCCAGGTTCGGGCCGTTGATGACGTTGATCCGGTTCACCGTCGCTCCAATCGGAAACGCCGGCCCACCTCGTCGTAGGCGGCGGCCAGCAGCATCGGGTCGGGCCCTTCCAGCCGGCCCGGCTTGGCCAGGCCGTCGAGCACCACGAACCGCAGCACGCCGGCCCGGTTCTTCTTGTCCCCCATCATGTATTCCAGCAGCGCCGGCAGGGCGCTCTCGTAATAGCTGACCGGCAGGCCCAGCGACAGCAGGATCGAGCGGTGCCGGTCGGCGGTTTCGTCATCGAGGCGTCCGGTGACACGGGCCAGCTCGGCGGCGAACACCAGCCCGACCGATACCGCGTCGCCGTGCCGCCACTGGTAGTGCTCCAGCGCCTCGATCGCGTGCGCCAAAGTGTGGCCGTAGTTGAGGATTTCGCGCAGGCCCGACTCCCGCTCGTCGGCGGCGACGACTTCGGCCTTGACGATGATCGAGCGCCGGATCAGCTCGCCCAGCACCTCACCGGTCGGATCCATCGCGGCTTGCGGATCGGCTTCGATCAGATCCAGAATCACCGGATCGGCGATGAAGCCGGCCTTGACGATCTCGGGCATCCCGGCGACGATCTCGCGCTGCGGCAGCGTCTCCAGGGTGGCCAGATCCACCACGACGGCTGTGGGCTGATGGAACGCGCCGACGAGGTTCTTGCCCGCCTCGGTGTTGATGCCGGTCTTGCCGCCGACCGCGGCGTCGACCATGGCCAGCAGGGTGGTCGGCACATGCACAATCGAGATGCCACGCAGCCAGGTGGCCGCCGCGAAGCCGGCCACGTCGGTCGCCGCGCCCCCGCCGAGACTGACCAGGGCGTCTCTGCGGTCCAGCCCGATACGGCCCAGCACATCCCAGATGAAGCCCAGCACCTGCAGCGACTTGCCGTCCTCGGCATCGGGGATTTCGATGCGGTGCGCCTCGATTCCCTTGTCCGCCAAGTAGCTTCGGATCGCCTCCGCGGTCGCCTCCAACGTCGGCTGGTGCAGGATCGCGACCTTGTTGCGCCCGGCGAGCTGATCGGCGAGATCTCCGAGCAGGCCTTTGCCGATCACCACCGGGTACGGCGGATCGGTGGCCACCGTCACGGTGATCGGCTCGGGAATCTCGGTCACTTACGTCCTCCGGTCTGTCGTGCGGCCAGCGTGGCGGGGGTCGGCGGTGAGCCGGCCGGTGCCGGCGGCGCTTGAGCCCCAGTTGCCGCGGGGGCCTTGCGGTTCGGGACGCCGGCCTCCAGCCTGGACACGATATAGCGGACCACCGCTCCGGGGTTGCGCCGGTTGGTGTTGACCCGGATCGTCGCCAGGCGCCGGTAGAGCGGCACCCGCTGGGCCATCAACTCGCGGAACTTCTCGGCCCGGCCCGGCCCGGCCAGCAGCGGCCGCACGGTGCTGCCGCCGGTGCGCCGTACCCCTTCGGCGGCGCTGATCTCGAGGAACACCACGGTGTGGCCGGCCAACGCTTCGCGGACTCCAGCGCTGGTGACCGCTCCCCCGCCCAAGGACAGCACTCCGTCGTGCTCAGCCAGCGCCGCGCGCACCACGTCCTCCTCGATGCGACGGAACTCGGCCTCACCATCGGTCGCGAAGATGTCGGCGATGCTGCGTCCGGTGCGGGCCTCGATGGCGGCGTCGGTGTCGAGCATCTCGACGTCGAGCGCCTTGGCCAGCCGCCGTCCGATGGTGGACTTGCCCGCCCCGGGCAACCCCACCAGAACCGCTCTGGGAGCCACGGTCTACCCCGATGCCCGGGCCTGGTCGCCCACCGGCCCGCGCTCGGTCACCGAGCGCCGGTACGCCTCGATGTTGCGGCGGGTCTCGGCCAGCGAGTCCCCGCCGAACTTGGCCAGCGCGGCGCGGGCCAACACCAGCGCCACCATGGCCTCGGCCACCACTCCGGCGGCCGGGACGGCGCACACGTCGGAGCGCTGATGGATCGCGACCGCTTCATCGCCGGTGGCCATGTCGACGGTCGCCAGTGCCCGCGGGACGGTGGAGATCGGCTTCATCGCCGCGCGCACCCGCAGCGGCTGGCCGTTGGTCATGCCGCCCTCCAGCCCGCCGGCCCGGTTGGTGGAGCGCACCACACCGTCGGGACCGGGGTACATCTCGTCGTGGGCGGCGCTGCCGCGCCGACGGGCGGTGGTGAAACCGTCGCCGATCTCGACCCCCTTGATCGCCTGGATGCCCATGATCGCCGCGGCCAGTTGACTGTCGAGGCGGTCGTCGCCGCTGATGAAGGACCCCAGCCCGATCGGCAGGCCCGAGACGACGACTTCCACTACGCCGCCCAGGGTGTCGCCGTCTGCCTTGGCGGCCTCGATCTCGGCGATCATGGATTCCTGGGCCTTCGCGTCGTAGGCGCGCACCGGGCTGTCGTCGATCGCGGCCAGGTCTTCGGGTGCGGGCACCGGACCGTCGTAGGCGTCGGAAGCGCCGATCGAGATCACGTGAGAGATCACCTGAACGCCCAGGGCCTGCTGCAGAAACGCCCGCGCGATGGTGCCCGCGGTGACCCGCGCGGCGGTCTCGCGCGCGCTGGCCCGTTCCAGCACCGGGCGGGCGTCGTCGAAGCCGTATTTGAGCATGCCCGCGTAGTCGGCGTGGCCGGGCCGTGGCCGGGTCAGCGGCGCGTTGCGGGCCCCGCCTTCGGCGTCGAGCACGTCGGGATCCACCGGATCGGTGGACATCACCGTCTCCCACTTGGGCCACTCGGTGTTGCCGATCTCGACCGCGATCGGGCCCCCCAGGGTGACGCCGTGGCGCACCCCGGACAAAACGGTGACCGCGTCGGCCTCGAATTTCATCCGGGCGCCGCGGCCGTAGCCGAGGCGACGACGGGCGAGTTGGGCCGCGATGTCAGCCGAGGTGACGGTCACTCCCGCGACCATGCCCTCGACCACGGCGACCAGCGCGCGACCGTGTGATTCCCCGGCGGTTATCCAACGCAACACGTGTCCCATCTTCCCATGCCGGTCTTGGCCGCCCGGGCTCGGCGGAGGTTACGCGTGCGCACGCAGACGGCTCAGTATCGCGAGAAACGCCGGAATCACACCGGCTCGCCACCCCGAGTGGGGTCAGGAGCCGTTCTTGAGGATCAAATAGGTGACGGCGTCACGACCGTTGGTCACCGCATTGAGCTGGCTGTCCGCATTGCCGACGACGCCGTCCAGGATGCGGTCGAAGTCCTCGGCCGAGGTCTGCGGGTCGATCAGCACCAGCGGAGCTTCGCCGGGCGGGACGGCCGTACTCGGGTCCAGCAGGTACCCGCCGAACGCATCGACGTTGCCGGCCGAGGTCTGCGCGAACAGGTCCAGCCACTGCACGGTGGCGTCGGTTCCCTCGGCGCTGGACAGCGCAACCGCCGGAACCTGCACGTCAGGCAGGGACGGCGAAGCCATGTTGGTGGCCAGCACGGCGCCGCCCACGACGACCGCAGCAGCGGCCACGCCCCCAATTACAGCTCGCTTCACGGTCACCCCCTCTGGTTAACCCCCGTCAGCAGAGTCAATACTGCTGATATTAGCTAATAATGGGCTGAGTAGCAAACGTTTCCTGTCAAGGTTAACTACGGCGTTAATTTGCGTTCGCTTATCCCAGCGCCGTCAGTGACCTCCACAATCGCGCTGAGACGGCGTCCTCAGAACATTCCCAGACCCGCCGCCACCGCGCTGGCCAGGCACATCGATGGTCCGTGCGGAACCGTCGGCCCCCGGCGGGCCAACCCGGCGATCAGACCCCACACCCCGGTCAGCAGCGGCGCGAACAGTGCCGCCAGCAACCACACGTCGGCGCCGAAAGAACCGGTCAATGCACCGAGTCCGGCGGCGAGTTTGACATCGCCGGCGCCCAGTCCGGCCGGTGCGATCAGGTGCACCGCCAAATAGACCGCGGTCAGCGCCGCCGCCCCGGCCAGTGCCGCGGCTCCCCGGCCGGACCCGGCCGCCACCGCGGGCACTACCACCGCCGCGGGCAGGGTCAGCCAGTTCGGCAACCGGCGCTGCCGGAGGTCATAGCCACTCAGCAGCGTCAGCCACGCCGCCACCAGCACCGCCAGCATGGCGTCATGCTCAGGCCGGGCCGGCGATCGCGCAAGTCATCGCCGCACAGGGTGCGGGCCGGCCGGTGAAGAGCTCGACCTGGGTGAATGCCTGGTGCAACAGCATCTGCAGGCCGCTGATCACCGTGCCGCCCGCCGCTGTGACCGCGGCCGCCAGCGGAGTCGGCCATGGGTCGTAGATCGCGTCCAGCAGCACCGGCACCCCGGCCAGCACCGGCGCGAAGGCGGCAGCGACGTCGGCCGGAAGGGTGCTGACCATCACCGACGCGGCTGCGGCCGCGTTGCTCAGTCCGGCCTCGTCGAGTGTGCAATGGCGGGCCGGCACACCGACATCGGTCGCCAGGGCCACCACCCGGGCGGCGTTGTCGGGGTTACGCGCCGCCACCGTGATGCGGCTGACCCCGAGTTCGGCCAACGCCACCACCGCGGCCGGGGCGGTGCCGCCGGACCCGAGCACGACCGCCTCTCCCCCCGAGATGTCACCGGCCGATCCCAGCGCTCCGCTGACCCCGTCGACGTCGGTGTTGTCGGCCAGCCAGCCGGACTCGGTGCGCACCAGGGTGTTGGCCGAGCCGATCCGCTCGGCGCGCGGGGTGCGTTCGTCGGCGAACGCCAGTGCGGCGAATTTGCCCGGCATGGTCACCGACACGCCGACCCATTCCGGCCCAAATCCGGCTACCAGCGCCGGCAGCCGCTCGGCGTCGCACTCGATGCGGTCATAGGTCCATCCCTGCAAGCCCAGCGCCCGGTAGGCCGCCAGATGCAGTTGGGGTGAGCGGGAGTGCGCGATCGGCGACCCGAGAACGGCCGCCTTGCGTGGCCCCGGCTCAGCGGGAGCTGTCCAGGACACCGTTGCCCAGAGCCATCTCGATGTTGGTCAGGTGCTGCTGATAGTTGTGGGTGAACAAGGTGGTGCCGTCCTTGTCGATCGTCACGAAGTACAGCCAGTCGCCCGGCTCGGGATGCTCGGCGGCCTGCAGGGCCTCCATTCCCGGCGAACAGATCGGGGTGGCCGGCAGCCCTTCGGAGGCGTAGGTGTTCCACGGCGTCACCTTGGCCCGGTCGGCGTCGGTGGTGGCCACCTCCTGGCGGTCCAGCGGGTAGTTGACCGTCGAGTCGAACTCCAGGCGCTGCGGCTCGCCCAGCCGGTTGTCGATAACCCTGGCCACCTTGGCGAAGTCGTGCGGCAAGGCTTCGCGTTGCACCAGCGACGCGACTGTCAACAGTTCGTAGGGCGTCATGCCCAACTGCGCGGCGGTGGCCGGCAGACCGGACTTGGCCAACTCCGCGGTGCTCTGGCCGATCACCTTCGACAAGACCACCGGTGCCGGCGCCGTCGGGTCGACGTTCCAGGTGCCCGCGGTGATCAACCCCTCGATGCGGCGGTGGTCGCGGCCCATCCTGGTGACCGGCTCCAAAGCCCAGTCCGGCACCGACAGCGCCTGCGGTGTCTCCATCGCCGCGGCGCGCCGCAGGTCCTCCGCCGTGAGGCAGTGCCGATCGCCGTTGAGCTCCAGGCAGCTGGCCTCCGCGATCAGCGTGAACACTCCCGGGGTCACCGCGTTGGTCTTCATGTCGGTGGTGTCGTCGAGTTGACGGCCTTCGGGGATCACCAGCTTGCCCATCCGGTTGGCCGGGTCGGTGAGCTGCTTGACCGCGGTCGCGGCCGGGATCTCGGTCCGCAACCGATAGAAGCCGGGCTGGATCGCCGCGATGGCGGTGTTGTTCTGCGCGGCGTCGAGGAACTTTGCGACGTTGGCGATCACGCCGGCGCCCAGCATGGTTTCGGCGATGGCGGTGGTGAAGTCGCCCTCGTGCACCTCGATCAGCACCTGCGGGCCGCCGTCACCGGTGTAGTCGACGACCGGCCCGCGCGAGTGCCACAGCTTGGAACCGAGGAACACCGCCGCGATCACGGTCATGGTGATCAGCACGACGGCCAGTCCGCCGACCACGCGCCGGTGCCGGTTGCGCTGTCGTCGCCGCCGGTCCTCGCGAGCCCGTTCGGTCCGGCTCATCCGCTGCTGCCGCGTGGGTCCCACCGCCACAGGCCTGGCTTTCCACCTGGGTCGTTCGTCAGACACCGTTGTCCTCCGTCGGCACCGCCCGATCCACAGGGTCCGGGGCCCGGCGCTGGTCGAGCCAGCTCTGCAGGATGGTCACCGCTGCCGCCTGGTCGATCACCGAGCGCTGACGCCTTGACCGCATTCCGGCCGCCTGCAGGGCCCGCGTCGCGCTGACCGTGCTCAGCCGCTCGTCGGCCAGCCGCACCGGGGCCGGCCGCCGACGACGCCATCGCGGTCGCCGATGACCTGGCCCGGGTGCTGGCCAAGCGCAAGC
>NZ_LZMF01000006.1:0-889 GCF_001673565.1 Mycolicibacter sinensis
TAGCCGCGGATCGTCATCAGGTCCTTGCACCGGCCGGTGACGAACAGCTCGCCGTCCCGGAAGAACCCCAGGTCGCCACTGCGCAGGTAGGGGCCCTCTCCGGTGTCGGCCACGTACGCGTTGAAGGCGTGCTCGGTCTCCTCGGGGCGTCCCCAGTAGCCCACGCCGACGCTGGGCCCGGACACCCAGATCTCGCCCACTTCCTCAGGGCCGCGGCGCAACCGGGTCTCGGAGTCAACGATCAGGACTTGCTGGCTCTCCGCCTTGGCGCCGCAGGCCACCAGGGGCACCGCCCCGGCGGTGTCGGCAGCCACCTCGACGACCCGCTCCTCGCTGAGCGCGGTCCGGTCGATGTGCCGGACCACCGGCACCGGTGACTCGGACATGCCCGTCACACCCAGGGTTGCCTCGGCCAGCCCGTACGCGGGAATAAAGGCCTCGGGCCGGAACCCGGCCGGCGCGAACGCCTCGGCGAAGGACTGCAGAGTGGTCGCGCGGACCGGCTCGGTGCCGATCCAGGCGTGCGTCAGGTTGGACAGGTCCAGTGCCGCGCGCTGGGCCGGTGTGGTGGTCTTGACGCACAGGTCGTAGGCGAAGGTCGGCGCGCCGGTGATCGTGGCGCGGTGCCGCGACAGCATCTCCAGCCAGCTCGCCGGCCGCTTGATGAAGGTGTTGGGCGGCATCATGTAGGTCGTGACGCCGACGTAGACCATCTCCAGGACGCCGCCGATCAGGCCCATGTCATGGTGCTGCGGCAGCCACCACACCGCTACGTCGCCGTCGTGGCCCTTCCACCGCTGGCGCACGACCTCCATGTTGTGCATCAGGTTGGCGTGGCTGACCATGACGCCCTTGGGGGATTTGGTCGATCCGGAGGTGTACTGATTCA
>NZ_LZMF01000007.1:0-101870 GCF_001673565.1 Mycolicibacter sinensis
ACTCAAGGCCACCCGGTTCGTCGGACGACTGGATCATGAGGAACTGTTGGCGATGTTGCACCGCGCGGACGCCGCCGTGCTGCCCAGCCACTACGAGCCGTTCGGGCTGGCCGCACTGGAGGCCGCTGCGGCCGGAACCCCGCTGGTCGCATCGAACGTCGGCGGGCTGGGCGAGGCCGTGATCGACGGCGACACCGGTATGTCGTGTCCGCCGCGCGATGTGCCGGCCCTGGCCTCGGCGGTGTGCGCGGTGCTCGACGACCCGGCCGCGGCGCAACACCGCGCCGTGGCCGCCCGGGAGCGGCTCAGCGCCGACTTCGACTGGCACACCGTGGCCGACGAGACCGCGCAGGTCTACCTGGCCGCCAAGCGTCGCGAGCGGGAACCTCAGCCGCGCCGGCCGATCATCGAGCACGCGCTACCGGACCGGTAACGCCCGGGTGTGGGACCGGATCGCCGCCGTAGTCACGCACCATCGGTCGTGGCTGGTGGCACTGGTGGTCCTGGCCGCCTCCGCCGCACTAATGGCGTTGGGCGGCCACAACACCGACGCCACCGCCTCACCCACGCTGCTGCCCGGGTCCTCGGAGGCCGCTGCGGCCGCCGCGGCGCAGCGCGAGTTCCCCGGGGGCGATCGCGCGACCGCGATCCTGGTCGTCACCCGCCACGACGGCTCGGTGTTGACGCAGGCCGATCTGGCAGCGGTCGCGCAGGCCCGCGACCGGATGCAGCAGGTGCCGCAGGCACTACCCGGCCCGCCGGCGCCGGCACCGGTCTCCGCCGATGGCAAAGCGGCGATCGCCACCGCACAGCTGAGCACCGCGCTATCCGGATTCGAGCTTCGTGACACGGTGCAGACGCTGCGCGAGGCGGTCAGCGACGGGCTGCCCGGTCCGCTGAGCGCGCACCTGACCGGCGGCCCCGCCTTCGGCGCGGACATCGCCAATGCCTTCTCCGGCGCCAACATCACCTTGCTGGCGGTGACCGCGCTGGTGGTCGCCCTGCTGTTGATCGTCACCTACCGCTCCCCGGTGCTGTGGCTGCTGCCACTGCTGGTCGTCGCCCTCGCCGACCGGGTCGCCACCGTGGTGGGCGGGCTGATCGCGAATGCGACCGGGGCCACCTTCGACGGCTCGACGTCCGGGATCACCAGCGTGTTGGTGTTCGGCGCCGGCACCAACTACGCACTGCTGCTGATCTCGCGTTACCGCGAGGAATTGCGCCGCTCCCCAGAGCACCGCAGCGCGCTGCGCGCCGCCGTCCGTGCCGCCGGCCCGGCGATCGTGGCCAGCAACGCCACGGTGGTGCTGGCGCTGCTGACCCTGATCGCCGCGAGTATTCCGAGCACCCGCAGCCTGGGCATCTGCGCGGCCAGCGGGCTGGTGGTGGCCGCGGTGTTCGTTCTGCTCGTGCTGCCCCCGCTGCTGGCGTTGTGCGGACGAAACGTCTTCTGGCCGTTCATTCCCCGTGTCGGCGAGGGCTCGGCGAACACCGGCTGGCGCCGGGTCGCCGACGCGGTGGGCCGCCGGCCGCTCCCGGTCTGCGTGATTGCGGTGGTGGTGCTGGCGCTGTTGACGACCGGGTTGTTCGGGGCCCGGATCGGCCTTTCCCAAACCGAGCAGTTCCGGGTCCGCGCCGACTCGGTGACAGGCTTCCAGACCCTCGCCGAACACTTCCCGGGCGGGGCATCCGACCCGACGGTCATCATCGGGTCCACTGCCCGCACAGCACAGCTGCGGGAGGCCATCACGGCGGTCCCCGGGGTGACGTCGGCGGTTCCCACCGGCGCGTCGCCGGCCGGCTCGACCCGGTGGTCGGTCGTGATCGACGCCGCGCCCTCGACCGGCGGCGCCTTCGACACGGTTACCGCACTGCGGGATTCGGTCCGCACCGTGGACCCCGGTGCGCTGGTGGGCGGTGCCGACGCCCAGGGCCTCGACATCCGCGACGCCGCAGACCGCGACCGCAAGGTGCTGATCCCGGCGATCCTGGCGGTAGTCCTGGTGGTGCTCTACGTGCTGTTGCGGGCCGCGCTGGCCCCGCCGGTGCTGGTCGCCGCGACCGTGCTCAGTGCGATGGCCGCACTCGGACTGGGCGGCTGGGCCAGCATCCACTTGTTCGGTTTCCCCGCGCTCGACGACGGCACACCGCTGTACGCGTTCCTGTTCCTGGTCGCGCTCGGGGTGGACTACACCATCTTCCTGGTGACGCGTGCCCGCGAGGAGAGCGGCGAACACGGCACCCGCGCCGGAATGGTGGCCGCGGTCGCCGCCACCGGCGGCGTGATCACCAGCGCGGGAATCGTTCTGGCGGCGGTGTTCTGCGTGCTCGGCGTATTACCGCTGATCGTGCTGACCCAGTTGGGCATCATCGTCGGGGTCGGGATCCCGCTGGACACCTTCGTGGTGCGGACCCTGGTCATTCCGGCATTGTTCACCCTGATCGGCGACCGGATCTGGTGGCCGTCCAGACCCGTCCGACTCTAAGCGCTTGTCGCGGCCGCGATTCCGATGTCGATCCATTCGCCGAGCCGACGCCTGCTGCGCAGGTACTCGCCATCGATGTGGACCCAGCCGCGCATGGTCCGCCCGCCCATCTGCATGGGCTGCGCGGCGGTGGTTCGCAAAAGCTGTTCGGCGCTGTTGGCACCGACCCGCACCAGCAGCCCGCCCTCAGCGCTGGCCGCGACCGCGATTCTGCCGGCGACGAGGAACGCCAGCCCACCGAACATCGCTTGTTCGCGGACCGGTGGACCATCGGCGAACATCTCCCGCACCCGGGCCGCCAGCTGCCCGTCGTAGGCCACTATGACCCCGACTGTGCGTGCCAGCGCCGGATCGCCTCGGCGAACTGCTCGGGGGCATCGGAGGGCACAAAGTGGCCGGCACCCTTGACGATCACGGTCTCGTGATCAGCCAGCGTCTGCTCCCACCGCCGTAATTCGTTGTCCCCGAAGGCGAAGTCGGCGTCGCCCCAGATGATCAGCGCCGGGAGCGCCGCTATGTCGGGCAACCCGGATTCGATGTCGGCGAGGAAGGCGCGGCTGGCGGTGATCTCGCGGGGAAACACCGCCGAGGCCTCCCGCCGTGCGGCGCTGTCGAGGGCTTTCTGGTAGTGGGCCATCTCCTCGCCGGTGGGCTTGGTGAGCCGGTGGCCGACGGGGATCATGACGTTGACGAAGAGGTTGAACTGCCGGATCAGCAGGCGTCCGATCGGGCTGCCCATCACGTGGGACATGATCTGCACCAGCGGAGCACCGACCGGCCAGGCCCAGGTGTTGGTCAGTACCAGCCGGTCAAAGACCTTCGGGTGTTGCTGCACCGCGGCCAACCCGATCGGCCCGCCCCAGTCGTGGGCCACCACCGTGACCCCGCTCAGCGCGAGTGCTTCGACGAACGCCCCGACCACCGCAGCGTGTTCGGCGGGCAGATACCGGTATCCGGGCGCCGCCGAGGACAGCCCGAATCCGGGGTAATCCACCGCAACGCAACGAAAGTCTGGTCGTAATGCTGCGATGACCTCACGGTAGTCGAACGACCAGGTCGGGTTGCCGTGCAAGAACAGCAGCACCGGCCCCGATCCCTCATCCACGTAATGCACGCGGTGCCCGCCGAGGTCGAGGAATCGGCTCTCGAACGGGAACAACTCGTCGTCGACCCAGGCGGGCCTCTCCGCGACCGTCATGGCCACCCCTCCTGACTGACTTGATATAATCAAGTGAACTTTATAATAGCAAGTAGGTGGCGATGAGTCGAGACTACGGTCAGTACTGTGGACTGGCCCGGGCCCTGGATGTGGTGGGCGACCGATGGAACCTGTTGATCGTCCGCCAGCTCCTTACCGGACCGGCCCGCTACCGCGAGTTGCGCGACGGGCTGCCGGGGATCGCGACGAACCTGCTGACCGATCGCCTCCGCGACCTGGAGACCGCCGGTGTGCTCGAACGGCGCTTGTCCGACGACGGCCGCGCCGTCACCTACGCGCTCACCGAATGGGGCGCGCAACTGCGCGAGCCCATCTACGCGCTGGTCCGCTGGTCGACGCCGCTGATGATCCGCGGCCCGCAGGGCGACGAGTTTCGGGCCGAGTGGCTGCTGCTGGCACTCCCCGCGCTGTTCGCCGGCCGCAAACCTGCGGATCGCTCCACCGTGGGAGTCGCCGTGGACGGCGGAATGGTTCAGCTGCGAGCCACCAAGTCCGGCATCGAGGTGGGCATGCCCGACGGGCGCGAGCTTGACGCCGTGCTGCACACCGAGGCATCCGTGGCTCTCGGGCTCGCGGCAGGTGTGTTGTCCCTTGATGATGTTGCCGCCCTGGTGGAGATCGACGGTGACGAAGCAGCCCTGCGAACCCTTTTCGGCGCGCCCGGCAAGGCGTCTACAGTGCCGCCAGATACCGCACCCGGTCCGCGATAACCCGTTGCGACACATCGGTATCGGGTGCCAGCAGATCGAACGCGTGCGGGCAGCCGGGGTACAGGTGCAGCTCGACGGGGACGCCGGCGGCCAGCAGCCGGTGCGCGAAAATAACGTCTTCTTCGGCGAAGATGTCCAGCCCGCCGACGTCGAGATAGGCCGGCGGCAGACCGGTCAGGTCATCGGCGCGGGCCGGCGCGGCATAGCCGTCGGCGGCCGCACCGGCCAGCAGCGCACCCCAGCCGGTGACGTTGTCGTCATGGCTCCAGGTGAGCAGGGTGCTCGCAGCGTCGGCGCCATCACACGTCCGGTCGTCGAGCATCGGGTAGATCAACAGCTGAGCCGCGATCGCCGGGCCGCCTCGGTCCCGGGCCAGCAGGCACACACCGGCGGCCAGCCCCCCACCGGCGCTGTCGCCCATCACGGCCAGCCGGGCGGCGTCGACGCCCAACTCGGCGGCATGACCGGCCAGCCAGCACAGCGCCGCATAGCAGTCCTGAAGCGGAACCGGATGCGGAAACTCCGGGGCGACCCGGTAGTCGACGACCAGCATCGGCACCCCGGACGCTGCGACGTAGCCGCGCACCGCCGCGTCGTAGAGCGCACCCAGGCGTGCCCAGTCCAGGATCATCCCGCCGCCGTGCAGATACAGTGCCGCACTTCCCGGCTGCTCAACGCCCGAGCACCGATACCATCGCAGTCCGAGCGTGCCGCCCTCGTAAGTCAGCGAGAACTCTTGGACCTCAACGCCGGTGACCGGTGGCCGAGACGCCAACACCTGGTTGAACAGGTGGCCCGCGTTGCGGCGACGCGTGGCGACGTCCCCGACCGCCGGCGGGGGCACCTGCTCGGCGCCGTCGCGCATCGCCAGCAACGCCGCGAGCACCTGAGGGTCGGGCGGTCCGGCCATCAGCGCTCCGTCTCCATCGGTGGATCGTGTCGTCCGCTACGGTAACGCCGGAGGAGGTGACCGGTCAGTCCCATGCCACTACTGAGCGCCCTGCGCCTGAACATGACCAATGTCCCCGGCGCCGAGCATGCCGAGCGTTACCGGACGGCGCTCGAGATGGCGTCCTACGCCGAGGCCCACGGGGTGACCGCGATCGGTTGCGAAGAACATCACCTCGCGGCCACCGGATGGTTACCGGCCCCGCTGCTGATGGCCGCTGCCGTTGCCGGATGCACCACGACCATCCGCATCAGCGTGGGCGCGCTGCTGGTGCCGCTCTACGATCCGATCCGGCTGGCCGAGGACATCGCCGTGCTGGATCAGCTATCCGCCGGACGAGTCAGCTTCGTGGCCGGAATCGGATACCGCCCAACCGAATACCAGGCCGTCGGCAAGGATTTCCGGCGACGTGGCCGGCTGATGGACGAATGCCTGACCGTGCTGCTGCAAGCCTGGGGCGAGGAACCGTTCGAGCTCCACGGCCAGCTGATCGACGTGACACCCAAGCCGTACACCAAGCCGCACCCGATGCTGCTCATCGGCGGCATGAGCGTCGCGGCGGCCCGGCGGGCGGCCCGGTTCGGGCTGCCGTTCTCGCCGCCGATGCCGATGCCCGACCTCGAAGCGGTCTATCTGGCCGAACTCGCGCGCAACGGCACGCAGGGGTTCGTGTTCAGCCCCGAAAACGGCAACACCATCACGCATCTGAGCGCCGACCCGGACAAGGCCTGGGCCCGCTGCGGCGACTACTTCCTCAACGAGGCACGCGAATACGCCTCCTGGGCGGTGCCGGAAGTGCCGCGCCCCAACGAAACCCCGGTGGTCTCCGTCGCGGAGCTACGCCGGGCCGGCACGGTGGAGGTACTGACGCCAAAGGAGCTGATCGCACAGTGCCGCGCCGGCCGGACCGGGGTGACCCTGCATCCGCTGATCGGCGGCCTACCGCTCGACGACGGCTGGGAGAGCCTGCGTCTGCTGGCCGAACAGGTGCTGCCGGAACTGGAAACCTGACGCCTCACGCCTGGACCGCGGCCGCGGGGACCATACGATCGGCGCCCCAGCTGCGCTGGAGGTAGCCCAGCACCCGGTCCAATTCGGTCTGGGTCACCGCGGCCTGCTCGCCCGGTTCCAGCGGATCGAAGTGGAAGATGTAGAGCCGCGACGCGAACTGCTCGAACGGCAGCGACGCCTCGCCGAAGCGTTCACCGTGCCCAGCGGTGCTGACCACCACA
This sequence comes from Mycolicibacter sinensis, assembly GCF_001673565.1. GTDB lineage: Bacteria > Actinomycetota > Actinomycetes > Mycobacteriales > Mycobacteriaceae > Mycobacterium > Mycobacterium sinense_C. The sequence goes on from NZ_LZMF01000007.1 coordinate 6,597, forward strand.
CCGTCGCCCCAGTCCTGCCCACTGTCGTTATTCGGGTTGTAGAAGTACACCCGCATGGCCCCCTCGGGGTCCAGGCCCACCCGCAGCACGGTGATCGCATGCCAGCCGACGAAGCGGGCGGCGCTGTCGGTCACGGCGATGCCGGCCGGCTGCGGGTGGATCAGCGGCTGATTGCCGTTGTAGAACGGGTGGTAGGCGGCGTAGAAGTGCCGCAGAAACCCTTCGAGCTCAACCAGATTGCCGGTCGCGACGTCGACGTTGATGCGGAAGCCGCGCCCGGACCACCAGCCGTGGAACTCCGGATTGACCCACCGGTGCGGGTCGCCGTCGCGGCCGACGCACCGCCGGAACATCTCGGCGTAGATGCGGTCCAGATGCGGCACCACCAGCAACGAGACCGGATCGAGGTCGACGGGAAGGTGGGCGGCCACCCCGTCCCCGCTGTCCTTCGACGAGATCGGCTGCCCCTCGAAGTGCATGACGATCTCGTCGTCGCGCGCCGCCCAGGCGATCGTCTGCAGCAGGTAGTCGGGATCGTTGTAGGACCACATCGACAGTGCGCGCGCGGCTTGGCAGGTCGGGTTGTCACCCTGCCCCACCCCGAGCGGCAGCCCGAGCATCGACAGCGTCCCCGCCAGCAGCCAGGTGTGCGGATCCTGCGCCGGTCCGAACACCTGGGTGAGCCGCTCCCGGGACGCCTTGGAGACCGGCAGCGCCAATTGACGCCACAGCGACGGCGCCACCGGCGGCTGGTAGAGGATGCCCCGCTCCAGCAGCAGCGCCAGCCCGTAGATGCACTGGGCCGTCTCGACGTGCACCGCCCCCGAGATCAGGCTGTGCACCAGATCGTGGAAGCAGAGCAGGCTGTCCCGGCCGGTGCTGGACAGCCCCAGCGCCTCGCCGAGCAGATAGTCGCTCTTTTCCAGCAGGAAACGCAGCAGCACCGCGTGATACGGCGACACCAGCCCGGTGTCATGCATCGACCGCGCGAAGCCGGCCGCCTCGTACTGCAGGGTCGGCTCGTCCATCGATTCCAGCCGGCTGAGATAGACCTGGACCCCGGGATCTTCCCGACAGCCGTCGGTGGTGCCGTACAGGCTGGTGATCAACCGATCGGTGCCCACCGCACCGCTGCCCAGATCGATGCTGGGATCACTGCGCACGATCGAGATCTGGGTGATCATCGCCTTGATCTGGTCGACCTGGATGGGCCGCTGACGCAGAATCCGCCAGATCTCCTCGACCAGCCGGTCCAGAACGCCTTCGTAACCGATCTCCTCGACCAGGTACCCGAACAGGTCGCGGGTCAGCCGCGCCATCCGGCCCTGCAGTTCGCGCTCCGCCTCGGTCGGCGGGGCCAACAACAGCGACAGGTTGATCGCCAGCACCTGCGCCAGATGGTGCCGCGCCTGCTCCGCGGTGATCAGCGGATGGCTGTACTCGCCGTTGGCCACCGCGAGCAGACGCAGTTCGTTGACCGCCTCCAGCACCACGGTGTCAGGATTCGCACTGCGCAACGAACCGGTGGTCAGCACCGGCAGCAGGGTGCGCGGCGACGCCCAGTCCGTGCCCAGGAACAGCCCGGCCTCTTCCAGCGCCGCACTGCGAGCCCGTACCGCCGCACAGCCACCCGGCTGCAGCAACACCAGCCGCAGCCCGTCCAGAACACGGCGCAGCCGGTCCGCCTTGCCGAGCGTTCCAGCCTCCGCCAACGCCCTGGTCGCGTCGTCGAGCCTGCTCAGACGACTTTCCAGGGTCGCTAGGTCACCGATTGTCTGGCCCTCCGGTGAATTCCCAGTCAACTCAACGGGTTCCTCACGTGCGTGCCGCCTCAGAGGTAGAAGTCAAGCTCTTCTTGCCGCTTGAGCAACTGCCGCATCTCATACGGATCCTCACCGAAGAAGTAGACCAGACCCCAGTGAGTGCCGAACGCGGTGCGCTTGGTGACAGTCTCTTCGAGCGGTGCGGTGAGTTCGTGCGATTCGAAGTATTGGTGGTCCTCGGTCTCCTCCGGGATGGCAAGGGTGCTGACCACCCGGCGGCGCGGATACACCCCGAAACAGCCCGCGTGCCCTTTGGCGTCGATGACCTCGCGCGGGAAGAACTCCTGCAGTTCCTCCTCGGTGGTCTTCGGGTCGAAGGCCAGCACCAGCGCCTGGTAGCCGTTGAATCCGTAGACGCGCTCCAACAGTTCGAAGACCTTGAAACCCGGCGGCCGGTAGGCGACCTCACCGAAGTACATCTCTCCGTCGCTGGTCACAAAGTACTCGGGGTGGACGAAGCCGAAATCGATGTCGAACGTCTTGATCAACTTCTCGATCTGAGCGGTGATCTGCGGCCGGTAGCGTTCCAATTCCGGCGACGCCGGTACGAATACCGAATAGCCGAGGGTGACGTACTCGGAAATATTGAGAAACCGGATCTTCCCGTTGTGCACCCACGCCTCGACGGCAAACTCCCAGCCGTCGAGATGCGATTCCATCAACGCCGGGAATTCTTCGTCGGGAATCGAGTCGATGTCATCGGGAGCCCGGATCACCCGGTGGCCGAGGCAGCCGGCCTTGTCGAAGGCCTTGAAATGGATCGGGTCGTTGGGGTCACCGTCGAGTTTCAACAGCGTCTGGTTGACCCGTTTGAGGAACCGGATGACGTCGTCGCGGTCGTGCGCCTCCTCGAAGATGCCGACCCGAATTCCACCCAGCTGAGCACGGCGCTTCATCAGCGATTTGTCGCGTAGCAGCATCGCTTGACCGAGCAGCCGCGGGTTGTCCAGCAGGACGGAGTTGATCGCCCCCGCCCATTCCACGGTCTCCTCGAAGAGCGGGATCGCGACGTCGACGCCGCGCTCCTTGAGTGTTTCGGCGATCTCCATCGACCGCTCGTTCAGGCGCTCGAAGTTCCAGGCGATGTAGGGAATATCGTGCTGCTGACAGTATTCTTCGGCCCAGTCCGGCGCGACGACCACATATCGGCGGTCGAAACGGTCCACTGCATCGATGGCGTTCAAACTCCAGCCGAGTAACGCGATATAACCCTTCTCCGGGTTGCGGTGGTTCTCGTCATTGCGGGTCTTCGAAACATCTGCCAAATCCGTCAAAGTGCCCTCCCTCTTTTCGACCCTCTTCGCATGCGATCCGCGCCCCACGGTACCCGCGGCGTAGCGCCGCTGAGCGGGTCACCGAAGGCTGATCGGCCCGCCGCTGCGGTCAAGGCCGGGGCTGACCGCCCGCCGACCGGACCGGCTGATCCCCGGCCGATCCACCTGGTCAAACCGCTGTTTCTTCGCCACTTAATGGTTAACCGGCTCCCCATTGTTTGGGTGCAAACCACGGCGGGTACCGCCCAAACCGACGGGCCTGCGGAAGGAGCGTCCGTGGTCGAACGACACACGTGTTCGCTCATCGGCGAAGTCGGCTTGCCGCAGAATTCCTGCGCGGACAGCAAGTGCTTCCAGAGCTGGCAGGCGCACATTCGGCGCAATGTGCTCGCCGCCGTCGCCGATTTCGTGGCGGCTCGCCGTTCGGCTCAGCTCGGCGGTACCGGCGTGCCCATCGCCGGCGACATCTTGGCCGACTTCGTCGACGGCGGCAAATGCCTGCGCTCGACGTTCACCTACCTGGGCTGGCTCTGCGGAGCCGGCGCCAGTCGGGCCGCGCTGGCAGCCGCGTCGAGCATGGAGTTGCTGCACACCTTCGCGCTGATGCAAGACGACGTGATGGACGACTCCGCCACCCGACGCGGCCGGCAGACGGCGCACCGGCAGTTCGCGGACTGGCATCGCCGGCGCGGCCTGTCGGGGTCGTCGCGACGATTCGGCCAATCCGGCGCCGTGTTGCTGGCCGACCTGTGCTTGATCTGGGCCGAGCAGATGCTGCGCGAATCCGGCTTGGAGCGCGAGCAGCTCCAGCGGGCCTGGCCACGCTACGACGCGATGCGCACCGAACTCGCGGTGGGTCAATTCGCGGATCTGGCAAGCGATCTGAGTGACTGTCCGGAGCTGGACGTCGTCCTTGATGTCGCGCGGCGCAAGTCGGGGAACTACACGGTGCGCCGTCCGCTGGAGATCGGCGCAGCCATGGCCGGCTGCAGCGACGCCACCCTGGCCGGGTTGGGTACCTACGGCGGCGAGGTCGGCGAAGCATTCCAGCTGCGAGACGACCTCTTGGGAGTGTTCGGCTCGCCCGACACCACCGGAAAGCCCAGCGGCGACGATCTGCGCGAGCGCAAGCCGACCAGTGTCGTGGTCACCGCCTACCACATGGCCGACGCGCCGACCCGACGCGAACTCGCCGAACTGATGAAGCAAGCCGACGTCGACAGCCGTGCCGTCGACCGGTGGCGCGCGCTGATCGTGCGCACCGGCGCGGTGGAGGCCATCGAGAAGATGATCGCCGAGAATCTGGTAACCGCCCGGATTGCGCTGGACGACATAACAATCGGGGACAACGTTCGGACCGCGCTGGCCCATATGGCCACCGCCTGCACGGAGCGTTCCCGATGACGCGCACCGTAGGCGGCCGCACCGACCATGTCGTGGTGGTCGGTGCGGGCCTGTCGGGCCTGTCGGCGGCACTGCACCTGGCCGGGCGCGGGCGAGAAGTCACCGTGATCGAGCGGGAGCCGTGGCCGGGCGGACGCGCCGGCCGGCTGGACGTCGGCGGCTACCGGATCGACACCGGCCCCACGGTGCTGACCATGCCCGACCTCATCGAGGAGGCGTTCGCCGCCGTCGGCGAATCGCTCACCGACCGACTGAATCTACTCGCCGTGGATCCGGCTTACGAGGCCAGATTCGCCGATGGCAGCACGCTGAACGTCCACGCCGATGCCGACCGGATGGCCTGCGCGGTCGAGGAGTTCGCCGGCCCCGGCCAGGCTGCCGGATACCTCAAGTTGCGGGACTGGCTGACCCGGCTGTATCGCATCGAGATCGACCGCTTCATCGGCGCCAACTTCGACACTCCGCTGGCTCTGCTGAATCCGCCGTTGATGCGGCTGGCCGCAATCGGCGGATTCCGCGCCTGGGACACCATGGTCAAGCGGTACGTCAGCGACCCGCGGTTGCGCCGGGTGTTCACCTTCCAGTCGCTCTACGCCGGCGTGGCACCCCAAGACGCGCTGGCGGCCTACGCGGTGATCGCCTATATGGACACCGTTTCCGGCGTGTTCTTTCCGGTTGGCGGAGTCCGGGCGCTGCCGGATGCCTTGGCTGCCGCAGGTTCTCGCGCCGGAGTGCGGTTCACCTACGGTGCGACCGTCACCGCACTGGAACGCCGCGGAGACCGAATCGTTGCGGTCCGCACCGACCGTGATGATGCGATCCCCTGCGATGCGCTGGTGCTGACCAGCGAACTGCCCCAAACCTATGAACTGTTGGGCCGCACGCCCCGTCGCCTCCGAGCGCTGCGGGCCTCGCCGTCGGCGGTGGTGGTACACGTGGGCTGCGATCGGCTGCAGCCGGCGACCGCGCATCACACCATCCTGTTCGGCGAGGCGTGGCATGAGACATTCACCGACATCATCGGCGCGGGACAACTGATGCGCGACCCGTCGCTACTGGTCACCCGCCCCACGGCCAGCGATCCGGGCCTGGCCCCGGCCGGACGTGACCTGCTGTACGTGCTCGCGCCCGCGCCCAACCTGTCCACCGGGACCGTCGACTGGCCGGCGGTCGGGCCGGCCTATGCAGCGGGCCTGGTCGACACGGTGCGTGATCGGCTGCAGCCGACTCTACGCGACAGCGCCGAACTGCTCGAGGTCGTCACCCCCGCCGACTGGGCCCGCCGCGGGATGGCGGCGGGCACGCCGTTCGCGTTGGCGCACACCTTCAGCCAGACCGGACCGTTCCGCCCGGCCAACACCATCCGCGGCATCGACAACGCGGTGCTGGCCGGATCGTCGACGGTACCGGGCGTGGGGGTTCCGACCGCGCTGATCTCCGGGCGGCTCGCCGCCGACCGCATCACCGGAAGTGTCCGCCGCCACGCCTCGCACCTCGACCTGAAAGCACCCTTGCCATGATCCACACCGAGTTGGCCGCCGCCGGCATCGACGACCCGCAGTTGCGCGCGGCGTATCGCCGCTGCCGAGAAATCAACGCCGCCCACGGCCGCACCTTCTTCCTGGCCACCCGGCTACTGGCACCGGATCAACGCCCCGCGGTCCACGCCCTCTATGGATTCGCCCGCTACGCCGACGACATCCTCGACGACCTGGACCCGGACATCGGCGCCGAGGTTCGTGCCGAGCAACTCCAACGACTCGCCGATCGGTTCTTCGCCGAGGACGAGCGGCACGACGATCCGGTGCTGGCCGCCGTCAGCCACACGGTGCGCCGGTATGGCATCAGCACGGATCTGTTCGACGACTTCCTGGCCTCGATGCGGATGGACCTGACCGTCACCGACTATCCCGACCGTGACGCACTCAACCACTACATGCACGGATCAGCGGAAGCCATTGGTCTGCAACTGCTTCCGATTTTGGGGGCGATCGGACCAACCGACGAGGCCGCCCCCTACGCGGCGGCGCTCGGGCGCGCCTTCCAACTCACCAACTTCCTGCGCGATGTCGACGAAGACTTGATGCGGAACAGGATCTACCTACCCGCCGACGAACTCGATTCCTACGGCGTCGACCGAGAGTTGCTGATGTGGTGCCACAGCGCCCACCGCACCGATACCAAGGTGCGCAGCGCCCTGACGGCCCAACACGCGATCGCCCGGCAGACCTACCGATTCGCGTCCCGCGGGATCGCGCTCCTGGCGCCGCGGTCACGTCCTTGTGTGGCAACGGCTTTGACGCTGTACTCGGCCATCCTCGACCGCATCGAAGACAGCGGCTACGCGGTGTTCAACCGCCGGGCGACCGTTGGCAACGCACGACGGGCGCAAGTCGCAGCCGTCGGCCTGCTGCGTGCCTGGCGGGCGCGGGCCGGCACTACCGCCGGGTCGGGACCCGCAGAGTTCGGTGCGGCATGACCGATCGATGGCAGTATCTGCTGGTGTTGGGCGCCTGCCTCGCCATCACCGCACCGCTGGAAGTGTTCGGCGGCGGCGTCTACCGACGACCGCGCCGGACGCTGCGCGCCGTGCTCCCGGTTGCCGCGGTATTCCTGATCTGGGACGAAGTGGCCGTCGCAGCGCAGGTATGGACCTACGATCCGGCATACATCACCGGGCTGCATATCCCGTTCGGGGTGCCGATCGAAGAAGTGCTCTTCTTCATTGTGATTCCGCTCTGCGCGCTGCTGACCTACAACGCGGTCGACGGCATTCTCGCCAGGATGCGACGACGATGAGCGGTCTGGGTTACACCGCGCCGGCCATACTGAGCGTAATAGCCGTGTGCGCGTTGGAATTGGGCTGGCTGCGCACCGGACTGTTCCGGCGCCCGGCCTACTGGCTGGCGATGCTGATCGCGCTCGGCTTCCAGGTGCCGGTCGATGGGTGGTTGACCAAACTCAGCGCTCCGATCGTCAGCTATGACGAGCGGCACACCAGCGGACTGCGATTCCCGTTCGACATTCCGGTCGAAGACTTTCTGTTCGGCTTCGCCATGCTGACCGCGGTGCTACTGCTCTGGGAGCGTCAACGTGCGCCCCGCTGATCAGCGCGGGCAGCGCATCGACCTGCCGGCAGCATTCGACGCCGGCTCCGGCAGCTACGACCGCCTGGTCGACGCGAACCCCGGCTACCACGACCACCTGCGTCTCTCCGCACGCCGTCTGCGGTTGCCCGGACGCGGCACCGGGCTGCGGCTACTCGACGCCGGATGCGGCACCGGCGCCTCGACAGCGGCCCTGCTGTCGGTGGCCCCCGACGCCGAGATCGTGGCCGTCGACGCCTCGGCGGGCATGCTGGACGCCGCGCGCGCAAAACCGTGGCCGGAATCGGTGCGGTTCATCCACGCCCCGGTCGAGGAGCTGAGCCAACACGGGGTCGCCGGGCCCTTCGACGGCATCCTGGCCGCCTACCTGGTGCGAAACCTGGCCGATCCCGATGCCCAGCTGCGACGGTTCCGACAACTGCTAAGACCGGGCGGCACGCTGGCGGTCCACGAGTATTCCGTGCGCGATTCACCGGCCGCGATCGCGACGTGGCATGCGGTGTGCTGGGGCATCATCATTCCCGCCGGATGGTGGCGCAGCCGGGACACCACCCTGTACCGCTACCTGTGGCGCAGCGTGCTGGCCTTCGACGGCGCGGCGGCCTTCCGACAGCGTCTCGGCGACGCCGGGTTCACCGCGGTGCACAGCGAAACGGTGCCCGGCTGGCAGGCCGACATCGTTCACACCTTCCTGGCGGATGTACCGCGATGAGCGATCCACGCCGCCAAACACACCGGGCCACTGACGGATTGCCCAACGCCGCGGCCTTGCCGTCGCGGCCGCGGGTGGTGATCGTCGGCGCCGGCATCGCCGGGCTGGCCGCCGCGACCGGGTTGGCCGAACGCGGTGTCGCGGTCGTCGTCGCCGAACGGGAGAACTACCTCGGTGGCCGGGTCGGCGGCTGGACCGAACATCACGACGGCACCGAGGTCGCCATGAACCGCGGCTTCCATGCGTTCTTCCGCCAGTACTACAACCTGCGGGCTCTGCTGCGGCGGATCGACCCGCAGCTGCGCATGTTCACTGCTGTCGACGATTATCCGCTCGTCGACGGCGCGGGCCGACTCGACACGTTCCGGGGCCTGCCGCAGCAGCCGCCGTGGAATGCATTGGCGTTCGCGTTGCGCAGCCCCACGTTTCGGCTGCGCGACCTGGTCCGGTTGAATGCGCGAGCGGCCGCGCCACTGGCCGCCGTCTCGGTGCCGGAGGTCTACGAAGCACTTGACGGCATCGACGCGGACACCTTCCTGCGGGCCATCAACTTCCCCGAGGCTGCACGGCATCTGGCCTTCGAGGTGTTCTCCCGCAGCTTCTTCGCCGACCCGGCCGAGCTATCGGCCGCCGAACTGGCGACGATGTTCCACATCTATTTCCTGGGCTCCAGCGAAGGGTTGATCTTCGATGTCCCCGACGCCAATTACGACGTGGCATTGTGGAACCCGCTGCGGCGCTATCTGGAACCCGCCGGGGTCGAGTTCCGGCTCGGCGTCGAGGTGCTGCGCATCGAAGCCGACCCGGTGCCGTCGTTTCGGATCGTGGACACGAAGGGCGAATGCCTCGACGCCGACGCGGTGGTATTGGCCACCGATGTGACAGGCCTGCAGCAGATCGTTTCGGCATCCCCGGATTTGTGCGATGAGCGGTGGCGCACGCGGATACAGAGGCTGCGCACCGCGCCACCGTTCACGGTCCACCGGCTATGGCTGGATCGCCCGGTCGCAGCCGACCGGCCGGCGTTTCTGGGAACCGCCGGCCACCCGCCGCTCGACAACATCAGCGTGCTGGAGCGCTACGAACACGAGGCGAGCACCTGGGCGCGCGAGCGGCGTGGCTCGGTCGTCGAATTGCACTGCTACGCCAACGGTTCGGCCAGTTCGGCAGCGACCGCGGTCCGTCAGCTGCACGCGGTGTATCCGGAGACCGCCCGGGCCGGCGTGTTGGCGCAACGGGAGCTGCACCGCGCCGACTGCCCGCTGTTTCCGCCCGGATCGCACGCGGACCGACCCGGGATCAGCACCCCGCAGCCGGGCCTGGTGCTGGCCGGTGACGGGATCCGGATCGACCTGCCGGTGGCCTTGATGGAACGCGCCGCCACCACGGGCTTCAGTGCCGCCAATCACTTGCTGAGGCAGTGGCGGCTTGCCGGTCACGACCTGCACACCGTGCCCAACCAGGGTCGATCACGGCCGCTGAGGTGGCTGGCGAACCAGCGAAGGCGAAGTGCCACATGAGCCTTCACCGAGACCTACGGCGGCGATGGCCGAAGAACTGGCCGCTGCAACTTCTGCCCTCGCAGTCGTGGGCGGCGCAGCCACCCACCTACTCCGACGCCGATCCGGCCGTCATCAACGCCGCGCTCCGCCGCGCCCAACGTCGAGCGACCGGCAACTGGTACGCCTTCGCCGCCAGCCGCGATGTGCGCCCCGACCGACCGCTGGGCACCACCGTCGCAGGCGTCGAGATCGTGGCGTGGCGCGATCCGCAGCACCGGTTGGCTGTCGGGCCGCGCAGTTGCCCGCATCTCGCCGCCGACCTGGCCACCGGGCGGGTACTCGACGGCGTCCTGATCTGCCGCTGGCACGGGCTGCCACTGGACGGCAGCAGCTGCGTACTGGGCTGGCGGCCGATGACCAGCCACGACGACGGCGTGCTGGCCTGGGTGCGCCTTGATGCCGTCGGCGGCGAAGAACCCCTGGAGCAGCCGGTGCTTCCGGCCAGACCGACGGGCGACACCTTGCACGCCGTCGCCCGGCTGGTCGGCATTTGTGAGCCCGCCGACATCATCGCCAACCGGCTCGACCCGTGGCATGGCGGGTGGTTTCACCCCTACTCATTCAGCAGGCTGGAAGTGCTGGCTACCCCGACCGAGCAGGACGATCGCTTTTTGGTAGCCGTCACCTTCCGGATGGGGCGCTTCGGTGTACCGGTCATCGCCGAGTTCACCGCGCCCGATGCCCGTACCATCGTGATGCGCATCGTGGAAGGCGAAGGGGTGGGCAGTGTCGTCGAAACCCATGCCACACCAATCGGTTCCACCGCCGACGGCCGCCCGCGCACCGCGGTGCTGGAAGCCACCATCGCGCGCTCGGAACGGCCTGGGTTTCAGCGCGCCCTCACCGCGGCTGCGGTCATCACACCGCTGATGCGGTTGGCCGCAACCAGGTTATGGCGCGACGACCTGGCTTATGCCGAGCGCCGCTACCAGGTGCGGGCCACGCAGTGATCGGGTCTCACCCTCCGGAGTGGTGCGCTTTGATCGCCAACCGCTCAAACGGATTGCGCCTGATGCCCGACGGCGCCATGATCAGGCCCTCTGACGTCAGTGTCGGCTGCGGAGCCTCGCCGCCGGCCAAGACGGTTTCCACCGCGCTGCGCAGCCTGCGACTCACCTGCGTGTAGAAGTACAGCTGGAGTCGCCTCCCGAAGATCTCGAAGCCGGCCCGTATCACCGGGTTCGCAATCGGGGCGCGCCGCGAGTAGGCGCTCAACACGAGGTGCACCTGCCCGCTCTGCTCATCTTTGGTCACTTCGTAGAGCAACCGGCCCTGCTCCAAATGCCCTTCAAGGGTCTGGTAGGCCCATCCCCACGCCCGCTTGCCGTCTCGGTAGCCGTCGACCACCTGCGTCACCCGCACCCCCACATAAAACCGCAGTCCGGCAAACCGCGCCTCGAGCAACATGTCTCGGCCCAGCAGTTCACTGTCGGGCCGGTACACCGCGCGGATGATGCGCGGGTCGGCAAATTCATACTCGCGCACCAGCGTGCAGGCGATGTCCCACGGCCCCCCGGGCACCGGTGGGCCGGGCGGCTCGGTGGCGATGAAGGCGCTTGACTCATCGATATGCCAGTCACCGGGATTCCCGGGCCCGGGAGCGTCCGCTTCGTCGTAGTTGATCTTCAGATGCGCCAGCCTGGCCAGTGCGGCGGCGAAGTCGACGCGCCCGTGCCCTGCCTCGATCATCCGTCCACTCCGAAGCGCTGGGGCCCGGCGACCGTATCGGCGGCGACCCACAAGAATTGCGGCCACAACCCGACGAACAACGCCCTGCGTTCGGCGTTGCCTCGTTCTGCCTGGTCAACCGATTTGGCTCGGATCCATAACGTGACGCTCAATCCGACCGAGCCGACCGAGGCGCCCCGTAACGCGGTGCTCAACCACAGCCGTGCGGTCCAGGGCCCTTCCAGAGTCATGGCAACGCGATACCCGCTGAGGAATTGGGGTAACCCTCCGCCTACCGCCAGCGGCGGTGATCCCACGAAGGGGGCAGAACATGCACGCTCCCCGGCAGGTTCTGGCCGGCCTTGCGCGCTACGGCGTCGGCGTGCCGTTGGTCAGCTGGCGCTATCTGTGGTCGACCGTCCCGCTGCACCGCTCGACGGCGCCCGGCGATTACGGCGATGCGCCGCCCGCGGCGCCGCCCGAACACCTCGCTGACCCCGGCGGCCAACTGCTGGCCGGCGGAACCGGACCGCTGTATCACCGGGTGTTCGGCGTCGATATCGACGACGCGCGACTGCGCGCCGATCAGCTTGTCGGCATGCTGGCCGCCGACCTCAACAGCGCGGTGCCCAGCGAAGCCGCGGCGGTCGAACTCCCGGCTCACCGACACCGCGCACTGCACTCCGGGGACCGCATCACGTTCCGGATTCCGGGCCCGTGGAACGGCCCGGTGCGGGTACTTCATCGAGACAGCAACTCTTTTCGGCTGGGTACCCTCGCCGGCCACATGGAAGCAGGGCAGATCGAGTTCCGCGCTCACGACCGAAACGTCGGGCTGCGGTTCGAGATCGAGGTGTGGGCACGGTCGGCTAACCGGGTGGTGGATCTGCTCTACCGGCACCTGTGGGTCGGCAGCGAGATCCAAGTGAACATGTGGATTCGGTTCTGCCTATCCGCTGCCCGCCTCGCCGGCGGAAAGCCGCGAGACGGTGTCACGATCACGACCCGGGTCGTCGGTGAGCCGCGCGCCCTGGCCAGGTGTCTGCAAGCCGAACGGGCGGTCGAGCGCCGGCACCGGTGATCACGATCCGTCGGGCCATGGGTCGCCTCCCCCGTTGTCTCGTCACACGAGCGCTCTCAGCAACCCTTCGCAGTCGGCGACGGTCACAGTGACGCCGGGATGGCGCAGCAGGCCGGTCGGCTCGATCGCGCGAATCGGGGTGTGCAGCCTGATGCACACCCCCTGCTCGGCATTCGTCGCGAAGGTGATGCCCCGATCGGCAAGTGACAAGTGTGCCGGCCCCGCGGTTTTGAGAAAACGATACGGGCCGGTGAACCGAGCGTCGGCGATGTTGTCCCGCTCGACGTTCGCTCGCCACGGCCCGAATCGGATTGCCACGCCGCCGCTGCTCACTCGTACCTGGCATGTCGACGGGCTGACGCCGAAGAGCAACCCGGCGATCAGGTAGGGCCGGGTGAAGTGGAAGTCGAACGCTGGCAAATGCGTCACCCTGATCCGACGCTCAGGAGCGTTGCACGTCGCCGCGCCATGCTCCGGTTTCCACCGGCCGGCTTTCGATGAATTCTTTGAACCGCTCCATATCCCCGTGAACCCGACGGTCCAGAATGCCGAGTTTGTCGGCGACGTTTTCGACGAACCCCTCCGGGTCGATGTCCATCTGCGCCGTCACGCGGGTGACGTCATCGCTGATTCGGTGAAACGTGACGACGCCGGCGTGGTCGGGTCCGTCGTCCGAGTGCCACGCCACCCGCTCCTCGGGGTGCTGTTCGGTCACGGTCGCCCGGAATTCGCGGCTCGCGGGGCCGACGCTGATCCGCCACTTCAGGTGGGTGTCGTCGAGCTGGTCGACCCGCTCCACGCCCTCCATGAATTGCGGGAACGATTCGAACTGGGTCCATTGGTTGTAGACGGTGCGGATGGGGCGATTGACGTCCACCGCGGCGGTGATGTTGCTGGTCATGCTCTGCCCTCTCGATCGAAGTCCTGCCATTCGGCGCTGCCAGACCGGCTACCCGCACCGGGCCAGCAGTCAAACCTGCTGCCCAGCAGTGCTTTACACGAGACAGAAATGTTGACGGTCAGGCACCTTCCCAGCCGCAAGCGGTAGTCGTCATTCAGCGGCTAGCTGAACTGTGTGCAGTGCCGCGAGATCGGGCGTCCCGCAACCGTGCATGCAGATGCGCAGTTCCTCGATGAATCGGTGCAGCCAGGCCGACACCGAATCCGCCGATTCGATCGCGGCGGCCAGCAGCGGTCGCGCGATCGCGACGACGTCGGCGCCCAGGGCGAGCGCCTTGGCCGCGTCCATGCCGGTGCGGATGCCGCCGGAGGCGACCAGCGGGATCTCCGGCAGGGCATCCCGGACTTCGCAGATCGCCCGGGCGGTCGGGATGCCCCATTCGGCCAGATCCGGGTAGCGCAGGTGACCGTAACGGACATACTGCTCGACCCGCGCCCACGAGGTGCCTCCGGCACCCGCGACATCGATGGCCGCCACCGGTGGCCGCGGGCAGCACTTGAGCAGTTCGCCCACTGCTGCAGCGCCGATCCCGTGGCCGACCTCCTTCAACAGCAGCGGGTATCCGATCGCATCGGCGAATTCGCCTAGCCTGCCCAGCGAACTCGAGAAGTCGGTGTCGCCGTGGCGCTGCAGTGCCTCCTGTAATGGATTGGTATGCACCGCAAGAGCATCCGCCCCGACCCGGTCGAGCGCTGCAGCAATGGCCGGGGCCGCGGCTTGCGACAACTGCGCCAACCCGATATTGCCGATGAGCAATACATCGGGAGCCACATCGCGCACCGCGAAGCTGGCCGCCGCCTGTTCGGTCATGTCCGGGTCCAGCATGATTCGCTGCGAACCGAGCATCATCCCGATGCCCAGCTCCTGGGCGGCGGCGGCCAGGTTCCGGTTGATGGTTCCGGCCAGCGCGGGGCCGCCGGTCATGGCGCCGATCAACACCGGCGCTCGCAGCCGAACCCCGAGGAAGTCGGTGGCCAGGTCGATGCCGGTGAGGCTGGTCTGCGTCAGCGCGTTGTACGGCAACCGGTAGCGCTCCAGGCCCGTCGACACCTGTTCGAACTCAACGCGTTCGGTCAGGCACACATCGATGTGTCGCCGCTTGCGGGAGGCGATCAACTCGGGCTCCGCACTCATCGCGCTACCGCCGTCGGCGATTGAGCACCGAGATGTGCCCGGACAACACGGTGGCGAAGGCGCACCACAGCGGGTACAGCACCAGCGGTACCGCCCGCGCCTTATCGACGCTGACCGCTCGACGGGCAAGGTCGGCGCTGCTGACCGTGAGGATCGCACTCAGCAGCGTGGCGGCGCCGAAGCGCCGCCGGTTGAAGAACAACCACGACCATCCGGCGTTGAGTGCCAGGTTGCCGGCGAGCGCGCCCTGATAGGCGCGTTGCTCGCCGGCCTGCCCGGAGTCTCGCAACCGGTCGATCGCCGACGCCGAAACAATGGCGATGTCGGCGTAGAGCGCCGGCCACACCACCGGAAACACCTGCCGGGGCGGTTGATAGGCCGGCTTGCGGAGGTGGTCATACCACGTCGATCGGACCGCCGGGGTGGTCGCGGCGGCGCCGAGCGTGGAGGTCAGCAGGACGGCAGCCGCAGTGCCGACCAGGGTGGGGATGCGCATACCGGCCCTTTCACCAGACGTGTGGGTACCGCTGGCGTATACCCCGTGGCTGACGTTCGGACTCCTGGCCCTTCCGGGTTCGCACGCCGCGCTCGATGCGGATCAACCGCCACCCTAACGCGACCCGCGATCTTTTTCATTTTCTAAAATATTAATTCGGCGAACGTCGATTGCCCTTTGATCCGCTCTCCGGCTTCGGCCCGACAAACTGATACCGGCGCAGCGCTTCCCGGCGTTCGGCACCGTGGTCGACGATGGGGTCCGGGTAACCGGGCGGACGATGCCCACATTTGAGATGGACGTCGTCGATGTCGGCCAATTCCGGAATCCACCGTCGGACATAGGCGCCGTCGGGATCGAACTTGTCGCCCTGGGTGGTGGGGTTGAAGACCCGGAAATACGGTGCGGCGTCGGTGCCCGAACCCGCACACCACTGCCACCCATGCTGGTTGCTGGCCAGGTCTCCGTCGACCAGTTGCTCCAAGAACCAGCGCGCGCCCCACTGCCAGGGCAGGTGCAGGTCCTTCACCAGAAAGGACGCGGTGAGCATCCGGACCCGGTTGTGCATGAAACCGGTCTGGTTGAGCTCACGCATCCCGGCATCGACTATCGGAAATCCCGTTTCGCCGGCCTTCCACAATTCGAAAAGCCGTTGCGCCTCGGCGCCGGTGTCGGTCTCGATGGCGTCGAAATTCCGGTTCCAATTCCACCAGGCGCTGCGCGGCCAGTGATAGAGCACCGCCGCGTAGAAGTCCCGGAACCCCAGCTCGCGCAGATAGGCCTGGGCGCCGGCGCGGCGTAGATCCAAGTCGACCAGCATCGTGCGCGGGTGAATGGTGCCGAACTTCAGGTGCGCCGACATCCGGCTGCTCGCGCGGTCCGGGCGGTTACGGTCCTCGCTGTAGCGCTCCAGCCCGGTCTCGACGAAGTTCGTCCAGTGGCGTGTCGCCGCTGCCTCACCTGCCGCGATGGGCATCGGCAGTCCGGCGTCGGGAATGTCCACCGGTTCGGCCGATCGTGTCGACAGGTCTTGCGGGTCCAGCCAGCGCGCCGAGGTCCGGTCAGACCGGGCCGGGGTCCGCCACCCGTGCTCGCGCCAGCGCCGGAAGAACGGTGTGTACACCTTGAAGGGGTTGCCGTCGTCTTTGAGTACGCGTCCTGGGGAGACCAGGTAGGGCGATCCGGAGGCGACCAGCGGCACCTGCCCCAGAGCCGCCCGGACCCGCTCGTCACGGCGCCGGCCGAACGGCGCGAAATCTTCCGAAATGTGCACCGACGACGCGCCGATCTCGTTGGCTATCGACGGGATTCGCTGCTCGGGCGGTCCCCGGGTCACCAGCAGCCGGCCATCGAGGTCGTCGCGGAGCTGCCGCAGCGAGTCACCCAGGAATTGCATCCGGCGCGGGCCCGACGATGCCTCCAGCCGCGGATCGAGAACGAAGCAGGCCAGCACGTCGTTGCTGTCCGACGCCGCGGACAGCAACGCCGGCAGGTCATGCAGCCGAAGATCGCGGCGAAACCACAGCAGGGCGGGCATTGGTCAAGTCTGCCCGCCGGGGCGGCGCCAAGCAGCGCGATGGGGTTCCGGCCGGACCGCCTAGCTGCGCGCCGCTTTCTTGCGTTCGATGTCGGCCAGCGCGGCGGCCAGCTCGGCCCGCTCGGCGGCAGAGGTCTCCCAGGCCAGCTTGCGGTTCTTGACCACCTTGGCCGGCGCGCCCACCGCGATCGAGTAGTCCGGGATGACGCCCTTGACCACCGCGTGGGCGCCCAGTACGCATCCGCGGCCGATGCTGGTCTCGCGAAGGATGGTGACCTTGGCCGCCACCCAGGTGTCCGGACCGATCCGCACCGGGCTCTTGACGATGCCCTGGTCCTTGATGGGCACGTTGATGTCGTCCATCCGGTGGTCGAAGTCGCAGACGTAGCACCAGTCGGCCATCAGCACCGAGTCACCGAGCTCGATGTCCAGATAGGTGTTGATGACGTTGTCGCGGCCAAGTACCACTTTGTCGCCGAATCGCAGCGACCCCTCGTGCGCCCGGATGGTGTTCTTGTCGCCGATGTGCACCCAGCGGCCGATCTCCATGTACGACATCTCCGGGGTGGCCTGGATCTCCACGCCCTTGCCCAGGAACACCATGCCGCGGGTGATGATGTGCGGGTTGGCCAGCTTGAACTTCAGCAGCCGCCAGTAACGCACCAGGTACCAGGGCGTGTAGGCGCGGTTGGCCAACACCCAGCGCAGCGAGGCCAGGGTGAGGAACTTGGCCTGGCGGGGATCCCGCAGGCGCGAACCGCGCCAGCGTTTGTGGATCGGAGCACCCCACATGGTCGTCATGGCCGGAAAGCCTACGCGAGCGGGTTCGGCGCACGCGCTACCCTCACCTGGACTCGTTCACTCCGGGATTGGGGATTGCCACTGTGTTGCGGCGACGTGGTGTCCTGGCAGCCGTCGCGACGACGGCGGCGATAGCGGTGGCCGTGACGTTGGGCGGCTGCGCCAACACCGATTCGTGGGTGGACGCCGCGCCCGCGCCGGGCTGGCCCGCCCAGTATTCCGACGCCGCCAACAGCAGCAACACCGCCACTACCGGGGCCACCGACCTGCAATTGGACTGGACCCGCTCGGTCAAGGGCGAGCTGGGAGCCGGCCCTGCGCTGGGCGTGCACGGCTGGTTGGTGCTCAACGGGCAGACCGAGACCGGCTGTTCGCTGATGCAGTGGGAGAACGCCGACCACGGCAGACAGCGCTGGTGTACCCGGCTGCATCAGGGCGGCGGGTTCTTCGGCCCGCTCATCGACGGCTTCGACAACGTCTATGTCGGCCAGCCGGGTGCGATGCTGTCGTTTCCGCCCACCCAGTGGATCCGCTGGCGTGCACCGGTGATCGGGATGCCATCGACGCCGCGGATCCTCGGCGACGGCCTGCTGCTGGTGGTGACCCACCTCGGCCAGACACTGGTGTTCGACGCGCACCGCGGCACCGTCGTCGGAACCCCGCTGGACCTGGTGGACGGTGTCGATCCGACCGATTTCCGCCGTGGATTGTCCGACTGCGCCGCCGCCCGGCCGGACTGCCCGGTCGCGGCCGCCCCCGCCTTCTCACCGGCGAGCAACACCGTGGTGGTGAGCCTGTGGCGCCCCGGCGCCGACGAGTCCGGACTCGTCGGCATCAAGTACCACCCGGGTGGCACTCCCCTACTCACCCAGGAGTGGACCAGCGACGCCGTCGCCGCCGGAGTGCTGGCCAGCCCGGTGCTGTCCGCCGACGGCGCGACCGTCTACGTCAACGGGCGCGACCAACGGCTCTGGGCGATCAACGCCGCCGACGGGAAGGCCAAATGGTCGGTGCCGCTGAAGTTCCTGGCGCAGACCCCGCCGGCGGTGACGCCCGGCGGGCTGATCGTCTCCGGCGGCGGGCCGGACACCGACCTGGTCGCGTTCGCCGACCGCGGCGAGTACGCCGAGCAGGTGTGGCGCCGCGACGACACCACTCCGCTGTCGTCGTCGAGCCTGGCCGGAAAGGTCGGCTACACCGTCGTCGCCGGTACCAGTGTCGGCCCGGCCGGATTGTCGCTGCTGGTGTTCGACCCCAACGACGGCCACACCGTCAACAGCTATCCGCTGCCCGAATCGCGCGGGTTTCCGCTCGGGGTGTCGGTCGGCCACGACCGGCGGGTGGTGGTCGCCACCAGCGCCGGGCAGGTTTTCAGCTTCGCCCCCGCCTAAGGTGCGTTCGAGCGCCTCAGAGCCGTTACGGCGACCCGCCGCGCCCGGCTCCGCCGCGCTCGCGATCGCCTCAGACGGCCAGCGGCGGCAGCGCGGTGCGCGGCACCTTCACCGAGGTGGCACCGGCGCTCATCGGCAGCAGCTCGCCGGGCGAGAAGTAGAAGATCACGTCCTCGTTGGTGATGGCGAAGTTCTGGTAGTGCGACGGGTCCATTCCCGAGCCCGGCGAGATCAGGATCGCCGGCACACCGGTCTGGCGCTCGAGGTCGCGCTGCACGACCGGAAAGATCGCTTCCAGCGGCTTGCTGTTCGGCGCGAACAGCGTCTCGAAGGTGATCGGTTTGCGGGCGGTCAGGTCGTAGTTGAAGGACTGGTACCAGGTGGAGGGCTGCGGGCCGCCGAGGTCCTGGAAGATCTTGAGCACGACGCTCTGAGTTCCCTTGGGCGGCTGCCCCGACCGGTGCTGCTCAGAGGTGGCGTCCATTTCGTAGGGCATGTCGCGCGACCCGGGCGACTTGGCGACGGTCAGGAATCCGTCGCGGTTCTGTACCAGGTAGTCGGTCAGCGTCTGCTGATCGGGGTAGTCGACCGGGAACTTCATGTCCAGGGTGTAGCTGGAGTTCGAGGAGTGGACGTGACACAGCCCGCCGGCCTCGACGTTTCCGCCCAGTTCGGCACACGGCGAGGCCGCCATCGCCGAGGGCGGGCCTGGTATGCCCAGCCACCCGCTTACTGCCCCGCCCGCCAACAGGGCGGCCACCACGATGCGCATTGTCGGTTCGTCTCGCTTTGTCTCGACTTGCCGCAGCAAGCAGGAATGGCCCCGAAGCCGATAGCCTACCGGGCCGTTCACCGGGATGGACGGCAGATAAACGCAATTGCCCGAGCCGTTGTCCCGGCCCCGATGCGGGTGATGACCACCGACAGTGGCAGCTGTCCACGCAGCCGCAGCCGCCGGCGCAAGCCATCGGGGTCGGCCTGTACCTCGCGCACGCCGCGCACCAGGATCTCCAGGGTTCCGCAGTCGAGCGCCGCCAGCGCCTGACGCAGCCGCTTCTCACTGTAGGCCAACGTCTCGAGTACCTCGAATCCCCTTACCCCGCAAGGTAGTTCATCTCCAGACAGGTAGGCGATGTCGGGATCGAGCTGCCAGAGCCGGTGCCGGGCGCCGTACTGGCGTACCAGGCCAGCTCGCACCACCGCGCCGTCCGGATCGATGATCCACCGCCCTGCCGGGCGCACGTCGCAGTCGTCGGGTTCGGCGTCGGTGATCTGCTCGTCGCGGTCCAGGATCACCGCGCGGCGGCGTACACCGGGCCCGGACAGTCCGGGCGACCACAGGCAGGCCTCACGTACCGAGGTGCGCCAGGAGGTGACTTCGATCTCGCCCTGGAAGCCGAGCCTCTCGACCTTCTCGAAATCGATTCCAGGAGCGGTCTTTACGACGAGATTGCGGCCGGTGTAGGCGTCCAGCAGCCGGTCCAGGGCGGGTTCGTAATCGGCCGGATCGAAGCGACGCCGTCCACCACCGCGGCGGCCGGGATCGGCCAGCACCACAGTGTTGCGGGTGACCGGGGTCAACGCGTCGGCTTGAACAAGACCGACCATGGCCGCCCCGGCCAGGTTGTGGCGTGCCATGGCCAGCCGAACCGGGTCGAGGTCGCTGCCCAGCACAGCGGCGGTGACCTCGGACAGCGCCGCCAATTCGGTACCGACCGAGCAGGTCACGTCGTGCACGACGGCATCGGGCACGGTCGCGGTGATCCGCTGCGCGCGGTGTCGTGCCACCGGTGCGGCGCTGGCCTGTTGCAGCGCCTCGTCGGTGAACAGCCACTGCGAGGTGTCCGGCAGCTCGGCCAGCTTGGCCGCCGCCCGGCGCCGCAGCAGGACGGTCTCGGCCAGGGCCGGCGTCCGGTCACCGAAGCGACCCCGCAGGGTGGCGATGTCGGCGATGCGGGTGGCATCGGTGAGGGCAAAGCCCGCTACCTCGGCCAGGGCGGCGGTACCGGCCGCCGACCGCAGGTAGCCGACGTCGGCCAGCGAGAAGCGGTAGCTCAGGAGGGCTTGACCCCGGTGACCATCACGTTGTAGTACCAGCCCTTCGGCACAACCCGGCTCAACACGTTGGCGTCCACCCAGCTCAGGGTCGTCCAGCTGCGGAAGGCGAACCTCGCCCATTTGAAGCCCAGCTTGCCCGGCGGCACGGTCGACTCGAAGGTCCGGACCGGCCAGCCCAACATGGCGGCGGTGAACTCTTCGCTGGCGGTGCGCACCTCGACCGCACCGGCGTTGCTGGCCATCCGCTCCAGATCGCTCGGCTCGAAGGTGTGCAGGTCGACCACCCACTCCAGGGCCGCCGCCCGCGAGTTCTCGTCGAGCTCTTCCTGCGGCCGACGCCAGGAGCCCATCCCGGGCAGCTTCATCGCGGCGACCGTGGTCTTCCAGGTCAGGTCGGCCAGCCGGCGGGCGTAGAAGTTGCCGACCGTCGTGGGCTCGCCGGCGAAGATGAACCGGCCGCCGGGCTTGAGCACCCGCACCACCTCACGCAGCGACAGCTCGACGTCGGGGATGTGGTGCAGCACCGCGTGACCGACCACCAAGTCAAAAGTGTTGTCCTCGTACGGGATGCCCTCGGCGTCGGCGACCCGGCCGTCGATCTCCAGGCCGAGGCTTTGACCGTTGCGGGTGGCGACCTTGACCATGCCCGGCGACAGGTCGGTCACCGAGCCGCGTCGCGCCACCCCGGCCTGCATCAGGTTCAGCAGGAAGAACCCGGTGCCGCAGCCCAGCTCCAGAGCCCGGTGATACGGAAGCTTGTCCCGGTCGGCCGCCGGCACGATCACATCGAAGCGGCCCCGGGCATAGTCGATACAGCGCTCGTCATAGGAGATCGACCACTTCTCGTCGTACTGCTCGGCCTCCCAGTCGTGATAGAGCACCTGAGCGAGCTTGCTGTCGTGGCGGGCGGCCTCCACCTGCTCGGCGGTGGCGTGCGGGTTCGGCGTCGGGTCCGTACTCGTCATAGCGAGTCAGCCTAACGGCTGGGCCGACCTCGGGTTAGATCGCTCCCAGCAAGCCGTCGGCGAGTGAGTCCGCGGCCCCGCCGGCGCTGCCCCCAAACGCGCCGGTGATGGTGTCGATCACCGACTGCGGGAAGGCCTCGTACGCGGCGAGGACGTCATTGAATCCGGTCTGCAACGCCGCGCTGATGTCGCTCTGGTCACCACCCTGGATGGCCTCC
Organism: Mycolicibacter sinensis; assembly: GCF_001673565.1. Taxonomy (GTDB): domain Bacteria; phylum Actinomycetota; class Actinomycetes; order Mycobacteriales; family Mycobacteriaceae; genus Mycobacterium; species Mycobacterium sinense_C. Next base: position 28,789 of record NZ_LZMF01000007.1, read on the forward strand.
CAGAGGTGCCACAACGCGATCTGCGGCGCCGTGATCAGGTTGCGGTAGTCGACGAGCAATCCGGTGATCAGATCCGGCGTCGCCGGCACGGCGATGCCGTCCCAGCTGACCAGGGTCCAGCCGTCGGTGGGGTTGCCCGCCAGGATGGCCTCGCCCGCGTTGGGAGGCGGGCCGCCGTTTTCCAGCACCGTCTGCAGAATCGGCCAGATATCGGGGTTCTTGACGTTCATCAGAATCCAGATGGCGATGTCCCCGCCGCTGGAAGACGCCACCGCGGTCGTCGGGCCGTCAGCCGCGATGGTGTTGTCGTACATCGTCTGGACGGCTTGGTTGACCTGATCCTCGAAGACCACCCCGTTGTAGTTGGTGCCGGGCTCCGAAACCAAGAGGTTGCCGAGGATCCATGAGGCCATCGGCAGGAAGAAGTTGGCTTCGGTGATCAGGTCGCGGGGGTGTCCTTCGAAGAGGCCGGCGGGGATCTCGTTGAGATCCGGCAGCACCGTCACGGCCGGCATCCCGGAAAGTGCGGCCAGCGCGGCCATGGTCTCTTGTGTCCGGACCAGCTCCGAGGCGTAGATGCCGGCGATACCGCCCGGAAACTCCTGCTGAATGTCCTGGGCGACCTGCGCGGCCTGTTGTTCTCCCAGGTCGGTGAGGTGGGCGCCGGGCGGCATGGTGCCGAGAATGCCATTGAGGTCGTCGGTCGATTGCCCGTGCCGCACGAAATCCAGCGTGATGTCCTCGGCGGTGAGCTGAACGTCAAAGGCGAGCGCGCCGGCGGGCGGTGGTACCGGCGTCCCGGCGACAAGGCCGGCGCTGACCAGCGTGACCCCGGTGAGCACCCACGAATGGTTGACAAGTCGCTGCATGTCCGTCTCCCCTGGCAGGACATTTATGTGACTCGTACCACGATACATAGACCGTAGCGAGCGCGCCAATACCTAGATTTCAGGGAAATCCGATCTCGGCCTTCAGATGCCGTATCCGGGCGCCGGGGGTTCACCGCCGCGCCCGGCCAAGCCCTGGGTTCAGCTCGCCAGCGCCGCCACCACGTCGCCGACCGCGTCGCCCGTGCTGCTTCCGGCGCCGTCGCCCATCGACCCGGTGATGGTGTCGATCACCGACTGCGGGAACGCTTCGACCGCGGCGACGACTTGGCTGAAGCCGGTCTGCAGCGCCGCCGTGATGTCAGCGGAGTTGCCGCCCTGGATCGCCTGCCAGATGTTCCACAGCGCAATCTGCGGCGCGGTGACCAGGTCGCGGTAGTCGACGAACAATCCGGTGATCAGGTCCGGGGTCGCCGGGACGGGTGTCCCGTCCCAGCTGACCATGGTCCAGCCGTCGGTGGGGCTGCCCTGCAAGATGGCCTGGCCCGCGTTGGGCGGCGGACCGAGGGTTTGGAGCAGCTGCTGCAGAAGCAGGAAGATGGGCGGGTTCTTGACGTTCATCAGGGCCCAGATCGCGATCGGCCCGCCGCTGGAGTAGGCCACATCGGTCATCGGGCCGTTCGGGTCGGCAATGGTGTTGTTGTAGATCGTCTGGACGGCTTGGTCGACCTGCTCGTCGAACACCACCCCGTTGAAGTTGGTGCCGGGCTCCGCTACGAAGAGATTGCCCAGAACCCACGCGGCCATCGGCGCGAAATAGCCGATCTCGGTGAGCAGGTCGCGTGGCTGGCCTTCGAGGATCCCGGCCGGGATCTCGTTGAGCCCCGGCAATGTCTGCACGTCCATGCCGAGCGCCTGGGCCAGCGGGGCCGCGGTCTCCTGGGTCCGGACCAGCTGCGAGTCGTAGATGCCGGCGATGCCGTCCGGGTATTCATTCTGAATGGCAGCGGCGACGTCGGCGGCCTGCGTTTCGCCCAAATCGGTGAGGTGAGAGCCGGGTGGGAGCGTGCCGAGAATGCCGGTGGCGTCGTCGGTCGACTCCCCGTGACGCACCAGATCCAGCGTGATCTGCTCGTCGCCGGCGGCGAGCTGGATATCGGGAATGTGCGCGGCGGCGGGCGGGAGCCCCGGTGTGACGGCGACAAGGCCGGCGCCGATCAAGGTGATCCCGGTGGTGATCCACGAACGGATCTCGAGTCGCTGCATGTCCAATCCTCCCCCGACAGGACATTTGTGACTGAATTCACAGTACGTATTCGGCAAGGAGCTGCGCAATACGCAATTCTCAGCTATAAGCGGGGTCGGTCTTCAGGCGCCGGCGCGCCGGCCTCTCGAACACGGCAAAGCCGGGCGTTGCGGGGCCCACCCGCCGCGCCCGGCTAGGCACCAGCTGCGGTTCAGCCGGCCAGCGCCGCCACCACGTCGCCGACCGCGTCGGCCGCGCTGCTGCCGGCGGCATCGCCCATCGACCCGGTGATGGTGTCGATCACGGCCTGCGGGAACGCGGCGAACGCGGCGAGCACGTCGTTGAAGCCGGTCTGCAACGCGGCGGTGATGTCGGCGGGATCGCCGCCCTGCAGGGCTTCCATGATGTGCCAGCTCGCCATCTGCGGCGCGACCATCAGGTCGCGAAAGTCGACGAACAGCCCGGTGAGCAGCCCGGGGTTTTCCGCCACCTCGGTTCCGTTCCAGCTGACCAGGGTCCAGCCGTCGGTCGGGTTGCCTTCGATCACGACCTGACCGGTGTTGGGCAGCAACCCTTGCATCAACGACTTGAAGTAGATCTCGAAATCGGGGTTCTTGACGTTCATCATCACCCAGGTGGAGATCGCCGCCGCGTGGGAAAACGCCACGCTGTTGAGGTTGCCGTCGGCGTCGACCGGGCCGCCGTTGTTGTAGATCGTCTCGACGGCGTCGCTGAATCGGTCCTGGAACGCCATCCCGTTGGTGTCGATCGTCGAACCCAGCTGCGGCACCCAGTACTGGCCGAACATCCACGCCAGCGGCGCCACCAGGTACAGCATCGCCATCGCCTGGTTGGACTGCGAGCTGCCTTCCAGGAGGCCGGCGTTGAGTTCGTTGAGACCGGCAAGGACCGTCGGCGAAGTCTCCGACGCGCCGGCGGCCGTCAGCCAGTCGGTCGCGGTCTGCTGAGTCCGGATGAACTCCGACGCGTAGACCCCGCCGTAGAAGCTCGGGTCGGCCAGGCGCAGCGGGTTGTCGGGGTCGGCGAGATAGGCCGCCTGGGTCGCACCCTCATCGGTGAGCGCCGCCCCCGGCGGCAGCGTTCCGATGACGCCCTCGACGTTGTCCACCGACTGACCGTGCCGCACCAGGTCGAGCACCATGTCGGCGGCCGCGAGCTGGATGCCGGGCATGGCCGTGAGGGCGGGCAGCGGCCCGCCTACCGGCGCCACCGGGGCGACGGCGAGAAGTCCGGCGCCGACGAGGGCGATTCCGGCGGTGATCCACGGGCGGGTGTGGTTCATGACGTTCCCTTCGGCGAGCGACAGGTTTTCGTTACGCTACGGCGCGTAGCGCAAATGGATTCCCTGAGGCTAATCTGATGTTTTCCTCACTGTCAATGGGTTGCCGGAGAATTCGGGCCGCCGAGTTGGGACTAGCCGCTCAGCGCCCCGCTGAAGGTGTCGATAACCGCCTGCGGGAAGGCGGTGATCGCCGCGACGACCTGGTCGAATCCGGTCTGCAGGGCGGCGGTGATGTCGGCCTGGTCGCCGCCCTGGAAGGCCTCCAGGATGTGCCAGGCGGCGACCTGCGGCGCCGTGGTGAGATCGCGCCAGTCGACGAACAATCCGGTGAGCAGGTCCGGGGTTGCCGACACCTCGTGCCCTTCCCAGCTGACCAGCGTCCAGCCGTCGGTCGGATTGCCCTCGATCACCACCTGGCCGGTGTTGGCCAGCGGAGTGTGGGTGTCGAGCAACTCTTTGATGACCAGCCCGAAGTCGGGGTTCTTGACGTTCATCAACGTCCAGATCGCGATCGTGCCCGCGTGGGCGAACACCGCGCTGCTCAGCGGGTTGTCCGGGTCGGACACGGTGTGGTTGTAGACGGTTTCGATCGCGTCGGTGACGCGGTCGTTGAACGCCACCCCGTTGGGGTCGATCGCGGATCCCATCATCGGTACCCAGTACTGACCCATGACCCACATCAATGTCGGTAGGGCGTAGGCGATCTGGGTGAGCGTGTCGAGTTCGCGCCCTTCGAACCACCCCGCATTGATCTCGTTGAGCCCGGCCAGGTGCGTGACGTCCATTCCCAGCAGATCGGACAGCGGCTGGGCGGTGTGCTGGGCGCGGATCATCTCCGAGGCGAAGAGCCCGGCGATCCCGTCCGGGAACGCCTCATGAATCGCCGGGGCGACGTCTGCCGCCTGCTGCCGGCCGAGCTCGGTGAGCTCCGCACCCGGCGCCAAGGTGCCCAAATAGCCTTCGGCGTTGTCCACCGACTCGCCGTGGCGCACCAAGTCCAGGGTGATGTCCTGGGCGGTCAGCAGTATGTCCACCGCGGCGACGTCGGGCAGCGGCGTCGCGACCGGGGTGGCAGCGACAGCTCCCGCGGCGACCAGCGCAGCGGTCGCGGTGATCCACAGACGGGTGGCAAGTGGCTGCATTGGTCTCTCTCCCTGACGCCGGCACGCGGCGAACATCGCCGCGTGACTGAACGTTAGCTGATAAGAGAGTTAGAACGGGCGATTATCGGGGGTTTTCGCCGAGTCCGGCGGCGAACGCTTGGGCGTAGCGGCGGCGGTCCGCCGCGGCCCGCTCGGCTGGGGACAGCGTGGCCACGGAGTCGATCGATGCCTTGGCCGCGGCCAGCGCCTGCCGCGGGGCATCGACAAACCGGCCGGCCCAACTCATCGCCGCGTCGTAGACCGTGTCGGGGGCGACCATATCGTCGATCACGCCCAGTGCCAGCGCCTCCTCGGCATCGAAGAACCGCCCGCTGTAGGCCAACTCCTTGGTGCGGCTGGCCCCGATGGTGCGGGTCAATCGGGCCAATCCCGCCCCATCGGCAACGAGGCCGGCCAGGATCTCGGTGGCGCCGAACTTGACGTTGTCACCACTGACCCGCCAGTCCGCCGCCAACGCCAGCGCCAGGCCGCTACCCAGCGCGTACCCGGTGACCGCGGCCACCGTCGGCTTTCCGATCGCCGCCACCGCCTCCACGGCCTCCTGTCGGACGGCCGCGAAGCGCTCGGCCTCGGCGGGGATCAGGGTGCGAAGTTCGGGAACGTCGTCACCGGCGCAGAAGATCTCGTGGCCACCGAACAACACCACCGCGGCGACGTCGTCGCGCGCCGAGACCTCCGCGGCCGCCTCGGTGATCTCCCGGTAGACCTGACGGGTCAAGGCGTTGCTCGGCGGACGCGACAGCACCAGGGTGGCCACTCCGGCCGGCGACGGGTGGAGCGTGACGAATTCGCTCATCCGGGCCACCGCGTTCCGCGCGCCTCGTTATAGCGCGTCGAGTCGAAGAACTCGATCTCCCAATTGTCGCCATGCCGGGCCAGCCTCGGCTGGGTCACCACGATCTGGCGCTCCAGCGTCAACACGTCCTGCACGCTGCGCCCGACCAGCGAATCCAGTTGGGTCCAGGTCGGCGGCAGCAGGAAGCTGCGCCCGGCCGCGAAGTCGGCGATCGCGGCGTCGGGGGTGACCCAGCCGGCGCGGTCGGACTCGGTGTTCTCGCCGTCGGCACGCTGCCCGCCCGGCAGCGCGGCAACAAAGAAATAGGTGTCGTAGCGGCGGGTGCGCTCGGCCTCTGGTGTCACCCAGTTCGCCCACGGCCGCAACAGCTCGGCGTGCAGCACCAGATTCTCGGTGCGCAGGAAGTCGGCGAACGACAGCTCGCCGACGGCCAGCGCGCGCCGGGAGTCGGCATACACCGACGCATCGGCGACGACGCGCTGCGGATCGTCGGCGGGGCCGGCGAACAGCACACCGGATTCCTCGAAGGTCTCCCGCACCGCCGCGCACACCAGCGCTGCGGCCAGATCGATCTCGACGCCGAAGCGCTGCGCCCACCAGGACGGGTCCGGCCCGACCCAGGCGATCTCGGTGCTGCGGTCGCGGTCGTCGACCCCGCCGCCGGGAAACACCATCACCCCGGCGGCGAACTCCATGGCGGCGTGGCGGCGCATCAGGAAAACGTCGAGCGCGGTGTCCCCGTCACGCACCAGCATCACGGTCGCGGCGGGTCGCGTCGGCAGGGGTGGTGGCTGGTTCATGCCTGCCTCCGATGAGCGGCCCGGCCGCGGGTCCGGCGGGCGAAGTATCGCCCGTCGATGACGTCCAAGGAGATCGACTGACCGAACGCGGCCGTCAGGTTCTCGGCGGTCATCACATCGCTGAGCAGACCGGCCGCCACGGGGCGGCCCTCGGCCAGCAGCAGGCAGTGACTGAAACCGACCGGAATCTCCTCGACGTGGTGGGTGACCAGCACGATCGCCGGCGCGTCCGGGTCGGCGGCCAGATCAGCCAGCCGGGCGACCAGTTCCTCCCGGCCACCCAGGTCCAGGCCCGCCGCCGGTTCGTCGAGCAGCAGCAGCTCGGGGTCGGTCATCAGGGCGCGGGCGATCAGCACCCGTTTGCGCTCACCCTCGGACAGCGTGCCGTAGGTGCGGTCGGCCAGGTGTTCGGCGCCCAGACTCTCCAGTAGGTCCACGGCGCGGTCGTGATCCATGGCGTCGTAGCGTTCCCGCCAGCGCCCCAGCACCGCATAGCCCGCCGAGATGACCAAGTCGCGGACGGTTTCGTGGTCCGGAATCCGCTGAGCCAGCGCCGAGGAGCTCAATCCGACCCGAGCTCGCAGTTCGGTGGAGTCGACCCGGCCCAGTTGCTCGCCGAGCACAAAGGCCGCGCCCGAGGACGGGTGTTCGGTGGCGGCGGCGATCCGCAACAGCGAGGTCTTGCCGGCGCCGTTGGGCCCGATGATCACCCAGCGTTCGTCGAGCTCGACCGACCAGTCCAGCGGCCCCACCAGGGAGCGCCCGTCCCGGCACAGCGAAACGCCCTCGAAGTGGATCAACAGATCTTGGTCGGCCGCCGCAAGCGGGCCGGGGCGTCCGGTGTCGGGCACGGCCCTATGGTGCCGTACCCCGACCCGGTGGCGACCGGCCGGGGTGCCGGTATCACCGGCCGCCGTGCAAAAAAGGTCGTTGTCATTTCCGCGACAGTGCGCGCACACTGTCGCCTGAGCAATGTTTAAGGGGGGTTCGATGCTTCTCTTTCCCGCCGCACTCGCCGTCGGGCTCGCCGCCGGTCTCCTCGCCTCCCCGCTGCCGGACGCCCAGGAGCAGGCGATACGGCTCACCGCAGCCGACGGCACGTCTTCGCTGGGCGGCGGCACGGCCCTCATCCTGGGTGGCAGCGGCTTGCCGACGCCGAGTCAGACCTACGCCGACTTCGCCGTCAACCAATACCTGGCACCCCACGGCTTCACCGGCACTACGCAGATCGTCACCACCCCCGAAGGGCTCTACCCGTTCCTGGGCCCGTTCGGCCTGGGGTTCGACAAGTCCGAGGCGCAGGGCGCCCAACTGCTGGTCAACGCCATCCAGGACCAGATCGCCGACGGACACGTGGACGCCGCGAACCCGGTGGTCGTGTTCGGCTATTCGCAGGGCGCCGACGTCGAGACCGTCGCCATGTCACTGCTCGCCGAGCAGGGCGTTCCCCGCGACCTGGTGCACTTCGTACTGGTCGGTGATCCCGCCAACCCCAACGGCGGCATGCTGGAACGGTTCAACCTGCCGGACGACAGCATGCCGACGATCCCGAGCCTGGGGCTCACGTTCAGCGGCGCCACCCCGGACGATCTGTATCCCACCGACATCTACACCCACGAGTACGACGGTTTCGCCGACTTCCCCCGGTACCCGATCAACTTCCTGGCCGACCTCAACGCGGCGCTGGGCATCGTCTTCGAACACACCACTTACCTGGGGCTCACCCCCGAGGAAATCGCCGACGCGGTAGCGCTGCCGACCTCGACGGCCGATACCTTGACCAACTACTACATGCTGCCGGCCGACACCCTGCCGCTGCTGGCTCCGCTGCAACTGCTGCCGTTCATCGGTAACCCCCTGGTAGACCTGCTGCAGCCGGCACTGCGGGTGCTGGTGAACCTGGGCTACGGCAACCTCGAGCACGGCTGGGATCAGGGCTTCGCCGATGTGCCCACGCCGCTCGGATTCCTACCGGATGCCAGTGTGCTGCAACAGGTTCCGCAAGCCCTGGCCGACGGCCTGGTGAAGGGCGTCACCGACGCGTTCAAAGATCTGACCGACCCGAACAACTACGTGTACTTCCTGCCGTCATGGGCCGAACAACTCGTCAAATCCGCGGAAATGCTTCCGGGAAGCCAGTTCTCGGTGCTGTCGATGGTGCCCACCACTTGGGGGGACCTCTTCGGCGCCTTCCCACCGCACACCGGAATCCCACCACTGGACATGCTCAGCGCGGTGCTGTTCACGCTGCCGCAACTGGACTACCAGATCTTCACCAGTGAACTCGCCGACGGAAACCTGCTCGACGCCATCGGCACCCCGATCGCCGCTGACCTCGGGTTGCTGCCGCTGATCGTGGTGGGCGCGCTGTTTTAGGGGGCCACGCCGATGGCGGCGACCCGCAGCGCCCGGCTCCGCCGCGCTTGCGATCGCCGCTACTCCGGCGGGATCTCGACCCGGCGCAGCACCCCGTCGTGCGCGTCGGCGGCCTCGATCTCCGCGCGGGTGACACCCAGCAGGAACAGCACCGTGTCCAGGTACGGGTAGCTCAGCGATGCGTCGGCGACCTCGCGCAACGCCGGTTTGGCGTTGAACGCCACGCCCAGCCCGGCGGTGGCCAGCATGTCGATGTCGTTGGCGCCGTCGCCTACCGCGACGGTCTGCTCCAGCGGCACGCCGGCCCGGTCGGCGAACTCGCGCAGCGCATCGGCCTTGCCCGCCCGGTCCACCACCGGCCCGATCACCCGGCCGGTGAGTTTGCCGTCGACGACTTCCAACTCGTTGGCGGCGACGAAGTCCAACTTCAGTTCGTCGGCCAGCGGAGCGATCACCTGGCGGAAGCCCCCGGAGACCACCCCGCACTTGAAACCCAGCCGGCGCAACGTGCGCAATGTGGTGCGCGCCCCGGGCGTGAGCTCGATCTGCTGGGCCACTTCGTCGATGACACCGGCGGGAAGCCCGGCCAGCGTCGCCACCCGGTGATGCAGTGACTCGGCGAAGTCGAGTTCGCCGCGCATGGCGGCCTCGGTGATCGCCGCGACCGCGTCCCCGGCGCCGGCGCGCGCGGCCAGCATCTCGATGACCTCGCCCTGGATCAGAGTGGAGTCGACATCGAAGACGATCAGGCGCTTGGTCCGCCGCGACAGGCTGGCGTCCTGGAAGGCCACGTCGACCCGCTGCTGCGCGGCGACCTGGCTCAACGCGAACTGCAACTGGCCGGCCGCGCCGGGGGGCACCGAAACCCGCAGTTCCAAGCCGGTGACCGGGTAATCCGAGACGCCCCGGATCATGTCGATGTTGGCGTCGATCTCCGCGATCTCGGTGGCCAGCGCTCCGAGGGCGGCGGCGGTCACCGGCCGCCCCAGCACCACGATCCGGTGCGTGGACGGCACCGCGATGATCGGGGCGTCGTCGCTGCGTTCGATCGTGACGTCCAGCCCGACGCCGTGGATGGCCGCGGTGACCTCGGCGGCCAATGCCGTCCCGTCGGCCACCTCCGGTACCGCCGACACCAGCACGCCCAGCGTCAGCCGGCCGCGGACCACGACCTGTTCGACGTTGAGCAGCTCGATCTGATACCGCGACAGCGCTTCGAACAGCGCCGACGTCACGCCCGGCTGATCGACGCCGGTGACCGTGATCAGCACCGGAACCTTGGGCATGCTCACCCGCGGCGGCGGCCGGACCGGACCCGGCGCCACCTCACCCCCAGCGGGCTCATCAAGCGTTTGCGGGCTCGTACAGCTCGTCGCCGGGGTGACGGCCGACGTGCGCCTCGGCACGCAGCCGATCGATCATGTGCGGGTAGTGCAGCTCGAAAGCCGGGCGCTCCGAACGGATCCGGGGCAGCTCGGTGAAGTTATGCCGCGGCGGCGGGCAGCTGGTCGCCCACTCCAGCGAGTTGCCGTAACCCCACGGGTCATCCACGGTGACGACCTCGCCGTAGCGCCAGCTCTTGAACACGTTCCAGGTGAAGGCCAGCATCGAGGCACCCAGGATGAAGGCGCCGACCGTGGAGACGATGTTGAACGGCTGGAATCCGTCGGTGGGCAGGTAGTCGGCGTAGCGGCGCGGCATGCCCATGTTGCCCAGCCAGTGCTGGATCAAGAAGGTGGTGTGGAACCCGATGAACGTCAGCCAGAAGTGCAGCTTGCCCAGCCGCTCGTCGAGCAGCCGCCCGGTCATCTTCGGGAACCAGAAGTAGATTCCGGCGAACGTGGCGAACACGATGGTGCCGAACAGCACGTAGTGGAAGTGCGCGATCAGGAAGTAGCTGTCGCTGACGTGGAAGTCGATCGGCGGGCTGGCCAGCATGACGCCGGTCAGGCCGCCGGCCAGGAAGGTGACGATGAAGCCGAGCGAGAACAGCATCGGCGTCTCGAACGTCATCTGGCCCCGCCACATGGTGCCGATCCAGTTGAAGAACTTCAGCCCGGTCGGGATGGCGATCATCAGGGTCAGCAGCGCGAAGAACGGCAGCAGCACCGCACCGGTGGCGTACATGTGGTGCGCCCACACCGCCGTCGACAGCCCGGCGATGCTCATCGTCGCGTACACCAGGGTGACGTAGCCGAAGATCGGCTTGCGGGCGAAGACCGGGATCACTTCGCTGACGATGCCGAAGAACGGCAGCGCGATGATGTACACCTCGGGATGGCCGAAGAACCAGAATAGGTGTTGCCATAGCAGCTCGCCGCCGTTGGCGGAGTCGTAGATGTGCCCGCCCAGGTGCCGGTCGACGGCCAGGCCGAGCAGGGCCGCGGTCAGCAGCGGGAAGACGATCAGCACCATGATCGAGGTGACCAGGATGTTCCAGGTGAAGATCGGCATCCGGAACATCGTCATCCCGGGGGCGCGCATGCACGCCACGGTGGTGATCATGTTGACCCCACCGAGGATGGTGCCCAGGCCGGCGACGGCCAGGCCCATGATCCACAGGTCGGCACCGGCGCCCGGTGAGTGCACCGCGTTGCTCAGCGGGGTGTAGCCGGTCCAGCCGAAGTCAGCCGCGCCGCCGGGGGTGATGAAGCCGGCCAGCGCGATGGTCGCGCCGAACACGAACAGCCAGAACGAGAAGGCGTTGAGCCGCGGGAACGCCACGTCCGGGGCGCCGATCTGCAGCGGCAGCACCAGGTTGGCGAAGCCGAACACGATCGGGGTGGCGTAGAACAGCAGCATCACCGTGCCGTGCATGGTGAACAGCTGGTTGAACTGCTCGTTGGACAGGAACTGCAGGCCCGGTGCGGCCAGCTCGGTGCGCATCAGCAGCGCCAGCAGGCCACCGATGAAGAAGTACACCATGCAGGCGACGCAGTACATGATGCCGATCAGCTTGTGATCGGTGGTCGTGATCATCTTGTAGAGCAGGCTGCCCTTGGGACCCATCAAAGGGGGGAACGGCCGACTCGGCTCGAGTTCTGCGCGCGGGGGTGCTTCGGCGGTCAACATTCCTCCAAACATGGGCATCCCGGAACTTGGGTCGAATCCTAACCCCGAGCCTCTCCGCGCCGGTATAGCCCTCCTACAAACTGTCGTATTCGTCTCCTCCCCGGGCCGCTGGCGAGCGGGTGTTACCGTCACCGCGTGATCAGGGCGGACCGGCGGACAGTGTCCGCGGCAGCATTGGCCGTGATGCTGATCACGGTCTCGGGTTGTTCCGGCGATGGCGCGGAAACGGCCCCGACGTCCACCACCACCACCATGGTCGCCGGCGCCGGAGTGCTCGGCAACGACCGCCGGCCCGACGAGTCCTGCGCCCCGGAGCCGGCCCGGGCCGATCCGGGACCACCGATGCGGTCGGTCCACAACGCGGCCGGGGTGGAGCCGACCGGCGTCGAGGTACCCGAGGACGCAGAGCGCATCGTGGTGCTCTCCGGCGATCAGCTCGATGCGCTGTGCGCGCTGGGCCTCCAGTCCCGCATCGTCGGGGCCGCGCTGCCCGACGGCGCGGAGAGCCAGCCGTCATATCTGGGCGCCGTGGTGCACGGCCTGCCGGCCGTGGGCACCCGCAGCAATCCCGACACCGACGCCATCGCCGCATTGCGCCCGGATCTGATCCTGGGGGCACAGGGCCTGACGCCGGGATATGCCGAGCTGGCCTCGATCGCCCCGACGGTGTTCACCGGCGCGCCGGGCGCGGCCTGGGAGGACAACCTGCGCGGGGTCGGCGCCGCGACCGCGCGCAGCGGCGCCGCCGACGAGGTGCTGGGCAGGTTCAGCGAGAAGGCCGATGCCACCGGCGAGTCCAGCGACGCCACCCACTTCCAGGCGTCGGTGGTGCAGCTCACCGACAACGGCCTGCGGGTGTACGGGGCGGCCAACTTCGCCGCCAGTGTGCTCAAGGCGGTCGGGGTGGACCGGCCGCCGGCGCAGCGGTTCACCGACCAGCCCTACCTCGAGATAACCGCGGGTGACGGCGATCTGGGCGGCCGCGCGGACTTCTCGGCGGCCGACGGTGACATCGTCTACGTGTCGTTTGCCTCGCCGGCGGCCAAGGCGCGAGCGGCCACCGTGTTCGACAGCGTCTCCTGGCGCCGGCTGGCGGCCAACCGTGACAGCCGGGTGTTTGTGGTGAACAACGAGGTGTGGCAGACCGGGCAGGGACCGATCGCGGCCCGCGGAGTGGTCGACGATCTGCGCTGGGTGAGCGCGCCGATCAACTGAGCGGCCGCTGCGCGATCAGCTGCCGCAGTTCGGCTGAGGCCCGCTGACGGGCCTGCTCGGCCTCATCGCGAAGCCGGCGCACCTCGGAGTCCAACTCACCGACCCGGTCTTGCAGGGCGTTGAGCTCACGCACCTGCCGGTTCCGCAGTTCGCCTTCGGCGCCCTCGGTGCCGAGCACCCGCAGCTGTTCGGCGATGCGGCTCTGCGCGGTGTAGACCTCGTCGCGCTGTTCTTCGGCGCGTTCGCGTTGCGCGTCGAGCCGGCGAGCGTTGTTCTGATGCGCCAGCACCTGCGAGAGCGCGCCGACCGTCCCAGCGTCCAATGACCGGCCGGCCAGCCACTGCTCCAGCCGGCCCGGTTCCAGGTCGTCGTAGCCGATCTCGGATGAGACCGGCCAGGTCTGCAGCACCGTCGCTTCGGCGCTCTGGTGTCCGGCCACCGGGACGCCGAACCGGCACCAGCTCCCGTCCCGGCCGGCCTCAGTGGCGCCGTCCTGCGCGGTGACGGAGTGCTGAGGAGGCACGAACAGTTCGAAGATGACGTCCGCCGGGTCGTCGTGGTCGTTGTCCGCGTGCAGCGTGTGTCGCCGCTCGCAGCGCTGCTCCTCGATCACGGCGTCGGCGGTCAGCCGGATCCGGGTGGTGACGGTCTCAAAGCTCGCGAAGCTGTGGCAGCGAATCGCGAGATCCTTGGCGAACGCCAGCCGCACCTCGGCGTCGCGCGCGGTGAAGCCCAGCATGGCCTCTCCGGCGTAGCCGTCCTGTTCGTAGATGACGGCCGGGCCTTCTTCGAGCACCACGCCGGTGGTGTTGGTGAACGCCAGCACAATGTCGGGGGCGGCCCCGCGGTCCTCGCGCCACACCACCTCCCGGCGAACCGCGTCGACGGGCGCCACCGCCAGCGGGACCATCGCCGCGCCGCCCCGCTTCAACGACACCGGCGCGCCCAGCCGGTATTCGAAATACTCACCGCGGTCTTCGGTTTCGACGTCAGCGGCGGCCGCGTCGTAGCCGCCGGCCGTGAGCATGACGTCCGCCCCCAACCGCGGCGCTGCGGCCATGGCACTGTGGGCGCGCCGGGGCGCCGCGATGCGCTCGCTCTCCTCCACCACCACCCGCTGCACCCGGCGGCCGTGGTAGAGGTCGATGTCGAACGAGATCGGTTGGCCGGTAGTCAAAGTCACCTCGACGTCGGCCAGATCCTCATCGATCGGGTTGTGGATGATGCCCGTCGCCACCAGGGTCACCGTGTCGCCGTCGCGGATCACCCGGTAGGACACCCGCCACATCGGCGCGGCCACCAGATAGGACATCCTGAAGTCGTCGGCGGCACCCCGGATCTGCACGGTGACATCGCAGTTGTGGCCCGCCGTGGCGGCGCGCGACCGGTCGATCAGGTAGTCCAGATCGTCTTGGGACGCCGCCTCCAGCACGTCGAGACGCCGGGCGTCGGCGAGGTCGACCAGCGTGAGCGCGCCGGATTCGGACCGCAGCACCAGCAGCCGGCTGTGCTTACCCGCACCGGCCGCCCCGTCCACACCGATCACCGCACCGCGATGCGCCTGGTCGCCGCAGTGCACCTCGACGGCTCGGCCGCGCAGCGCATCGAGCAGGCCGACGAGCGCCTCCCCCGAGTCCAGCAGCAGATTGCGGTCGGCCAGTTCGGTGTCCGGATCCGCCGGGGTGTCGAAGCAGACCGCGCCGACCGACGCACTCCCGCCGACGGCGTCGACGGTCAGCGACTTGAGCACGTCCTTCATGTCGTCGCGACGAAAGGTCAGCGCGAAGTCGCCGTCCACCGGCCCGCGGCGACTCACGAAGGCCACCCCGTGCTTGTAGAGGACGAGGCGATCGACTTTGGGGCGAGTAACCATTGGCGCACGATAACGTGCGGCACCGACATCATTTTCACGCCGCAAGACGGCACCGAAAATTGCACCACCGTCGACATTGCAGCGAACTCTCAGCCTTACCGCTCAACTTCACAGCAATGCGTCACACGCATTCGCTGACGTGCACCGCTTTCCGGGTGCGAGGAAACGGAAACCTGCTGTATCGCAAGGCTTTCCTTCCGGATGACGCTTCCCGCCGGGGCCGGCGACCGCCCGTGTGATCGGCGTGGTGTCTGGCCACTTCGTTTTCGGCGACGGCTAACCGCGGCCGCAGTACGCTCATTCCGTGCCGGAAACGTCATATGCCAAGTGCGGCGACCTCAGCCTGGCCTATCAGCTATTCGGCGACGGGCCGATCGAGTTCGTCATCGTCGGGCCGTTCGTCACCCATGTCGAGCTGGCCTGGACCCTCCCCCAATTCAAGGCGTTCGTCGACCAGCTCGGTACGTTCTGTCGCGTTGCCTGGTTCGACAAGGCCGGGGTCGGGCTGTCGGACCCGGTGCCGAAAGTTCGCACGCTCGAGGAACGAGCATCCGAGATCGAGGCGGTCATGGATGCGGTCGGCTTCGAACGGGCCGTGGTGTGCGGTCTGAGTGACGGTGGACCGGTCGCCATCATGTTCGCGGCGACATGGCCGACGCGGACGAGGGCGCTAATCCTTTCCGGCACAGTTCCGTATTGGGGTTTCGAGGGCTGGGACGACCTGGATCGAGACCCGGCGGAGCTGCGGGCGCTTTTTCTTGCCGAGCTCGGTGCGGACTACACGCCGTCGATCGAGCAGCTCGCCCGCTTCCAGCAAGCCGGTCGCACGGTGCGGTCCGGGTGGGGCAACGGTGAGACAGCCAGCATCAGTGCCCCATCGTTTCGGTCCCTACGCCAGCTCGCGATGTGCGAACGCATGTGTGCGAGCCCGGGAATGGCGCGGGCATCCTTTGAGGCGGCGTTTCTGATCGACGTGCGGCCGATCCTGCCGACGCTCACGGCACCCACCCTGGTCATCCATGCCCGGGAGGACCCCGCGGTTCCGGTGCAGGGCGGCCGGTATATCGCCGCACATATCCCAGGCGCGCGATACCTGGAGGTCGAGGGTATCGACCACGCACCCTTTCTGACCGAGCCGGACAAGATCCTGACGGAGGTCGAAGAGTTCCTCACCGGCAGCCATGCGGCGCCGGCGCAGTCACATCGGGCCCTGCGCACCGTATTGTTCACCGACATCGTCGCGTCGACGCAACGCGCCGCGGCGACCGGCGACGACCGGTGGCGAGCGGTGCTGCAGCGCTTCGGTGAAATCACCGCCGAACTCACGGAGCGATTCAGCGGCGCGGTGGTGAAGAGCACCGGCGACGGCTACCTCGCCACGTTCGACGGCCCGACGCAGGCGATCCGCTGTGCCGAGGCGTTGCAGACCGACGCCGACGCACTGGGCATCGAGATCCGGGTGGGCATCCACACCGGTGAGTGCGAACTGATCGACAACGACATCGCCGGGATGGCCGTGCACATCGCCGCGCGGATCGTCGGCCAGGCCGGCGCGGGCGAGATTCTGGTGTCGCGTACCGTGCGCGATCTCGTCGTCGGCTCGGGCACGGGCTTCGAGGACCGCGGTAGCGTCGAGCTTCGCGGCGTTCCCGGCACCTGGCAACTTCTGGCCATCGATCGCAACGGCCCGGCGGCCGGATCAGCCGAGGCCGAACTGGCCTCGACGCCGACTCCCGGCCCGCAGGCCTCGATGCGCCGCTCGGACCGGGCCGTAGCCGTGATGGCACGGCAGACACCATGGATCCTGCGCGGGGCAGCCCGTATCGCGCTGACCACCCGCCGCAAATCGAACGCCCGGCACGTCGACCCGCGGCGGGATGTGTCAAAGATTACGTAGCTGCCCCGGCACGCCCTCACGCTGGGCAAATAGGCATCGCGATCGCGCCTAGCCCGGGAACGGACAACCACCACACAATTTACTTCGCTAGGCTATATAAAAACGCCGAGTCGCGAAGAGAGATAATCACCGATGAGCACCGTTTCCGCTTATGCCGCCACGTCGCCGACCGACCCGCTGAGCAAGACCACCATCACCCGCCGGGACCCCGGCCCGCACGACGTCGCCTTCGACATCGCTTTCGCCGGCATCTGCCACTCCGACATCCACACCGTCAAAGCCGAGTGGGGCCGCCCGCAGTACCCCCTGGTGCCCGGACACGAGATCGCCGGGGTGGTGACCGCGGTCGGTGCGCAGGTCACCAAGTTCAAGGTCGGCGACCGCGTCGGCGTCGGCTGCTTCGTCGACTCCTGCCGGGAATGCCCCAGCTGCCTGGCCGGCCACGAGCAGTACTGCACCGGCGGCGGCATGGTCGGCACCTACGCCGGCGTCGGCCGCGACGGCCAGCCCACTCAGGGCGGCTACAGCGGTGCGATCGTGGTCGACGAGAACTACGTGTTGAGCATCCCGGACGAGATTCCGCTGGACGCCGCCGCGCCGCTGCTGTGCGCAGGCGTCACCACCTACTCTCCACTGCGCCACTGGAATGTTGGCCCCGGCAAGCGAATTGCGGTCGTCGGCCTCGGTGGACTGGGTCACCTGGCCGTCAAGCTGGGTGCCGCGATGGGCGCTGAGGTGACGGTGCTGTCGCAGTCGCTGAAGAAGATGGAGGACGGGCTGCGGTTGGGCGCCGAGCACTACTACGCCACCAGCGACCCCGAGACGTTCAAGAAGCTGCGCGGCAACTTCGACATCATCCTCAACACCGTCTCGGCGAACCTGGATCTGGGCGCGTACCTGAACCTGCTCACCCTGGACGGCACGCTGGTCGAGTTGGGCATGCCCGAGGGTGCGCTGGCGGTGCCGCCGGGCCCGCTGGTCCGGATGCGGCGCAGTGTGTCGGGGTCGTTGATCGGCGGGATCGCCGAGACCCAGGAGATGCTGAACTTCTGCGCCGAGCACGGGGTGCGCCCCGAGATCGAAGTAATCGAACCGGACTACGTCAACACCGCCTACGAGCGGGTGCTGGCCTCCGACGTGCGCTACCGCTTCGTCATCAACACCGCGTCACTGCGACAGGTCTGAGCTGGACTTCTGCCTCACACGTAGCGGCCCCGCCCGGCCAGGGCGCCCGCCAGGGTCTGCACCAGGTAGACGGCGAGCATCATCAGCCACGGCACGGTCCAGCCGCCGCTCACGTGGTGCAACAGACCGAACAGGAAGGGGCCGACGCCGGCCAGCAGGTAGCCGAAACCCTGCGCCATCCCCGACAGGCGCGCGGTGTCCTCGGCGTCGCGGGCGCGCAGCGCAATCACGGTGAGCGCCAAGGAGAAAACGCTCATTCCCAGCCCCACCAGCACACTCCACAGCAGCGGTGCGGCGGCCGGCGCGATCAGCAGACCGAGTATTCCGGCGATGCCGAGCACGCCCAGGCCGACGATCCATCCGCTTTGGCTGTCGCGGCGGGCGGCCAGCGGCGAGACGATCAGGCTGATCGGCACCGCGATCAGCGAGATCAACCCGAGCAGCAGTCCGGCGCGCGTTTCGCTGGTGCCGTTCTCGATCAGCACCTCGGGCAGCCAGCCCATCACCACGTAAGCCAGGAACGACTGGGTGCCGAAGAACAGCGTGACGGTCCAGGCCAGCTTGCTGCGCAACAGCGACCGGCCCTTTGTCGCGACCGCGGGTGCGGGTGCGGCGGTGGCCGCCCGCTCGAATCCGCGGGCCCCCACCACCCAGGCCGCCAGCGCCAGCAACGCCAGCGCGCTCCATGCCCCCAGCGCCGAGCGCCAGCCTCCCAACGCGTTGTCGAGTATCGGGGTGACCGCGGAGCCCAGTGCTCCTCCCCCTTGCAGCGCCGCGGTGTAGATACCCGTCATCAGACCGACCTGCGCCGGAAACGACCCCCGGATGATGACCGGGATCAGCACGTTGATCAACGCGATGCCGGCGGTGGCCACCAGTGTTCCGCCGAGCACGACCAGAGGTCCGTCGCACACCCGGATCAGCAATCCCGCCACGAGGGTGAGCAGTGCCGCCGAGACCGTGCGGCCCAATCCGATCCGGCGGGACAACCACGGCGCGCCCAGTCCGGCTCCGGCGAAGCACAGACCCGGCAGGGTGGTCAGGACGCCGGCCCAGGTGTCCGAGACACCCAGTGCTGCCCGCATCTCCGGGAGCAGCGGCCCCACGCTGGTGATCGCCGGGCGCAGGTTCAGCGCGGTCAGCACCACCGCGACGGTCAATAGCGCGCCGCCGGCCGCCATCGTCGCCGGCCGGAACTCGGCGGCACCCTCGAGTTCCAGTTCGAGATCATGCTCGTACTGGTCGCGTGTTGCGGTACGGGGCGCGCGGGTCACCTGAAGTAGGATCGCATACATCCTATGATTGGATGAAGGGAGGATGCTGTGCCGTTGGTCACCACTCGCCGCACCGGCTTGGTAGATCAGGTGATCGAACAGCTTCGCGCCTCGGTGACCGGCGGCGAATGGCCGGTCGATTCACGAATCCCCACCGAGCCGGAACTCGCCGATGCGCTCGGCGTCGGCCGCAACACCGTGCGCGAGGCGGTCCGGGCACTGTCCCATAGCGGCATCCTGGAGGTCCGCCAAGGTGACGGGACCTATGTGCGCGCCACCAGCGAGGTGTCCGGTGCAGTGCGCCGGCTGTGCGGCTCTGAGCTGCGCGACGTGCTGCAGGTACGGCGCTGCCTGGAGGTGGAGGGGGCCCGTCTGGCCGCGACCGCCCGCACCGACGACGACCTGGCCGCATTGCGCGCCCTGTTGGATCGCCGCGACAGCCACCAGCAGCAGGGCCGACACTCCGACTTCGTTCGGTCGGACACCGATTTTCATCTCGCGGTGGTGCGCTGCTCGCACAATCCGGTGTTGACCGAGCTGTACTGCGGGCTCACCGAGGTGGTGATGGCCAGTGTGGCCACGACGAGCGCCACACCGGTGCATTCGGACCAGATCCGGCACCGGGGCCTGGTGGAGGCGATCGCCGCCGGCGACGTCGAGGCGGCCGGACGCGAGGCGGGCGGATTCCTCGACGAGCTGTTAAATCGGCTGCCGCCAAGCTGAGTCGCTCAGGTGCGCCGAATTCCCAACACCCGCAGCAGTTCCGGCCGGCGCAGGATGAGCGCGATCCACACCAACACGCCGACATACACCCCGGACAACACGAAACCCGCCAGCGGCTTGTCGGCATGCAGGTTCATGGTCACCGCCCCGCCCAGGTAGGCGGTGAGGCCAAGGGCACCCAGCACGGCGGTGCGCGGAATCAGGAAGACGATCAGACACACCAGCAGGACCCAGCCGATCACCGCGGTCTTGTCCGGGGAGAAGCCGAGCGCTTCGGTGCCTTCGCGGGCGAAGGACACACCGAGGATCTTCGGGATGCTGTCGAACGCAAAGAACAGCCCCAGCAGAGCGGTGAGCCCGGCTCCGGCGGTCCATGCCCGAGAGCGTCGCGGCGTGGTGGCGTCGCTGTTTGTCGTCATCCTGCACTCCTCGAAGGTGATCGTGATGAGATCGGCGTGACTGCAACACTATGCGGTTGCCGAGGCTTCCGGCTCGCGGGCGTGTAGCCGCAACGCGGTGTAGGCGAACATGATCAGCGCGGTCGCCACCAGCAACAACAGTCCGACGGTGTAGTCGTTGCGCACCGGATCGTAGGTCGCGCCCATCACGATCGGCGGGAAGTAGCCGCCCAATCCCCCTGCCGCGGAGACGATTCCGGTGACAGCTCCCAGTGAGCCGGCCGGAGCGCGGCGGGTCACCCACCCGAAGACGCCACCGGTGCCGATACCCAACCCAACGGCCAGCGTGATGAACGTGGCCGCCGACCAGACGTCGGGCGGCGGCTTGAGAGCGGCGACGGCGGCCATCACCGCGGTGACCGCCAGCGAAGCCAACACCACGTACTTGGGCGCGATACGGTCGGCCAGCGCGCCGCCGACGGGCCTGGCCAACACCGCGGCCAGCGCGAACGCGGCGGTGCGTTCACCGGCAGCCACCTGCGAGAACCCGTAGATGGTCTTGATGTAGATGGGCAGGTAGTTGCTGAACGCTACGAAGCCGCCGAACACCACGCCGTAGAGCAGCGACATCTGCCAGGTGACCCGCAGCCCGGCAGCCGCCTTGAGCTTGGGCACCACCGGCGCGGTGTTGGGAGAGAAGTACTCGCCGTTGCTCATCACCACGACGCACACCACGACGGTGACCGCCAGCGCGGCCGCGACCATGTAGTGGGTGTACAGCAACCCGAATCGCCGCGCCATGCGCGGGGTGAAGAACGCCGACAGCGCCGTGCCTGCCATGCCCATCCCGAACACACCCGTGGAGAAACCGCGGCGAGCCGGCTCATACCAGTTGTTGGCGAACGGAATACCGATCGCGAACACCGTCCCGGGTATGCCCAGCAGCAGAGCCGAGGCCAGCACCAGTGGATAGGAGCCGGCGGCTTCGGCCGCACCCACCGCCAGCACCGGCCCGATCGAGGCCAGCGACACCCCGATGAACATCGTGCGGCCGCCGAACCGATCGGTCAGCGGCCCGGCCACCATCCGGCCCAACGAGCCGGCCAGGATCGGGGTGGCGACCAGCATCGCGACCTGGGTACTGCCCAGCGACATCCGCGCCGCATCGGTCATGGCCACCGGGCCGATGAGATTCCAGGCCCAGAAGTTGATCATCGACACCCAAGTGGCCAGGGCCAGCTGCACACCCCGGCGGGCGCCGAGATCTGGTCGATCAACGCTCCCCACTGGAATATGCAAACACCGTGAAGCGCGGTCGACTCGTCATTCGCCCAAAAAGGCGACGCGCGGGCCGGCGTTCAGCCACGCAGAGCGGTGCGGAATCTGTCCCGGTAGGCCTTCGGGGAGACGCCGAGGTGATCGACGAACACCCGTCGCAGAGTTTCGGTGCTGCCGAAGCCCGCGAGCCGTGCGGCGTCGGTGACGCTGTGGCCGGCGTCCAGGGCGGCCCGCGCGGCGTCGACGCGGACCTTTTCGACATAGTCGGCCGGGGTCATTCCCAGCTCGGATCGAAACAACCGGGTCAGCTGCCGCGTACTGAGACTGGCCCGGATGGCAAGCGAGCTGACCCGGTGATCGGCGCCGGGATCGGCGGCAATCGCGTCGGTAACCGCTCGCAGCGCGGACTGCGGGGCCGGGTCGGCCTCGACCAGCGTGGAGAATTGCGACTGCCCGCCGGCGCGCTTGAGATAGACCACCAGCCACCGGGCCACGGCCCGGACCAGCTCGGCGCCATGGTCGATCTCGACCAGCGCCAGCGCCAGGTCGATACCCGAGGAAACCCCCGCCGAGGTGAACACCTCGCCGTCGCGGACGAAGATCGCGTCCGGCTCGACGGTGACCTCGGGGAAGGCGCGAGCGAACAACCGGACGTCATGCCAGTGGGTGGTGGCGCGGCGGCCGTTCAGCAGACCGGCTTGCGCGAGAACGAAGGACCCGGTGCAGATGGAGGCCAGCCGGCGGGTGCGGCCCGCGACGGACTTCACCGCCTGCACCAGCTCCGGATCGATCGCACGGCGCGGCAGGTTGTCGGCGCCGGCGATCATGACGGTGTCGGCGGATTCGATCGATGACAGGGCGTCGGTAACACCTAAACGCGTCCCGATCGAGGTGGTGACGTCACCCCCATCCACCGAGGCGATCTTGATCCGGTAGTCGGCGCCGAACCGGTTGGCTTCGGCGAAGACTTCACCGGCTCCGGCGACATCCAACATCGTCACGTCGTCGAAGACGACGATCACCATGACCCGCGGTGGTGCGCTGGCGTCAGCCACGGCTTCATTGTGTCGCAATCTGAGGTTTTGACGGCTCGATCGCACCGCGTGGACCTAGCACATCGGCGGCAGGCTGGTTTCTGTTCGACCAACCAAGGAGACCGACTGTGACCATTCAGCGGATCGAGACCATCGCTGACGTCGTCATACCCGACACGCCGCTCGCCCGTGAGGCGACCGAGTTCATTCGCAGCGCCGAGGACGACGTGCTCTTCCACCACTCCCGACGGGTGTATCTGTTCGGCGCGCTGCACGGTCGCCGGTCGGGGCGACAACCAGATCTGGAACTGCTCTATGTGGCGGCGATGTTTCACGACTTCGGCCTCACCCCGCGTTACCGGAATTCGACCCAGCGTTTCGAGATCGACGGCGCCGACGCCGCACGCGAGTTCCTGGTGGCCCGCGGCATAGCGCAATCCGACGCCGACCGGGTGTGGCTGGGCATCGCACTACACACGACGCCGGAGATCACCGGACGCCTCGACACCGAAACGCACTTGCTCGCAGCGGGTGTCAAGACCGATGTGGTCGGTGTGGGCCGGGCTGATCTGGACGCGGCGCACATCGACGCGGTGGTCGCCGCCCATCCGCGCCCCGACTTCAAGAACCGCATTCTGGCGGCGTTCCACAACGGTATGAAGCATCGTCCGGAGACCACGTTCGGGACGATGAACGACGACATACTGGCCCATTTCGACCCGACGTTCCAGCGCGGCAACCTGGTCGACAGCATTCTCAACAGCCCATGGCCCGAATAGCGGAAAGGAGCAGGCAACATGGAGATCCACGAAGCGCTGTACACCACCAGGATGATGCGGCGGCTGCGACCCGATCCGATCCCACTGGACACCCAGGCCCGCATCCTGGACGCGGCCGTACGCGCACCCAACGGAGGTAACACGCAACGCTGGCACTTCCTCGCTGTCGACGACCCAAAACTCAAACGCGAGCTGGCCCAGTTGTTTCGACAGGCCCGCGCCGTCGAGTACGAGAAGTTTGCGACGGGTACGGGGCCGATGGTCGCTCCGGCTCCCGGCGCGGATCCGGCCCACCATGTCGAGACCATGCGCCGGATGAGGGGCTCCGGCGATTATCTGGCCGACCATTTCGAAGAAGTCCCGCTGTTGCTGTTCGTCTTCGCCATCGACGATCTCGCTGGGGCCAACATCTACCCGGCGATCTGGAGCGCGTTGCTCGCTGCCCGCGCCGAGGGCGTCGGCGGGGTCATGACAATGGTGCTCCGCAACTTCACCGACCGCGTCAACGAGCTGCTGGGCGTGCCCGTTGAGCAAGGCTGGACGATGTCAGCCATGCTCGCGCTGGGCTACCCCCGGGGTAAGTGGGGTGTCGCTGCCAATCGTCGTCCCGTGCAGGAGGTTTCATCACGAAACCGCTGGGGTGCACCGTTCGGCGTCGAGGTCCCGCAGCCGTTGTGGCCGCACGACTACCTGGCACCCGACCTGGCCACGGTCGGTTGAGAATGCTCCCCGGCCTCCAGCCCGCGGTCTTTAGAACTCCCAGTCTTCGTCTTCGGTGATGACGGCCTTTCCGATCACGTACGACGAACCCGACCCGGAGAAGAAGTCGTGGTTCTCGTCGCCGTTGGGGCTCAGCGCCGACAGGATCGCCGGGTTGACGTCGGTCTCGTCGCGCGGGAACAACGCCTCGTAGCCGAGGTTCATCAGTGCCTTGTTGGCGTTGTAGCGCAAGAACTTTTTGACGTCCTCGGTCAGCCCGACCCCGTCGTAGAGGTCCTGGGTGTACTCGACCTCGTTGTCGTAAAGCTCGAAGAGCAGCTCGTAGGTGTAGTCCTTGAGCTCTTGGCGCTTGGCCTCGTCCAGGGCGGCCAGTCCGCGCTGGAACTTGTAGCCGATGTAGTAGCCGTGCACGGCCTCGTCGCGGATGATCAGCCGGATCACGTCGGCGGTGTTGGTCAGCTTGCCCCGGCTCGACCAGTACATCGGCAGGTAGAAGCCGGAGTAGAACAGGAAGCTCTCCAGCAGCGTGGAGGCCACCTTGCGCTTGAGCGGCTCGTCACCGCGGTAGTACTGCATGACGATGGCCGCTTTGCGCTGCAGGTTGGTGTTCTCCTCCGACCAGCGGAAGGCCTCGTCGATCTCGTTGGTCGAGCACAGCGTGGAGAAGATCTGGCTGTAGCTCTTGGCGTGCACGGACTCCATGAACGCGATGTTGGTGTAGACCGCTTCCTCGTGCGGGGTCAGCGCGTCGGGGATCAGGCTGACCGCGCCGACGGTGCCCTGAATGGTGTCCAGCAGCGTCAGGCCGGTGAACACTCGCATGGTGAGCTGCCGCTCCTGATCGGTCAGCGTCCCCCAGGAGGGGATGTCGTTGGAGACCGGCACCTTCTCGGGCAGCCAGAAGTTGCCGGTCAGCCGGTCCCAGACCTCGAGGTCCTTGTCGTCTTGGACCCGGTTCCAGTTGATCGCCGAGACGCGGTCGATCAGCTTCACTTTTTCGCTCACCACAACCCCATTTCACCCGCGGGAAGCTAGGCCTCCGACACTACCCCTGGGGGCCGACAACCCGCGGCAACACAAGAAGTTGTGTCTGCGTGTCGCCTCAGCCCACTCCGGAAAAACGGTACTCGCCCGTCCGCAACGACCGGGTGGACTGCCAGTACTGCCAGGTCATCCCGCTCCACAGGGTGCGGTTGACGCCGTGCTCGTCGAGGTACCAGCTGTTGCAGCCGCCGGTCATCCACACCGAGCCGGCGAGCTTGTCCTGAAGCTCGGCGTTGTAGCGGTCCTGGGCGGCTCGGCTGGGCGCTAAGGCCTGCGCGCCGGCTTTGTCGGCGGCGGCGATCGCCTGGGCGACGTAGCGGATCTGCGACTCGATCATGAACACCACCGAGGTGTGGCCCAGCGCCGTGTTGGGGCCCAGCAGGAAGAACAGGTTGGGCATGTCGGCCACAGCGATACCGCGGTGCGCCTCCACTCCTTCACGGTTCCAGCGCTCCACCAGATCCTCGCCGTTCGGCCCGGTGATGCCGACGTAGGTGTAGGAGTCGGTGACATGGAATCCGGTCGCGTAGATGATGACGTCGACCGGGCGCTCCACGTTGTCGGCGGTGACGATGCCGCTCCGGGTGATGCGGGATATCCGGTCGGTGATCAGCGTCGTCGTCGGATCGGCCACCGCCCGGTAATAGTTGTTGCCGGAATAGAGGATTCGCTTGCAACCGGCCCGGTACTGCGGCGTCAGCTTGCGGCGCAGCTCTTTGTCGCGAACCTGGCGACGAATGTTCAGTTTGCCGACCGCCTCGATCAGACGCAGCAGGCCGGGCCGCTTGGTCATCGCGAATCCCACGCCTTCCAGCGCCCAGTAGATGCCCGCCCGCACCGCGTAGCGCAGGCCGGGCACCACCGCGAAGGCCTGTCGCACCGCATCCGGCAGCTGATGATGCGGCACCGGTACCACCCACGCGGGGGTGCGCTGGTAGAGCTGCAGTTCAGCAACCCGGTCGACGATCGCGGGCACGATCTGGATCGCGCTGGCGCCGGTTCCGATGACCGCGACCCTCTTGCCGGTCAAGTCCACGCTGTGGTCCCACTGCGCGGAATGGAATGCGGTACCGGCGAATTCGTCGATCCCGTCAATGTCGGGCAGCCGCGGAATGTGCAGACCACCGACGCCGGAGACCACGAACTGGGCCACATACTCCTGGCCGTCTTCGGTGAACACATGCCAGCGGAATTCGTCGTCGTCCCACGTCGCGCGGGTCACCTTCGAACCGAACCGGATGTGGCGACGCAGGTCGTATTTGTCGGTGACACCCTTGAGGTAGTCCAGGATCTCCGGTTGCGGGGAGAACAGCCGACTCCAGGTGGCCTTCGGCTCGAAGGAGAACGAGTAGAGGTGCGATGGCACGTCGCAGGCGCAGCCTGGATAAGTGTTGTCACGCCAGGTCCCGCCGATCTCGTCGGCCTTCTCCAGGATGAGGAACTCCACGCCCTGCTTCTGCAGCGCGATGGCCATGCCCAGGCCGGAGAATCCGGTGCCGATGATGAGCGCCCGAATGCGTACCGGTGCACGTTGGCCGGCGTCATCAGCGGTGTGATCGGTCAGCGTCATCGCGCGTCCCTCCCTTTTCGGGTATCGATGTTCAGTGTGTTTGCTGGACCTGAGTCCGTCAACGCCCGTGCCGCCTTCCCGGAGGGTGTGCGGGAAGGCGGCACGGCGGTTACGGCACTCAGCCCATCAGCGCTGCTGTGACCTGGTTGTTCAGATCGACCAGCGACTCCATCAGCGGTGAGTACGGGCTCAGGTCGAAGCTGTTGCCGGCGTTCAGGATTCCGGTCGACATGTCGTCCCGCGCGTTGAGCAGGCCCGCGATGATGCCGGTGGTCGGGTCGTCCCAGGCCATATCGAAGACCGTTCCGAGCCTTTCCATACCACCGGTCAGCGTCGTCAACGCCTGCGTCCAGTCGCCGGAGCTGAAGTCGCCCTGCAAACTCTGCCAGGTCTGGTCCGCGACAGCCTTCGAACTCATCATGGCCAGCAGTATCGGCATCTCGATGTCTTTGACCGCCAACGGCATATTGCCGACGAACGCCGCCATAGCACCGGCCGGATTGGTCAAGAACTCCGAAGCGACGGCGTCCAGGTTCGGCATCAGCGCGGGGTCGCTCATCCGGTCCCAGACCGTCGGCGCGTCAACCTGGCTGCCGAAGATCTTCTCGAAGTTCTCCTCGCCCATCGCGGCCATAACCTGGTAGCGCAGGAGGTTGGCCCCCAGCCAGGAGATGTCGTGGTCCTGGTCCTGGTTGTAGTTCCAATTGAACAGGCGCTCGTGCAGCAGCGCCGCCTGCTCTTCGGGGCTGACAAGGGGGTGATCGGCCGGCAGATAATCCTTGACGTCGGCGACATTCACCACCTGGGAGAACGTCTGGGAACCCGTCGGGTTGCCCTCCACGCCCTGCCAGCGAACTCCGAGCATTCCGTTGACGAGGCCGCCGGTGTCGATCCAGTTGGCGACCCCGGGATCTTTGGCGCTGACAACGTAGTAGGTGTATCCGTCAGGATCTTCGAACGTCTGGGTGCTGTTCAGGCTGCCTTGCGCGGTCACGATCGGGACGTTCTGCCCCCAGGCGTTGGCCAATTCCAGGCCGGAGTACCGGGCATCGAGGTTGGGCACCTTGACGATCAACGCCTCATCGTCATCCAGCTGGAAGTGCCCCATCGTGCTGTATTGACCGGGCATGAGTCCGTTGATCGCGGTGGTCGACGATGCGACCGGGGTCATCCAGTTGGGCGGTAGCGAATCGGGAATCCTGGTCTGGTCGTAGTAGACGGCATCGGCATTGGTGGTGGGAATATCCCTGGCGACGTTGCTCAACAGCGTCGTCAGTTGCTCGTCTGTGAGGAACGGTAGGTGGTACGTCGGCGCAACGCCCTCTTGCTGGAGCGAGAAGAAGTCGTGCGGCAATCCGGCGTCACCGATGGAGTTGCGAATGAGCATGGTTTCGGCACCACTGGTGTCGATCCAGTTCCCGTCATGCGGCGTGGAGCTGAAGGTGATCGTGTAGCTGCCGTCAGCATTCGGCGTGGCCCCGGACAGGCTGAGCACATGGCCGGTGGGCAAGTAGCCCTGCTCCGAACCGATCGTGCCCGACAGCGTTGTGAACGACACATCGAGGCTGCCGGCACCGGGGTGGACCGTCATCGTGTACGTGCCATCCGCGCTGATCGGGATGACGCCGTACTGATTGTCCGGGTTCACCAGGATGTAGAACTGTCCCGGGTCGGCCGAGTTGGCGTCCCACGGGAACCCCAGCAACCACTGGATCCCGGTATTGGGGCTGAACATCTCGCCGTATTGCAACGCCAGCTCGGTGGCCGCCAGGCCCTGGATGTACTGCGGCAGCGAGTCAATATCCGACGGAATGATGAACGGATACTGGCTGTTCGTGTCGTACACCTGCTGCTGTGCATCGAGCAGTTGGTCGATGATCGACTGCATGGCAGCCGTCGGCCCCGTCGCGGCGACCGCATGCGGGGTCGCCAACGTCATCGCCAGCGCCCCGGCCACCGCTCCCGGTGCCGTGGCGGCGACGACACGCAGCCGTTGCCGCAGCCGGCGCCGCTGGGCGGCTTTCTCGTTGGCGCGCTCGACGGCTGCGCGTTGGGTGGATCCGATGCGCGACATGTGGTCCTCCGGTATGTGGTCAAGGTGCGCTGTGACGGCTGTCACCTGATAGCGACCTGATTGTTCGCTGCGTCGAATCTCAGACGTAAGAGCAATTCGCACCGAATTGGCCGCATTGCCGCTGCATAGTGCACCACTGCCGCTAACCTCAGCTAATGGAGTGGGAGCGACCGTCCGAGCGGGTGTGCGAGCTGATCCAGCAGACCGCCCAGGCCTTGGTCAGCGGTCCCCCGGACGCGCTCGACGAGCTCCACGAAGCCACCCTGTCGGCGGTGTACACGCAAGCCATCGCCTCGGATCCGGTCCTCGCCGAAGGCATCCGTCGCAGCAACCGGTCCAACCTGATGCACTGGGCGGCCGCCAATCTCAGCCATCCCGGCGAGCCGGTAGCGGCCAACCTCTCGACGGAGGCACTGCTCATCGTCCGCGACGGGTTCCGCCGCGGTCTCGACGAATCGGCGGTGCTGGACGCCTATCGGGTCGGGACGAACGTGGCCTGGCGGTCCTGGATGCAGACCGCGTTCACCCTCACCCGCGACGCCGACGAACTGCGCGAACTGCTCGACGTGACCTCCCGATCGCTGACGTCGTTCATCGACGCCACCATCGCCGGAATCGGCTCACAGATGCAGCTGGAACGCGAGGCGCTGACCCGGGGAACGCACGCCGAACGCCGGGAGACCGTCGCGCTGATCCTGGACGGTGCGGCGATCACCAGGCAGCGCGCCGAGAGCCGGCTGGGTTACCGGCTGCAGCAGAACCACACCGCCGCCGTGATCTGGGGTGATCAGTCCACCACCAACCTGGCCGACCTGGACGCGGCGGCCGAGGCGCTGACCCGCACCGAGGGCGGGCAGCGCGCGTTGTCGGTGCTGGCGAGCGCAGTCACGCAATGGGTGTGGATACCCGGCCCCGCAGGCCCGGACCTGACGGGTGTCGCTGCTGCAGTGGACAACCTTCCTGGGGTGCAGATCGCGGTCGGGACAACAGCCGCCGGCATAGACGGATTCCGGCGCAGCCATCTCGACGCCGTCACCACTCAACGCATGATGATGCGGCTGGGTTCCTCCCAGCGCGTCGCGCGCTTCACCGATATCGAGTTGGTGGCCCTGATCAGCGCCGAACCCGAACAAGCGGACCGATTCATCACGCACACGCTCGGCGACTTCGCCTCGGCCGACGCCGAACTACAGCAAACCGCCCTCACGTTCATCCATCAGCAGTGCAACGCCTCACGAGCAGCAGAACGGATGTTCCTGCACCGAAATACGTTGCTGCGCAGGATCGCTCGCGCCGACGAATTGTTGCCGACGCCGTTGGCCGACAACAGCGTTCGGGTGGCGGTGGCGTTGGAGGCGCTGCGCTGGCGGGGCGCCTAGCGCCACAGGTCGCGCGACGACAGCTCAGGCGACCGGTTCACGGCGGACGGCCTCGTGGATCGGCTGATCGGGGTCCATCGCGATGCCGAGGTTCTGGGCGGTGCCGTTGACGACGTTGATCATGATCGTCGTCAAGTACTCCACGAACGTGTCGCGGGGCATTCGGCGCGGACTGTCCAGTTCGGGGCCCAGCCACCAGTCGGTGGCCGAGGTCGCCGTACCGAAGGCCGCGAACGCCGCCAGCTCCAGCGCCCCGCGGTTGAGGTCCAGCTCTTGGAGTTCGTTGCTGAGCATCTCGGCCATCGCCAGCGTGATCGTCCGGCCCTCGTTGAGGGTGCGCATCGTCGACTGGGACTGCGTGCGCACCCGCCCCTGGAGGAAAAACCGCAACACATTGGGGTGCTCGTCGACCAGCGTTACGTACTCTTCGACACTGCGTTGAATGATGTCGCGCAGCGAGTTGGTGGCGACGTCGATGGAGGCGAAGATCGCTGCCCACAGGTCGTCGCGCAGCCGGGTCCCGACCGCCTCGAACAGATCGTCCTTGTCGGTGAAGTGACGGTAGATCTTGGGCTTGGCCGTACCGGCTTCCTCGGCGATCTGCCGCACACTCACATCGGGACCGAGCCGGTCGATCGCGCCGAAGGCGGCCTCGACGATCTCGCCGCGGACCTTCTTGCGGTGCTCGCGCCAACGCTCACTGCGGGCATCGACCTTCTGCCCGCCATTGTCGGCCGGCTTGGGCCTGCTCGTTCCGCGCACGTCAAGCACCTTACCGCCTTGCCGTGGCTGACCTGGGGGAACCGCGCGGCGAACTGGTCCGTTAGCATCGGTAGACAGTTCCCGCGGTGCAAAAACGCGCATATTTGAGACGAGATGTAGTGACCCAACGATTCGACCTGGCCATCGTCGGCGGCGGCCCGGCGGGGTCGGCGGCGGCCTGGCAGGCCCGCCAGGCCGGTGCGAACGTCGTCGTCCTGGACAAGGCCGACTTCCCGCGCGACAAGCCCTGCGGTGACGGGCTGACCGCCCGTGCGGTCAGCTATCTGCAAAAGATGGGGCTGGCCGAAGAGGTCGACAAATTCCACCAGGTCAACCGGGTGAAGGTGTTCAGCCCCAGCGAGTGGGAGCTGTCGTTTCCCCGCCGCCCCGGGATGCCCAACCACGGCTACGTCGCGCGCCGGCCCGAGCTGGACACTCTGCTGCTCAAGCACGCCGAATCGGCCGGGGCGCAGGTCCGCCAGTCCGCCGAGGTCGCCGGACCGGTGCTCGACGACACCGGCCGGGTGGTCGGGGTGTTGCTCAAGAGCGGGGAGAAGGTGCTGGCCGATGCGGTGATCGCCGCCGACGGCGCCTACTCGCCGATCAAGCGGGCGCTGAAGCTGGACTCGGCCTACAACGGCTATTCGGCAATCGCGATCCGCGCCGAGATGCCGGCGGTGCGTCCCGACGTCGATTCCCTCGACATCTACCTGAAGCTGATGTTCCAGGGCGACCAACTGCCCGGCTACGGCTGGGTGTTCCCGCTGGGCGGCGGCCGGGTCAACATCGGTCTGGGCTATGTCAACAGCTACAAGAACTGGCAGGCCATCAACGCCACCCAGTTCCTCGGCGAATTCCTGGAGACCCTGCCGCGGGACTGGGAGCTGCCCTCGATCACCGAGCTGAAAAAGTCCAAGACGGTGCGGGCCTGGCGGCTGCCGATGGGTTTCACCGCATGGCCGCCGTGGCGGCCCGGCGTGCTGTTCACCGGCGACTCGTTGGGAGCGGGCCGGCCGACCTCGGGCGCCGGGATCTCCAAGGCGCTGGAGTCGGGGCTGGCCGCCGGTGAGTGCGTGGTCGCGGCGTTGACCAACGCCGGCCCAGACGACTTCACCAACTACGCCCAGCGGATGCAGGCCGCCTGGGGCCGGGAGTACCGGCGTGGCCGGTTCTTCCACAAGCTGGCCGGTCGGCCGGCGGTGGCCAACGCGGGCCTCAAACTGCTGGACAACGCGCGCTTCCGCGACGTACTGCTGACCCGGCTGTACCGGGGCCAGCAGGGACCGTCGCACACCTACTGAGCGGTGTCGGCTCGTTCCCCCGCAGCACAGTCGAGGACGCCCCGGCGGTGCCGGACGAGGGCGTAGATCGGTTCGGCGGCGACCGTGGTGAACGGCACCGCCAGGGGAAACTCGGTGCTCAGCGAGCTGAATTCGCAATGCCGAACACAGGTGGCCAGCGCCAGGGTGGCTTCCAGCATGGCGAAGTGATCGCCCACGCATTTGCGCGGTCCGCCGCCGAACGGCAGGTACTGCCAACGGTCGCGGCCCGCAGAGTTCTCCGAGCTGAACCGGTCCGGATCGAACTCGTCCGGGCGCTCCCACAGCGCCGGATCGCGGTGCAGCGCATAGACCCCGACTCCGACCAGGGAACCGGCCTGCACCCGGTAGCCGTCGACGGCGATATCGCGAACCGCTGTCCGGCCGTTCAGCGCGCCGGGCGGGCACAACCGCAGCGCTTCGTGCAGCACCTGCACGGTGTAGGGCAGTCGGGCCACATCATCTGGAGTCAGTTCCGCAGCCGGGAGCGCCGCGACCTCGGTGGCAACTCTGCGCTGGACGTCGGGGTGATTGCCCAACGCCCATAACGCGTAGGCCAACGTCGTCGCGGTGGTGTCGTGGCCGGCCAGCATGAACACGATCAACTCATCGCAGATCTCGCGGTCGGACAATCTACGCCCCGTTTCGGGGTCGACGGCGGTCATCAACCCGCGCACCAGCGGCGCGTCGAGCATCGGGTCCACCCGGCAGGTTTGCAAGATGTCGTTGGCGCATCGATGCAGCATGGCGCTGGCGGCTCGGGCCCGACGGCGCGCCGGCGTCGGCAACCAGCGCGGTGCCCGAACCGGAGCAAATGCGCGATCGGTGATGTACCCCAGCGCGACGCGCATCGACTCACCCAGCGCGGCGGCGCTCTCGTCGAGATCCACCCCGAGCACCGAGCGCCCGAGCGCCCGCAACGTCAGCTTGCGGCATTCAGCGTCCAAATCGACTGTGGTCCCGTCGCGCCACGCGGTGGCCACCATCTCGGCAGCCTGCGCCATGTGTCCGGCGAAGCCCCCGACGCGCCGCTTGGTGAACAACGGTTGCAGCATGCGTCGCCGCGGCAGCCACGGCTCGTTTCGGAGATCGAACAGGTTCGGGCCGAGCAGATACCGGATCTCATCATGCGTCGGGGCGCGGTCGACGTCGCCGCTGCTGAGCACGTCGTGGGCGCCCTGCGGTGAAGTCACCACCACAATCGGAGGCGACAGCCACGCCGGCGCCAGCACCACGCGGGTTACCGGCCCGCCGGCATCTCGCAGCTTTTCTATCCCGGTGTGCATCTGCCGGATCTCCCGCGATTGCCGCCAGCGCGGCAACGGGTTCTTCGGCGCCAGCGGCAATGCGCGAACATCGACATCGGACACGGTCATGGCGTGAGCCAATCAGGCCCGATGCGCCGCCGCCTCATCCGAATGGCTGAAATTTTCCCAGGAAATCGAAGGGATCATCCGAGCCAAGCGGCGGGAGAATGTCCGATATGGGACGGGATGTCCCGTGAGCAAGGAACCCGGGATGCGGCGATGGCGACTCTCGACGATTTTTCGCGAATAGTCGCGGCCGTCTACGGCTCAGTGATGGCTCCCGAGAACTGGACCGTAGCCCTGGGCGACCTTCGGCGCACGCTCGAGGGGCAGAGCTGCGCGCTGATTCGAGCAGACCCCGCGGGGCGGTCGGTGCAGGCCGCGCACCTGGCGCCGGAGGTGCGTGCCGATTACGAGCGGTACT
Source organism: Mycolicibacter sinensis (assembly GCF_001673565.1). GTDB lineage: Bacteria > Actinomycetota > Actinomycetes > Mycobacteriales > Mycobacteriaceae > Mycobacterium > Mycobacterium sinense_C. Next base: position 62,627 of record NZ_LZMF01000007.1, read on the forward strand.
ACCACCGGATCGACTACGTGCTCGAAGCCGTCGAACAGGGCCCGGTCGGTGAACTACGCACGGGACGGTCGCTGGTCGCATTGCAGGCCCAGTCGGAGTTCCACATCGACTGGCTGCGACCCATGGAGATGACCGAGGGCTTGTTCGTGCGGCTCAGCGACGGCCCGGCACCGCTGGCGTTCCTTGCCGCAGGGCCACGTCCCATGGAGCCGTTCGCCCCGCTGCTCAGTGCCCTGGTACCCCATCTGCAACAGGCCCTGCGCAGCCAAGCACACCTGGAACGCCTGCACCGCCACACCGACGACCTCGATGCCGCCGCACAGGCGCTGGGCTACGCAATCATCGTCGTGACCCTCGAATCCCGCATCGCCTACGCCAACCCGGCCGCCGAACACCTGTTGCGGTCGGCCGATGGGCTTCAGGCCCGCGCCGGGCGACTCGAAGCTGCGGCCGCGAGCACCGACACTGCGCTCCAGCGCAGCATTCACAGCGCCCTGGCGCTCGGGGATGACCATCCGTCGGGAAACTCGCTGCTGTGCTCGCGCCCCTCGGGGCATCTCCCCTACATCATCGAGGTTCTGCCCACCGATCCGGCTGCCGCCTCCGGTCGTGGCCGCCGCGCCATCGTGATCGTCGCCGATCCTGAGCACGAATCCAACACCACACCAGCGTTATTGCGCCGCCACTACGGCCTGACAGCCGGTGAAACCGAGATCGCCGTCATGGTGCTGAACGGCGGCGGGGTCAAAGACATCGCCGAACGCATGTCGCTGTCGCAGGCCACCGTCAAGACGCATCTGCAGCACGTCTTCGACAAGACGGGAACCCATCGCCAAGCCGACCTCATCCGGCTGCTGCTCAGCTTGCGCTCGCCCTGCCGCTGAGCTCAGCGTCGACCGCGCTGGCCGGCCCCCGGCTTCCTTGCGACCTTGCCCGCCGCGGCGCGGGCGGCCTGCTTGGCGAGGGTCTTCTCCCGGGCGGTGCGTTTCGGTGCGGGCTGAGACTGCCCCCGCGAGGACCCGGGTTTACGGCCGCGCACGATGCCGACGAACTCGTCGACCAGTTCTGACCGAGACCCTTCCGCGAAGGCGAGCGCCACGGGGCAGGCGGGTGCGTCGGTGATCGGGCGGTAGGTCAGGTCCTTGCGGTGATACAGCCGCGCCAGCGACTGCGGAACGATGAGTGCGCCCATCCCGGCGGCGACCAGCTCTATGGCGTCTTTGGTGGTTTCGGGCCGGTGATCGACCGGGCTCCCCGGAGCGCTCGCCCACTCGACGACGTCGTCGAGTGGGAGCAGTAGCGGCTCGCCGTCGAGATCGGCGGCGGTGATTTCGTCAACGGCACTGAAAACGTGGTCGGTCGGCACCACCGCCACCGTCGTCTCGTCGTAAAGGGGAATGACGGCCAGCCCCGAGGTGTCGGTCGGCGGCCGCAGCAGCGCCACATCGACGGTGCCGGCCCGCACCGCGCCGGGCGCCTCTGCCGCGGCGACGATGTGCAGGTGCAGCGGCACCCCGGGGTGGCGCTCCGCCCAGATCCGGGCCCACTTCGCAGGTGTCCCGCCGGGGACGTACCCGAGGGTGAGAGAGAGCGGCGCCACCGCATCAGGCTACCGATACGCTGCTTGCATGAGCAGGCCGAACGCGCAGTCCATGAAACCCGCCACGGCGGCCAAGAAGCTGGACGTGTACTTGCCCGCGACGCCAGCGGAGTTCCAGGAGAACGCCATCACCCGCACCGAACTCGCCGCCCTGCAAGCGGATCCGCCGCAATGGCTCCAGGACCTCCGCCGCAACGGGCCGCATCCCAAGAACCTGGTGGCGGCCAAGCTGGGCGTCTCGATCGCCGCCCTGGCACGCAACGGCGTCGACAATGCACTCACCACCGAGCAGATCAATCAGCTGCTCGAGGAGAAGCCACCGTGGCTGGCGACCGAACGTGAGAGCTACCAGGAGGTGCTGCGCGAACAGCGACGTCTCAAGGCGCTGCATGCCGATCAGGCTCGCGAGAAGCGAGCCTGATCCGTCACAGCATGCAGCTGACGCAACCCTCCACCTCGGTGCCCTCCAGCGCCATCTGCCGCAGCCGGATGTAGTACAGCGTCTTGATTCCCTTGCGCCAGGCGTAGATCTGCGCCCGGTTCACATCACGGGTGGACGCGGTGTCCTTGAAGAACAGCGTCAGGCTCAACCCCTGGTCCACGTGCTGGGTGGCCGCGGCGTAGGTGTCGATGATCTTTTCGTAGCCGATCTCGTAGGCGTCCTGGTAGTACTCCAGGTTGTCATTGGTCATGTACGGCGCCGGGTAGTAGACCCGACCGATCTTGCCTTCCTTGCGGATCTCGATCCGCGACACGATCGGGTGGATCGACGACGTCGAGTGGTTGATGTAGGAGATCGACCCGGTCGGTGGAACGGCCTGCAGGTTCTGGTTGTAGATACCGTGCGCCTGAACCGATTCCTTGAGTCGCTGCCAATCGCTTTGCTCGGGGATCCGGATACCGGCGTCAGCGAAGAGCTGGCGCACCTTGACCGTCTTGGGTTCCCACACCTGGTTGAGGTATTTGTCGAAGAACTCGCCGGAGGCGTACTTGGACTTCTCGAATCCCGCGAATGACTGACCCCGTTCCAGCGCAAGGCGATTCGACGCCCGCAGCGCGTGGTAGAGCACGGTGTAGAAGTAGATGTTGGTGAAGTCGATGCCTTCTTCCGACCCGTAGTGGATGCTCTCCCGGGCCAGGTAGCCGTGCAGGTTCATCTGGCCCAGGCCGATGGCGTGCGACTGGTTGTTGCCCTGTTCGATCGACGGGACCGACCAGATGTGGGTCTGATCCGATACCGCGGTCAGCGCCCGGATGGCGACCTCGATGGTTTGGCCGAAGTCGGGCGAGTCCATCGCCTTGGCGATGTTGAGCGAACCCAGGTTGCAGGAGATGTCCTTGCCCACCTTGGCGTACGACAGGTCCTCGTTGAACACCGACGGCGTGGAGACCTGCAGGATCTCCGAGCACAGGTTCGAGTGGGTGATCTTGCCGGCGATCGGGTTGGCCCGGTTCACCGTGTCCTCGAACATGACGTAGGGATAGCCGGACTCGAACTGCAGCTCGGCCAGGGTCTGGAAGAACTCCCGCGCCTTGATCTTGGTCTTGCGGATCGCCGAGTTGTCGACCATCTCGTAGTACTTCTCGCTGACCGAGACGTCAGCGAACGGAACGCCGTAGACCCGCTCGACGTCATAGGGCGAGAACAGGTACATGTCATCGTTCTTCTTGGCCAGCTCGAAGGTGATGTCGGGGATCACCACCCCCAGGCTCAGCGTCTTGATCCGGATCTTCTCGTCGGCGTTCTCCCGCTTGGTGTCCAGGAACCGGTAGATGTCCGGGTGGTGGGCGTGCAGGTACACCGCCCCGGCACCCTGGCGGGCGCCGAGCTGGTTGGCGTAGGAGAACGAGTCCTCCAGCAGCTTCATGATCGGGATGACCCCGGAGGACTGGTTCTCGATGTTCTTGATCGGCGCGCCATGCTCGCGAATGTTGCTCAGCAGCAAGGCCACTCCCCCGCCACGCTTGGACAGCTGCAGCGCGGAGTTGATCGAGCGGCCGATCGACTCCATGTTGTCCTCGATGCGCAACAGGAAACAGCTCACCGCCTCGCCGCGCTGCTTCTTGCCGGAGTTCAGGAACGTCGGGGTGGCCGGCTGGAAGCGGCCGTCGATGATCTCGTCGACCAGTTGCTCGGCCAGCTTGGTGTCACCGGCGGCCAGCGTCAGCGCCACCATGCACACCCGGTCCTCGAACCGTTCCAGATACCGCTTGCCGTCAAAGGTTTTCAGCGTGTAGGAGGTGTAGTACTTGAAGGCGCCCAGAAACGTCGGGAACCGGAACTTCTTGGCGTAGGCCCGATCCAGCAGCGACTTGACGAAGTTGCGCGAGTACTGGTCGAGTACCTCGCGCTCGTAGTAGTCCTTCTGGATCAGGTAGTCGAGCTTCTCGTCCTGATTGTGGAAGAACACCGTGTTCTGGTTGACGTGCTCCAAGAAGTACTGACGGGCGGCCAGCACATCCTTGTCGAACTGGATCTTGCCGTCACTGTCGTACAGATTGAGCATCGCGTTGAGCGCGTGGAAATCCAGCTCGCCCTCCGGTGCGCTGCGGGTGGTGGCGGTTACCTGCTCTGCAGTTGCAGCGGTAGGTGGCATGCCTCGTCCTTCCAGAAATCGGCCAAGCCCGCGCGGACGGCGTGTACGTCCTCGTCGGTTCCCATTAATTCGAATCGGTATAGGTACGGCACCCCGCACTTGCGGGCGACCACGTCGCCGGCGTAGCAGAACTCCGCACCGAAGTTGGTGTTGCCGGCGGCGATCACGCCGCGCAGCAGGCCCCGGTTGTGTTCGTTGTTCAGAAAGGCGATGACCTGCTTGGGCACATAGCCGCCCGCAGCGTCGTCAGCGATGTTCGGTGTCCCACGGCCGCCGCCGTAGGTCGGCAGCACCAGCACGTAGGGGTGGTCCACCTCGATGCGCCCGTGCAGCGGAATCCGGATGGCCGGCAACTGCAGCTTCTGCACGAAGCGGTGGGTGTTCTCCGACACCGAGGAGAAATACACCAGGCTGCATTCAGAATCCGCAGACACGGCGACCCCCTTCAGCTCTCAGTCAAACTCCACCCGTACCCGACCCGCTGGTCGATTACGCGCTGAGCGCCGTCTGCGCCAGCGCCTTGATGCGGTCGGGCCGAAAGCCCGACCAGTGCTCGTCGCCGGCGACGACAACCGGGGCCTGCAGGTAGCCCAACGCCATCACGTAGTCGCGCGCCTCGGAGTCCAGCGAGATGTCGACGATCTCGTAGGCGATGCCCTGGTTGTCCAGCGCCTTGTAGGTCGCGTTGCACTGCACGCACGCGGGCTTGGTGTAGACGGTGATGCTCATGGGCGGCAGACTCCTCAGCGAATCGTCGACAACGAACGGATGACGGATCAGGTACTACGTTCAGCGGGCCGCCAGGACTCTGATTTTCCAGTTTCCCCAGCCGTGGCAGGGCACCCAAATCGGTGCCGATTGCCGCGGCCCGGATAACCGGAAGATCCCGGGCCTGTCGGTCCCCCGAACACTACACCTAGTGGTCACCCCGTGGTGTTAATACTAGATGTTCTGAACGACATTGTTGAAATTCGCTGGTCGCGAGGCTGCGGCACCGTCGCCCTTCGGCGTGTCGCATCTCACATTTAAGCGGTTCATCCTTCATAGCCGCAGGTCTACCACGGCCCACCGACAAGCCGTCGGGACAGCCGGCCGTCGACCGGTCACCAGCAAAGCGGCCCGGACGCCCGCTCAGCGCATCCCGGCGAGCACCGGTTCCGCCCGCTCGGCGGCAGCAACCGGGGCCGGTTGCCGGCGCTTGCCGCGCAGACGCCCCCTGAGCACGCCCACCAGCACCGGCAGCAGCGACACCGCCACGACCACCAGCAGGATCAGGTCGATGTGGCCCCGGACGAACGCCAGACCGCCGAGCAGGTACCCGAGCAACGGGAGACCCGCCCCCCATGCCAGCGACCCCGCCACGCTGTAGACCGTGAAGGTTCGATGCCGCATCCCGGAGGCGCCCGCTAACACCGGTACCAGCGTGCGCACCACCGCCAGGAAGCGCGCAAAAAAGACCGTCAGCGTGCCATGGGTCTCGAAGTACTGCTGGGCCCGGGCGATGTGGTGCCGGCCGAGTCGGCGTGCACCGGGACGCTCCAGCACCGCCGGTCCGGCTTTGGCGCCGATGTAATAGCCGCACTGGTCCCCGGCGATCGCGGCGACCGGCACTGTCAGCAACAGCAGCCACAACGGAACAACGGGGTCGGTTTGGGCGGCGAAAACGCCCGCGGTGAACAGCAGCGAGTCGCCGGGCAGGAAGAACCCCACCAGCAGGCCGGTTTCGATGAAGACAATGGCCAGCACCCCCAGCAGCCCGAACGTGGTGATCAGGGTGTCTGGGTTGGTGGTGAATGCCTCGATCATCGCTGGTCCTCCCAACCGACCGGGCTTGCTCTGCCGGCCCTGTCACCAGCTTGTCCGCCGGGCGCTGTGGCGGCGCTGAGAAGGCGGCGAACACCTGGCGAAGCTCTGCTGTACTGGTCTGGTCGGGAAGATATCGGGAGGGCGACGTCGTGCGAATCCTGCTGGTCGAAGACGAAACCCGGCTGGCCGAGACGGTGCGCCGGGGCCTGGTCAGCGAGGGCTTCGTCGTCGACGTCGAACTCGACGGCGCAGACGGTCTGGCCACCGCCCTCACCGGCGACTTCGACGTGATCGTGCTGGACATCATGCTGCCCGGCCTCAGCGGCTACCAGGTGGTCCGTGAGCTACGGGCGCAGCAGGTGTGGACGCCGGTGTTGATGCTCTCGGCCAAGGACGGCGAGTACGACATGGCCGACGCCTTCGACATCGGCGCCGACGACTACCTGACGAAACCGTTCTCGTTTGTGGTCCTGGTGGCGCGGCTGCGCGCCCTGACGCGGCGCGGTGCCCCGGAACGTCCGACGGTGCTCACCGCGGGAACCCTGTCGCTGGACCCGGCCCGGCGCCGGGTGACCCGCGGTGACACGGTGCTCACCCTGACGCCGCGGGAGTTCGGGGTGCTGCAGTTCCTGCTGCGGCACCGGGGCGATGTCGTCACCAAATCCGAGATCCTGCGGTCGGTGTGGGATTCGAACTACTCCGGAGACGACAACGTCGTCGAGGTCTACATCGGCTACCTGCGCCGCAAGATCGACGCACCGTTCGGGCTCGCCACCATCGAGACGGTGCGCGGCGCCGGCTACCGGCTGCGCTCCGACACCGAGGACTGATCGGGGCGATGCTGTTGCGGCAGTGAGACGGTGAACACCGCGCCACCGCCGGCCGCCTCCCCCACGGTGACACTGCCGTGGTGCGAACGCACCACTTCGCCGACGATCGACAGGCCGAGTCCGGTTCCGCCGGACGTCCGGGTGCGGGCCGCGTCGAGCCGGACGAATCGCTCGAAGATACGTCCCCGGTCGCCCACCGGTATTCCGGGGCCGTCGTCGGCAACCGTGATCACCACGCGGCCGGATTCCGGACGGCAGGTCAACGTCACCGTGCTGCGGGCATACCGGGCCGCATTGTCGACCAGGTTGCGGATCACCCGGGTCAGGGCCGCGCGGTCCCCCACCACCCGGCATGCCCGAATGTCGGTCACAGCGTTGATCTTTGGGGTGCCGTCCAGCCGGTTGGCCTCGGCCGCCAGCAGATCATCGATGTCGACGTCCTGGCGGCGCAGTCCCAGTGCGCCCTCGTCGGAGCGGGCCAGCAACAGCAGGTCTTCGAGCAGCTGGTTCATCCGCCGGGATTCCGGGAGCAGTGATTCATCGATCAGGTCGCCGTCGATCAGCTCGGGCCGGCCGGCCGCCAGCTCGAGCGCGGTGGTGATCGTGGCCAGCGGGCTGCGCAGTTCGTGCGAGACGTCGCTGACCAGACGCAGTTGGGCGGCCCTGCCGTGCTCCAGCCGGGACAGCATGGCGTTCATGGTCGTCGCCAATTCGGCTATCTCGTCACGAGTTCGGGGAACCGGCACCCGCTCGGTGAGGTCGGCGCTGGAGATCGACGCCACCCGGGTGCGGATCGCCTCCACCGGGCGCAACGCGGCACCCACCAACCGGAAGGTGCCCACCGCCACCAACCCGATAAGAAACGGTGCGCCGGCGCCCAACAGCGCGCCCACCTTGGCCACGATCGACTCGACCGGTTCGCGGTCCACCGCCACCAGGACGGTGACCTGCTCCCCGTCGGCGACGGCACCGCGGGCCGACACCCAGTACTCATCGTCGGTGGATGATTCGACGCGGCCCACGTAGCGCGCCTGGCCGTCATCGAGGTGCACCACGGCCACCGGCGATCGGGGAGCACCGTTGGAGGCGGCCCGGATCACCCCAGTCGCCCCGACCACCTGCACCACACCGATCTGCCCATCGGTGGCCAGCAGCGTCGAATCCAGGTCGTCGCGGCCATCAGAGGCCAACGCGGCGGCGATGCGTTCGGCACGCAGTGCCGCCGCGGTCTCGGCGGTCGATTCCAGTGACCGGTACAGCACCAGCAGCAGAACACCACCGGCGATGGCCAGGCACACCGTCATCACCACCGCCGCGGCCAGCGCCGAGCGGGACCGCACCCCGACATGCAGCATGCTCACCATCGTCGCCGGACGGCGCTGTGACACCGCTGAGGCCGCGGGTTAAGAACTGCGCAGCGAGCTCTTCGAGGGCCGCAACGCCCGGCTGAACAGCCCGTTGACCTGTCGCATGACCACGCTGTAGGGCAGCCAGGCCAGCCGCTTGAACGCGTAGAGCGCCCGGATGTCGCCGGAGGTGTAGACCAGGTAGCGGTTGCGGGCCACCCCCGCCAAAATCTTCTCCGCCGCCCGCTCCGGTGACACGGCATGGCCGGCAAAACGGCCTACCCATTTCTCCACGTGCGGATCGTCGCGATCGACGCCGGCGATCTCCACGGTGTTGACCAGTGGGGTCTTCACCGCACCCGGTACCACCACCGACACCCCGATGCGGTGACGGGCCAGGTCGAACCGCAGCACCTCCGACACCCCGCGCAGGCCGTACTTGCTGGCGCTGTAGGCGGCGTGCCAAGGCAGCGCCACCAGCCCGGCGGCCGAGGACACGTTCACCAGATGCCCGCCCCGCCCCGCGGCGACCATCGGCGGCAGGAACGTCTCGATGACGTGGATGGGGCCCATCAGGTTGATGTCGACCATCTTTCGCCACTGCTGGTGCGTCAACCGGTCGACGGTCCCCCACGCCGACACCCCCGCAATGTTCATCACGACGTCCATCGCCTCATGCCGCGCGTGAATCTCGGCGCCGAACGCCGCGACGTCGTCGTAATCGGCGATGTCGATCACCCGGTGCTCGGGAACCAGCGCACCCAGGGCCCGCGCATCGGCGACGGTCTCGGCCAGTCCCTCGGCATTGCGGTCGGTCAGATAGAGCTCGGCGCCGACCTCGGCCAGCCGCAATGCGGTTGCCCTACCGATCCCGCTCGCCGCCCCGGTGATGAAGCACCGCTTGCCCCGGTAGTACTCCGCTACACGTGTCATGGCTGCAGACGATACCGGCGGTACCGGACGCAGATGATCCAATCCCCTGCCGCGCTCGCGATCAGCGCGAGCCACCCCACAGCGCGGTGCGCCACAGCGCCTCGAGCACCCGCACGCCACGCGGCACATCGCCGTCGGCGCCCAGGAAGGCACTGTCACCGGCGAGCATGTAGGCGGTGGTGGCCGCCAAAGTCCGCACCAGGGCGGGGATGTCGTCGCTGATCGGGTTGGCGGTGCCGGCAGCGATCTCATCGTTGACCACGCCGACGATCTGATTGATCACCGCGTCGATCTGGGCGTCGAGCAGTTCGCGGATCTCGGCATCGCTGTTGCGCGCCAAGCTGCACGCCGTCATCACCGGATCGTTGTGGGCATACACCGCCGCCGCGCTGCCCACCATCCGTTCGGCGAAGGCCGCCGGTGATTCATCGGCACCGCGCGGCGCGAAGTAGTGGGTGAGTTCTTCGAGCTCTTGGGTCGCCTCGGCGAGGATGTGGGCGAGCACGGCGTATTTGGAGTCGAAGTAGAAATAGAAGCCCGAGCGCGCCACCCCGGCCCGGTCGCTGATGGTGCTGACCGACAGCTCCGCGAACGGCTTCTCCTCCAACAATTCCCGCACGGCGTGCACAATCGCCTGCCGCTGCTTGTCGCCGCGGCGCTGGGGCGCATCGTCGGTGGCCGGGCTGCCCGCGTCGGGCTGGGTACTCATTCTTTGCACCTTGCACCACGCCGCGCCGGATTCAAACTTGACACGCGTCAATTTTAATCTGAGGATGTGGTTGCGTGACAGTCGCCACACCTTGTCGCGCGCCGTGACGCCATGACCGAGAGGTAGTCAGCCGATGACGACCATGTCCACCCCTCAATATCTTCTCGACCAGGCTCGGCGCCGGTTCACCCCGACGCTGAACACCATTCCCGGCATGGGCGCCATCGAGAAGCGGCTGTTGACCGTGGACTGGAAGCAGAAGATGCTGGCCGAGCCCCCGGTCGGTAGCGGGCTCAAGCCCGTCATGGGCGACTCCGGGCTGCCCGTGCTCGGCCACATCATCGAGATGTTCCGTCAGGGTCCGGATTTCCCGCTGCACATCTACAAGAAGTACGGCCCGGTGTATTTCGCCGAGTCGCCGATCCTGCCGTCGATCGTCGCGTTGGGACCCGACGCCACCCAGGCCATCTTCACCAACAAGGCGAAGGACTTCTCGACGACGGGCTGGATCCCGGTGATCGGGCCGTTCTTCGACCGCGGCCTGATGCTGCTGGACTTCGACGAGCACCTGCATCACAAGCGGATCATGCAGGGGGCGTTCACCCGTCCGCGGCTGGCCAGTTACGTCGAGGACATGGACCGGGTGATCACCCGGATCGTGGCCGACTGGCCGACTGACGATACCCGGTTCCTTTTTCACCCCGCGGCCAAGGAACTCACCCTCGATGTGGCGGCGGTGGTTTTCATGGGCCACGAACCGGGCGAGGACCACGAGCTGGTGACCGCGGTCAACCACGCGTTCGAGCAGACCACCCGGGCGGGCGGAGCGATCATCCGCACCTCGCTGCCGCCGTTCAAATGGTGGCAGGGCCTGCAGGGCCGCAAGGTGCTCGAGGACTACTTCGCCGAGCGGGTGACCGAACGCCGGCGCGTCGAGGGCGCCGACATGCTGTCGGTGCTGTGCCACACCGCCGATGATGACGGCAACACGTTCAGCGATCAGGACATCGTCAACCACATGATTTTCCTGATGATGGCCGCGCACGACACCACCACGTCGACGGTGACGACGATGGCCTATCACCTGGCCGCACATCCGGAGTGGCAGGAGCGGGCCCGCGACGAGTCCACCCGGCTGGGCGACGGGCCGCTGGACATCGAGTCGCTGGAGAAGCTGGAGACCCTCGACCTGGTGATGGACGAGTCGCTGCGGTTGGTCACCCCGCTGCCGTTCAACATGCGCCAGGCCGTGCGCGACACCGAGCTGCTCGGGCATTATGTTCCGGCCGGCACCAACATCGTCACCTGGCCCGGGATGAACCACTGGCTGCCCGAGCTCTACACCAACCCGCGCCAGTTCGACCCGGAGCGGTTCCTGGAGCCGCGTGCCGAGCACAAGCAACACCGCTACGCCTGGGCACCGTTCGGCGGCGGCGCGCACAAGTGCATCGGCATGAACTACGGGCGCCTGGAGGTCAAGACCATCCTGCACCGGATGCTGCGCCGCTACCGGCTGGAGCTGAGCCGGCCCGGTTACCAGCCGCGCTGGGACTACGGCGGCATGCCGATCCCGATGGACGGTATGCCGATCGTGTTGCGGCGGTTGTAGATCGGGATCCCCCTACGCCAACGAGCATCACTGCACCGTCAACAATCGGTTGGCACAGCTGATGACCGCCTCCAGCGCGGAGTGCCCGGCATCAGGCGCAAACCCCACCGCCCACGCCGCGCCGCGCCCGTTCGAGCCATGGATGAACGTGGCGGTCTCGGCACCACACCGAAGCTGGTGGAAACCCAAGATTTCCAGGGTGATTCCGCGGTCATGAAGCATCGTGGTGAGCGCGGCCAGCGGCCCGTGCGCCGCGGCGGTGCAGGTACCGTTCACGCCGCGGACGGCGATGGTCGCTTGGTAGGTGCGCCCCTGCGGGCCCAGTCTGGCGGCCGGGCGCTCAGCATCGAGGCAACGCCATCGGCTCAGGCTCAGCGGCCCAGCGGCGCGGCCGTAGGCGGAGACGAAGCCGTCCCACGACAGCCGCGCGGCCTGGTCGCGCAGTTCACGTGGCAGCGGACCCCGGAATTGGTCGGCGAACGATGTTGTGGTCATATCTCGGTCTTTTCTGCTCGAGGAGAGTGACCGACGGGTAGTAGCCTCCGACCCACAGCGGGGGGTCGGTCTGAATCAGACCCCGCTGCGGGTGCTGGCTACTACAAGCAGATGACGCATGATCCGGCCAGGTTAGTCCCGCTGTAGTCGGCGTGCAACCCGATTATTCGGATCAATCCAGGATGCGTCGTGCCACGTTGGTGGTCACCAGATCGAGCAGTTCGTCGGCGCGACCGGCGAGAATGGTCCGGATCGCATACAACGAGAAGCCCTTGGCCTGCTCGGCGGTGATCGCCGGCGGAATCGACAGTTCCTGGCGGGCCGTGACGACGTCGACCACGGCCGGTCCGTCATAGTCGAACGCCTCGGCCAGTGCGGCTTCCAGGTCGCCGGGCTGCTCCACCCGGCGTCCGAACATGCCCAGCGCGCGGGCAACGGCGCCGAAGTCCGGATTCTGCAACTCAGTGCCGAAGTTGACGATGCCGGCGGCCTTCATCTCCAGCTCGACGAAGTTCAGCGACGAGTTGTTGAACACGATCACCTTGACCGGCAACCGATTCTGCGTCAGGGTCAGCAGCTCGCCGAACAGCATCGCCAGCCCGCCGTCGCCGGCCAACGCGACCACCTGCCGCTCGCGGTCAACCGTCTGCGCGCCGATCGCGTGCGGCAACGCGCACGCCATGGTGCCGTGGTTGAACGACCCGATCATCCGTCGGTGCCCGTTCATGGTGACGTAGCGTGCCGCCCACACCACCGGGGATCCGACATCGACGGTGAACACCGCGTCGTCGGCGGCCAACCGATTTGCTACGGCGGCAACGTATTCGGGACGAATAGGAGTGCGGTCGCGGTCATTGGACGCCAGTGCGTCCAGCCGCCGCCGGGTCTTGTCGTAGTGCCGCAGCGACTTTTCCAGATGAGTGCGGTCGTCCTTGACCGCCAGCAACGGGCGCAGCGCGGCGAGCGTGTCGGTGACCGTACCCACCAGTCCGAGGTCGATCGGGGCGCGCCGGCCCAGGTTTCGGCCGCGGATGTCGACCTGGATGATCTGCGCACGCTCGGGATAGAACTGCTGGTAGGGAAAATCGGTGCCCAGCATCAGCAGCACATCGGCTTCCCTGATCGCCTTGTACCCGGAGGCGAAGCCCAGCAGCCCCGTCATGCCGACGTCGTAGGGGTTGTCGTACTCGATGTACTCCTTACCGCGTAAGGCATGCACGATCGGGGCCGCCAAGGTGTGCGCCAGTTCGATGACCTGGTCGTGGGCACCGGCCACCCCGGCACCGGCCAGGATGGTGACGTTGGTGGCGGCGTTGAGCATGCCCGCCGCTGTCGCCAGCCCACGCTCGTCGGGATGGCATACCAACCGGGCGGGCAGTACCGGACGCGATCCCCAGGCGGTGTCGTCGTCGACGCGGTGGGAGAAGATCTCGCCCGGCACGACCACGACCGCGACCCCGTTCTCCTCGACCGCGGCGCGCATCGCCATCGCCAGGATTCGCGGCGCCTGCTCGGGGGCGCTGACCAGTTCGCAGTAGACGCTGCACTCGCGAAACAGGTTCTGCGGGTGGGTTTCCTGGAAGTAGTCCGAGCCGATCTCGGCGAGTGGGATGTGGGCGGCGATCGCCAGGACCGGCACCCGACTGCGCTGCGCGTCGAACAGCCCGTTGATCAGGTGCAGGTTTCCGGGCCCGCAGCTGCCGGCGCACACCGCCAACCCGCCGCTGAGCGCGGCGTCGGCGGCGGCGGCGAAGGCCGCGGTCTCCTCGTGACGCACCTGTTCCCAGGTGAAGTCACCGGCTCGCCGGATCGCGTCGGTGAAGCCGTTGAGGCTGTCGCCCGGGATCCCGTAGACGCGGCGCACTCCGCTGCGTTTGAGGGCGGCGATGACGTGGTCGGCGACGGTTGCCATTTCGCGTCCTCCTCACCACGAGCGAGCGTGCGCAGAATGCCAGTGCAGCCGGCGTGTCGTTGTGCAAACACGCTCCCCCGCAAGCGGGCCCCAGCTCGCGTCATGGGGAACGCTACTTGATCAGCGGGTCGCGGGGCATCCCCAGAATCCGTTCGGCGATCTGGTTGCGGGTGACCTCCGACGTGCCGCCGGCGATCGCGATGCCGCGCGCTCCCATCACCATCCGGCCTGCCATCGCGCCCGGACCGTCGTCGAGGGCGACGTCGGGTCCCAGCAGCGCCGCTCCGATCGCCGCACCGTCGCCCATGTGCTCGGCGAGCTTGAGTTTGGTGACGTTGCCCTCCGGACCGGGGCCGGCGCCGGCGATGCTGCGCGCCACCCGGCGCAGGTTCAGCAGCCGCAACGCGTGCTCGTCGGCGACGAACCGGCCGACGCGCACGTCGGCGTCGGCCACCGCCTGCCGGTGCTGCTGGGCCAGCGCGATCAGCCGCTGGTCGACACCGGCGGTGTAGGACCCGCCCCCGCCGATGCTGACCCGCTCGTTGCCCAAGGTGGCCCGGGCCACCTTCCAGCCCTCGTTGACCTCGCCGACGACGTCCTCATCGGGGACGAACACGTCGTTGAAGAACACCTCGTTGAATTCCGAGCCACCGGTGATCTGCCGCAGCGGCCGCACCTGCACGCCGGGGGCCTCCATGTCGACGATCACCATGGTGATGCCGGCGTGTTTGGGGACGTCGGGATCGGTCCGCACGGTCGCCAGCCCACGCCGGCACAGGTGTGCCCCCGAAGTCCACACCTTCTGGCCGTTGATCTTCCAGCCGCCGTCGACCCGGGTGGCCTTGGTCTTGACCGCCGCGGCATCCGAGCCGGCCTCCGGCTCGGAGAACAGCTGGCACCAGATCTCGTCCTGGCGCAGCGCCTTTTCCACGAACCGCTCGATCTGTGAGGCGGTGCCCTGCTGGATCAGCGTCAGGATCACCCAGCCGGTGATCGAATAGTCCGGCCGCTGGATCCCGGCGGCACCGAACTCCTGCTCGATCACCAGCTGCTCGACCGCGTCGGCGCCCCGGCCCCACGGCTTGGGCCAGTGCGGCATCACGTAACCGGTTTCGATCAGCCGGTCCAGCTGGGCCTCGGCGGCCAATCCGGCGATCTCGGCGGCGTCGGCGTGGATCTGCGTGCGCAGTTCCTCGGCCTCCGGCGGCAGGTCCAGGCTGTTGGCCCGGGTGATGCCGGCGGCGGCGCTTTCGAATACCGCCAAGGCCGGGGCGTCACCGCCGAACAGCGCCTGGACCGTCAGGGCTCGACGCAGCTGCAGGTGCGCGTCGTGCTCCCAGGTGTAGCCGATGCCGCCGTGCACCTGGATGTTCAGCTCGGCGTTGCGCACGTAGGCCGGGAAGGCCAGGGTGGCGGCGACCGCGGCGACCAGCCGGAAGGCGAACTCGTCTTCCCCGTCGGCGCGGGCGGCATCCCACACTGCTGCGGTGGCCGCCTCGGCGGCGACCAGCATGTTGGCGCAGTGGTGCTTGATCGCCTGGAACGTGGCGATGGTGCGGCCGAACTGCTCACGCACCTTGGCGTACTCCACCGCCGAGTCGGTGCAGTCGGCAGCGCCGCCGACCGCCTCGGCCGCCAGCAGCACCCGGGCGCGGGCCAGCGCCGATTCGCGCGCGCCGACCAGGGTGTCGTCGGCGCTCACCCCGACACCGGTCAGCGTGACCCGGCCGGAGCGGCGGGTCGGGTCGAGATTGCCGGGCACATCGACGTTGACGCCGGCCCGGTCGCGCTCCAGCACCAACACGTCGTCGCCGGCGGCCAGCAGCAGCACGTCGGCCAGTCCGGCACCCAGCACGATCCCGGCGTCGCCGGAGGCCACCCCGCCGTCGAGGGCGACGTCGCCGGCCAGGCCCACCCCGGCGGTGACCGAGCCGTCGATCAGCCCGGGCAGCAACCGCGCTTGCTGGTCAGCGGTGCCGTTGGCGGCGATTACCGCCGAGGCGATGACCGTCGGCACGAACGGACCCGGCGCCACCGCCCGGCCCAGCTCCTCGATCACTACCACCAGTTCGGGCAGCCCGAAGCCCGAGCCGCCGTGCGCCTCGTCGATATGCAGGCCCAGCCAGCCCAGGGCGGCCAGCTCCTCCCAGAACGGTGGCCGGCCTTCGTCGGCGGCGTCCAGCAGCGCACGCGCTGCCGCGCGAGCCTTCTGGGCGGTCAAGAATCCGCGGGCCACCTCGGCCAGCTCGCGATGGTCGTCGATTACTGCGATGCCCATTGAAGGTCTCCTGGTCTGTGTCTACTTGGGTGCGAACCGCTGCCCGGCGTCCAAGCGCAGGCACTGCCCGTTGAGCATCGGGTTGTCGACGACGGCGGCGACCAGCTTGGCGTACTCCTCCGGCCGGCCCAGCCGCTTGGGGAAGGCCGCGTCCTTGGTCAGTGCGCTGGCGAACTCGTCGGGGATGCCCTTGGTCAGCCCGGTGGCGAACAGACTGGGGGCGATCGCCAGCACCCGGATGCCCACCGAGCCGAGGTCCCGGGCCATGGTCAGGCACATGCCGGCGACGCCGGCCTTGGCGGCGGTGTAGGCGACCTGGCCGATCTGGCCCTCGAACGCCGCGATCGACGCGGTGTTGATGATGACGCCGCGCTCCTCGTCTTCGGGCTCGTTGACGCTCATGTGCGCTGCGGCGAGCCGGCTGATGTTGAACGTGCCGACGAGGTTGAGGTCGACGACCGACTGGAACGACTCCAGGTCGTGCGGCCCGGACTTGGACAGCGTGCGCTTGGCGATCCCGCCGCCGGCGGTGGTCACGATGACGTGCAGGCCGCCCAACGCCTGCACAGCGGTGTTGAGCACCTCTTCGGTGCCGGCGAAATCGGTGACGTCGACCGGGTAGAACTCGCCGCCGAACCCGGCCGCGACCTCTTTGCCCTCCGAACCCTCGCGGTCCAGCACCGCGACGCTGGCGCCGCGGGCCGCCAACAGCTCGGCGGTTGCCCGGCCCATCCCCGAGGCACCACCGACGACGACGACCTTCTTGCCACTGATCTCCATGCGGACTCCTTTAAGCAAGTACTTGAGTATCAAGAACAAGTTATCGTTCCGCTCGGAAACCGCTGCCACTCGGGCATCCGGCAGGCCTGGCAAGGAGGTAACCGTGGCCGCACCGACCGCCCCGGAGGTGATCGAGCGACGCGACGGCCCGGTGACCTACCTGCAGACCGACCCCGATCTGCCACCGGTCGCCGTGGTCGATCACTCGCCGATCTCCGCACGCCACAAACTGGCGTTCGGTGCGCTTGCCGTCGTCGGCGCGGTGGCGTGGGCGCTGATCGCCTTCGTGCGCGGCGAGTCGGTGAATGCGGTGTGGTTCGTCGTCGCCGCGGTGTGCACCTACATCATCGGATTCCGCTGCTACGCAAGGCTTATCGAACGCAAGATCGTGCAGCCCCGCGACGAGCACGCCACTCCCGCGGAGATCTTCGAAGACGGCACCGACTATCTGCCGACCGACCGGCGGGTGCTGTTCGGCCACCACTTCGCGGCGATCGCCGGCGCCGGTCCGCTGGTGGGCCCGGTGCTGGCCACCCAGATGGGCTACCTGCCGGGCACGATCTGGATCGTGATCGGCGCGGTGGTGGCCGGCTGCGTACAGGACTACCTGGTGCTGTGGTGCTCGGTGCGCCGGCGGGGCCGCTCGCTGGGGCAGATGGCCCGCGAGGAGCTTGGTGCGGTCGGCGGTGCCGCCGCGATCATCGGGGTGCTGGTGATCATGGTGATCCTGATCGCGGTGCTGGCGCTGATCGTGGTGCGTGCGCTGGCTGTCAGCCCGTGGGGCGTGTTCTCCATCGCGATGACGATTCCGATCGCGCTGTTCATGGGGATCTATCTGCGGTTCCTGCGGCCCGGGCGGGTCTCCGAGGTGTCGCTGATCGGCATCGTCGCGTTGCTGGGCGCCGTGGCGTCCGGCCGCTGGGTCGCCGAGACGTCCTGGGGTGCCGCGTGGTTCACGTTGTCGCCGGTGACGCTGTCGTGGTGCATCATCGGCTACGGCTTCGCCGCCTCGGTGCTGCCGGTGTGGTTGCTGTTGGCCCCGCGCGATTACCTGTCGACGTTCATGAAGGTCGGCACCATCATGCTGCTGGCCGTCGGGATCCTGATCGCCCAGCCGATGATGGCCGCTCCGGCCGTCTCGACGTTCGCCTACACCGGCGACGGGCCGGTGTTCGCCGGATCGCTGTTCCCGTTCCTTTTCATCACGATCGCGTGCGGGGCGCTGTCGGGGTTCCATTCGCTGATCGCTTCGGGCACCACCCCCAAGCTGCTGGAAAAAGAGAGCCAGATGCGGCTGATCGGCTACGGCGGCATGCTCACCGAGTCCTTCGTGGCGGTGATGGCCCTGATCACCGCGTCGATTCTGGACCAGCACCTGTTCTTCACGCTCAACGCTCCGGTCGCGGCGACCGGCGGGACTGCCGCCAGTGCCGCCGACTACGTCAACGGGCTCGGCCTCGGGGGGCCGCCGGTGACCGCCGATCAGATCAGCGAGGCCGCTGCGGCCGTAGGCGAGTCCTCGATCGTGTCGCGCACCGGCGGGGCGCCGACCCTGGCGCTGGGCATGGCCGACGTGCTGGGGCGGGTCTTCGGCGGTCCTGGCCTCAAAGCGTTCTGGTATCACTTCGCGATCATGTTCGAGGCGCTGTTCATCCTCACCACCGTCGACGCCGGGACCCGGGTGGCCCGCTTCATGTTGTCGGACGCCCTGAGCAACCTCGGCGGACCGCTGCGCAGACTGGCCAACCCGGGGTGGCGGATCGGAGCCTGGGGGTGCAGCGTGGCGGTGGTCGCCGGCTGGGGTTCGATCCTGTTGATGGGGGTGACCGACCCGCTCGGCGGAATCAACACCCTCTACCCGCTGTTCGGCATCGCCAACCAATTGCTGGCCGCGATCGCGTTGACCGTGGTGACCGTGATCGTGGTCAAGCGGGGCCGAGGCACCTCGAACCTCAAATGGGCACTGGTACCCGGCATTCCGCTGTTGTGGGATCTCGCGGTCACTATGACGGCGTCGTGGCAGAAGATCTTCTCGCCCGATCCGCGGGTGGGCTACTGGACACAGCACTTCGCCTACCGGGACGCCGAGCGGGCCGGTAAGACCTCGTTCGGCGCGGCGGCCGACCCGGCACAGCTGCACGACGTCGTGCGCAACACCTTCATCCAGGGCAGCCTGTCGATCGTGTTCGCCACCCTGGTCGCGGTGGTGTTCGTGACCGGAGTCCTGGTCTGTATCAAGGCGATTCGCGGTAGCGCGCCGATGACCGAAGCAGCGCCGGTGCTGTCGCGCCGGTTCGCCCCCGCCGGGCTGATCCCCTCGGCGGCCGAGCGAAAGATACAGGCGCAGTGGGACGCTCACACCCGCTAGTGCGCGCGGCCCGCCAGGTCGGCTGGTACTGGGCGACCCTGCTGGGCGATAACCACTACCGCCGTTACCTGGAGTACCGCCGCCGGGCCCATCCCGGGGAACCGGTGCTCTCCGAGCGGGACTACTGGCGCCGGCGTTATGACGCCGATCCCGGCGGACGGTGCTGCTGACCGGGCTCGTCAGGCATGATCGAGAGGTGGCTGACATCACCCGGCGGCGGGCGGCGCGCAATGCCAAGCTGGCCGGCCTGCCGCTGAGCTTCGCCGGGCGGGCCGCGCTCGGCTTGGGCAAACGGCTGGCCGGCCGGTCCAAGGACGACGTCACCGCCGAACTCATGGAGCAGGCCGCCGAGCAGATGTTCACCGTCCTCGGCGAGCTCAAGGGCGGTGCCATGAAGGTCGGCCAGGTGCTCTCGGTCCTGGAGGCCGCGGTGCCCGCCGAGTACGGCGAGCCCTACCGGGAGGCGCTGACCAAGCTGCAGAAGGGTGCCCCGCCACTGGCCGCGAGCAAGGTGCACCGGGTACTTGACGCCCAGCTGGGCACCCAGTGGCGGGAACGGTTCGGCTCATTCGACGACGACCCGGTCGCCGCGGCCAGCATCGGGCAGGTGCACCGGGCGGTGTGGGCCGACGGCCGCGCGGTAGCCGTCAAGATCCAGTACCCCGGCGCCGACGAGGCGCTGCGCGCGGACCTGAAGACCTTGCGGCGGCTGACCGGGATACTCAAGCCGCTGGCTCCCGGCGCGGACGTGCAGGGCGTCGTCGACGAACTGATCGACCGGGCCGATATGGAACTGGACTACCGGCTCGAGGCCGACAACCAGCGCGCGTTCGCCAAGGCCTACGCCGGGCACCCGCACTTCGCGGTGCCGCATGTGGTGGCCAGTGCGCCCAAGGTCGTGATCCAGGAGTGGATCGAGGGCATCGGCATGTCGCAGATCATCGCCGAGGGCACCGTTGAGCAGCGCGACCTGGCCGGTGCCCGGCTGGTCGAGTTGATCGGCGACGCACCGGCGCGGGTGGGCATGCTGCACGGTGACGCCCATCCGGGCAATTTCATGTTGCTGCCCGACGGCCGGATGGGTGTGATCGACTTCGGTGCGGTCGCACCGCTGCCCGGCGGCCTGCCGGTAGAGCTGGGCATGGCACTGCGCTTCGCCGGCCAGTACAACTACGACCTGCTGCTGCCCACGCTGGAGAAGGGCGGTTTCATCCAGCCCGGCGAGCAGATCGCGATCGAGCAGATCGACGAGATGCTGCGCCGCTACGTCGAGCCGGTGGCATCGGAGGTCTTCCACTTCAACCGCCAGTGGCTGCAGAAACTGGCTGCCGCGCAACTGGATCAGTCGATTCATCAGCTCAAGACCGCACGCCAACTGGATTTGCCGCCCAACCTGGCGGTGCTGACGCGGGTCGTCGCGACGACGGTGGCGATCTTGGCACAGCTGGACGCCCATGTGCCGGTTCGGGCGATCGCACTCGAGCTGCTGCCCGGTTTCGCCGCGTAGTACGCGAGGACCGGCCGCGCGGCCCGGCCGGCTGTGGCCAAACCTTAATGAAGACTTGACCGAGTCGTGGGCATGTGCGGCGGGGGTGGCAGGTCGAATCTCCTTACCATCAACGGCAATAACCTCAGTTTGTCTGGTCGGGAAGGTAAGCGGAGATGTGGAGATCGGTGCGCTCTGCCATTGTCGTTGTCGGGGTCGCCGTCACCACGGTGGTGGCCCCGCCGGTAAATAGTTCGGCTGCTTCCAGCCGTCCACCGGGCGGCGGCATCGCCGCAATCCAGCCGGCATCGGGTGCGGTTGTCGGCGTGGCGCATCCGGTGGTGGTGCGCTTCTTCACGCCGGTGTCAGACCGCAGGGCCGCCGAACGCGCCGTCGCGGTGCGGTCGACGCCGGCCATGGCCGGAACCTTTGAGTGGGTCGACGACACCGAGGTGCAGTGGGTTCCGGACCGCTACTGGCCGGCGCACAGCACCGTGAAGCTGTCGGTGGGCAAGCTCTCCGCTGACTTCAGCACCGGAGCGAAGGTGGTGGGCGTCGCCAGCATCTCCTCACACACCTTCACCGTGACCGTCGACGACGAGGAGGCCGGCCCGCTGCCGGCACCGCACCACCGCCCGCACTGGGGCGAGGACGGGGTGATGCCCGCTACCATGGGCAAATCCGAATTTCCCACGCCCACAGGCAACTACACCGTGCTGGCCAAGGACCGGAAGGTCCTGATGGACTCCAGCAGCGTCGGCATCCCGGTCGATGACCCCGAGGGTTACCGCTTCGACGTCGAGCAAGCGGTGCGCATCTCGCGGCGCGGACTCTATGTCCACGCCGCACCGTGGGCGCTGGGCTCGCTGGGCCTGGAGAACGTCAGCCACGGCTGCGTCGGCCTGAGCCCCACGGACGCCGAATGGTACTTCGAGCGGGTCAACATCGGCGACCCGGTGATCATCAAGGAATAGCTTCGCCTTCTGAGCGGATACCCCCGAAATCGACTTTCAGGGAATCGATCCCGTTGATCCAGGGCAGCGCCGAGCGTGTCCCGTCGTCGAGTCGGCGAATGCCGGGGATGATGTCTGCCAGGGCGCCGAACACCAGGTTGATCTGTAGGCGGGCGAGGTTCGCGCCGATGCAGTAGTGGGCGCCCGGGGCCCCGAAACCCAGGTGCGGGTTGGGACTTCGAAGGATGTCGAACCGGAACGGGTTGTCGAACACCTCCTCGTCATAGTTGGCCGAGCCGTAGAACATTCCGACCCGCTGGCCCTTGCGGATGTGCACCCCACCGAGGTCGACATCGCGCAGCGCCGTGCGCTGGAAGGAGATCACCGGAGTCGCCCAGCGAACCACCTCGTCCACCATGGTCGGTGGGCGTTCGGCCACGAACAACCGCCATTGGTCGGGATGGGCGAAAAACGCCAGCATCCCCTGCGTGGTGGCGTTGCGGGTGGTCTCGTTGCCGGCGACCATCAGCATCATCACGTAGTAGCCGAATTCCAGTGCGGTCAGCGCCTCTCCGTCGATGCTCGCGGTGACCAAAGCTGTCGCGATGTCATCGCGGGGGCGGCTCTTGCGGTCTTCGGCCATCTGGTAGGCGTAGCCCAGAAGCTCCGCGGAGGCCTGCATCCCGTCGGCTGCGGCCTGCGGGTCGCCGTTGCCACCGCCCACCAGCCGGTTGCTCCAGTCGAAGACCTGCTGGCGCTCATCTTCCGGAACACCGATCAGCTCACAGATGGTCGCCAACGGCAGCTGGGAGGCTACCTCGGTGACGAAGTCGCCGGTCTTGTGCTCGGCGGCGGCCGCGACGATCTCGCGGGCCTGGCGGTCGAGTGAATCCCGCATGCCTGCGACCACACGGGGTGTGAATCCGCGGGATACGATCCGGCGCAGCTTGGCGTGTTTGGGTCCGTCGAGAAACAGCATGATGTTGTCGCGGCTGGCGTCGTGAAGGTCTTGGTTGCTGGTGGTATTGGTCCGGATCAGCGAGGTGTTCTCGTGCGAGGAGAACACCTCATCCTGCAGCGAAACAGCTCGGACATCAGCGTGTTTCGTGACGACCCAGTAGCCCTCGTCGGGGTAGCCGGACGCCCCGAACGGCTGGTCGTTCCACCAGATGGGTTCGGTCTTGCGCAGCAGCGCAAACTCCTCGTGCGGGATGCGTTCGGCGATCAGCGCCGGGTCGGTGAAGTCGAACCCCTCGGGCAGCAGGCGAGGTGTCTGGGTCATCGTGTTGCCTCTCGGTCGGCCAGCGGTTGCCATGCGTCTTCGGCGCCGTCGATGAACCCGCCCGACGGGGCGGCGAAATGCGATCCGAGCAGCAGCGCCCGCTCGTCGGCGATACGGCGCAGCAGCTGCAGCCGGCTGGCTCGGGCGGCGGCGGGGTCCGCGTCGGGCAGGGCGGCGATGTCGGGGTCGGCGATCTGAATCGGGTGATGCACCACGTCGCCGCTGATGTACGCGACGGCGTCGTTGGACTCTATGCGCACCGAGACGTGACCGGGCGTGTGACCGGCGGTCGGTACCAGCTGGACATCGTCGGTCACCCGGTGATCGGGGCCGATGAGCCGCAGCTTGCCATGGTGTTCCAGCGGCGCAACGCATTCCGAGGGCGCGCGGTCCTGTCCGGCGAACCCGCACCAGTGCTCGTGCTCGGCCGCGGTCACCAGGTAGTCGGCGTTGGGAAACGCCGGCACCCACCGCCCGTTGCGCTCGGTGGTGTTACCGCCGGCGTGATCGCGGTGCAGATGGGTGCAGATCACCGCCGTGACGTCAGCGGCGGTAAATCCCGTGGCAGCCAACGATTCCCCGAAGCGGTCCGGTATATCCCGCTCCCGCAGGAAGCTCTCCGCAAAACAGGTGTCGACGAGCACGCGCGCCGCTGCGGATTCGATCAGGAAGGACTGGATCGCCATCAAGATGTTGCCGGAGGCGTCGATGTAGTCCGGCGACAGATTCGCCGGCAATCGGCCGGGCACGTTCGCGAACAGCCGCGACGGCGGGATCGGAATGACCGCCTGCAGCACCGCGTGGATCCGAACATCGCCGACAGTCCAGTGCTGCACGCCCGTGATCCCCTTCTCGCACGGCAATCGTATGACACAAATCCCTTGCTTCCATATGATTTGGTCATGATGGAACCGGTGCGCCCCGGTGGCTCGGCGGTCTGGTCGCCCTCGGTGGTGCCACCGATCGGAGTCGAGTTGAGCGACTCGCAGGCGCTGGCCGTGGCGTTTCGCCACCTCGCCGACATCGGCTTCGCCGAGAACATGGCCGGTCACATCACCTGGCAACCCGAAGGCCACAGCGAGATGCTGGTCAACCCGTGGGGGCTTTGGTGGGCCGAGCTCACCGCCTCCGACATCTGCACCGTCGACGAGGACGCCCGGGTGGTCGCCGGCCGCTGGGATGTCACCCCGGCCATTCATATCCATACCGAACTGCACCGCGCCCGCCCCGACGCCCGGGTGGTCATCCACAACCATCCCTACTACGTCAGCCTGCTGGCATCCCTGCACGCCCCGCCCGAACTGGTCCACCAAACCGGCTCGTTGTTCCTCGACGACCTGTGCTTTGTCGAGCGCTACGACGGCGAAATCGACAGCGCCGCCCGCGCTCAAGAGCTTGCCGGGCGCATCGGCGGTGCGAACCTGGCGATCCTGGCATCGCACGGGGTGATCGTCACCGGACGCACGCTTGCCGAGGCGGTCTATCGGTCAGCGACCATCGAACGGGTCTGCAAGCTGGCCTACCACGTCATGCTGACGGGTCGGACCCCCGCGCCGATGAAGCGGTCCGACATGGCCGGCATGCAGGCGTCGTTGATCGAACGCGCCGCCGACGTGTACTGGGCCGGCGCGGCGCGCATGACCATCAAGGCCGACCGACGCGTGCTGGACTGAGCAGAATCGAGGCTTGTGGGTGAAATCGATCGATGAACTCAGCTCCGACCCGAGCTTCACCACCGCCAAAGTCGGCGCCGAGCGCACCGTGACCTTCCTGCCCGAACCGCCACGCGCACACCGTCGCTACACGGTCATCTCGGTCGACGATCACATCGTCGAACCCCCCGACACCTTCGCCGGCCGCGTCCCGCGCAGCTTGGCCGACCGCGCGCCCCGAGTGGTCGAGACTGACAACGGCGGCCAGACCTGGATTTACGACGGCGCATCGCTGCCGAACGTCGGGTTCAACGCCGTCGTCGGCCGGCCGGTTTCGGAGTACGGTTTCGAACCCGCCCGGTTCGATGAGATGCGACGCGGCGCCTGGGACATCCACGAACGCATCAAAGACATGGACCTCAACGGTGTCTACGCCTCACTGAACTTCCCGTCGTTCCTGCCGGGCTTCGCCGGGCAGCGCCTCCAGTTGACGACGAAAGACCGCGACCTGGCGCTGGCATCGGTTCGCGCCTGGAACGACTGGCACCACGAGGTGTGGGCCGGTTCCTACCCGGAGCGCATCATCGGTTGCCAGCTGCCCTGGTTGTTGGATCCGAAGCTGGCCGCAACGATGATCTACCAGAACGCGGAGCGCGGTTTTCGCGCCGTCACGTTCAGTGAGAATCCGGCCATGCTGGGCCTGCCGACCATTCACTCCGGCCACTGGGACCCGTTCATCGCTGCTTGCGCCGAGACCGGCACCGTGGTCAACCTGCACATCGGCTCGTCCGGCTCGGCGCCGTCGACCACCGACGACGCACCGCCGGACGTGCAGGGCGTGCTGTTCTTCGCCTACGCCATCTCCGCGGCGGTGGACTGGCTGTACTCCGGACTGCCCAGCCGGTTCCCCGAGCTCAAGATCTGCCTGTCCGAGGGCGGAATCGGCTGGGTCGCAGGGCTACTGGACCGGCTCGACCACATGCTCAGCTATCACGAGATGTACGGAACCTGGAAGGCGCTCGGCGAAACCCTGTCGCCGGCCGAAGTGCTGCAGCGCAACTTCTGGTTCTGCGCGGTCGAAGACCAGTCATCGTTCTGCCAGCACGAGCGCATCGGCACCGACCACATCATGCTCGAGGCCGACTACCCGCATTGCGACTCGACCTGGCCGAACACCCAGCGTGTCATCCACGAGCAGATCGGCGGCCTGCCGCCGGAGGTGATCCGGAAACTGACGTGGGAGAACGCCTCTCGGCTGTATCAGCATCCGGTGCCTGAGGCGGTTCAGCACGACTCGGACGCGTTCTGAGATGGACACGGACTCCCCGTTGCGGGTCGCGGTGCTCGACGACTATCAGGGCATCGCCGAAACCGTGGACTGGTCACCCATCCCGCGGCCCGTCGACCTGCTGGCCCTGCGCGAACACATCGCACCCGGCGACGAACTCGTCGCCCGGCTGGCCGACCGCGAGGTCGTGGTGGCGATGCGGGAGCGCACCCCGATCGACGGCGACCTGCTGGGCCGGTTGCCGTCGCTGAAACTGCTGGTCACCACCGGGCCGTTCAACGCCGCCATCGACACCGCGGCCGCCCGCCGGCTCGGGATCACGGTGTGCGGCACCGGCGGCATCATCACCCCGACGGTCGAACTCACTTGGGCGTTGATCCACGCCCTGCAGCGCCACCTGATCACCGAGGACCGCGCGCTGCGCGCCGGCCACTGGCAACAGACCGTCGGCGCCGATCTCGCCGGGGCGACGCTGGGACTGGTCGGACTGGGGCGGATCGGTCGACGGGTCGCGACGGTGGGCCACGCCTTCGGCATGCGGGTCACGGCGTGGAGCCCGCATTTGACCGCCGAGCGTGCCGCCGAAGCCCAGGCGGAGCTGGTGGACCGCCGCAGCCTGTTCGCGACCGCCGACGTCGTGTCGCTTCACCTGGTGCTTTCCGAGACGACGCGGGGCGTCGTCGGCCGCGACGAACTCGCCGCGATGAAACCCAGCGCGATTCTGATCAACACCGCGCGCGGCGGCCTGATCGACGAGGTGGCGCTGATCGAGGCGCTGCGCGCGAACCGGATCAAAGGAGCGGGGCTCGACGTCTACGACGCGGAGCCCCTACCGGGCGGCCACCCCCTGACGCAGCTGCCCAATACGGTGCTCACTCCGCACCTGGGCTATGTCACCGAAGAATGCATGGACCGCTTCTACCGGGATATCGTCGACGATATTGTCGGCTATTGCGCGGGCACACCGCGACGCATTGTGACCGGTTGACGCATAGCAGTGATTCCTTACGACTAAAGCGCATTACGGTGTCGGACGTATAACAATTATGCGCTAAATATTGGGCATCGATAGCCGCCAATTCTGACGGCATAGAAAAGGGCCCGCAAGCTAATGCTTGCGGGCCCTTTCCGGGGGGCTATTTGGTGCCGCCGGCCAGCCCGATCGGGGCGCCGATGGCGTCGGTCAGCATACCGGCCACCGGGCTCGCCGCCGCGGCCCCGGCCGGCCCCGGCGCCACCAAAGGTATCGGCGGAGGCGCTCCGGGGATCGGTGGAATCGGAGCGATCGGCACCGGGGGCACCGGGCCGGGAGGAAGCCCCAGCGGCACCACGGGACCGGCCAGGGTGGTCAGGTCTGCGACGGCCGGTCCGCAGGCCGCCGCCGCTCCAGCGGGCAGCGCTCCTGCCGCCAGGGCCTCGCCGGCCGTCTGCGTCACCACGCCGCCGCACACCGGCCCACCCGTCGGCAACGGCGCCACCGAAAATGGCGCAGCCGCCGCACTGGCGCTGAAAATCAATGCACTCGCATATAAGCCAATACCGGCAAATATCGCGATACCGGGTCTCCCGAGGCTCTTCACTGCACACTCCGATTGTTAGTATCCAGCCCCCCGGACACGCAGTTTTTCGACTGCGAATGAACCGTATCACAGCGGTGTAAGTAACTCGGATTGCAATGCAATTCGTTACCGCACTGATACGGATCAGCGACCACGCGCATGAATTCCAGAACTCAACAAAATAAGTGGAGCTAAGGGGACTCGAACCCCTGACCCCCACACTGCCAGTGTGGTGCGCTACCAGCTGCGCCATAGCCCCGCGGTGTCGTGCTCATCGAAGCTACACCACCGCCATACCCAGGCTCAAAACACCTGGTCACTCAGCCCGAGATTCAGGCCGGGTGCTGGGTCTGATGCATCCCGTAGGGCACCGCGTCGAGCAGGGTGACCGTGACGTTGGCGCCGCTGGGCACCTGATAGCTGCGCTGCTCGCCGGGACGGGCCCCGGTGATCGCCTTGCCCAGCGGTGACTGCGGCGAGTAGACCTCCAGCCCGCTCTGGTCGTCGTCGCGCACCCCGAGCAGGAAGGTCTCGGTGTCCCCGTCGTCGTAGCGGACGGTGAGCACCATGCCGGGTTCGGCCACCCCGTCGTCCGGCGGGTCCTCCCCGACGACCGCGACCGACAGCAGGTCGTGGATCTGGTGGATCCGGGCCTGTCGGGCCTGCTGCTCGGTGATATCAGCGGTGCCCGAGCCCAGGTGCGGCTCGGACAGCTCAGCCAGCTCGGCCAGTAGCCGGTCCTTGGTCTGCTGTGTCATCCAGACACTTTGTGAATCAGCCATCGACGATCTCCTTTACGAACAGATTTGCTTGGGTACCAACTAGATTCAGCGCAGCGGATCGAGTTCACGCAATACGGCGGACTGCTTGCCGGTAGTGATCTGCTCGGCCAGCAGCCGGCCGGTCACCGGGCCGTGCGTCAGGCCCCACATCCCGTGGCCGCCGGCGACGTAAACGGTACCCGGGCACACCTCCCCCACCAAGGGCCGCCCATCGGGGCTGACCGGGCGCGGGCCCACCCACACGTCGGTGCGCTCCTCCCAGCGGACCCCGTCGAGCAGCGGCCGGGTCGCCGCCACGATGGCTTCGACGCGGGAGGGAACGATCGGGGCGTCCGGATCGCCGAACTCCATGGTGCCGGCGACGCGCAGTTTGGCGTTCAACGGTGTGCAGGCCACCCGGGCGTCGGGCAGGTAGATCGGGCCGGTGACCGGACCGTCGACCGGAACCGTGAAGGAATAGCCGCGTCCGGCCCGCACCGGCACCCGAGTCCAGCGGGCCGCCAGCTGCGACAGCCAGGCGCCGTTGGCGATCACCGCCGCTGCCGCCGTCAACGTCGTACCGTCACGGCCCGTCACCGCCACGCCGTCTCCGGACGGCGCCACGTCCACGACGTCCATCGTGTGCAGCGCGGCGCCGCGCTCGACTACCGTGCGTCCCAGCGCGGTCACGAACCGGCCCGGGTCGAGGAAGCGCTGACCGTCGATCTGCACGGCGGCGGCGACCGCCGACGACGCCAGCGGCACCCGTTCGCGCAGTGCCGCCCCGGTCAGTTCGGTGCAGAACACCGGCCGGCCGGCCTCGGAGAACCGCCGCAGCTCGTCGAGCAGACGCTCGGCGTCGGCCGAGGTGCGGAAGATCGCGGTGATCGGGGCGTCGGTGACCGGGGCATCCACCCCGTTGGACACCAGCACGTCGTAGGCCTCGATGCAGTCGGCGCTCAGCGGTGCGTTGGCCCGCACCGCCCGGCGCCACACCGACGGGCGGCTGTTCGCAGCGAAGCGGGCCAAAAAGCTCCACAGCGCCGGGCCCGCGTTGAGCGGGACCTGCAGCGGCGCGCCGCGGCTCAGCAGGGACCGCAGCCCGAAGCGCAGGTTGGCGGGCTCGTTGAGTGGAATGGCCAGTGCCGGGGAGATCCAGCCGGCGTTGCCCCACGACGAACCGGCCGCGACCCCGACCCGATCGACGACCGTGACCTCCACGCCGCGGTCTTGCAGGAACCAAGCGGTCGACAATCCGACGATGCCGGCGCCCACCACGATCACCGACCGTGGCGCGCCGTCGATCCGATTGCCCGCGCTCATTACTCCATGATGCGGCGATCGCCCGAAACGGCTTTGACCTAATCACACAACGAGGACGTCAGCCTTTGTCGAAAACCGACATGTCACCGGCCGCCAGCTCGACCATCGCCGCGAACCGGGTACGCGCGTCGTCGAGGCCCAGCGGCGTCACCTCCGCCATCTTGCGCAACCGGTAGCGCATCGTGTTCTCGTGCACGCCCAGCCGCTCGGCCGCCCGCGCCAGATCGCCCTGGGCATCGAGCCAGGCCCGCAGCGTCGCCACGTACGGCGTCCCGTGCGCCGCATCGTGGCGGCGCAGTTCCGCAACCGGCCCGCGGGCCGGCACCGTCCCGGCGCGCGCGGCGGTGTACAGCCGTCGCAGCACGATCTCGTCCCAGGCCTCGTCGTAGGCCGGCGGCACACCGTCGGTTGGGCCGGCTTCGTGCAACGCCAGACACTCCTCGGCCTCGCGGCGCGCCGCGGCCAGCTCGGCCACCTCGGCGACCGCACTGATCCCGGCCAGCACGCTGGCCTGATGCGGCAGCGCCGAGCGCAGCCCGCTCACCCATTGCCGGGCCTGCGCCGCGTCGTGAGCGGGCAGCACCGTATAAACCGTGTTGGCAGCCAGCGCGCTGCGGCCCGGACGTGACCAGCCGAACCCGGTGGTGACGGCCTCGAAAGTCAGCAACAGCCCGGCATGCGGCTGGGTGGCGATCCGGGTGTGCACGGCGATCACCCGCAGCGGCGCCTGCGGCAGGCCCAACCTGGCGAGCAGGGCGGCGGCGTCGGCCGGGTCGGTTCGGCCGTCCAGCAGCCGGCTGACCCAATCGGATTCGACCTGACGTTCCAGGTCCGCACTGGCCCGTGACCGCAGTAGGTGCAGTGCCACCGTGCGGGCGCCGTCGGCCAGTGCCGTCAGCCGGTGTCCGTTCAGCGGGGCCGGGCAGGCCACCCACACCGCTCCCAGCAGCTCGCGGCCGGCCCGTACCGCCACCACCATCCGGCCGGTCAGCCCGTGCTCGGAGTCGGCGGCGACAAACAGCGGCTCATCGTGGCGATCCAGATGCGCCAGCACGCCGCGTTTTTCGAACAGCTCCCGCAGCGGGCCGGCCTCCTGCCGGTTCAGGATCGTCGCCGCACGCGCCGGATCGGCGTGCCGCTGGCCCCGCGAGTAGGCCAGCACCCGGCCCAGCTGGTCTTCGACGGTGACCGCCCCACCGACGGCATCGGCCAGACTGTCGGCCACCGCGAACAGATCCGTTGGGCCGCGGCCAGAGTCGGTCTCCCTGCCCTCGAGCACCAGCCCGTAGACCACAGCGGCCAGCTCGCTCCAGGACACCGCGGGATCCACCACCAGCACCGCCAGTGACTCGCCCTCACCGGCGAATGCGGTCTTGTCCTCGCCGTCGCGCACCAGCACGGCGACGGCCTTGGCGGCCACCGCCCAGCGCACCGCCTCCTTTACCGAGCGGGCGCCGACCGCCAGCAGGACGTCGCCGATGACGGCGCGCTCACCGGTCACCTCGTGCATCACGACACTGCTCAGCGGCGTCGTCCGAGGGACGGAACAGAACCGCAGGCGAACCCCGTAGCTGCCCACCACGTTGACCAGCCGGTCCAGCGTCACCATCAACCGAGCCTAACCACGTCTCTCCGGTGATCCCGCCGATCGGACTGCGCGCCCGGGTCTCCGGTGCCAGCACCCAGGCCACCGCCGCCACCAGCAGCACCGCGCCGCTGATCACGAACCCCCATTCGAACGAGAGCCGCTGGGCGATCTGCCCGACCACCAGCGATCCGATGATCGACCCGAGGTCGGCCATCATCTGATAGGTGGCCACCGCGGTTCCGGCGCGAGCCTGGTTGCCGACCAGATCGGCGATGACGGCCTGCTGCGGCGCCCCGTACATGCCCGAGGCCAGCCCGGCCAGGTATGCCGCGACCAGGAACACCGCCAGCGAGCCGCTCGCACCGAGCAAGATCGTGGCGACCCCGGCCACCGCGAGCCCGAGGATGAGCGGGCCCCGCCGGCCGATCCGGTCGGACATGTGGCCGCTGGGCAGCACCGCGCACACGTTGCCGATCCCGATCGTGGCCAGCGCCAGGCCGGCGACGGCGGGCCCGCGGTCCAGGACTTCGGTGACGAACAGCGGCACCAACGCCACCCGCAGGCCGAATACCGACCAGCCGGTGGCGAAGTTCGACAACAGCGCCGACCGGTAGGCACGATGGCCCAGCGCCGCCCGCACCGACACCGTCGGCCCGGTCGACTCGGCCGGTTCGGCCAGATGCGAATTGCGCAGGCTGACGAACACGCCGGTGGCTGCCACCAGCAGCACCGAACCGTAGAACAGGAACGGCGCACTCAGGCCGAAACCCGCTGTCAGGCTTCCCAATACCGGACCGCCGACGGTGCCCAGCAGGAACGCGGTGGCGAACATCCCGGCAACCCGGCCGCGAGCATCCGGCGGGCTGATCCGGATCATCAGGCCCACCGCGGCGATGAAGAACATCGTCGACCCGACGCCGCCGAGCGCACGGAACACGAGCAGCTGCCAGTAGGTCTGGACGAAAGCGCAGGCGGTGGTCGACACCGAGACGATCAAGAGGCCGGTCACATAGACCCGGCGCTCCCCCAGCCGCTGCACCATCAGACCGCTCACCGGCGCGAAGCACAACCGCATCAGCGCAAACGCGGTGATGAGGAACGTCGTCGCGGAGATGCTCACCCCGAAATGGCGCGCATAGACCGGCAGGACCGGCGATACCACCCCGTAGCCGAGCGCGATCAAGAAGTTGGCGCCAAGTAGGACGAAGACCTCCCGCGGCAGCCGCATGCGGGCGGCCGGGGCGTTGGAAGTCACCCGCCGATTTTAGGCAACGGTTCGGCGGGGCCTGGAGGCCGCGGTAGGGATCGCTGTGAGCCGGGTCATCGGTCTGCCCCCGGTAATCTCAGGTCCGAGCAGACTTGATCATGAAGAGCTACCGCGGCGCAGGAGGGGCCCAGCGATGAATGACGACCCGGCGCGGCGGCCGGTGGTGTTGGCGCTGTGGGATCAGCGGGCCGCGTTCAAGCCGTTTGCCGTGGCCGGCGCGGTCGCGATCGTGGCCGGCGGCGGGTTGGCCGCCGCCATCGCCGCGCCGTCGCCGACCCGCCACGGTGTCTGGGCGGTCGCCTATCTGGTGCTCGTGCTCGGGGTCGGCCAGCTGGTGCTGGGTGCGGGCCAAGCGTTGTTGGCGGCCGAGCCACTGGCACCGGGCGCGGCTCGGGTCACCGCGTCGGCGTTCAACGTCTCGGGCGCGGCGATCGTGCTCGGTGTCGTCACCGACCACATCGTGGTGTTCAACATCGGTGCGGCGCTGCTTTTCGCCGTACTGGCGTGGTTGCTCTACGGGGTCCGGCGCACCGCGCGACGCGGCTGGGCGCTGGTCGCCTACCGGCTGTTCATCGCGGCGCTGACCGTGAGCATTCCGATCGGCATGCTGATCACCACCGCCGGCCGCGGCTAGGCCGCGTCCTCACTGTTGGGCCAGCAGCTTGGCCAGCACCGCAGCCTGGCTGCCGTCCAGATTGCGGGTCGCGGTCACCAGGGTGACGGTTTTCTTGCCTCGGATAAGCGCGCGCAGGGCGTTGAACGCTGTGGTGCCCTGCGGGGTGCGCAGTTCCGCTTGGTAGCGGGAGACGAACTCATCGAACCGCTCGGGCTGGTGGTTGTACCAACCGCGCAGTTCCCGAGACGGCGCCGCATCCTTGAACCACTGCCCCACCCGAGGGTCGTCCTTGCGGAATCCCCGCGGCCACACGCGGTCGACGAGGATCCGCTCGCCGTCGGCTTGGCTGGGTTCGTCGTAAACCCGGGCCACGCGGAACGTGGTTTTGGGGCTCATACCCCAGGGTATCGCCGGCAAGCCGGCCCCGGCTGCATGGCCGGCGGCGGACCGGAAAAAGAAAGCTGGCCAGAGCGTGTGCTCTGGCCAGCTTCTCGGGTGTGGAGCTGCCGGGAATCGAACCCGGGTCCTACGGCATTCCCTCAAGACTTCTCCGTGCGCAGTTCGCTATGCCTCTACTCGGATCTCCCGGTCACGCGAACAAGCCGAGATGACGATCCCAGTCGCTGTTGGTGTCCCGATAAATCCCGCGACCGGACGTATCGGTGGATCCCTCTAGTCGATGCCAGGGTCCGGGCCGAGGGAGGTCCCGGTCTGACAGGCCCGCTATCGCTTAAGCAGCGAGAGCGAAGTCGCTCTGGAGAGCGACCTTAGCCGGAGTAAGTGCAACCTTGGCGCTTACTTGGTTACAGCGACGCTTAACGGTGGTCTCCTGCCTGCACCGGCACGCTTCCCTTGATTCGACACACGCAGTCGAAACCTTTCAGCCCCCTGTCCTTGTTCTCTCTACGCCCGCCGATTCGGCGAGACAACCCATGGTACCGGTCTGCAACGACAGGATGCGGCATCTTTATTTCCGAGGTCACGCCGGTCAGCCGCGTCAGATAACGAAGTTCAGGTGCTCGACGATGCGGGCAGCAACCTCCCGGTCTCCGTCGAGGTCGACCGCCCTGGGAGCCGCGCGCCCGCCGGCGGCCCGGGTGAACGCCACCCCGTCCATCCGGATCACCGCGGTAGGCGCCTGGCCGCCGAAGTCGTCGACAACCTGGGCGCGGCCCTCGACCGCCACCCGGATGGTCCGCGCCAGTGGCCCGGTCAGCTCGAGGGCCACCCGGGAGCCCTGCGGCGCCCCGCCGAGCTTGCCCACCACCCGTCCCATCGCGGCGGCCATCTCATCAAGGGCCAGCCGAGCCGCCGGGCCGACCAGCTCCGCCCCGGAGGCGGGCAGTCCCAGCCCGTCCCGGATGTCGAGCTCATGCATCCAGCAGTCGAAGACCCGCACCCGGATGAACCGTCCGTAGCTGTCCGGCCCCACCGGCGTCATAGTCGGCGCGTTCCAGTCGTCGTCGGATAGTGCCGCCAGCACCGCACGCCGCTGCTGCGTCACCGTCCGGAACCGCCCCAGGATCTCCGCCGGAGATTCGCCGCGCAGGTGACGGACCCAGCACTCGTTGTTGGCACCGATCTCGTTGCGAACATGTTCGAGGGCCGAGACGTCGAGATCGCTTTGCGGAGTGGGTGTTCCGAGCAGCATCGATTCGGTTCCGACAATGTGTGCCACGACATCGCGCACCGACCAGCCAGGCAATGGCACCGGCTGCGTCCACTGCTGGTCGGTCAAACCGCCCAGCAACTTATCGAGGCCATCCCAGCAGGCGAAAAGCCCTGCCAGCACGTCGGACTTGTCGAGCCGGGTCGGGGCGGGGCCGGTCATGGGATCCGATGCTAAACCCGCCGCTACCCGGCGGTGATCATCGCCACCGAAACGACGGCCGCCACCATGCCGATCACTTGCCCGCGGTGCACCCGTTCCCGCAACACCACGATGGCCAACACCACGGTCACCGCCGGGAACAGCGAGATCAGCATGCCGCCCAACGACAGGGGTGCATTCCGCAGCGCCCCCAGCATGGCGACGTTCGCACCGGTATCCATCAGCCCGGCGGTCAGCGACAGCTTCATCGGCGTTCCCGACGGCAGCCGCAGATCACGAGTGGCGGCCGCAATGATGCTGATTACCACCAGCGCCGCCAACCTCGCGAACATCAGCGGCCACAACACGGACTCGGCCGGTGCCTTCTCGATGAACACGAAGTTCAGCCCGAATCCCACCCCCGCGCCGATGGTCAGCCACGCCACCTTCGGGGTGAACCGGTGCGGCCGGATGTCCTCGTCGGTGACTTCCCGGCTCACCAGGACCACCGCGATCAGCGCCAGCATGATGCCGGCGCCGGCGACCAAGCTGGGCCGCTCGCCTTGGAGCAGTCCGGCCGTGACCGGCACCGCGGCCGTCACGACGGCGGACAGCGGCGAAACCACCGAGATGGGGCCGGACCTCAGAGCCGCGTAGAACCACCAGCTGGCCAGCCCCAGCGCCACGCCGCAGGCCGCCCCCCAGCCGACAGCACCCGGACGGATCGGGCCGCCGGTCGCAACCGCCACCGCCGTCAGCCCCACCAGCGCCAGCGGGGTGGACACCAGCAACACCTGCAGCGGTGACACCCTCCGCGACGCGAGGCCGCCGACGAAGTCGCCCGTCCCGAAGCCGGCCGCCGCTACCAGCGCCAGCGAGGCGCCGATCACATGCCCTTGGCGCGGCGTCCCAGCGCGCGGGTGACCTCGCGCTGGGCGTCACGGCGGGCCAGATCCTGCCGCTTGTCATGGGCCTGCTTGCCGCGGGCAAGCGCCAATTCGACTTTCACCTTGCCTTCGGTGAAGTACACCGCCAGCGGCACCAGGGTCAGGTTGCCGTCGCGGATCTTGCCGATGAGCATGTCGATCTGGCGCCGGTGCAACAGCAACTTGCGGGTGCGTCGCGGGTCGTGGTTGGTCCAACTGCCGTGCCGGTACTCGGGAATGTGCATGTTGCGCAGCCACACCTCCCCGTCGTCGACGGTCGCGAACGCATCGACCAGCGAGGCCTGACCGGCCCGCAAACTCTTCACCTCGGTGCCCAGCAGCGCTACCCCGGCCTCGTACACGTCGAGAATCGAATAGTTGTGACGTGCCTTGCGATTCGAGGCAACGATCTGCTTGCCGTCCTGCTTCGCGCTGCGCTTGCCCGCCGCCTTCTTGGCCACCACTACCGCCGGACGTACAGGCGAAGCGTCACATACGACGTCGCCGCGGCCATCGCTGCGCCCAGTAACAGCAGGATCGGTGAGATGTAGAGGATGTCGGCATAGTCGATACGCGCGATCAGATGTGCTTGATAGAACTGGCTGAGCGCATTATCGAGGAACAGTGCCCGCACCACGATCAAACCGATCACCGCGATGATGACACCGACGGTCGCAGCCAGCACCGCCTCCACCAGGAACGGCAACTGGGTGTACCAGCGACTGGCCCCCACCAGACGCATGATCGATACCTCGGTGCGACGGGTGTACGCGGCGACCTGAACCATGTTGGCGATCAACAACACCGCACCGATCGCCTGCACCAGGGCGACGGCGAAGGCGGCGCTGCTCAGCCCGTCGAGCACTGCGAACAGCCGATCGATCAGCTTCTTCTGGTTGAGCACGCTGAGCACACCGGGCTGGTCGACCATCGCGGCGTCGAAATCCGTACTCTGCTCGGGGTTTTCCAGCTTGACGATGAACGACGCCGGAAAGGAGTCCTTGCTCGCCACGTCCTTGAACTCCGGGAACTTGCGGATCGCGTCGGCGTAGGCGTCGTCGGAGTTGAGATAGCGCACCGACTTCACGTCGTCGCGGGCCTCGATGCGCTCGCGCAGCGCCTTGCACGCCGGCGCTTCACAGTTCGGGTCCTCGGCCGCGACGTCGGGGTTCAAGAACACCTGCGATTCGACGCGGTCCAGGTAGATGTTGCGGGACTGGTCGGCAAGGCGCACTACCAGCAGACCGCCGCCGAACAGACCGATCGAGATCGCCGTGGTCAGGATCATCGCCACCGTCATGGTGACGTTGCGGCGCAGCCCGGTCAGGACTTCATTGAAGAGGAATCCGAAGCGCATGTCAGCGGTCCATCCCGTAGACACCGCGCTGTTCGTCGCGCACCAGCCGTCCCAGCGACAGCTCGACGACCCGTTGGCGCATCGAGTCGACGATGTGGTGGTCGTGGGTCGCCATCAGCACGGTGGTTCCGGTGCGGTTGATCCGCTCCAGCAGATCCATGATGTCCGCGCTGGTGTCCGGGTCGAGGTTGCCGGTCGGCTCGTCGGCCAGGAGCACCAGCGGCCGGTTGACGAAGGCCCGCGCGATCGCCACCCGCTGCTGCTCACCGCCGGACAACTCGCCGGGCAGTCGGTTGGCTTTGCCGGACAACCCGACCATCTCCAGCACCTCCGGGACCACCCGGTTGATCATCTCCGGCTTCTTGCCGATGACCTCCAGGGCGAACGCGACGTTCTCGAACACCGTTTTCTGCTGCAGCAGCCGGAAATCCTGGAACACGCAGCCGAGCACTTGGCGCAGGCTCGGGACATGGCGGCCGGGCAGCTTGTTGACGTGGAACTTCGATACCTGGATATCGCCCCTGGTCGGGGTCTCTTCGGCCAGCAGCAGGCGCATGAACGTCGACTTGCCCGAACCGGACGGCCCGATCAGGAACACGAACTCGCCCTTGTCGATCTTGACGTTGATGTCGTCCAGTGCCGGACGGGCCGACGATTTGTACTGCTTGGTGACATGGTCGAGCGTGATCATCACGGCACGCAGTTTAGCCGTGCGGCATGCCGCCGCCGGTCAGGCCAGGTCTACGGTGCCGCGGGATGCGAAGTCGTCGGCGCCGGTCCTGCCGGGGCGGTGCTGGCGGCGCGGTTCATCACCTGGGCGGCGCGCCGGGTCACCCGCCGGCTGGAACTGGGCTTTCAGGCCAGCGACGCGC
This sequence comes from Mycolicibacter sinensis, assembly GCF_001673565.1. Classification (GTDB taxonomy): domain Bacteria; phylum Actinomycetota; class Actinomycetes; order Mycobacteriales; family Mycobacteriaceae; genus Mycobacterium; species Mycobacterium sinense_C. Next base: position 100,630 of record NZ_LZMF01000007.1, read on the forward strand.
TGGTGCGTTCGGAGGCCTCCAAGCACCGCCAGGCCGTCGCCTCGGTGATCTCCTGGGTCACGGTGGCGATGCTCGGTGTGGTGGTGGCCGTGCAGATCACCGGGATCCTCGACATCCCGGTCGGGTCGTTGGTGGGACCGGCCGCGGTGATCGGTGGGGCGATCGGCTTCGGCGCCCAAAAGCTGGTGCAAGACCTGCTCAGCGGATTCTTCATCATCACCGAAAAGCAGTACGGCTTCGGCGATCTGGTGCAGTTGAGCATGATCGGGGCGCCGGAGGAGGCGCTGGGAACGGTCGAAGACGTCACGCTGCGGGTCACCAAATTGCGCAACGCCGACGGCGAGGTGTTCACCGTCCCGAACGGCAACATCGTGCGATCGCTGAACCTGTCCAAGGACTGGGCGCGTGCGGTCGTCGATATCCCGGTGCCCACCAATGCCGACCTGAACCGGGTCAACGAGGTGCTGCACCAGGTGTGCGAGAACGCGATGGAGGCCGACGCCCCGCTGCGCGACCTGCTGCTGGACGAGCCGTCGATCATGGGGGTGGAGAGCATCGAATTGGGTGTGGTCAATCTGCGGATGGTGGCCCGCACCCTGCCCGGCAAACAGTTCGAGGTGGGACGCCGGCTGCGGATCCAGGTGGTGCGTGCGCTGGCCTCGGCCGGGGTGGTGACCGCGGGTGACGTGGAGCAGGTGGAGGCGCCGTGACGAACAAGCCGGACAAGCCGGCGGCCGCCCGGTCGGAGGGCGCCGGGCTGCGCTGGCCGACGCATCTGTTCAACGGCCGGGTCCGTACCTCCACGTTGCTGCTGGTCATCGCGTTCATCGCGGTGTGGTGGGTGTACGCGACCTACCGGGTGGAGCCGACACCGCCGGCCGCACCGCAGGTGGTGCCGCCCGGCTACGTCCCCGACCCGGCCTACACCTGGGTGCCGCGGACCAAGGTGCAGCAGCCGCCGGAGACCTCCACCGAGACACCCACCCCCACGCCGACCACGACCGAGCCGCCGACCGAGCCGCCGACCCCGTCGCCGGTGCCCGGGTTCCCGTTCTGCCCACCGTTCTGCCCGCCGCCCACCCCGGCGGCGCCGATGCCGCCCGAGCTGGCCCCCGGGGCCGCGCCCGAACCGTCGCACCCTCCGGCGGTCCCCGGCGGCTGCTTCCCGCCCAGGTGATGAACCGCGCCGCCAGCACCGCCCCGATCAGCAGCACGACAACCCGAACCCCTTGCTTGTGGCT
>NZ_LZMF01000008.1:0-35365 GCF_001673565.1 Mycolicibacter sinensis
TACCTCTTCGACGTACTCCCTGACATGACTCCATCCTTCCCAAGGAACGGAGTCTCCGGACACGCCGGGACGATTCATGTCGGACATTGAGCCCCGAGTGGACCGGCAAGCGGTGTCACCGAGGGTGGCGGTGTCACGTAGTCGTGCTCACCGTAGACGTTGACAAACGGCACGTCACGGTCCCTGGCTCGCGGCCCTGCCTCCTATTCGCTGGCCCATACGTCGACCAGATACCGCCCGGCGGCTTCGAGTTCCTCGCGCCACAGCCGGGCCTCATGCTCGGTGGCACCGACATAGGTGCGGTGGATGCCTTCGAGCGCCGCCCTCACACCATTGGCCATCGTGGTGGCACCACAGACGTAGACGAACGCGCCGCCGGCGAGCAAGGCGTGGATCTCTTCACCGAGCGCACCCAGCCGGTCCTGGACGTACGTGCGAGGTCCCTCGGGCAGCCGCGAATAGGCACACACTTGACGGACGATGCCGGCCCGTTCGTAGTCGCGGATCTCATCGGCGTACAACTGATCCTGCTGTGGGTGGCGGCAGCCGAAAAACAGCATCGCCGTACCGAGAGGCACGCCCTGCGCGGCCAGCGCCGCACGTTCCTGCAGGAATCCCCGGAAGGGCGCTATTCCTGTTCCCGCCCCGATCATGATCAGCGGCGTGGCCGGATCGGCGGGCAACCGGAACTTGGATCCGGTCTGGCGCACGAACGCATCGACGACCTGTTCGCGATCGCGGGCGGCGAGGTAACTGGAGCATGCGCCGTCGAAGGTGCCGCGGCCGGACCTGGCCGGCCCATTGAGGACACCGACGGTGATGCTGCATTTCGTCGGGGACACCTGGGCTGAGGATGAGATGGAGTAATACCGCGGTGACAACGCAGGCGTCATCTCCAGGTAGACGCTGAACGGCAGCGCGCACTCCGGATGTTCCTCGAGCAAGTCGATCACGCTGCGGCGACTCGCGAGCACCTGTGTGCGGTACGCGTCGCTGTCCTCGTCCAGCAGCTGCTCCAGCTTGGCGTGCGTAGGTGAATGCTCGGTGTAGCGCAGCATGGCGGCAATATCGCGGCGGCTGGCGGTCTGGCCGAGCTCGATATAGTCGGCCAGCAGTGACTGTACTGAAATGCGCTCCCCCACAGGGAGAAACGTTTTCGTGGCCCCGCTGGCGTGCAGTTTGATCACGCTGTGCGTTTCGAAGCCGAACCGGCCGGCCACACGCTGCACCTGCGCTGGGCTGTTGTGCGGAATGACCCCGAGATGGTCGCCGGCCTCGTAGGTCACACCATCTGGAAGCTGCATCTCAATGTGCCTGACCGATCTTGCCGGCAGGCCGTGTTGGGTCTCCCGCACCAGCTCGCGATTGACCTCCACGGTCACTGGATATGCCGAGAGCGATTCGCTGAACGGACTGCGCCCATCCCCCCTCATCACCTCGATGGTGAATCTCGGTTCCGTGCTGGCGGCAGGCTCCGCAAGGTCGATGCCCAGCGCTTCGGCAAGGGCAGGCCACAATGCCTTGGTCCAGGATTGCAGCTGGGCGTCGAAGTCGCCACTGGCGTCGCCCTGCCCGCGCAGATGCACGCACGTGGCGCCGAGCGCGGTGAGTCGCTCATCCATCAGCTTCGGAAACTGCTGGAAGGTCGCCGACCAGTCGCTGTCACCGCAGCCGAACACGGCGAACTTTCGACCCTGCTGCGACCTCGTTGTGGTGGCGATCCAGTCGTGAAACCCCTTGGCGTTGTCCGGAGGCGTCCCGTTGTACGTGGATGACGTGAGCAGGACCGCGCCGTCGGTCGGTAGCGCATCCACCCGCTCGTCGAGGGCCTCGACCGTGGTCGCGAAGCCGCGGGCCTCGGCTTCGCGGGCCAGCTGTTCGGCGACGTCCTCGGCGGTGCCGAAGTTGGATCCGTACAACACAAGCAGTGGGGTGTCGTGCCGGTGAGTGGCCGGTGCGGGCGACCGCACTGCCTGCGCAGCAACCACTGAGCGGGACCCGACCTCCGCGGCTGAGGACGCTTGCCGTGGAGCTTTGGTGGGTGTGAACGCCGCGGGCATGTGCTTGAAGCCATGAATGAAGCTGGAGCGCATCCGCTCGTAGGGTCTGGACAGGTGCAGGTCGGGAAGTCGGGTGAACAGTTCGGTGAACAGCACGCGGGCCTCCAGGCGCGCGAGGTTGGCTCCCAGGCAGAAATGGGTGCCGTCGCCGAATGAAATGTGCGGGTTCGGGTCGCGGGTGATGTCGAATCGGTTCGGGTCCTCGAAAACGGTGTCGTCCCTGTTCGCCGACGCGTAGACGATCACAACCTTGTCTCCGGCACCGATGGGCTGCCCCGCGACCTCGGTGTCCTGCGTGGCGGTGCGTCGGAACTGGATTACCGGAGTGGTGCAGCGCAGCATCTCCTCGATCGCGCCGGGCAATAGCGACAGGTCGCCCTTGAGCATCTCGAACTGGTCGGGGTTGTCGTGCAATAGCACCATCCCGCCAGCGATCAGATTCCGGGTGGTTTCATTGCCTGCGACCATGAGTAGCTGAAAAAAACGGTCCAGGTCATCGGGCTTGAGCCGGTCACCGTCGACCTCCGCGTTGGCGATGGTGCTCCACAAATCGTCGGTCGGTTGGGCGCGCCTGGCCTCTGTCTGGCGGCGCGCGTACGCGAACATCTCCATGAACGCCGAGATGTAGACCTTGGGATCGCCGCCATAGTCCGGGTCGTCTATTCCGACCAGTCGGTTGGTCCAGTCATAGAGCAACCCGCGGTCCTCACGCGGGGCACCGAGCATGTCGGCCAGCACCAGCAGCGGCATCTCCGCGGCGACGTCGGTGAGGAAATCGATTTCGCCACGCTCGCAGATGGCATCCACCACCGATCGGGCGTGGTCGTCAATCACCGATGCCAATTGTGTCCGGACGGCCTGGGGGGTGAACGCCTTGTTGACTATCTTGCGCAGCTTGCTGTGCTGTGGCGGGTCCATGTGCAGCATCATGCGGCGCAGTACAGGCAAGTCCTGGGGCCGCGGATCGCGCAAGAAGGCCGTCCGCTCCCACGACGAGAACAGCTCCGGATGCCTTGACACGTGTGAAACGTCGGCGTGACGCAGCACAGCCCAGAAACCGGGACCGCCCTCGAACGTGCCTGCGGCGGGTTCGTCGACCCAAATCACCGGTGCCTGACTGCGCGCCTGAGCGAGCAGATCGTGAGGGATTCCGTCGGCAAAGGTGTCCGGGTGGATGAGATCTGGCCACTCACTGTGCCGAGTGGAGACGTTTATCGTCACTTCGCCTCCTGCACAATTGAATTCGCCCAGAGGTAGTCAGCCTTGCCGTTTGGATGCCGCTTGACTTGCCCGACCCGGATGAATGCCTTCGGCAGCTTGTACCTCGCCAGGTGCTGACCGCATGCAGCCCTGAGCTGTTCATCGGTAACCTCACCGGCCCCTGGCGCCATCGCGACCACGGCGACAATCTCCTGCCCCCAGCGCGGGCTGGGACGGCCCAGCACCACCGCGTCGGCAACGCCGGGAATGCTCCGCACACCGGCCTCGACCTCCTCGGCGAAAACCTTCTCCCCGCCGGTGTTGATTGTCGTGGCCTCACGACCGAGCAGCTCGATCGTCCCGTCGGCGAGTCGTCGAGCCCGATCCCCAGGCACCGCACATTGCATGCCGGCTATCGCCACGAAGGTCTTACGGGTCTTTTCGGGATCGTTGAGGTAACCGGTTGGGATGGGGCCGAACTGAGCCAGCCAACCGATCTCGTCCGAACCGGCCGGCAGTATCGCGGTCTTGGCATCGTTGAGCACCGCAACATCGCCCCGCGGCTGGAACCGGGTGGAATGCCCGGCACCGCTACGGGTGGCCTGCTGACCCGTTTCCGAGGAGCCGAGGGTGTCTACCATCCGCGCGCCGGTAAGCGATTCCAATTGCGCCTTGAGTACGGCGCGAAGCGGAGCGCCGGAGTTGACGATCGAGGTGAGCCGAAGATCTCGCGGTTTGTGTGTCAGCTCGTCGATCAGCGGGGTGGCGAAGGCATCTCCGACGATCAACAGGGACGCCACTGCTTCGCGCTCGCAGGTGTCCAGCAGCTCCGCCGGGTCCAACCGTTGGGTTCGTTCCAGCAGCACGACGGGCGCCCCGGTCAGCCACCCGCCGAGCGCGAACCACATTCCCGCACCGTGCATCAACGGCGGCGCAGGCAGCACCGGACTGGCATCCCCCGCCGCGCGTCGCACGGCTTCGGCGAGGCTCAGCGGTCGACCGTGGCGATCGCGCACACCGAGCGGCCCGGCTACCAGATCGCCGATGCGCCAAATGACGCCCTTCGGGCGGCCGGTGGTACCACCCGTGTAGAGCAGATGCACGTCCTCAGGCGAGGACGGCGAGAGCGCAGTTGCCGGATCGGCAGCAGCGATAGCGACCTCGAAGTCGATTGCGCCGGGCAGCAACCGGTTTCCGCTGCCGTCAGCGACCTGTAGCAACAGGCGAGGCCTCTTGACCCTCGCAAGGGCGTCGGCCAGCGTCGGTGCCAATTGCGCGTGATAGACAAGCGCCTCCGGGGCCGCATCGATAAGGATTTCAGCCAACTCGTCTGCGGTGTAGCGATAGTTGAGGTTGAACGGCGCGACACTTGCCTTGTGGGCAGCCAACAGAGTCTCGAGGTATTCGGGCCCGTTGAACAAGAGGATTCCCAGGTGATCGTTGCTGGACTCCCACGGTTGTAGCGTGTCGAATGAGCGACGCCCCAACCCCGCCTCGCACAAAACCGCAGCGATGCGCCGGGTGCGCTCGGTAACCTCTGCCCAGGATCGCCGCACCGCGCCCGCCACGAGACAAATCTCCTCCCGCTTGATCTCCGCGATGGCCTCGTGCAAGGTCGCCAGATCAATCCGAGCCCGAGCGCTCGACACTGCTCCAGCCTGGTCACCGACCATCGACTCGCGCATCAGGAACTCCCCCTCGCTATTGACCGGTCGTACGGTCAGTGTACGCACCCGACTGTCGGTAGAACAAGAGCGGGTAGGAGCTGGTGGATGTGCGTGCCGCCACACTCAAGAGAGTCACGAGAAGCGCAATCCCAAACCGCGTTGGCCACCACATCAGCGAGTGCCGGGTGCAGCAGCGTTCTACAACGGTCCACGTCAGGAGCGTCGCCCGGGCGGAATCTTCAATTGGGCGGTAGCATCCAAGAACTCCGCCCTAACCTCGCCGTATTCAACGGTGAGCTGCAGCAGCGTCAGATCGGTCGTCGAGTCCTCTGCATGCTGGCCGAGAATCGGCGTCGAATAACGTTCGAGCACAACGCTGTTGCCGCTCACCAGAACGAGCTCGTTTCAGTCAACCCGACAGTCACCGCCGTGCCCGCGGATCTGGACAAGCGCCTCCGACAAGCGGTGTCATGCCCCCACGGGCCGCTAGTGTCGCGCGTCTGACAAAAGCGATAATCCTCGAGCGTTACCAGTGGGGTGTCGGTGTAGCAGTCGTAGAGCACCACGATGCTGATCTGCGCGGCACTCGTCCCTGCCATGCGCACTGGTGCGACCAGACCACACCAGTGCGCATGGTGAACTCCGGACCACCCGGCGCCGACTCCAACCGCATTTCGGAGTGGGCAGGCATCGGCCCGATCATCGGACCTGCCGTCAACTCGTCAGGAGGCCGAAACGTCGGCGGGCGCCGACACGACGACCGCGTACGCCCGTCGGGCGCGGTCGTTGGTCATGTCGATATGAACGAACTTCGGTTCGACGTACTCGTTGAGAGCGTCCGGGCCCAATTCGCGTCCGATGCCGCTTTGTTTCACGCCGCCGAACGGGTACATCGCGTTGACCATATGCCAGTCGTTGATCCATACGGTCCCCGAGTCGAGTCGACGCGCAATCCCAAGCGCTCGTTCGTTATTCGTACTCCACACGCCTGCGGACAATCCGTATTCGCTGTCGTTGGCGATCGTCACCGCCTCATCATCGTCTGAGTATCTGATGATGACGAGGACCGGTCCGAAGATCTCTTCGCGGGCGATGCGCATATCGTTGGTGGCGCCGGTGAAGATGACCGGCGCGACCCAGTGTCCCTCGGCAAGATCGGCTTCAGTGGGGACCGAGCCTTGGTATGCGATCTTGCAGCCGGTTTCCTGCCCGAGCGCGATGTACTTTTCCACCCGCTCCTTCTGCTTCTCAGAGATCAGTGGGCCGATGTCGGTAGCCGGGTTCATCGGGTCGCCCAGCTTGATGGTTTTCGCCCGCGCCACGAGGCGGTCGACGAATTCGTCGTGAATGGATTCGTGAACCAGCAGACGTGTCCCGGATTCACACGCCTGGCCGCTCATCAGAAGGAACGCGAAGAGCGATCCGTCCACCGCCAGATCGAGATCGGCGTCGTCGAGAACGATGTTGGCGCCCTTGCCGCCGAGCTCGAGCGTCACCTTCTTGACGTTGTCGGCAGCCGCACGCATGACCGTCTTGCCAACTTCGGTGGATCCGGTGAATGCGACCTTACGCACATCGGGATGCTCTGCCAGCCGGGCCCCGACGACGGATCCGGGCCCTGTTACCACGTTCAGCACTCCAGCTGGAAGGCCGCTTTCGTCTGCTGCCCGGGCTAATTCGAGTAGGGTCAGCGGGGTCTGACTGTCCGGCTTGACCACGATGGTGTTTCCGGCGGCCAATGCGGGCCCGATCTTCCAGACCGCGAGCAGCAGTGGGAAGTTCCACGGGGCAATGCCTGCGCACACGCCAACCGGTTCTTTGCGGATCAGCCCGGCACCCAAAACCGGAACGTCGATCAGCGGTCCGGTCGCCTCGAACACGTACGTGCGGGCGAGGTTGGCGAAGTACTTCAGGTGTGCAATCGAGTAGCCGACAAGAAATGTGCTGGCGCTGCGGACCGTCGCGCCGTTCTCATTGACCTGCAGCGCGCTCAGTTCATCGATTCGCGCCGCCATATTGTCGGCGATCGCGTCAAGGATGTCGGCGCGCTGCTGCGGTGTCTTGCTCCGCCACACGCCTGTCTCGTGTGCGGCCTTTGCCGCGGCCACCGCCTCCTCGACCGCGGCGAGATCACCTGTGGCGACGGTGGCGATCAATTCGTTGCGCGCGGGCGAGCGCACTTCGAATGACTCCTCAGCGCCGCGCCAACGGCCGGCGATGTACATCTCGTAGTGCGGTACGTCAGTCATGAGAACTCCCCGTCAAATGCACCCACGCTCGCTGTGCGGCCTGTGGTGCGCTGTGCAGGCAACGCTTCAAGGCTAACCGCCCGTACGGTCAGTTACAAGAGTGGACCTACGGCGAAGTTGAATGCTGCGCGACGATGTCGAAGACGGTAGTGGCGACGGCGCCCGCCGGATCGGCCAGGGAGTCCAGCGAGAGACGATCGACTAGCAAGCCGCCCAACGCGAGCTGCACGAATTGGCCGCCGATCTCCAGGGCGGTCTTTCGGTCATGCAATTGAAACCACGTCCATGCCCATTGCGAAGATCCGAAGATCAACAAGCTTTGAACCTCGATGTCCAGTGGACGAAACACGCCGGCGCGGACACCATCGGCCAACACGCCGCGAACCAATGCCAGGTAGCTGGCTCGCAGTTCTCGACCGTGCGCCAGCGCGTCATGCGTGGCCACGGTCGCAATCGAACGCTGGAAGGCGACCGTCGCATCCCGATCCACCTCCTGGTAGAGCATGAAAGCGAACAACAGCCCGGCCAGACGCTGATCGGGCGACTCGAGCCGCGCCACAACGTCGTTCGCCTCGCCGAGTCGCCGCTCCATGTACGAGTCGTGCATCCGGGCGAACAGCTGGTCCTTGGTGCCGTAGTGGTGGACGATCGTCCCTTTTGAGATGCCCAGTTCGTTCGCGATCTCGCTGAAGTTGCTACCCGCGTATCCGTGGCGGGCCATGTTGCGAGTGAAGGCGCCGAGGATGTCATTTGCGCGACCTGCATCCCGGATACGGTTCCTGCCACCCGTCCCTGCGGTCATTACATCCTCACTTCCCCGCCATCGTCACACTCTAGCCGTACGTACGGCCAACGAGTATATTGACTGTACGCACGGTCAGTGACAGTCTGGGGTCGACCAACAATGGGACCACGGCAGCCGCGAAGGGAAAATTGATAGTGATGCGATCAGCACTGCTGCGCGAGAGGAACCAACCGCTCTGCATCGAAGACGTCGAGCTCACCGCACTGCAACCCGACGAGGTGTTGGTCGAGATCGCAGGCGCGGGAATCTGCCACACCGACCTCAGCGCAATGAACGGCACGATACCCTTCCCCCTGCCCGCCGTCTTCGGCCATGAAGGTGCCGGCGTGGTAGCGGCCGTCGGCCACTCCGTCATCACCCTGGCGGTGGGCGACCATGTGGTGCTCAGCTTCGACTCGTGCCGGCGATGCCCCGCCTGCGTGTCCGGACATCCCGCCTACTGCAAGCTCTTTCCGGCGCTGAACTACGTTGGCACACGGCTCGACGGTAGCCCGACGATGCAGCAGGGTTCCAACGACGTGCACGGCAGTTGGTTCGGGCAATCATCCTTTGGCACACACGCGGTCGCCAGCGCCCGCAATGCGGTCAAAGTCGACAAGGATTTGCCGTTGGAGCTGCTCGGACCGCTCGGCTGCGGCCTACTCACCGGCGCCGGTACGGTGCTCAACGTTCTACGGCTACAACCCGGCCAGAGCATCGGTGTGTGGGGAATCGGAAGCGTCGGACTTGCCGCCATCATGGCCGCCAAGGCAGTCGGCTGCGAGACGATCGTCGCCGTCGACGTGAACCCCGATCGTCTGGCGATGTCCGAGACGTTCGGTGCCACACACGTTTTCAATCCCGCCGAGCACACCGATCTCGTGCGTGAAATCGGCAAACAAGTCGGCGGCCTGGACTACAACGTGGAAGCGGTCGGCCAGGGAACCGTGATCCGACAGGCGCTGGAAACACTGCGCCCCCGAGGGACATGCGCGACGCTCGGACTCAAGTCACTGCAGAACGAGATCACGATCGACCAAGGTCATCTGCTGCTTGGACGGACGTTAACCGGCGTGATCGAAGGTGACGCCGACCCGCACACGCTCATCCCCGAACTGACCGAACTCTGGCGCGCGGGCAAGTTCCCGTTCGACAAGCTGATCCAGACCTTCCCCCTGGAGAAGATCAACGACGCCATCGACATGTTCCACAGCGGTCAGGTCGTCAAACCGGTCCTACTCACCAGCAAAAAACCGAAATGAGTTCGCACAGAAAAGATTCATCGTTGGGATAACTCCCAGATCCCGGAAGCATCGGCAGCGGTTGCTCACGGGGACGTGTTTCGCGGCTTGGCCGAGGTTGACCTCGGTTGAGCGATTGACGATCATCGCCTGGGCTCGCCGCGTGACGGCTCCATCGGTCGGGTAGCCCGTCAACGATGGTGACGACTTCGAAGGCGGATCAGGTGTCGGCGACCGCGCAAGAGCACGCACCTCGACGTCCCATCATCACGGGCTACGCCGGGTGAAGTGCCCCTGGGGACGCCAACGTGTCAGATCACGTCAGAATTGGACGACATCCCCGAGCCCACGCTGGTCCGCGATCGACAGGCCACCGTGACGGTTTGGATGCGGGACCAATGATGCTGTCCACCAACTATTTTCATAGAAATCTACCTTCCCGTGACGATTCTCCGCAGGCCCGCGCCAGATAAACGAACATTCAATACACCAGTTGGTCATTTTGTAGCGCGAGATCTTGCCAGCCGCTACACATTCTGCATAGTATGTAGCGCAGTCCCGGTGATCGGCGCTCCGCCGCCACCTGGTCACTTCCGCTCAGCGACGAGGAGAACAACATGACCGTAGAGCCAATCGACAAGGGCACCAAGCGACAGAAGTCCGCGGTGGCTGCGGCGCCATCGAAGACGGCGACATCGTTGATCGTTGCGAAACGTGGCCGTTACTCCGACAAGCATCAGCCATCTTTCGACTTATGGGATGGCTTCTTCGTGAAGGTTCGTGCGCAGGAGGAGATGTTTGTCAAGGCGGGCATGCCCGCCGATGGGCTGACAGACTTTCTCATCAAGTGGTTCGACGCGTGGGAACAACGTGACGTTGTCGCGCTGCGCGCCTTGATGGCCGATGACCTTGCCTTCGCCGAACCCATGAGCGGGTCTAGCCATTGGACCGCGGACAAGGTGATGTTGGACTTTGCCAACATTCTTTTCCGGGCGTGCCCGGATATGGTGTTCCACCCTCAAGATGACACCATCCGCGCGCTGCCCTACTACGACTTCCTCGACGGTAACGTCCGGCTGGCCGTTCCGTTTCGGTGGGTTGGGCGCTTCCGGTACACCCTCCGCCCGTTTGATGTGGTCGGCGTCGACCGCTACAACCTGGTCCGTGACCCCGAACGGGGCTGGCTGGTCGCGCGCATCGACACCGACAACGATCTGCTCAGCCTGTTGGGCCAGGTATCGCCCATCCCGATCCGCGCACCCAAACAACGCACCGTGAAGCTGGTGCTCGGGACCCTACAGAAAATCTTCCCCGGCCTACACGGACCCGTCGTACGCCCGTTCACCAACAACCCGCACTGACCCCTACCCAATCAGGGAGAGATTATGACCAGCAGCCCCGCAAACCGCCAGCCCGTGGACACCAGTGCCAGAGCCGTGGCACCGAGATCGGCAGCAACCCCGAAGACATCAGGGACGCCTGCAAATGCCAAGGCAATAACACCGGCGATGTTGATTGAGGACCGCGGCCGCTATTCCGACGAGCATCAGTCCTCTATCGACTTGTGGGAAGACTTCTTCGTGAAGGTTCGCGCGCAGGAGGATATGTATGTCAAGGCGGGTATGCCCGCGGACGGCCTGACCGACTTTCTGATCAAATGGTTCTACGCCTGGGAGAAGCGGTCCATCACCGGCCTGCGCGCCTGCTTCAACGACCACATGGTCTACGCCGACCCTACGACCGCGTGTCGGGACTGGACGGCCAGCCAACTTGAATGCGACGTGTACAGTCTGGGCTTCCGGATTTGTCCGGACATGGTGTTCTACCCTCAGGATGACACCATCCGCGCACTGCCCTACTACGACTTCCTCGACGACGAGGTCCGGGTGACCTTTCCGTGGCGGGCTATTGGGCGCTACCGGTACACCCCCCGCTCCTTCGATGTGCTCGGCGTCGACCGCTACAACTTGGTCCGCGACCCCGAACGTGGCTGGCTGATCACGCGCATCGACACCGACTTCGACCTGTTCGGTGCGCTCGGCCAGGTCATGCCCATCCCGATCCGCGCACCCAAACAACGCACCGTGAAGCTGGTGCTCGGGACCCTACAGAAAATCTTCCCCGGCCTACACGGACCCGTCGTGCGCCCATTCATCCACGACCAGCACTGACCCCTACCCAATCAGGGAGAGATTATGACCACCGCCCCGGCCTGTCCCTGGCCCGGCCACACCAGCGGACCTGACCCTGCCCTTCACATCACCACCGCCACCGGCCTCGGCGATATCTTCCGGCTAACACGAGCCCCGGTGGCCACGCTGCGGCGCGGCCCGGACCCACGCATCCCCGGACCGAAGGGCCTACCGGTCGTCGGTGTCGCACCACAGCTGATGCGCGACCCATACACATACCTGCTCAAGGCATCCCAAAAGTACGGCGACATCTTCCGCATCCCCGTACCCGTGCACGACATGGTGGTCATCAACCACCCCGACCTCGTCCGCGAGGTCTACCACGACCGCGAAGCAACAAGATACGGCTTGCCGGAGTTTCCCGACATCGTCAAACAGAAGATCGGGATGGGATTGCCGTGGCTCGACGGTGAGGAGTACACCGAGCGGCGCAACCTCTACACCCCGATGTTCGGCAAACGGTACCTCGGCACACTGGCGGACGATTTCGTCGACGAAATGACAAAGCGCCTCGACTCGTGGGACTCCTTCGTCAACACCGGCCACGAGATCGACCTCCAACACGAGGTCGGCAAAATCCTGCTCCCGGCGTTCATGCGCAACATGTTCTCCATCGAACTCACCGATGAACAAGTCCACACCTACGACCAAGACCTGAGCATGATCCTCGCCGGCTTTTCGTCGGGGTCGATGTTCGTGCGTCCGCCGAACATCCTTCCCCTCCCCGGAGTGCCCAACGTGGTCGGGTCTTTCCGGCGGATGCTACGCACGGTCAGCGAGATACTGGACTCCCGTGCCAGTGAGTCGGTCAAACGCAACGACCTGCTACAGATCCTCGTCGATGCCCGCCTGCCCGACGGAAGCCAGCTCGACCGGCAGTCACGCATAACCGACGCCACGGGACTCATGGTCGCCGGCTACGACACCGTCGTGGCGGTGCTCTCTTGGATGTTCAGCCTGTTGCCCACCAATACCTCTGCCCAACAGCGTCTTTACGATGAAGTCGACGCCCTCGGCGGTGACATACCGACCGCGGCCCACCTGAACAAACTGGGCTGGACCAAGCAATGCTTCGATGAGGCACAACGCCTGCAGGGTGGTCCCGCCATCCCCCGTTGGTCGAAGGCCGAAAACGAGCTCGCCGGCTTCCGCATCCCGAAAGGCACCTTCATCTTCGCGTCTCAGACCCTGCAAAACCGCGACCCGCGCTGGTGGGTGCGTCCAGAGGTCTACGACCCCCACCACTTCGACTCAGACCAGGTCGCCGCGCGGCCCAACACCGTCTTCATCCCGTTCGGCACCGGTCCCCACCAATGCGTCGGCATGGCCATGGCATACCAGAGCGGACAGCTACTCACCGCACTGATCCTGCAGCGCTATCGCCTCCACCTGCGCCCCGGCTGGGCCCCCAAACACAAGATGGCGGGGGCCACCATTGTCCAAGGTGGCGTGCCCTGCACCGTCACCCGCCGCTGAACAACCAACGACACCATCGTCTCGAATCGGTTCCGATGTTTCAGGTTGAGCGCGGCGTCCCGCAGTGTTGAAGCGGATATCAGCGCCCACGCGATGAGCGGAACCGGCATGCTGATACATGTTGGCGCACTTGGCAACCCGTTTACCCAACCACCGCACGTAGCGATATCCCGAATCGTTCGACGCCGGATCTCCGGTGCCTGCTGTCGGGTTGACGAGAGCGTTGGAATCGGGATCGCGACGTACACGGGGATCAGCCGGGCTCGCCGACCGATGTCCACGGTCCCCGGGATTTCGACATACCCGGGGTACTGGCTCGGCGATGACATCGACGACGTTTGTCCCCGGTCCAGCTACTCGGAGTCGCCCGATGACCGCCCCCAGTCGCGTGACAGTGTGCGGCAATGCACGGTACGTTGATCCCCGGCCTGGATTCCGTGTAGTTGGCGGCAGGATCCCGGGTCTCGTCAATGGTCTTCGCCAACGCACGACCGGTTGGTCCGTTCGAGATTTCATCGGCAACTCGGCGGTCAACGTTGCCGTACCAGGACCCGCCGCGGCGAACTTCCACGTTGACCTGGCGCGCGACCTCGGCTCGAACGGCCCCACCGCATTGAAGGTCTTCGCACCGAGAAACCAGCTTTGGAATGTCGTCGAACGCTTTGACGTCTTTTGAGTGACCGCCGTACTCAACGTCGCCGGCGGACTTCCGCTGTCTGGTTCGGGGCCGATCCGGACGGCATCGTCAGACTGCTGACGGCATCCACCGGCAGCCGGGAGTACCCGCGACGACCGGGCTCGCCGCGCAGCGCACTCTGAACGCCGACCCCAGACACTAAATACAGCAGTTGATTATTTTGTAGCGCAAGCTCTTGTCATTCGCTACACATTCTGCATACGATGTAGCGCAGTTACGGTGGTCGGCACCCTGCCGCCACGCCGCGCACATCCGCTCAACGACGAGGAGAACAGCATGACCGCAGCGCCAATCGGTAAGGACACCACACAACACAGGTCCGCGGCGAAGCCGACCCAAGGGGTTCCCGATCGCTCCCGCTACTCCGATAAGCACCAGGCCTCTATCGACTTATGGGATGACTTCTTCGCCAAGGTTCGAGCTCAGGAGGACATGTATGTCAAGTTGGGCCTGCCCGCCGACGGGCTGACAGACTTTCTGATCAAGTGGTTCGACGCGTGGGAGCAACGAGACATTGTCGCGCTGCGCGCCTGCATGACCGATAACATGGTCTACGCCGACCCTACGACCGCATCGCGCACCTGGACCGCCAGCCAACTCGAATGCGACCTGTACCACGCGGGTTTCCGGCTGTGCCCGGACCTGGTGTTCCACCCCCAGGATGACACCATCCGCGCGCTGCCCTACTACGACTTCTTCGACGGCAAGGTCCGACTGACGGTTCCGTACCGGGCCATTGGGCGCTTCCGATTCACCCCGCGCGCGATCGAACTGGTCGGCGTCGACCGCTACATCATGGACCGCGACGCCGAACGCGGCTGGCTGATCGCGCGCATCGACACCGATAACGATCTGCTCGGCGCGCTCGGCCAGATGATGCCCATCCCGATCCGCGCCCCCAAACAACGCACCGTGAAGCTGGTGTTCGGCACCCTGCAAAAAGTCTTCCGCGGCCTGCGCGGACCCGCTGTGCGCCCCTTCACCCGCGACCAGCACTGACCCCTACCCAATCAGGGAGAGATTATGACCAGCGCCCCGGCCTGTCCCTGGCCCGGCCACACCAGCGGACCTGACCCTGCCGTTCACATCACCACCGCCACCGGCCTCGGCGATATCTTCCGCCTAACACGAGCCCCGGTGGCCACGCTGCGGCGCGGCTCGGACCCACGCATCCCCGGCCCCACGGGCCTACCCATCATCGGGGTCGCACCGCAGCTGATGCGCGACCCATTCACCTACTTGCACAGGGCATCCCAGAAGTACGGCGACATCTTCCGCCTCCCTCTACCCTTTTACGACCGCGTCATCATCAACCACCCCGACCTCGTCCGCGAGGTCTTCCACGACCGCTCGGGTAACTACGGCTTCCCGGATTTTCCCGACTTCGTCAAACAGAAGGTCGGGATGGGCCTGCCGTGGCTCGACGGCGAGGAGTACACCCAGCGGCGCCAGCTCTACACCCCGATGTTCGGCAAACGGTTTCTGGCCACCCTGGCCGACGATTTCGTCGACGAAATGGTGAAACGCCTCGACTCCTGGGAGTCCTTCGTCGACACCGGCCACGAGATCGACCTCGAACACGAGGTCGGCAAAATCCTGCTCCCGGCGTTCATGCGCAACATGTTCTCCATCGAACTCACCGATGGACAAGTCCACACCTACGACCAAGACCTGCGTGAGATCCTGGCGTCAGCGGCATCAATTACCTTGACTCGCCGTCCGCCCAACATCCTTCCCATCCCCGGCGCGCCCAACCTGCTCAATTCTTTCCGGCGGATGATGCGCACGGTCAACGAGATACTGGACACCCGTGCCAGTGAGTCGGTCAAACACAACGACCTGTTGCAGATCCTCGTCGATGCCCGCCTGCCCGACGAGAGCCAGCTCGACCGGCAGGCACGCGCCATCGACACCGCGGCCCTCATGGTCGCCGGCTATGACACCGTGGTGGCGGTCCTGTCTTGGATGTTCAGTCTGTTGCCCACGAATACCTCTGCCCAGCAGCGTCTTTACGATGAGGTCGATGCTCTCGGCGGTGACATGCCGACCGCAGCCCACCTGAACAAACTGGACTGGGCCAAGCAGTGCTTCGATGAGGCGCAGCGCCTACAAGGGCACCCGTTCAACGAACGTTTCTCCAAGGCCGACAACGAGCTCGCCGGCTTCCACATCCCCAAAGGCACCTTCGTCGGTGCGTGCATGACCGCGCTGCACCGCGACCCGCGCTGGTGGGCGCGCCCTGAGGTCTACGACCCTCACCACTTCGACTCGGACCAGGTCGCCGCGCGGCCCAACACGGCGTTCATCCCGTTCGGCACCGGTCCCCACCAATGCATCGGCATGGCCATGGCCTACCAGAACGGACAACTGCTCACCGCACTGATCCTGCAGCGCTACCGCATCCACCTGCGCCCGGGCTGGACCCCCAAACACAAGATGACCCAGTCCGTCACCATCCAAGGTGGCGTGCCCTGCACTGTCACCCGCCGTTAAAACAACCAAACGAAACGACACCCACACCGACATCCTCGTCGGCGTCCTGCAGATGCTGCCAACCCCCATCAGCTCGGGTCACAAGCCACCGAAAAGTGCAAACGGTGGCGGCAACGTTTCATCCCCCGGCGTACGGCGGGATCTCGACCGGGCCAATCGACCAGCACCCAAACGATCACGCAACACACACTCCAAAGGAGTTCTACAACATGGCGTATGTGATTACCGAACCCTGCATGTCCTGCAAGGACGCTTCCTGCACCGAGGTCTGCCCGGTCGACTGCATCCACCCGACACCCGACGAGCCAGGATTCGCCGAAGCAACGCAGCTCTACATCAACCCTGACGAATGCATCGGCTGCGATGCCTGCGTGTCGGCGTGCCCGGTCGAGGCGATATACCCGGACACCGCTGTCCCCGTCCAGTGGAGCGCATACATCCAATCCAACGCCGACTTCTACACCAACCGATGATTGGCCAACCACTGCGCGTCGCCGTGGTCGGCTCCGGCCCGTCCGGGTTCTATGTCGCCGAGAACCTTCTCAATCAGGACCAGACACCGGCAACCGTAGACATGTTCGACTGGCTCCCCACACCTTTCGGACTCATCCGTGCAGGTGTCGCGCCCGACCACCCCAACATCAAGGCCATCACCCGCGCGTTCGACAAGACCGCCCACCGGCGTGGGTTCCGCTTCTTCGGAAATGTCGAGATCGGCAACACCATCACCTGTGCCGAACTCGCCGAGTGGTACGACGCGACTGTGTACTGCGTTGGCGCCGACCGCGGACGCCGCAACGGCGTCCCAGGCGACGGTCTAACCGGAAATCACTCAGCAACCGACTTCGTCGGTTGGTACAACGGCCATCCCCGACATGCTGACCTCTCGGTCGATCTGTCGTGTGAACGTGCAGTCGTGATCGGCAACGGCAACGTAGCCCTCGACGTCGCGCGAATGTTGGCCAAGCGCGTCGACGACCTAGCGACCACCGACATGGCCAACCACGCATTGGAGGCTTTGGCGCACAGCAATATTCGCGACGTTTTCGTGCTCGGCCGGCGCGGGCCTCTACAGGCGGCCTTCACCAACGCCGAGCTTGTGGAACTGGGTGAACTCGACGACGTGGACGTGGTCGTCGATCCACTCGACCTGAATGTCGATGATGAGCCGCAAGACGCCACCACGCGCAGAAATCTCGAAACGTTGCGCAGCTTCGCCCGACGCCCGATGTCGCATGCCACACGGCGGATTGTGCTGCGATTCAACACCGCGACAACACGTGTCCACGGCCAGAATCGAGTTGAATCGATTGATGTGGCCCGCACCCAAGCTGTGCAGGATGCGGGTCGCATCCTCGCCCAGCCGACATCAGAGACAGAGTCTCTTGACGCGGGCCTGGTCGTCCATGCGGTGGGATACGCGGGCACGCCCTTGCCGACCCTCCCCTTCGACGACACACGGTGCATCATCCCGAACGAATTCGGTCGCGTGACGGGTGTTGACGGAAGTTACGTAGCAGGCTGGATCAAGCGCGGTCCAACCGGAGTCATCGGAACGAATCGGTTGTGCGCCAAAGAGACCGTAGAAGCATTGCTCAGTGATGCGCGCTCCGGGTTGTTATCGCACAATTCGACACTCACGCCAGACGAGGTCGCCCGAATCGTGGCCCAACGTGTCGGGGACGTCATCGATTACCAGGGCTGGGCTGCCATCGACGCCCGTGAATGTGCACGGGGCGAAGGTGCCGGGCGCCCGAGGGTGAAGTTCACTCGCGTGCGCAACATGCTCGACGTCGTCAAGGCTGAATCGGCATAGCACCCGTTGTTTTAGCTAGCCTTCATCCTCGACGCCGCCTGAATGGCCCGCGAGCACCGGGGCGACCATGAACTCAACTATTTCCCGGATGTCGCCCGCCGGCGGACACAGCATCAACCCAATCACCATTCGCAACCATGATTCCCCCATCACAGTGGGGTCGGCTGCACGCAGTTGTCCGGCGGCGATGGCGGTTTCAAGCACGGGCGCCGCGACCGAGGCAAGCCGGCTGATTACCGGAGAAAAGCGGCCCTGGGAGAGCAGCTCCCCCAGTAACTCCGGCTCATGCTCGAACATCCGCCGCACCAGTGGGTTCTCGTAGCGTTGTGCCACAACGTGCACCAACGTGTCCACGAATAACGTCGACCACGCGGTCCCAGCAAGCGACGCGACGGCGAGCTCGTCCAAGAAGCGGTACATCGAGCGAGCGCCGGCCAGCAAGATCGCATCGTCCACCGAATCAACCTGGCGATACAACGTAGTGCGCGCGACCTTCATCTCACGTGCAAGGTCAGACATCGTGGTGCGCCGCACGCCGTTCCGACTCACCGCTCGCTCGGTTGCATCAATCAACGGATCAAGCGAAGCCGAGGGCCGCGATACCGACCCCAACTTCATCAGAATATCGACGAACCAGGAGCGGCCAGAACCGACGGCGGACAAGTCACGCATGCTTGACTCAGGCACAGCATAAATAATATGCACTACAAGTGATGCACGCAACGTATCACATGGATCGATGGGGCACTGGGTCGATTATCGCCATCAGGAGTCGCAGTCGAGCTCAACCAACCGCTCAATGATGCACCCGGCCAAGCCTGCCGGCGGTGCAGGCATCCGAACGTAGCGTTCCCGACCGCCGACCGACGCACCGCGGTGGCCGCTCCCATGCACACCGGCAGATCGATGCACACGAGAAAGCCTCGGCATCACTGACACCGAAAGGTCCACGGCGACAGGGACGTGACACCCCGATGTGTCACGCCGAGGGCCTCGATTCTCGACCGCCTCGAGGCGCGGGCCGACATCAAATCCCCTGTTGCAATGGACAGCTGCTACAGATATAGTGCTTTGTGTAGTCCTGCTTTCCATGCCGCGCTGCGGCAACACCGAAAGTTGATCTCGCCGAGCCGTGCATGTCGAGCATGGACGCCTCGTATACGAACGTTTATCCAGCGGACTGCGGCAATGCATACGGAGATTCGGTCATTCGGCAACGTGGAGGTAGCGGCAGGATGTCACAGTTAGTCAGATGGCCCAGTGGTGTGATGCCGTCGTATTTGCCACCGGCGCAGCCCACCGTCGCCGCGAATCATAGGGGTCGTTCCGACCGCGAAACAGAAACGGTGCGTTGATGACCGAAAAGAATGTGATGCATGTCCGCGTGGACTCCGACATGTGCATGGGCTCCAGGTTCTGTCTGATCACCGCACCTAATGTCTTCGCCGAACGCGAGGATGGCACCTCCGGTGTGCGGTCCGGCGACAAGCTGATCGACGGACCGGTCCCGGTGCCACCCGAGGACACCGAGGCTGCCCAACAGGCCGCCATGATCTGTCCGGCCCAAGCAATCCACTTATCCGGCGGAGATTTGGAGGCCAAGCGATGACGATAAGCAACGCGAGGGACGGGTCAAAAGACACCACCCCCGATGCACACAACGTACCTGTTGCTACCACGGAGCGCCCGCCTGGGCCATCTGGTGTTGACGCGCTCACGCTTTGGATACGTATTGCGCGCGACCTTTTCGCTCCGTGGCGAGAATTGGCGACTAAGTACGGTGACGTGGTGAATATTCCGTTGCCCTTCCCGGGACTGACAGTGACGCTGGTCAGCCACCCCGACCACGTCGAGCACATCATGACGCGTCATCACGACCGGTATACCAAGGTCGCAATGGCACGCGAATTGGTCGCCGGCGAGCCACCGGCGCTACCGCTTCTGGAAGGCGATGAATGGCGCCGTGTCCGCCGAGCATTCAACCCACACTTCGGCGAGGCGGCACTCGCCAACGTCAGCGACCAGATGATCGCTGCGGTGACCGAGCAGGTCGACGCCTGGCGGACCTACGCTGACGACCATCGGATGGTCAACCTCGAGCATGAGTTCGGTCGGGTGGTCATGGCCGGTCTGCTGCGAGCGATGTTCCATCAGAACCCCGACACCGACACCCTTGACCGATGGGTGAGCGCGACACTCGAGTACGGTCAGTACGTCGTCGCCCGAATGGCGACTCACCCACTCCCAGAATGGATTCCGCGACCGCGCTCACGCACCGGCAAGGCCGCGCAGGGCTTCCTGCTACGCCAGCTGGACGCCATGATCGCGCAGCGGCTAGCCAACCCACGAGATGGTGATCAGGATCTGCTGGACGTCGCACTATCGATGCCATTCGACGGAACCCCGCAACACCAATACGGCCGGATGCGCTCGGAGCTGCTGGGACTGGTGTTTGCCGGTCACGACACCACGGCCGAGGCACTGACGTGGACCATCGCACTGCTGTGCCGCAACCCGGAGGCGCTGGCCAACGCCTACGCGGAGGTTGATGCGCTCGACGGCGTACCGCTCGAATACGCGCATGTGGCCCAGTTACCGTATCTGCGTGCGTGTTTCGACGAGGCGCAGCGTATTCAGGCCGCGCCGATGAACTGGCGCACCACGCAGGCCGACGATGTGATCGGTGGCTATTTCATTCCTAAGGGCTCGCACGTAGTCATCTCGCCCTACGCGCTGCATCGGGACCGGCGGTTCTGGCGTGACCCAGAAACGTTTCAGCCGAGCAGGTTCCTCACCGACAAGATCGACAAGAACGCCTTCATTCCGTTCAACACCGGGCCCCGTAAGTGCATGGGCTCGCGGATGGCCTACATCCAAGGAATTATCACACTCGCGACGGTCCTGCAACGCTACAGGTTCCGGATCAAAGAAGGCTGGACGCCCAAACATGAGCTCCACGTCTCCATTGGTCTGGCCGGCGGCCTGCCGATGCGGGTCTACACACGGTGACACTCACGCATTGACGAAGGGATACATTCAGGTCCGCGGTGAAATCGCCATGGCCATCCTCGCAGCCGAATTCATCTCGCCCTGAACCGACTCCAGACAAGCGGTGGACACATCTCGCCTGATCCCGCGGCGCGAACCATGCACCGTGATACCGGCTCTCCGATGTCGGCCCATTCAGCTTGAGTAGAGAAACGCAGTAACTCGCGACGGCGATCTCACCGAATCACTGGTCTTCTGGACCATCTCCGGCAGGAAGAATCGATGCTGCCCTACTCTTGCGCTCGGATCGCCGGCCCGCCGCGGGCATGCGTTTTCTGAGCTCCCGCAGCGGCTCCACCGCAGAGGCGAGCGCCTGTGACGAGTCGTCGAACCGCTTGATGATAGGGCCGAGGGATTCGATCACCGGGGCCAACAGGACAATGGCCGGCGCAAGCTGTTCTACCGCCGGGACCGCCCGTTCGATCGCCGGGGCGAGCTGCATCACCACGGGAACGGCCTGCTCGACCGCGGGGGCAAGCTGTTCGATAGATGGCTCCACCTGCGCGAGCGCCGGCGCCAGCTGTGTGATGGGCGGCGCCAGTGTCTCGATAACGGGAGCGATCTGCGTGATCACGGGGGCCAGCCGCTCGACCACGGGCAGGACATTTACGATTGCAGCGACCAGTTCGTTGAGGTTGTCGACCACTCCCCCTTCCTGCACTAGTTGCTCGATCAAACCTTCCTTGGCGAGCAATCGATCGATGACGCCACCTTCGGCAAGCATGCGATCAATCGCACCTTCGCGGTCCAGGAGTCGATCGATGGCACCACCGGGGGCGGCCATCCGATCGATAAGGCCACCCTCTTCGATCAGCCGATCCAATGGACCACCGACTTGCGTGAGTCGCGACACCACACCGTTCTCGTCCAACACCCGGTCAACAACGCCCCCGGGAGCGATCGCTTGGCCAAGCGGACGACCCTCACCGGTCATCGCAGCGGCCTGATACGCCAGACGGACGGGACCATCGGGCTCAACCAGGCGTGCGATGCCGAGGCTCGCCTCACCGAAAGCACGTGCGACACGAGCCGGCAACGTCATCAGGTCGACAAGGTTCATTCTGAATCCACCTACGCTCCACCGTATTCCGGACGCAGTGATCCCGCCAGTGCGGACAGCGGTACCTCGACGATAACGGTTCCGCCGTCCATCGACCAGACGTATCGGTCTTGCGGACTTGGGTTTTCCCGCAGCATCGAGTCATCGGGCATGTACAAGGTTAGGTGGTCAGCGGCTAACCCGAAGGCTCGGTAGTCGCCGGTGTAGCCGGGCCCATCAGGGCCGGGTTCGAACTCCTGGACGGTAAAAGGATAGGTGTTGGCTTGGTGAGGAGGCCGCGCAGCGTCCAGCGCGGCCGACAAGACCGGTCCGGCGGCCACCGGTATCGCCTGCATCGGGTCGACACCCGGCTTGAACAGGTCGGCGAGCGTGAGCCTTCGGCCACTGGACATATCGAAAACGAACGAGCGGTAGGCATTGTTGGCCTGGATGCCGAACGGCTCGAAGTTCTCGTGCACGATCAGTGACTGCACCGCCCCCGGCCCGGGAAACAGCTGGTAGTCGGTGGATGCGCTGCTGTCCCGCGGCGTCTCAGCGCCGGTTTTGCGCCAGCCGTCCATCAGTCGGTGATAATAGTTGCGCAACACCGGCCCCGACGTGGGATTGTCGAGCAGCTGCGCCGGTAGGTCGAGTGAGATGAACATCTCCGCTTTGCGCTGGGAGGTGACCAGGGTCGTACAGTGTGTCCCGTCCCACGTCGCGTTGAGTTCGCCGCAGAATTGCTCGGTGGACGCTCGCGCGGCCGGCGCGGTCGCCACCAGCGTTGCCACGGACAGCACTGCTGCCAAACCTATCGCGAGCTTCACGTTCGTTACCCCTGCTCTGACGGGAGGACTACTTTGCTTGCCAGCCAACGCCCGCCGACCTTCTCCATCGTCATCGTGACCGCGGTGACATCGGAGCGTGGATCGGGGCTGGCCGAATTGGTCACCGACTGCCTGACGAATAACAACACCTCGACCTCGGTCTTGGTCGCCGACTTGGCCGCCGAGTCGGCGACCGTTCCTTGGGTCGCGACCTTGTTGTCGATCAGCATCTTGCGAAGGCGTGAACTGGCTTTGGTGTAGATGTCCTTGAATTCACCTGTTGCGCCGCCCAGGATGTCGGTGAAGTTCTGGTCGACCGCATTTGGGTCTGTCGTGGTGAGCGTGACCGCGAATTTGTTTGCCGCATCGAGTGCTTGCGCAGCAGCAATGTCCTTCTGGTGCAGCTGAAACAGCAGCCAGCCTTCGTAACCGCCCCCCGTCAGCACCGCGACGAAAGCGACCGCAGCGATCGAGCGGAACGCTGATCTGACCCATCGGCGGCGGGGTGTGTGGGTGCCCTCATCTTTTGGGTTCTCGTCTTCGGAGCCGGCCCCGGCCGCAGGATCAGAGGGCGTTTCGGACGCGGAATCCTCGATGATTTCGCCGTCCGATTCCCCGATGCCAGCCACTGTGATATCGCTCGCAGTTCCCATCATCATCACCCTACCGCGCTAGAGGATTTCGACTTTGCTTGCTAGCCAACGGTCGTCGACCAACTCCATCGTCATCTGCACCCTGTTGCGGTCGATACGGGGGCTGGGATTGACGGCGTTGGTGACCGATTGATCCACGAACAACAGCACTTCGACCTTGTCTTTCGTCGTCGATTTGATCGCGGCGTCGATGACCATGCCCTTTCCTCCCGCATTGTTGTCGATCAGGACCTGGCGCAGTTGCGCCGACCCTTGACTGTATTGATCCTTGAATTCCCCCGTGGCACCGTCGAGTGCCTGTTGATAGTTCATGTCGATGTTCTTGACGTCCAGGGTGGTCAGGATGACCGCGTAGTTGCGTGCGGCTTCTAGGGCCGCCCGGCCGGCCGCGGCCGTGTCGTCGACCTGTTTGAGCCGCCAGCCCAAGAATGCTGACAGCCCGAGGGCACCGACCACCACGACGACGACGAGCGCGGCGGGGCCCCGGCGCCGCAGTCGGCCCGGGGCCTGGCCGTCGACTGTTTCGCCGTCTTCAGGGCCGCCCTCTTCACCGCTCGTGGCGGTCTCGTCTTGCGGTGCGCAGGAATCGGTTTCGGGCGGCGGCGCCGGCGTGGTCTCCGGCTCCACAGTCGCGTCCAGCTCATCGAGCTTGTCGAAAACGTCCTTGGTTTGTGTTCGCTTAGACATTGCGACTCCTGCGCTCAGTTCGGTATCCACGTGGGCAGCGGGGGTCCCGCGTAAGTGGTGGGCAAGGTGTAGGGCGGATAGTTCGGTGTCGGATCGGTCTGCGCCTGCGGGTCATAGCCGGGCGGCGGGCCTGCGGTGTCATCACCGGGCGGGCGGGGTGCGTTGCGCGCGCCGCGGACCAGCACCGAAGGGTCGGGGTTGTTGCAGTAGGTGTAGCGGTACGGCTCGGGGAAGTCCGCCTGCGTAGGCGGCCGGCGCGGAAGATCGTAGTCACAGCGGTACTTCGGGTATGGGTCCACGGCTACCCAGACACCGCCGTCGTGGAAAACACTGGCTACGCGGTCGATCAGCGACTCGTGGTCGGGACGCCACAAGTTCTGCAGGGCCGGTATCCGTAGATATAGCAGCTGCGAAAGCGTCGTCAGATTGCCGAGCAGTTGCACAATGTTGTCGCGGTTGTCGGCGAGGAGGTTATCGACAGTGGCCAATTGGCCGCTGCCCTGGTCGACGAGGGTGCGAAACCCGCCATCCATCTTGTTCACGCCGCCCAGAATTTCTTGCAGGTCGACCGTGGTTTGGTGCAGGCCCGGAGTGACGTCGCCCAATGTGGTGAACACTGTCCGGGTGGTGCGCAACAGACTGACGGTCTGCGGCAGCACGCCATCTAGGGTGGAGGACAGAAAAATCGCGCCATCGAAGATAGCCGCCAGCTTCTGCGGCCCCTCGCGCGAGACGCGCAATTCACCGAACAGAGCCGCCAGCTTCTTTGGATCCAGCTGAGCCAGGGCACCGCGGCTGTCGTCGATGATCTGCGGCAGCGACACCGGAATGGCGGCCTGGTGTTCGTCGATTATCGCGCCATCCGTCAGAAACGGCCCACCGCCATGTTCCGGCCGAAATTCAAGATACTGCTCACCGGCCGCCGATAAACCCGACACCCGGACGGGGCTGTCCCGTGGGATTCGCACATCAGCGTTGATCACGGCCACCGCCTCTACTCCATACTCGGTGAGGTTGACCGATCTGACGCGGCCGATCCGGATCCCGCGCAGGGTGACGTCCTGGTTCTCCAACAGCCCGCCCGACTCCGGCAACAAGACCCTCACCGACATCGACCCGTGCGCGGGGTTGATCCCCAGGCCGCCGATAGCGACATAGGCGAATGCCACGACCAAGGTGATGCCAAGTGCCATGCAGGACACGAGGATCCGACGCTGTGCCACCGCCCTGACCGAGTCGACGACCAGCCGGGCCGACCATTCCAGCGGGTTGGGCGCCGTCGTCACTTCGGCGGACCTAGCACTTGACCCGGTTCCGCCGGGTTCCATCGCTGGTCCCCATAGATCTTGTCCAACAAAAGATTCCACTCGTATCGCAGGCTGCCGACCATCAGATGCCAGTCAGTCCCATCCGGCCAATGGAACCCGGGATCGCCGGGATAGTTCTTACCGGGCCATGGGCCGCCGGTGAGCTGTGTGATAACACCGTGGCCATGCACCGCCGTCGAGTTGGTGGTGTGCATCAACACTCCCACGAGCCGGTTAAACGGCATCAGCGACAGGTCGGGGTCGACGGAGATGTCGTTGAACACACCGGCCAGGCGGTTCAGGTCGGCGGTCATGCTGCGGGTGTCGGTGCCCTGGACGGAGGGAAACCGCGAGAGCTGGCGGGTGATGCGTGCGACGCTATCGGCCAGGTCAGCGATCCGGGTGGTGTTGTCCGAGATCACCGCCATTGCCGGCGCACCGGCGGTCAACGATTCGTCCAGCGTGGCCCGGCGTGCCGACATTGTCGCCGCCAGCTCGGAGGTGCGCCGGAGCGCGGCATCCAGCTGTGCCGATCGCGCCGTCATCCGTGACAGCAAGTCGCTGCTCTGACGTAGCAGCGTGCCGACCTGTTCGCCCCGCCCGCCCACCGCCTGGCCCGCGCCGTTGAGGATCGAAACCAGGTGACGCACCGCGCCCCCGTTGATCAGCAGGGTCATCGAGCCCAGCAGATCTTCGATCGTCGGAGCCGCGGCGGTGGATTTCAACGGGATGGTGTCGCCGTCATGCAGCAGACCCGCGCCCGTGGCCTGGCGCGGGTCCGGTGTGATCTGCACGAAGACATCGCCCAGCGGGGTGGCTGACCGCAGTTCGGCGGACACACCGACTTGCAGAGGGACGTCGGCGCGGATCCGCATGTTCACATGCGCAGTGAAGTCCTGTGCCGCGATCGAATCGACCTCCCCGATTTCTGCGCCGTACAGCTTGACCTTCGCCTTCGCCGGAAGGTTCAGCGCATCGGAGAATACGGCTGTCAGCGCGTAACTTTGGCCGCCGGCCACGGGTGCGGGCAACGGCAAGCGGTCCAGGCCGGTGGAACAGCCGGCCAATAACGTTATCGCCGCGATGACCGCCAGGCTCCGCACTCCGCGGCGAATAGGGTAGTTAGTCATGGCTGACCACTGATCCCGTTGCCCATCAGGTCCAGCATTTTGGTCAACCCGAAATCCGGCCCGTAGTCCTGCAGCGTTCCCGTGGCGCACGCGAGCTGTTTGAGCCCCATCAGGTTGCAGATTTCCTTGCCGAACTGGCTGTTCAAGAACACCTTGTCGGTCAGCAGATGCAACCGAAGGCTGCCGGCAACAGGGTCAATGACGTCGTAAATGTTGTCGACCATCAGTGGCCCCACATCGAGGAATTCCTCCAACTCCCGGCGGTTGTCCGTGAGGGTTGTGGCAATGGCGCGGGCGTTGGCGAAGGTGTCCTTCAGCGAGTCACGGTTGCCCTCCAGCAGACGGGCTGCTTCGGCGAGGATCCCGTTGGCCTTCGCGCCGGTGCTGCCGGAGCCGAGGTCTTCGTCGGCGAGAATGGCGGCCAGCTGCCGCAGGTTGGACCCGAATTGGCGGATTGTGGCGTCGTTGTCGGCGGCCGCCTGGGTCAGCTCTGCGAGGCTGGTGATGATCGCCTGGATGTTCTTGTTGCTGCCGGCCCCCTTGTCGGCGCCGACACGCAGCGCCTGCGACAGTTTGTCGAGGGCCGCCTTGATGTCGCGCCCTTTGGCCGAGGTTATATCGGCACTGAGGTTGACCAAATCCCCCAGCGGCCCCTGACCGTTCGCGTCGCCGTGTAACGCCTTGCCCAGCTTGTCCATCATCGCCAGCGTCCGGTCGAATTCCACCGGGGTTCGGGTACGACCCAGACCCAGAACGTCGCCGTTCTTCAGCTTGGCACCCCCACGATACGGCGGCGTGAGCTCGACAACCCGGTCGGTCAGAATCGAGTTCGACACCGTAACGGCCTGAGCGTTCGCCGGGACGTCAATCCCGTCATCGATCGCCAATTTCACCTCCACATAGTTGTCCTTGGCGACGATGCTGGTCACCTTCCCGACCGTCATGCCCAGTACCGACACTCCGTTGCCCACATAGAGTCCGACCGCATCCTCGAATTGTGCGGTTACCGTGATCGGGTGGCGGACAAGGCGGGGAATCGCGGCCGCACCTGTCACTATCAGGACCACCGCGGCGGCCAACACCGCGGCGATCAGCTTGACCTTCCGGCTCATTCGCAGTCCTTGAAGTATTCGACCAGGTTGAACTGTTTGGCCCGCCCGCTAACTGCGCACATCCACGAGTCGACAAAGGGACCGCCTGGGGCACTGAAGTCGAGAGCGTTCCCGCTACCGGTCATGTTGGCAAGGTTGCGGACGCTAATCGGCATCGACTGCAAAATGTTTCGCAGCAATGCGTCGTGGTCGACTATCATCTGGGTGAACTCCCGCGCATCGACCAGCAGCTGGTTGATGGTCGGCTCGTCGCCCAGGATCGTCTTCGCCCGATCGACCGCCGTGGTCACGCTGGTGAAGAGCTGTTGCACCGCGGCGCGGCGGGTCGCGATCTCAGCCAACAGGTCGCGGGCCTGCAGCACGAGCGCCCCGAGGTCGGCCCTCTGGTCACGCAGCATCGTGGTCAATTTGTCGGCGTTGGACAGTAAGGCGCCGAGTTGATCGCGTCGATCCGCAATGATGGTTGCCAGCGACTGCAGGTTGGTCAGCGCTTCCGGCAGTGCATCGGGCAAACCCTGCAGATTGTTGTTCAGCATTTTCACCGATTCGACGACACGCTCGGCGTCGATCGGCTCAAACGTACTCGTCGCACCGGCCAGGGTCTTTTGTAGATCATAGGGAACCTCAGTGTTGGCCAATGGGATCGTCTTGTGGTCGAGGCCTCCCGGGCCGGCCGGCGACAATTCGAGGTAGCGCGAGCCCAGGATCGTGGTCAATTTGATGGCGGCCCGGGTGGCGCTGCCCAGGTGCACATCGTTGCGGACGTTAAAGGCGACCACGACATGGTCGCCGGCGAGTTGGACACCGTCGACGATGCCGACCTGAATTCCCGCGACGGTGACCTGGTTGCCCTTCTTGATCTGGGCGGCCTGCGCGAACTCCCCGTAGTAGCGCGTCTTACCCACGTTGAGCTTGCCGAACGAGACCACACCCACCAGCACCGCGGCGATGACCGCCAGCGCGATCACCCCTAGCCATATCTGGTGGTATGACTCGATGGGACGCCTGAACCGATCAAACATGGCGGCTACCTGCAAACCTGGGTGTGTTTGACCTTGTTGAGATAACCCGGGGTGATGTTGTCTCCAGGGGTCGCCGAGGCCACGAATCCCCGGAACCAGAAGAACAGGCCGCGCCAGAGGGCGAAGTCGAGGTCGCACGGGTAGGTGCTGATGTGGCTGCCTTCCTGGGTGACCCGGGCAAGGCCTTTGAGCAGGAACGGAAGATTGGCCGCCATATAGCCAATTCGCGGACGGCCGTCGTGCAGCCCGTAATTGAGGAAACCGGGTTGCCGGCCGACGAACTCTGTGGCATCGGGGGCGATGTTGTCGACGATCGTCGCAAACCGTGCGGTCGTCGAGTTGATTGCCCCCACCGACGCGACCAGCTCCTGGCGGCGGCCGGCCAGTTCTGCCATCAGATCCCGGGATTCCCGGATCATGGTCTGCAGATTGGTGCTCTGCGCCGACAGGCTACCCATCAGCTCGTCGAGGTTGCCAATGAGATCGCCGAGTACCTGATCCGGGCCGGCCAACGTTTCCGCCAACGCCGACGCCTGGGTAATGAGCGCCAGAACGGAGCCCGAATCCCCTTGCAATGCTTGGATGATGGCGGTGGTCAGATTGTCCACCTGGGTGGGATCCAGCTGAGTGAACAGCGGCTCGAACCCGTTGAGCAGGTAGGAGATGTCAAGGGACGGGTTGGTGCGTTCCTTGGGTATCTCACCGTGATTCGGCAACGGCGTGTGACGGTCGCCGGGCCCCTGGGACAGTCCGAGGTACCGCTGTCCGATAATGTTCTGGTAGATCACCGATGCCACCGTGTTGGTGTACAGGGGCTGGCTGCGTTGCACGCGAAACGTCACCTTGGCCAGTGTGCCGACTAGGTCGATCTTGTCGACTCGGCCAACCCGGACTCCGGCCACCCGGACGTCGTCCCCCCGCGCCATGCCCGAAATATCGGTGAAAATGGCCGAATACGTGTTCGTCGCGCCTGCAACCTCGCGCTGCAGGGTGGCGAACACCATCCAGGTCACCGTGATCGCGAAGGCCATGAAGGCGGCCACACCAATCAACGCCCTGCGATACGCCCTCACCGCTCACCTCCCAGGTCTGGCGTGACGTGGACCGTCATGCCGCGCGCCAACGGGCCCAACAGCAGCTCGGTGGCGGCGGTGGCCCGCCCGCCCACGATGCGCCCGAGTTGATCTTTCTCCTCGCGGCTGCCGACCGGCCCGACGTTGCCGCCGATGACCGCCGACTGTGGCTGCACATCGGCCGGCACGGGAACCGGTGCGGGACTCGGTAGTTCGGCGGGCAGCTGCGGCGGGTCCGGCGGCGGGGCGGGAGGTCTGTCGGGCAGCTGCGCGGCGCCGGGTGCGAGCGGAGGAACCACCCCCGCCGGCGGAGTCGGCGCCGGAGGTCCCTGCGGAAATCCGGGCATCGAGTTGCGCGGCGTGCCGAGGTTGGGACGATTCTCCGACAACCCGGGCGTGGGCAGGTAGCCCATCGAGCCCAATGCCGGCATGAGATCTGGGGCTGTTGGCACCTCCGGTGCGGTGTGGCAACTAGGCCCCTCCAGCGCGCCGTAGCGGGGACAGTCGGCACGAACGTAGGTACGGGTCGGGTTGAACGCGATGACAATTTTGGCGATGAAGAGATTCGCGTTGTGATCCCAGATCTCGTCGTAGAACTTGTTGGCCAGTGTCTGCATCCGGGTCGATATGCCATGGAACTCGCCTGCATGGTCGGCGATCACCCCGAGCGCCGGCGTCAGTTGGGTGCTGATGGCGATCAACCGGTCGGTCTGGTGGTCGAAGGCATCGCCGAGCGTCCCGGTTGTCCGGAGCCCTGCGGACAGAAAATTAGTTAGTTGCGAACGCTTCTCGGCGATGGTTCGCATCGGCTGGATCGAGCTGTCCAGCGCGTCGAAGAGTTCAGGGGACACGCTGCGCAACCCGTCAGCGGCGGCGGTCAATGCAGAAAGGGTGGTGAATCCGGTGCCATCAGCACTGACCACTGAATTCAACTGCGCCAGAATGTCGTTCAGCTGGTGTCCGGCGTCGGTCAGTTGTTGGCCGCGGCCGCGAGTGGCATCTGCCAAGGCTGCCAGCACTCCGACGCTGTTATCGCCGGGCTTGTGCGCCACCGCGGCAAGCAACTCGCGCAGCCTGGCCAACACGCTCTGGAACAACACCGTCGGGAGGGTTTTGTCCTCATGCACGACAGACCCGGATCGCAACGATCCCGTACCCTTCCCGTTGTCCACCAGCTGGACCGCCGACACCGCGAAGAGGTTGGCCGGGACCACCCGTGCGGTGACGGTGTTGGGGATACCGGCGGCGTACTCAGGCTTGAGGTTCACGTGGACGACGTTCGGCCGTCCGCTCCGGGATGGCGTGACATCGGACACCGACCCCACCAAAACATTGCGGAACTTCACGTCCGAGCGAGCCGGCAGACCATCTCCGATGTTGACCAGCTCGACGTTGACCCGCACAAGGTTGTCGAAGGTGCCTTCGGATTTGGCGATCGCCGCTGCCGCAGTAAGGGCCGCAACGACTATGAAGCACACTCCCACCACGAACATCATGCGGTCGGATGGGCTGCGCGGGTCGACGTCGAAGTAATTTGGCATCATTAGCCCCCGAACCTGGCCCCGGACTGGACGCCCCAAAGCGCCATGGTCAACAACATGTTCACGATCATGACGACGGTGATACTTGCCCGCATTGCCCGCCCTGCGGCCACTCCCACCCCAGCGGGACCACCACTGGCGAAGTAGCCGTAATAACACTGAATCGTCGAGGAGAGAAAGACGAAAACAGAGGCCTTGATCGTCGCAAACATGACATCGCGGGCGTTGACGAACATGGAGAAGTAGTGCAGGTATGTCCCGGCAGACTGGCCGGCGACCACACTGACCAGCTGGGCAGACAAGAAGGCCATCGCCAGGGTGGTCAGGAACAACGGAACGACGGCGATGACCGAGGCCACCACCCGGGTCGCCACCAGGTAGGGGACCGGATTGATCGCCATGGATTCCATGGCGTCGATCTCGTCGTTGATCCGCATAGCGCCCAATTGCGCTGTAAACCGGCATCCTGCCTGGGCGATGAACGCCATAGCGATCATGATCGGCGCGAGTTCGCGGGTATTCGCGAACGAGGAGATCAAGCCGGTTGCCGGGCCCAGGCCCAGCAGGTTCAACGCGTTATATCCCTCCACGGCGACCAGGGCGCCCGCGGTCAGACCCAGCACCACCGCGACATTGACCGTGCCGCCGCCCACGACGATCGACCCGTTGCCCCAGGAGATGTCCGAGAGCAGTCGCAGCATTTCCCGTCGGTACGACCGCATCATCGTGGGAACCGAGACGACGGTGCGACCGAAGAAATGAACTAAGTGGCCGGCTCGCGCGACCGTCCGGCTCGCAGCTTCGGCAGCCTGAGTAACCGGGCGAGCGCCCGGGTTCTGGTACCGCGTCGGAGCAGCCATGGTCAGATGGTTTGCCGTGGGAAGACGATAACGTAGAGCTCGGTCAGCACCACGTTGACAATCATCAGCAACAGCACTGATTGGACCACGGCCGCGTTCACCGAGTTCGCCACCCCGGCGGGACCGCCGCGGGTGTCT
This sequence comes from Mycolicibacter sinensis, assembly GCF_001673565.1. Taxonomy (GTDB): domain Bacteria; phylum Actinomycetota; class Actinomycetes; order Mycobacteriales; family Mycobacteriaceae; genus Mycobacterium; species Mycobacterium sinense_C. Next base: position 32,313 of record NZ_LZMF01000008.1, read on the forward strand.
AAACCTTTGTGGCAGCTAATAATTGCTACTATCGCGCCATAGATGATCGCCTTGACGAGGGCTAGCACGAAGTCTCCGATGGTGGCGAAGGAGGAAAACGTGTCGATGAACGAGCCTGGCGTCCCGTTCTGCAAGTAGACGTTGAACAGATAGCTCGCGACGTATCCGACAAAGCACGTCACTCCGGTTAGCGCAAGCGCCACCACAATGGCCGCCGCAAGCCGCGGAACGACCAGGCGCCGGACCGGCGACACTCCCATCACCTCCATCGCATCGATTTCTTCGCGCATCGTCCGCGATCCCAGGTCTGCGCATATTGCTGAACCGACCGCCGCAGCGAGCAGCAGTGCCGCCACTAGCGGGGCCCCCTGGCGGATCACCGCCAGCCCGGTTGCCGCGCCGGCCAGCGACTCGGCGCCGACTTGCCCGGCCAGCAGGGTGAACTGGATTGACAGTACGACGCTGATCGGTATGGTCACCAGGACCGTGGGGAGAAACACTGTTCCGGCCATGAATGCGGTCTGATTGATGAACTCGCCGACCACGAAACGGCCGGTGAACAGGTCGACAAACAAGGTCGGAATGGCGCGGAACCCGAGCACCACCTGGCCGCCGACGGTGCCCAGCGACCTCACCGGGTGATTTTGCAGATAGCGGCGTAGAAAACTGATGATCTCCCCGATGGCCGATCGCTCGGCTACCCGTCGCTGTGGCCCGTCGACGATTGTCACTAGACCCCCCTTGCGCCGGTGCATTGGGAAGCGAACCGGATTGCCAGCACCGGTTCACTGGATGCCACGTCTTCTTTCCCATAGCGACGAAGAACTGAAGCCGGCGCGTCAGCGGGGCGACGTTGAACTGCCGTACTGACAAGCCCAATAACTGATCTCTCCAACCGCTGAACGCCCAGAGACGACAGGCGCCGCATGACGAGAAGTGTCATCGGCCCCCCTTGCCAGGTCGTTTCTTGGCGGCAGATGATGGGCCGTCGAGCCCCTGCCGCGGTTTTGACTGGTTCGCACGCATCACCGGTGCAGCGTCTGTGTCGGTGATGATGTCGAGCACGGTCGAGACGATGGCCCCGCCGGCGTCGGTGAGCCGCGCCAACTGACGACGCGAAACCAACAGGGACCCGAGCACCAGATCAACCAGTTCCGCACCGACTTCCTCGGCGCTGTTGTGCCCGTCTGGGTTGAACCATGTCCACGCCCAATGCGCGGCGCCAAAGATCAACTGGGTCCGTATGTTTGTGTCGACGGCCCGGAATTCGCCCGATGCGATCCCCGCCTCCAATACCTCGTGCACGATGCCGACGTATTCGGCTCGCAACTTGCGCCCCTCGGAGTCTTCTGATTCCTCAGCGAACTTCGCCACCTCGCGCTGGAACGCGACCGTCCGATACCGATCAATCACCTGATACAGGATGAACGCGTATAGCAATCCGGCGAGCCGCTCCGATGGAGTACCAAGCTCCGATACGATCCGCTTCTCCTCATGCACTCGACGTTGCATGTAGGAAGCGTGCAGGGTCGCGAGCAGTCGTTCCTTCGTGCCGTAGTGATGCGAGATTAAACCCTGCGATATTTCCAGTTCGGCTGCCACCGCACTGAAACTTGTGCCGTGATAACCGTTTTCGGCAACATGACGCGTGAATGCATCGAGGATCGCGCCCGACTTACCGGGGCCCTCCAGGCTTCCACCCTCGATTGCCACTTGGCCTCCTCTCGCCCGGTCCGAAACACCTTAGCCTTAGACTGACTGGTTGTCCAGTCATTTTGGTTTTCGGTGCTGGACACCCGCTGCTGTACAGCCACTGCTATAACAAGCGCGACGTCGTTGCACACGTCATCCGGCAGGCCAGCAAACGGGACTGCCCCCGGTTTGGTTGATTCCTGACCTGTGAGGATTCGTCCTTGCTGGAAGGATCAACCCCGTGCCGAAACCGTTTCCTGCTGAGTTCCGTGCTGACGTGATCGCTGTAGCCCGCAAGGGCGAGGCGCCGCTGCGCCAGATCGCGAAAGACTTCGGGATCTCGGAGGCCTGCCTGCATCGCTGGCTCAAGATCGCCGACCGTGATGATGGCGTCGACCGGCCCGGGTGCGCGGCAGCCGGTGATGATGTATCAGCACAGCTGCGCGAAGCGCACAAGCGGATCAAACTCCTCGAGCAGGAAGCCGAAGTGATGCGCCGCGCGGTCGGCTACCTGTCCCGGGACGCCAACCCAAAATGATGTACCCGCTGGTCCTTGACCTTGCCGCTGACGGCGTGCCCGTCACGGTGACCTGCCGGGTCCTGGGGTTCTCCACCCAGGCGTTCTACAAATGGCGCAAAGCACCGTTGTCGCAGCGCGATTGGGACGATGCGCACCTGATCAACGCCGCCCGCGACATCCATGCCGATGACCCCGTCTTCGGATACCGGTTCATCGCCGACGAGTTGCCCGGTCGCGGGATCATCGCCGGGGAGAACCGCGTCGCTCGACTGTGCTCCCAGGAGCGCATCTGGTCGATCTTCGCCAAGAAGCGAGGACTGAACCGCCGATCCGGACCTCCGGTCCATGACGACCTCGTCGAGCGGCAGTTCAGCGCTCAGGGGGGCCAACCAGGTGTGGCTGACCGACATCACCGAGCACCGGACCGATGAAGGCAAGCTCTACCTCTGCGCCATCAAGGACGTGTACTCCAGCCGGATTGTTGGCTATTCGATGAACTCGCGGATGAAGTCGTCCCTGGCGGTGGCCGCGCTGGACCATGCTGTGGCGTTGCGCTCACCGGTCGCGGCGATCGTTCATTCCGATTGAATCCGGTCAATTTCGGTCCCGAAAATTTGTCCAGGCACTATCACGCAACGGATTACACGGCTCGATGGGACGCGTCGGTGCGTGCGGGGACAACGCCGCCATGGAGTCGTTCTTCGCCCTTCTGCAACGCAACGTACTTAACCGGCGACGCTGGTCCACCCGAGCCGAACTCCGACTGAATCGTCCCGGCGTGTCCGGAGACTCCGTTCCTTGGGAAGGATGGAGTCATGTCAGGGAGTACGTCGAAGAGGTA
>NZ_LZMF01000009.1:0-45242 GCF_001673565.1 Mycolicibacter sinensis
CAGGACCAGCGCGACCGGTTCACCGCATCGCGCCCGCGGGTGCGCCGCGCGACCAACTCACCGATCGCGGCCAACCGGCGCGCCGAGGCCGCAGCCTCCACCTGAGACCACCCGGCAATGGCCGCCACCAGCAGGGTGTCGTCGGCACCCTCCAACGCCTCCGGCCCCGGCAACCCATTATCGAACATGTGTTCGATTGTACGCGGTTCCACTGACTCGCGCTTTTGGCATGGTCGCGAGTTGTGGAGAACTGGCGGCGTCGGCTGGGAGGGTGGTTGTCAAGAGCGCGGGCCCGGCCGCTGCAGCTGGGCGTCACCCCATACCGTCTAGGCTTCGCGGCATGGATCAGCAGGTGCATTTCGTCACTGTCGCTGCAACCGACCTGAATGCCACCCGACGGTTCTACGCTGCCCTGGGTTGGAGCCCGCTGCTGGACGTCGAGGGCGAGATCATCTTCTACCAGAGCGCGCCGGGGCAGCTGCTGGGCTTTTTCGACGCCGACAAGTTCAACGAAGATCTGGCACTGCCCGGCGACCATTCCCGGGTCTCCGGGGTCACCCTGGCGCACAACGTCAGCAGCCCGCAGGACGTGACCGCGCTGACCGAGGCCATGGCCGCCGCGGGCGGCACCGTCCTCAAGGCGCCGCAACCGGGCCAGTTCGGCGGCGTGTTCCACGCGCATGTCCAAGACCCCAACGGACTGATCTGGGAGATCGCCCACAACCCGAACTGGCGAATCGAGCCCGACGGCACGGTAAAACTCGGCTGACGTCGTAGGGTTGCGCGGGTAGGTAGCGCGAAAGGAACGGCACAACGATGCCCACTCTGCTGAGCATGGCGCTGGGCGCGGCGCCGATCTTCGGTGGAGCGCTGCTGACCGCGGCGGCCGGGCAGCTCAAGGGCCCGGATCTGCGCGGGCTGATCAAACAGGATCTCGACCTGCTCGACCGGATCCCGGCGGAGCAGACCACGCGGCGCACCGAGCTGCAACGCACCATCGACGAGCGGATCGACGACCTGGTCGCCGCGTCCGACAGGAGCCGGGCCCTGCGCGCCGCGGCGCTGTCCTATCAGGGCAACTGGCGCGACGTGGTGCTGTTCGTGTGCTCGGTGTTGTTCACCTACGTCTGGTGGCACATCAACCATGAGCGCGGCAACTGGCTGCCCATGTTCGTGGTGCTGCTCGTCGCATGCGTCACGTCCGCGGTCTACGCGTTGCGCGGGACGCTGCGCAGCCTGGCGCACCGCCGTCGGAGCCGGCGATGAGGAGCCGCTCATGACGAACGTCATCGAGATTTCGCGGCGGCACAACCCTTTTCCGGCGACCGGGGTGATCCGCGATCGCAACGGTGTCCCACACTACGAGCGGCTGCCGGCCACCCTGATCGATCTGCTGACCGAGCAGGCTGAGCGCCGGCCCGACAGCGAGGCCGTGGCGGAGCTCGGTTTCGGCTCGCTGACCTATCGGCAGCTGTGGCAGCAGGCGGCGCGGGTGGCCGGCGGGCTGCGCGCTGAGGGCCTTGGGCGCGGTGACCGGGTCGGCGTGCGCTATCCCGCTGGGCTGCACTGGGTGCTGGCGTTCTGGGGAACCGTGATGGCCGGTGGCATACCGGTGGCCGTCAACACCCGCTCGGCCGCACCGGAGGTCGACTTCGTGCTCGCCGACGCCGGGGCGCAAGTGGACCTGGCGCCCGGAACCAAGCTGCCCGACGGTCAACCGTATGTGGCCGACGGGCTCGAACCCACCGATACCGCGGCGCTGTTCTACACCTCCGGCACCACCGGTCGGCCCAAGGGGGTGCCCACCACCCATGAGGCGTTCTTGACCAACGCCGAGAACATGATGCGCTCCATGGGCCAGTCCCGCGAGCTCGGCGAGGAGCTGCGCACCTTGATCTCGGTGCCGCTGTTTCACGTGACCGGATGCAACTCCCAGCTGTTGGCCGCCGCCTACGCCGGGGGTGCGGCGGTGATCATGCCGGCGCTGAGCCTTCCCGAGCTGATCACGGCGCTTCCGGCGCAACGCATTTCGTCGATGGTGACCGTGCCTGCGGTCTACGCACTGTTGCTGCGGCATCCGGAGTTCGCCCGCGTCGACGTGACCGGGGTGCGCTGGGTCGGCTACGGGGGCGCCCCGACAGCGCCGGCGCTGGTGCGCTCGCTACGCGAGGCGTTCGGTGCGGCAACAGTGTTCAACGGATACGGCATGACCGAGACGGCGTCGCTGATGACGGTGCTGCCGGACTCCGACGCGGTCGCCCACGCGGACTCGGTCGGCTACGCGGTGCCGTCGGGAGACATCGGTGTCGTTCCGCTCGATGACGATCGCACCACCGGCGAGCTGGTGGTGCGCGGCGCGAATGTGATGAGCGGGTATTGGAATCGGCCCGACGCCACCGCAGCGGCCATCATCGACGGATGGCTGCACACTGGTGATGTGGTCCGCGTTGACGACGCCGGCCGGGTGCACATCATCGACCGGCTCAAAGACATCATCATCCGCGGCGGCGAGAACGTCTCGAGCGTCGAGGTGGAAGCCGCGCTGCTGTCGGCACCCGGCGTCGCCGACGCCTGCGTGCTGGCGGTGCCCGACGACGTGATGGGCGAGAAAGTCGGCGCCGTCCTGCTCGGAGACGACATCGACGTCGCCGCGGTGCTCGACTACTGCCGCGGTCAATTGGCGGACTTCAAGGTGCCGCAATACATCACGGTGGTGGCAGAGGAACTGCCGCGCACCGCCAGCGGCAAACTACTCAAGGGGCAGCTGCGCGCGCAGGTGCAGTGGGGCGACCCGCTGCGGTGACGGCCCCGGTCCCGGCGCCCAAGACGGTGCTGATCGCCAACCGCGGAGAGATCGCGCTGCGGATCATTCGCACCGCAACCGAATCGGGCTATCGCACGGTGGCCGTCTACGCCGAGGACGACGCCGGCAGCCCACACGTACACGCCGCCGATGACGCGATCGCGCTGCCCGGCGCAAGCCCTTCGTCCTACCTTGACCAGGCCGCCATCCTGGCCGCCGCCGAGAAGTCTGACGCTGAGCTGATCCATCCCGGCTACGGATTCCTCTCGGAGAGTGCGGCATTCGCTCGAACCGTTGCGGCGGCGGGAAGCACCTTCGTCGGCCCCGCCCCGGAACTGCTCGAAATCTTCGGCGACAAGTCCGCCGCGCGCCGCGCCGCGATCAGCGCCGGGCTGCCGGTGCCGGCGGCCACCGACGGTGCCGCCGGCGCCGAGCAGATCCGGGAGTTCTTCGGCGCCCATCCCGGCGGAATCATGGTGAAAGCCTTAGCCGGAGGCGGCGGCCGGGGGATACGCACGGTCCGTGCTGCCGACCAGCTCGAGGACGCCTATCGGTGGTGCGCCGCCGAGGCGCGAGCCGGGTTCGGTGCGCCGGCAGTGTTCGCCGAAGAACTCATCGAGGGCGCACGCCACATCGAGGTGCAGATCGTCGCCGACGGCGTGCGGGCATTGGCGGTGGGTGATCGCGACTGCAGCATCCAGCGCCGCTATCAGAAGCTGATCGAGATCGCACCCGCTCCGGGGATCTCCGCCGAATTGCGTACCGAGCTACACCGGGCAGCCGCGCGACTGTGCTCAACAGTCGGGTACCGGGGGCTGGCGACCGTGGAATTCCTGGTTGCCGGAGACGATTTCGTCTTCCTCGAAGTCAACCCGCGCATCCAAGTGGAGCACCCGGTCACCGAGGCCGTCACGGGGCTGGACCTGGTGGCGGTCCAATTCCGGATCGCCGAGGGCGCGACGCTCGACGACTTGGAGCTGCCGACCGGCGCGCACGGGATCGCGATCGAATGCCGAGTCAACGCCGAAACGGTCGCCGCCGACGGCACGGTGCAACCCTGCGTCGGCACCGTGACGGCGTTCACCCCGCCGAGCGGGCCCGGGATCCGGGTCGACACCTACGCCCGGCCGGGCCTGACCATCGGCCCGCGCTATGACTCGCTGCTGGCCAAGGTGATCACCCACGTGCATGGCGACTCGTTCGCAGCGGCGTTGCGCAAGGCGCGTACCGCGCTCGCGGAGCTGGCCATCGTCGGCGTCGGCACCAATGTCGGGTTGCTGGACGCGGTGCTGGCCGACGAGGCGCTGCGGGACGGCGTCGTGACGACCGGTTGGCTGGACCGCCGACTGCCCGCGCTGGTGGCGGACTTGGCGCCGAGACGCGACGAGCGTCGGCCGCACACAACGGTTCTCGACACGGGCGAACAGGTGCTGTACGCGCCGATGGCCGGCACCGTTGTCGAGCTGGCGCCCGACGTCGTGCTGGAGGCGATGAAGATGCAGCACGTGCTTGCTGCTCCCGGCGCGACGGTGCGCACCCTGGTCACCGTCGGGCAGGTTGTCGGCGCCGGAGACCCACTGCTGGTGTTCGTTTCGGCAGGCGACGACGACACTAAAGGCCCCGGTACCGGCCCGGAGCTGGATTCCCCTCGCGCCGATCTCGACGAGGTCATCGAGCGGCACCGGCTCACCCGCGACGAAGGTCGCCTGGAGGCCGTCGCCAAACGGCACCGGCAGGGCCGCCGCACCGCGCGGGAGAACATCGCCGATCTGGTCGATCCCGGCAGCTTCGTCGAATACGGGGCGCTGGCGGTGGCGGCTCAGCGCAGCCGGCGCTCGGAGGAGGACCTGATCACCAACACGCCCGCCGACGGACTGGTCGCCGGGTTGGCGACGATCGGCGCGGCGCCGGTGGCGGTGGCCTCGTACGACTACACCGTGCTGGCCGGTACCCAGGGCATGCGCAACCACGCCAAGACCGACCGGCTCTTCGAAGTGGCTGCCCGCCGGGGACTTCCGCTGGTGCTGTTCGCCGAGGGCGGCGGCGGGCGTCCCGGGGACACCGATGTCGCGGGCATGGCCGGGCTGGACCTCATGACGTTTCGCGCGCTGGCGGCGCTGAACGGCCGCGTGCCCCTGGTGGCGGTCGTCTCCGGCCGCTGTTTTGCCGGCAACGCGGCGTTGGCCGGGGCGTGCGACGTGATCATCGCGACTCCGGATGCCAACATCGGCATGGGCGGCCCGGCGATGATCGAAGGCGGTGGGCTGGGCGTGTACCGGCCCGAGCAGATCGGGCCGATCGAGGTGCAGCGCCGCAACGGGGTGGTTGCGCTGGCGGCACGCGATGAGCCGGACGCGGTAGCGCTGGCGAAACGCTACCTGTCCTACTTCGGTAGGTCGGTGACCGACTGGGCCGAACCCGATCCCAGGCTGGCCCGGCACGTGGTGCCGCAGAACCGGTTACGGGCCTACGACGTGCGCCGAGCGATCGAGGCGATCGTCGACGCCGATTCGGTGCTGGAACTGCGACCGGATTACGGGGTCGGGATCGTGACGGCGCTGGTGCGGGTGCACGGCATCGCCTACGGGCTGGTGGCCAACAACAGCCACCACCTCGGCGGCGCGATCGACGCGGAGGCCGCCGACAAAACCGCCGATTTCTTTGCGCTCTGCGAATCGTTCCGGTTGCCGGTGGTGACGTTGTGCGACACACCGGGATTCATGGTCGGCCCGGATGCCGAACGGGAGGCCACCGTGCGCCGGTTCAGCCGGATGTTCATCGCCGGAGCGCGTCTGACGGTGCCGATGGGAATGATCGTGCTGCGCAAGGGCTATGGCTTGGGCGCGATGGCGATGGCGGGCGGTTCGTTTCACGCCCCGCAGTTCACCGTCGCGTGGCCGACCGGCGAGATCGGCGGGATGGGACTGGAAGGTGCGGTGCGGCTGGGGTTCCGTAAGGAACTCGCCGACGCCGCCGATGCCGATCAGCGCCAACAGCTCTTCGACCAGCTGGTGCAGGCGGCCTACCGGCGCGGGCGGGCACTGAGCGCGGCGATGACCTTCGAACTCGACGATGTGATCGACCCGGCGCACTCCCGGGCGTGGATCGCGAGGCTGTCCGACGGCTGAATGTCGGTGCCCCGCGCTACGGTGCGCCCATGGACACGGCCCTGTTGATCCTCCTGACGTCACTCGCGTTGCTGGCGGTGATCCTGCAGGTCGTAGCGCTGCTGCGTCCCGGCGGGGCGATCGCGCCCGAGCAACTCACCGCGCTGCGCGGCGACAGTGAACGGGTGGAGCGAACGCTGCGCGAGGAGCAACATGCCGGGCGGGCCGAACTCGCCCAGGCCTTCCACCATTGGCAGACGACGCTGCACCGGTTCGGTACGGCCCAGCAGGACACCCTGGAGAAGCTGGGCTCCACCCTGGATCGGCAGCTCAAGAGCCTGCAGACCGACAACAGTGCGCAACTGGAGAAGATGCGCGCGACGGTCGACGAGAAGCTGCAGGCGACCCTGGAAACCCGGCTGGCTCAATCGTTCACGCAGATCTCGGAACGCCTGGAAGCCGTGCAGCGGGGTCTCGGTGAGATGCAGACGCTGGCCACCGGGGTGGGCGATTTGAAGCGGGTGCTGACCAACGTCAAGACCCGTGGCATCTTCGGGGAGGCGCAACTGGCCGCGGTGCTGGCCGAGACGTTGACACCCGAGCAGTACGCCACCAACGTGGCCACGGTGCCGGGATCGACTGCACGGGTGGAGTTCGCGATCCGGTTGCCCGGTGGGACCGGTGCCGGCGAGGTGCTGCTGCCGATCGACGCCAAGTTCCCGCGTGAGGACTTCGAGCGCCTGCTCGATGCGCAGGAGAACGCCGACGCGGCGGGGGAGGCGGCCGCTCGGCAGGCGTTGGTCCGGCGGATCGAAGCCGAAGCCGGAGACATCTGTGACAAGTACCTCGCGCCGCCGCACACCACCGACTTCGCGATCCTGTTCCTGGCCACCGAGAGCCTCTACGCCGAAGTGCTGCGCCAGCCGGGGCTGTTCGAGCGGATTCAGGCCAAGTACAACGTCACCCTGGCCGGGCCCACGACGCTGGCGGCCCTGCTCAACAGCCTTCGGATGGGCTTTCGCACGCTGGCGATCGAACAGCGCAGCAGCGAGGTGTGGCAAGTGCTCGGCGCCGTCAAGACCGAGTTCGGCAAATTCGCGGCCGTACTGGAGAAGACCCGCAAGCAACTCGACAGCGCCCGCAACACCATCGACACCGCCGGCGTCCGTACCCGAGCCATCGAGCGCAAACTGCGCGGAGTGGAATCACTGCCCGAACCGGAGGCCGACGCCATGCTGGGCGACCTAGCCGAGTGCGCCGGCTCAATGGGCGAACTTGACGTCGGATTCAGTTAGGATATTCCGATGGACGCCGTTCCGGTCGCACCGGCCCGCCAGCTTCCGGCGACGGTGCGCGGGGCGCGGACCCGGGCGGCACTGGTCGCGGCGGCGCGCAAGGTGTTCGAGCGGGACGGCTATCTCGACGCCAAACTGATCGACATCACCAAAGCGGCCGGCTGCGCCACCGGGTCGTTCTACACCTACTTCGCGAACAAGGAAGAGATCTTCGCCGCCGTCCTCGAGCAGGCGCAGCGGGACATGATGCATCCGGGCATGGGCCGGGTCGGCGGAGCCGATGATCCCTACGCGGTACTCGAGGCGAGCAATCGCGCCTACCTGGAGGCATACCGGCGCAACGCGCGGCTGATGGGGCTGCTGGAGCAGGTGGCCCAGATCGATCCGAAGTTCCGCGCCTTCCGGTCCCAGCGCGCCGATGCGTTCATTCAGCGCAATGCCGCCGGAATCGCCGACCTGCAGGAGCGCGGGTTCGCCGCCGCCGACGTCGATCCGCTGCTGGCATCCCGGGCGCTCTCGGCGATGGTCAGCCGGCTGGCGTACAGCGTCTTCGTGCTCGAGGAGGCCACCGAGGACGCCGGTGCGGACTTCGAGGTCCTGGTCAGCACCGTCACCCGGCTGTGGGCGAATGCCCTGCAGTTCCGCTCGAACGGCAATTGAGTATGAAGCCGGATTCAACTAGGGTCACTGTCGCTGCGAACTCCAAGAGCAAGGATTGCCCATGAAGGTTGCGGAACGGGTCGCCATCGTCACCGGTGGCGGCGGCGGCATCGGCGGCGCGCTGGCGGCGGCGCTCGCCAAGGCCGGGGCGCGGGTGGTGGTGGCCGACCTGGATGCCGAGGCCGCAACCGCGGTGGCAGAGGCGATCAACACCGAGCAGCCGGGCGCGGCGGTGGGTTGCGGCGGCGACGTCGCCGACACCGACGTGATCCGCGAGCTGATCGCCACGGCCGAGCGCCAGTTCGGGCCGGTCGAGATGTACTTCGCCAACGCCGGCATCACCGGCGCGCCCGGCCTGGATGCCGGCGAAGCCGACTGGGACCAGGCCATCGACGTCAATCTGCGCGCCCACATCCGCGCCGCGCAGTTGTTGGTTCCCGGTTGGGTGCAGCGCGGTGAGGGGTATTTCGTGTCCACCGCGTCGGCGGCCGGTCTGCTCACCCAACTGGGCGGGGCCGCCTACGCGGTCACCAAGCACGCGGCCGTCGGATTCGCCGAATGGCTCAACATCACCTATGGCGACCAGGGGGTGCGGGTCAGCTGCCTGTGCCCGATGGGCGTCAACACCAAGCTGCTCTATGCCGGTGAGCAATCCGGCGAGGCGCTGGGCGATCTGGCCACCCGGGCGGTCACCGCGGCCGGCGAGGTGCTCGAACCGGCCGCCGTCGCCGACGAGGTGCTCGCCGCCCTCGACGACGAGCGCTTCCTGATCCTGCCGCATCCGGCGGTGCTGGAGATGTATCGGTTCAAGGGAACCGATTACGACCGCTGGCTGCGCGGCATGCGCCGCTACCAGAGCGGCCTGCTCAATACGTAAGTGTCCTAGGTGAGGAGTCTGCATGTCCCTGTTCGATGTCTCGGAGCGCGCAGCGAAATACCGGTCCGATCTGCTGGAGTTCATGGACTCCGCGGTGTATCCGGCCGAGTCGGTCTACGAGACGCAGATGGCCGAGGCCGGCGACCCGCATTTTCAGCCCCCCATCCTTGAGGAGCTGAAGGCGCAGGCGCGCGAACGCGGTCTGTGGAATCTGTTTCATCCCCACCCGGAATGGGGGCCGGGACTGACCAACCTCGAATACGCTCCGCTGGCCGAGATCATGGGCCGCAGTCCGCATCTGGCGCCGGAAGCCTGCAACTGCAGTGCTCCCGACACCGGCAACATGGAGGTGTTCACCCTCTTCGGCAGTGACGAGCACAAGGAGAAGTACCTCAAGCCGTTGCTGGAGGGCACCATCCGGTCGGCGTTCGTGATGACCGAACCGCAGGTGGCCAGCTCGGACGCCACCAACGTCCAGATGTCGATGGCCAAAGAGGGCGATGACTACATCCTCAACGGCCGTAAGTGGTTTGCCTCCAACGCATTGCACGCCAACTGCAAAGTCATGATCGTGATGGGCAAGACCGACCCCGACACGGCGACCCATCGACAGCAGTCGATGATGGTGGTGCCCATCGACGCCCCGGGCGTCACCATCATGCGGGGTCTGCCGGTCTTCGGCTACCAGGACCGGGAGGGCCACGCCGAGATCGACTTCCGTGACGTTCGGGTACCGGCCAAAGACGTGCTCAAAGGCGAAGGCGAGGGGTTCGCGATCGCCCAGGCCCGGCTCGGGCCGGGCCGCATCCACCACTGCATGCGGGCCATCGGCATGGCCGAGCGGGCGCTGGAGTTGCTGTGCAAGCGCGCCCAGTCCCGGGTCACGTTCGGCAAGCCGATCTCCGACAACGCCAACATCCGCGACTGGATCGCCGAGGCGCGCATCGACATCGAGATGATCCGCCTGCTCACCCTCAAGGCCGCCTACCTGATGGACACCGTCGGAAACAAGGCGGCGCAGGTCGAGATCGCGGCGATCAAGGTCGCCGCACCCGAAATCGCGCTGAAGATCGTCGACCGGGCCATCCAGGTGCACGGCGCCGGCGGCGTCACCGACGACTTCCCGCTGGCAGCCTTCTGGGCGCACCTGCGGACCCTGCGACTCGCCGACGGCCCCGACGAGGTGCACAAGCGCGCGATCGCCCGCCAGGAACTGGCCAAGTACAAGGAGGCACGATGACCACACCGGATCTGCAGGGACGCACCGCGATCATCACCGGCGGGTCCCGCGGCATCGGGCTGGCGATCGGCCAGCGCCTGGCCGAGGCGGGCGCCAACGTGGTTTTGACCTCACGCGATCAGGACAGCGCCGACGCGGCGGCGGCCCAGGTCGACGGCAACGTGCTCGGGGTGGCCGCCCACGTCGCCCAAGACGATGCCGCGCAGCGGTGCATCGATCTCACGCTGGAGCGGTTCGGCAGCATCGACATCCTGGTCAACAACGCCGGCACCAATCCCGCGTTCGGCCCATTGCTCGACCAGGACCACGCCCGGTTCGCCAAGATCTTCGACATCAACTTATGGGGACCGCTGCTGTGGACGTCGTGCGCGGTCAAGGCGTGGATGGGTGAACACGGCGGCGCCGTGGTCAACACCGCCTCCATCGGCGGGCTGAGCTTCGCGCCGCTGATGGGTATGTACAACGCCACCAAAGCTGCGCTGATCCACGTCACCAAGCAATTGGCGCTGGAACTCTCGCCCGGAGTGCGGGTCAACGCCATCTGCCCCGGCGTGGTGCGCACCAAGATGGCCGAGGTGCTCTGGAAAGAACACGAGCAGGCACTGTCGACGACGACACCGCTGGGCCGGATCGGTGAGCCCCTCGACGTGGCCGGCGCGGTGGCGTTCCTGGTGTCGGATGCCGCGAGCTGGATCACCGGGCAGACTCTGGTGATCGATGGCGGCCAAATCCTCGGCGACGCAAGCGGTTTCCGGGCGGGCTTCGGTGGCTGAAGTGCTCGGTGTCGACCCGCCGATGGTCGCACGCTGGATCGCGCAGCTGGGGATCCCCGTCACCCGTCCGGTGAAATTCGAGCGGATCGGGATCGGGCAGTCGAACCTGACCTACCTGGTTTCCGATGCGGCCGACCACCGGTGGGTGCTGCGCCGCCCGCCGGTGGGCACGTTGCTGGCGTCGGCCCACGACGTTGCCCGGGAGGCGCGGATTCTCGCGGCCCTGGAGGGCACCGACGTGCCCACGCCGCGGGTGTACGGGCTGATGCGCGATCCGGATGACACGCCGCTGCTGTTGATGGAGTTCGTCGACGGCGTGGTGGCCGACCGGATGTCGGTGGCCGAGTCGCTGACACCGCAGCGGCGCCGGGAGATCGGGCTGTCAATGCCCAAGACCCTGGCCAAGATTCACGCCGTGGACATCAACGCCGTCGGTCTCGCTGATCTGGCCAGCCACAAGCCGTACGCTCAGCGTCAGCTCAAGCGCTGGTCCGGTCAATGGGAGAAATCCAAGACGCGGGAGCTGCCGGCGCTCGACGACCTGACCCGGCGGCTGGTCGCGGCGGCCCCGCCGCAGCAGGAACTCACCTTGGTGCACGGCGACTTTCATCTGCGCAACGTGATCACCTCACCGCAGAGCGGGAAGGTGGTCGCCGTGCTGGACTGGGAGCTGTCCACCCTCGGCGACCCGCTGGCCGATATGGGCAGTCTGCTGGCGTACTGGCCGCAGCCCGGCGAGGAGCACATCGCCGGGGAGTTCATCATCAGCACGCTGGACGGCTTCCCGGACCGCGCCGAGCTGGCCCGGGTCTACCTGGAGCAGACCGGGCGCGACGCGGCGACCCTGCAGTACTGGCATGCTCTGGGACTGTGGAAGGTCGCGATCATCGCCGAGGGGATCGTACGTCGGGTGCTGGACAACCCGGAGAACAAAGCCGCTGCGGGCACCCCGATCACCGCGTGGATCGATGCGCTTGTGGACAAGGCCCGCGAGGTGGCCGAGCAAGCGGGCATCTGAGACCGGAGCCCGACCTGGTCGACGGTGTGCCGCGCCGCAGGATCGCGGTGGCGTCGCTGGTCGGCACCACCATCGAGTTCTACGACTTCTACGTCTACGCGGCCGCGGCCGTCACCGTCTTCCCGCACCTGTTCTTCCCGTCGGGAAACGCTGGCGCGGCACTGCTGGCCTCGCTGGCGACGTTCGGACTGGCATTCGTGGCCCGGCCGGTGGGGTCGATCCTGTTCGGCCACTTCGGCGATCGGCGCGGCCGCAAGACCACGCTGGTCGCCTCCCTGCTGGTCATGGGCGTGGCCACCTTCCTGATCGGGCTGCTGCCGACCTATCACCACATCGGCCTGGTGGCACCGGTACTGCTGGCCGTCCTGCGGTTCTGTCAGGGGCTGGCCCTCGGTGGGGAATGGAGCGGTGCGGCGTTGCTGGCCACCGAGACCGCCAAACCGGGCAGACGGGCCTCGGCGGGAATCTGGCCGCAGCTGGGTGCGCCGTTGGGTTTTCTGCTCGCCACCGCGATCTTCCTGGTTTTGCTGCGATGGCCGGAGCAGTTCCTCACCTGGGGGTGGCGGGTTCCGTTCCTGCTGAGCGCCGTGATGGTGGCCGTCGGGCTGTATGTCCGGGTACGGCTTACCGAGACCCCGGTTTTCGCGCAGGCCATCGAAACCGGCCAGCGCGTCGGTGCGCCGATCGCCGAGGTGGTTCGCGGCAGCTGGCGCCAGCTGATCATCGGCACGCTGGTGATGGTGGCGACCTACACGCTGTTCTACACCGTGACCACCTGGACGCTGAGCTACGGCACCGGCCAGCGGCCGCCCGAGGGCGCCGGGTTGGGCTACAGCTACGCCGACTTCCTGGGGTTGCAACTGATCGCGGTGCTCTTCTTCGTGGGCGTGCTGCCGCTGTCGGGGGCGCTGGCCGACCGCTTTGGCCGGCGCCCGGTCCTGCTGGTCTTCACCACCGGAATCATGCTGTACGGAACCACGTTCGGCGCTTTTTTGGACCCGCACCGATCCGCGGGGGCGATACTGACGTTCCTGATCATCGGAATGACGTTGATGGGGCTGGCATTCGGCCCGATGAGTGCGGTGCTGCCGGAGTTGTTCCCGACCAACGTCCGCTATACCGGCTCCGGTGTCTCCTACAACGCGGCGAGCATTCTGGGGGCGGCGGTGGCGCCGTTCATCGCCACCTGGCTGGCCACCGAACATGGCGTGCGTTGGGTGGGTGGGTATTTGTCGGCCGCGGCCGCGTGCTCCTTCGTGGCGTTGTTGGTGATGCGCGAGACCCGCGACACCGCACTAGGTGACGTCGCGATCGCCGATCACGTCGGTGATGCGCTGCATCCCGGCTGATCGGGCCGGTACGCCTAACCCCCGAGCGCGCTGCCGAACACCTGCCGCATCGCCGCCCAGTGCCGGGCCGCGGCGTCGGCGTCATAGGGCGCATTGTCGGGGACGGCGAAACCGTGCGCGGCCGGATAGAACTCGACCGTGTGCTCGACACCGGCGGCGGCCAGCGCGTCGGCCAGCGTCGCGGCATGGGCTTTGGTGAAAGAGGCGTCGTTCTCGGCCCCGGCCACATAGATGGTGGCGCGCATCCGATCGGCCGCCAGGTGCGGGCTGTCCGGGGTATCGGTCACCAGGCCGCCGCCATGGAACGACGCCACGGCGGCGACCCGATCCGGGAGGCGCCCGGCCACCACCACCGAGGTACGCCCACCCATGCAGTAGCCGCACACGCCGAACTTCTCACCGCGAACTTCCGGCCGGCCGGCCAGGTAGTCGAAGAACGCCGCGGCGTCGGTCGCCATCACGTCCGGGGTGACCTTGCCAATCATCGAGAACAGCCGGCCACGCTCTTTGGCGTCGCCGAACACCGTGGCCATGTCGAACGGCGCCCAGCCGGGGCTCCGGTAATACACGTCCGGCAGCAGCACGGCGTACCCGTAACCGGCCAGTTCGGCGGCCATGTGATTGAAGGTCTGTCGCACTCCGCCCGCGTCGGGATACATCACCACCCCGGGCCAGGGGCCGGGGCCCTCCGGGGTGAACAGCTGCACCGGGCAGCTGCCGTCGGGCGTGGTGATCGTGTCGCTGACGTGGGCCATGACTTCCGTTCTAAGCTATGGAGGTGCCGATCGCCACACCCTATGAGGATTTGTTGCGGCTGGTGCTCGAAAGGGGCACGCCCAAGGCTGACCGGACCGGCACCGGCACCCGCAGCCTGTTCGGCCACCAGCTGCGCTACGACCTGTCCGCGGGCTTCCCGCTGATCACCACCAAAAAGGTGCACGTGCGCTCGGTGGTCTACGAGCTGCTGTGGTTTCTGCGCGGCGACTCCAACATCGCCTGGCTGAACGAACACGGCGTTACCATCTGGGACGAATGGGCTTCGGCGACCGGTGATCTCGGTCCGGTGTACGGGGTGCAGTGGCGCTCCTGGCCGGCCCCGACCGGGGAGCACATCGACCAGATCGCGCGCGCGGTCGAGTTATTGCGCACCGACCCGAATTCGCGCCGCATCATCGTCTCGGCGTGGAATGTCAGCGAACTGGACAAGATGGCGCTGGCGCCGTGCCACGCCCTGTTCCAGTTCTACGTCGCCGACGGGCGGCTGTCCTGCCAGCTGTATCAGCGCAGCGCCGACCTGTTCCTCGGGGTGCCGTTCAACATCGCCAGCTATGCGCTGCTCACCCACATGATGGCCGCTCAGGCGGGGCTGGACGTCGGGGAGTTCGTCTGGACCGGCGGGGACTGCCACATCTACGACAACCACGTCGAGCAGGTGCGCCAGCAGCTGTCCCGAGAACCCCGCGACTATCCGAAACTGGTTTTGGCGCATCGGGATTCGATCTTCGACTACACCTTCGACGATATCGGGATCGTCGACTACGATCCGCATCCGGCGATCAAAGCGCCCGTGGCGGTATGAGCGCGCTCGCGTTGATCTGGGCGCAGTCGGTGTCCGGAGTCATCGGCCGGGCCGGCGGCATCCCGTGGCGGCTGCCCGAGGACCAGGCGCGCTTCAAGGAACTCACGCTGGGGCATCGGGTGGTGATGGGCCGGCTGACCTGGGAATCCCTGCCGGCCTCCGTGCGGCCACTGCCGGGACGCACCAACGTGGTGGTGACCCGCGACCCGGACTACCGCGCCGACGGCGCCGAGGTGGTGGGCACGATCGACGCGGCCCTGACCGAGACCGAGACCTGGGTGATCGGCGGTGCGCAGATCTACGCGCTGACGCTGCCGCTGGCCACCCGCTGCGAGGTGACCGAGGTCGAGATCGACCTTCCCCGACAAGACGCGGACGCTGTAGCGCCGGTTCTCGACGAATCCTGGCGCGGCACCTCGGGGCCGTGGCTCAGCAGCGACAGCGGCTTGCGCTACCGGTTCCACAGCTACCATCGCTGATGGCTGTGTCCCGTGCTGGGCTCACGGCTTTGCAGGCACGCCGGATCGCCGTTGCCGCACAGGGTTTCAGCGAGGCCAAGCCACGCGGCGCAGCGACCCGGGCCCACCTGAAGCGACTGATCTCCCGCATCCAGGTGCTGCAACTGGACTCGGTGTCGGTCGCGGTGCGCGCGCACTACGCCCCGGTGTTCAGCCGGCTGGGGCCCTATGACCGCAGCGTGCTGGATCGGGCCGCGTGGAGTCACAGCGCGCGGTCCCCGCGGCTGCTGGTCGAATACTGGGCGCACGAGGCGGCGCTGATGGCCGTCGACGACTGGCCGCTGATGCGCTGGCGGATGGGGCAATACACCCACGGCCGGTGGGGCAACGTAGCGCCCAACCCCGAGTTGGCCGACGCCATCGTCGCCGCGATCGCCGAGCTGGGCCCGAGCACCGCCGGGCGGATCGAGGACCACCTGGCCGCCAGGCCCAGCCGCGGCAAGGGCAGCTGGTGGAATCGCAGCGACACCAAGTGGGTGGCCGAGGCGCTGTTCGCCGCCGGGGTACTGACCACTGCCACCCGGGTCGGGTTCGCCCGTCACTACGACCTGGCGCAGAACGTGCTCCCGCCCGACGTGCTCGCCCGACAGGTCGACGACGACGAGGCGGTGCGGGAGCTGGTGCTGCGGGCGGCAACAGCACTGGGCGTGGGCACCGAGGCCGATCTGCGCGACTACTTTCGGCTCTCAGCCGACCTAGCCAAACCGGCGATCGCGACGCTGGTGGCTACCGGTGAGCTGGAGCCGGTGGCGGTGACCGGTTGGGATGCGCCGGCCTATCTTCTTGCCGGGCAAACGATTCCGCGGGCCGATCGGGGTAGCGCGCTGCTGTGCCCGTTCGACCCGCTGATCTTCTTCCGGCCCCGGGTGCAGCGACTGTTCGGCTTTCACTATCGGCTGGAGATCTATACCCCGGCGCACAAGCGCCGATTCGGCTACTACGTGTGGCCGTTCCTGCTGGACGGGGAACTGGTCGCCCGGGTGGACCTCAAAGCCGACCGGACCCGCGACGCCCTGCACGTCGTCGCGGCGTTCACCGAAGACGGCCGGGACCGGGAGCGGGTGGCGATCGCGCTGCTCGCTGAGCTGGAGTCGATGGCGTCCTGGCTGGGGCTGAGCGATGTCAGCGTGGGAGAGCGCGGGGATCTGGTCGCCGCGCTGCGCCGCACCCGGCCACGGCGGTAAACCGCAGCACCGGCTCAGCGGTGCAGGCGCCGGCGGGCGCTTTCGGCGAGTGTGGTGGCGTTTTCCCGGGCCGCGTGCACCCATTCGGTTCCGCGGTCGGCGGCGACTTCGGCGAGCTGCGAGCCCCGCTCACCGGCCGCTTCCAGTAACGGTCCGGCCTTCTCGCCGACCAGCTCGGCGAGTTCGCGTCCGTGTTCGGCGCCGGACTGCAAGCCTGCGCTGACCCGTTCGCCGACCGTCTCGAGCACCGCATCACCGGAGGTGGTGGGTAGCGCCGTGGCCGCCCGTTCGTAGGCGTGCCGTGCGGCACGGCGCGCCCGCCAGCCCAGCGAGGGTTTTCCTTCGGTATCCGAGGCCGCGATCATCAACCCGCCGATCAGGCTGACGTCGGTCAATAATGCTTGGCGCTGTTGGGCCCTGCGCTGCGGGTCGGGCTCCGCCCAGAACATGTGGCCGCCTGCGCTGCCCGGAATGACCGTGCATGCCAGTGCCGCCGCCGCAATCCGCGGCATCCTGCCGCTGGCCAGGAGGAGACCACCACCGATCTGCACCAGCGCGTTGACTCTGGCGAACGTTTCGACGTCGGAGGGCACCTTGGCCGCTACCTCGTCCGGTAACTGCTTGAGTCCGTCGAACGCCGGGCGGGCCGTCTGGCCGGCTTGCTGCGGCCGGCGCAACGACTCCACACCCTGACCGACAAACGCTGCCGCGAGCAGCGGACGAGCGATCCTGCGCATCAACACACGGCCTCCTGGGGAACGCAGATCCGGCGCCTTTGCTGCGGCGCCGGCGAGCCAAAACTCGCCGGCGCCGCACCGCCGGTGGGATTACTGTTCGGCACGCTCGCGAGCCTCATCAGCTTCGGCTTTGGCCCGGGCCTTTTCGGCCTCGGCCTCTTTGGTCGCGACCTCGCGTTGAGCCTCGGCCTTGTCCTGCTGCGCTTGGCCTTCCCGCTTGAGCGAATCGTCACCGGTCACCGTGCCGGCAGCCTCTTTGACCTTGCCCTTGACGTCTTCGACGACGCCCTTGATGCCGGCTTCGGGTCCACTGTCCTTGTCACTCATGTGGTGCGCTTCTCCTCTCGGTCAAGCCTGGGCGGACCTCCGCGTAGTGCTGGCCGTCCGCCCAGCAGGCGGCTCCGGTGGCCGCTGATACGCCGGGATACCCGCTGGACTTACAACGTAAACTTCGCGCGCCGCCGGATTGCCTCCCTCGGGTAGTGCGCCCCGGCACCGGATTTCGCTAATCTGGCCGTTAACTGATCGGTGACGCCCTCAACTGGCGTGCGGATCCCAATGGTCGGAAACACGGGATGTGATCGCGTGCGGGGTTCGGTTTCGTTGGTTTTCGGTGTCGGCTGCATTCTGCTCGCCGGCTGCGGCAGTAGCGGAGGTGCGGCCAAGCCCACCGCCAGCGCGCCGACAACTACCACCACGACCGTCACCGTCGCACCGGTGGCCGAAGAAGGCCTGCGGGCACTGCTGCTCAATCCCGACGAGATCAGCCCGGTCATGGGCGTCACCGAGATGAAGGCACACGCTCCCCACGATGTGCTGCCCGACGACAGCACCACGATGGAGCCGCGGGAGTGCCTGGCCGTCGACGGAGTCGCGCAGGAACAGGTGTACGCGAGCAGCGGTTTCAGCGCGGTGCGTGAGCAGAGTGTCAGCGACGGCGAAGACAACGCCCACTTTGTCGATCAGGCGGTGGTGCTGTTCCCGACCGCCAAGCAGGCGATGGCTTTCTTCGAGGCCTCGGCCAAGCAGTGGCCGCAATGTCACGAGTACACCCACACCCAGAGTGGTTCGGAGTGGAGCGCCGGGCGGATCTCGAACGCCGAGGGCGTGCTGAGCGCCGTCGCGACCCAGCAAAACGCCGGCGAATCGGCGTGGCAGGCCTGCGGGCGGGCACTTGCCGTGGCCAACAACGTCATCGTCGACGTCAACACCTGCAGCACCGACCCGAAGGATTCCGCGGTCGTCATCGCCCGGCAAATCGCCGCGAAAGTGCCGAAGGGCTGACCTCGGGCCGGCACACCTTAAGGTGAGTGCCGTGGCCGACACAGCGCCGCTGCGCGTGCAACTGATTGCCAAGACCGAGTTCCTCCCGCCGCCGGACGTGGCGTGGAGCACCGACGCCGACGGCGGGCCGGCGCTGGTCGAGTTCGCCGGCCGGGCCTGCTACCAGAGCTGGTCCAAGCCCAACCCCAAAACCGCCACCAACGCCGCCTACCTGCAGCACGTCATCGACGTCGGGCATTTCTCGGTGCTCGAGCACGCCGGCGTGAGCTTCTACATCACCGGAATCTCCCGGTCAGCCACCCACGAACTGATCCGGCACCGGCATTTCTCGTTCTCCCAGCTGTCCCAGCGCTACGTCCCGGAACCGGACTCCCGGATAGTGGTGCCCCCCGGCCTGGAGGACGACCCGGAACTGCAGCAGATCCTGGCGCAGGCCGCCGACGCCAGCCGGGCCGCCTACACCGCGCTGCTGGACCGGCTGGAAGCCAAATTCGCTGGTCAAAGCAATGCCGTATTGCGGCGCAAACAGGCCCGGCAGGCCGCCCGCGCCGTGCTGCCCAACGCCACCGAGACCCGCATCGTGGTGACCGGCAACTATCGGGCGTGGCGGCATTTCGTCGCGATGCGCGCCAGCGAGCACGCCGATGTCGAGATCCGCCGGTTGGCCGTGGAGTGCCTGCGACAGCTCACCGGGGTGGCCCCGGCGGCATTCGGAGACTTCCAGATCAGCGCCCTGGCCGACGGCACCGAAGTCGCCACCAGTCCGCTCGCCACCGAGGTCTGAGCAACTCCGCGGCGCCAGGTACCCTTAGGCCCGTGAGCAGCAGCGTATTCGATGCCAAGGCGCAGTTGGGCACCGTGCTGACCGCGATGGTGACGCCCTTCAGTGCGGACGGCTCGGTGGACACCGACGCCGCCGTACGCCTGGCGAACCGCCTGGTCGACGCCGGCTGCGACGGCCTGGTCCTTTCCGGGACCACCGGCGAGTCGCCGACCACGGCCGACTACGAGAAGCTCACCCTGCTGCGCGCCGTGGTCGAAGCGGTCGGCGACCGGGCCCGCATCATTGCCGGGGCCGGCAGCAATGACACCGAGCACAGTGTCCGGCTGGCCGAGGCCTGCGCCGGGGTCGGCGCCGACGGCCTGCTGGTGGTCACCCCGTACTACTCGCGGCCCTCGCAGTCCGGGCTGCTGGCGCACTTCACCGCCGTCGCCGACGCCAGCGGGCTGCCGGTGATGCTCTATGACATCCCGGCCCGCTCGGCGGTGCCGATCGCCCCGGACACCATCTTCGAGCTGGCGGAGCACCCGAACATCGTCGCCATCAAGGATGCCAAGGGCGATCTGCACGCCGCCGCGCAGATCATGGCCGAAACCGGGCTGGCCTACTACTCCGGCGACGACGCACTCAACCTGCCGTGGCTGGCGATGGGGGCCACCGGGTTCGTCAGCGTGATCTCGCACTTCGCCGCCGGCCAGCTGCGCGACATGCTGGCCGCCTACCAAGCCGGCGACGTCGTCACCGCCCGCAAGATCAACGTCTCGATCGCGCCGCTGTCCAATGCGATGGGCCGCACCGGCGGGGTGACTTTCGTCAAGGCCGGCCTGCGGCTGCAGGGCATCGACGTCGGTGACCCGCGGTTGCCGATGATCCCCGCCACCGCGGCCGAGGTCGACGAACTGGCCATCGACATGCGCGCCGCGTCCGTCCTCGGGTGAGGTGCGAGTGAATGAGGATCTCAAGCCGCCGGGCCCGCTGACCGCCGGCGGTCTGCGCGTCACCGCGCTCGGCGGCATCAGCGAAATCGGCCGCAACATGACCGTTTTCGAGCACCTGGGCCGGCTGCTGATCATCGACTGCGGGGTACTGTTCCCGGGCCACGACGAACCCGGCGTCGACCTGATCCTGCCCGATATCCGGCACATCGCCGACCGGCTCGACGACGTCGAAGCGCTGGTGCTGACCCACGCCCACGAGGACCACATCGGCGCCATTCCCTTCCTACTCAAACTGCGGGCCGACATCCCGGTGGTCGGATCGAAGTTCACGTGCGCGCTGGTTGCCGCCAAGTGCCGCGAACACCGCATCAAGCCGGTGTTTGTCCAGGTCGCCGAAGGCCAGCGCAGCACCCACGGGGTGTTCGAATGCGAATACTTCGCGGTGAACCACTCCATTCCGGATGCGCTGGCGATCGCGGTGCACACCGGGGCCGGCACCGTGCTGCACACCGGCGACATCAAACTCGACCAGTTACCGCCGGACGGGCGCCCCACCGACCTGCCCGGCATGTCACGGCTGGGCGACCGGGGAGTGGACCTGTTCCTGTGCGACTCGACCAACGCCGAGGTGCCCGGTGTGGGCCCCAGTGAGAGTGAGGTCGGCCCCACCCTGCACCGGCTGATCCGGGGCGCCGAGGGTCGGGTGATCGTGGCGTGCTTCGCCTCGAACGTCGACCGGGTCCAGCAGATCGTCGACGCCGCGGTCGCGCTGGGCCGGCGGGTGTCGTTCGTCGGCCGGTCGATGGTCCGCAACATGGGCATCGCCAAGGACCTGGGCTTTTTGCGAGTCGCGGACTCCGACCTGGTCGACATCGGCGCCGCCGAGATGATGCCCCCGGAGAAGGTGGTGCTGGTCACCACCGGAACCCAGGGTGAGCCGCTGTCGGCACTGTCGCGGATGTCGCGCGGCGAGCATCGGTCCATCACGCTGACCGCAGGCGATCTGGTGGTGCTGTCGTCGTCGCTGATCCCCGGCAACGAAGAAGCCGTCTACGGCGTGATGGACGCGCTGGCCAAGATCGGCGCCCGGGTGGTCACCAATGCCCAGGCGCGCGTGCATGTTTCCGGGCACGCCTATGCGGGCGAACTGCTGTTCCTCTACAACGGGATTCGGCCCCGTAACGTGATGCCGGTTCACGGCACCTGGCGGATGATGCGCGCCAATGCCGCGCTGGCCGCACGCACCGGGGTGCCACAGGAGTCAATCCTGTTGGCCGAGAACGGGGTCAGTGTCGACCTGGTCGCCGGGCAGGCGAGCATCGCCGGGGCGGTGCCGACCGGCAAGATGTTCGTCGACGGGCTGGTCGACGGCGACGTCGGCGATGCGACACTGGGGGAGCGCCTGATCCTGTCGTCGGGTTTCGTCGCGGTCACCGTGGTGGTGCGCCGCGGCACCGGCAAGGTCGTCGCGCCGCCGCATCTGCATTCGCGCGGTTTCTCCGAAGACCCCAAGGCGTTGGAACCGGCGGCGCGCAAGGTCGAGGCGGAACTGGAATCCCTTGCCGCCGAGCGGGTTACCGACCCGGCCCGAATCGCCCAGGCGGTGCGCCGCACGGTGGGCAAGTGGGTAGGCGAGGTCTACCGGCGGCAGCCGATGATCGTGCCGACCGTTATCGAGATCTGAGCTACCTCTTGTTGATGTAGCCGGCGTCCACCGGCAGCGTCACACCGGTGATGTAGCGGGCCGCATCGGATACCAGCCAGAATGCGGCGTTGGCGACGTCCTCCGGTTGCAGCACCTGCACCGGCAACGCGTTGCCCATGTCCGGTCCGCCCTGGGTGTCGATGCCCTCCAGCCATTTCCGGGTGAACTCGTTGTCGATCATCGGCGTCTGCACACCGGCGGGATGCAGGGAGTTGACCCGAATGCTATGTGGCGCAAGTAGATTGGCGTATACCCGCATCAGCCCGACGATGCCGTGCTTGGCGGCGGCGTAACCCAGGGATCCCGCCGCAGGAGCGGCCAGACCGACCAGCCCGGCCACCGAGCTGACCAGCACGATCGACCCGCCGTCACCTTGGGCGATCATCGGCTTCATCGCCACATCGACGGTGTGGTAGATACCGGTGAGGTTGACGTCGATCACGTCCTGCCAGGCGTCCTCGCCCGCCATCGGCGCAATTCCGGCGTTGGCGATCACGAAATCGAGCCGCCCGAGTTCGTCGAGGCCGGCCTGCAGGGCGGTGCCCAGCGCGGCGCGATCGCGGACGTCGGCTTCCCGGGCCACGATGCGCGCACCGGTCTCTTCGACCAGCTTGACCGTCTCCGCCAGATCGTCGGCGGTGGCCAGCGGATACGGCACGCTGGAGATCTGTTGGCACAGGTCGACCGCGATGATGTCGGCGCCCTCGCCGGCCAACCGCAGTGCGTGGGCCCGGCCCTGGCCGCGGGCGGCGCCGGTGATGAAGGCGACTTTGCCGTCCAGGGCTCCCATCACTGGCCCCGGAGCTGGCCCTTGGCCGGGTCGCCGGCCGGCAGCGGCTGCAGCATCTTGATATCGGGCGCCCCGGCCAGGTGCTCCTTGAGGTTGCCGAACAGCTCGGCGACCGCCGGCGCCGCCGAGTGTGCCTGCAGTGCCTCGGCGTCCGCCCACTGCTCGATGAACACGAACGAGCCGTCGGCTTCGTGCACCGAGTACAGCTGACAACCCGGCTCCTCGTGCACCTGCCCGACTGCTTTGGTGCAGATCTCCCGGGCGAGGTCCACCGACTCCGGCTTGACGGGGAAGGCGGCGACGACGATTACCGGCATGAAGGTCTCCTTAGACAGGCTTACGTGTGGCTCTGTCACCGTACGCAGGCACGATGTGACCGGTGCCACGCGGGTGACTCCGACGCGGCCCCGCCAGTGACCAGTGTGGCAGATGGTGCGAATGAGGGTATTGCGGTTAGGCTTGCGGCTATGGCTAGTAAGACGGCTAGTGGGACCGGAGCTCGATCGGGAACGCGAACTAGCAGGTCAAAGGCTGGTTCGCGGGCCAACTCCCGGCCGGCCCGCGCTGCGGCGGCGCGTCGCAAACCGGCACCGCGTCGGCAACGCTCGGGGCTGGCCGGGGCCGGGCTGGCCTGCGGCCGGGCCGCCCGGGCGGGCTGGCTGATGGTCGCCAAGGCCGCCGGCGGCACTGCGCGATCGGTCGGCCGCGCCCACGACATCGACCCGGGCCATCGCCGGGACGGCATCGCGCTGGCACTGTTGGGCCTGGCCGTGGTGACCGCCGCCAGTTGCTGGCTGGACGCCGCGCGGCCGGTCGGGGCATGGATCGACACCGGGCTGCGCGCCGTGATCGGCGGGGCGGTGGTGTTGCTTCCGGTGCTCGCCGGCGTCGGCGCCGTGCTGTTGATGCGCACCGAACCCGACCCGGAGAACCGGCCCCGGCTGATCCTCGGGTCGGCGATGGTGGCCCTGCCGATCCTGGGCCTGTGGCATCTGTGGTCCGGCTCCCCGCCGACCCCGGAAGGCCGGCTGCACGGCGCCGGTTTCGTCGGGTTCGCGATCGGCGGGCCGCTGGCCGACGGGCTGACCGCCTTCATCGCCGCGCCGCTGCTGTGCATCGCCGTGCTGTTCGGGGTGCTGTTGCTGACCGGAACGACCCTGCGCGAGGCGCCCGAGGCGTTGCGTGATCTGTTCACCGCGCGCGGGTATTCCGACGACGACTACTACGAAGATGATTACGACGACGGCTACGCCTATGACGACGCCGCCGTCGCCGACAACGACGATGGGGCGCTCGCCGACGATGCCCCGGACTGGCAGTCGCGCACCCCGCTGGACAACTACCCGCTCTCCGAAACGGACGTAGCGCCCGCCGATGTACCCAAGCCCGCCCGCCGTAAGCCCAAGCCCAAGACGGCCAAACCGACCGACACCACCGTCGTGCTGGACCGGGTGGTGGAGGGGCCCTACACGCTGCCGCCGCTGAGCCTGCTGATCGCCGGCGATCCGCCGAAGACCCGCACCGCCGCCAACGAGGCGATGACCGACGCGATCACGTCGGTGCTCGAGCAGTTCAAGGTCGACGCCGCGGTCACCGGCTGCACCCGCGGCCCCACCGTCACCCGCTACGAGGTGGAGCTGGGGCCCGGGGTCAAGGTCGAGAAGATCACCGCCCTGCAGCGCAACATCGCCTACGCGGTGGCCACCGAAAGCGTGCGGATGCTCGCACCGATCCCGGGTAAGTCCGCGGTCGGCATCGAGGTGCCCAATACCGACCGGGAGATGGTGCGGCTGGCCGACGTGCTGACCGCGCCGTCCACCCGCCGCGACCACCACCCGCTGGTGATCGGCCTGGGCAAGGACATCGAGGGCGATTTCATCAGCGCCAACCTGGCGAAGATGCCGCACCTGCTGGTGGCCGGCTCCACCGGCTCGGGCAAGTCCAGCTTCGTCAACTCGATGCTGGTGTCGCTCTTGGCGCGGGCCACCCCCGAAGAGGTCAGGATGATCCTGATCGACCCGAAGATGGTGGAGCTCACGCCGTATGAGGGGATTCCGCACCTGATCACCCCGATCATCACGTCGCCGAAGAAGGCGGCGGCCGCGCTGGCCTGGCTGGTCGAGGAGATGGAGCAGCGCTACCAGGACATGCAGGCGTCCCGGGTGCGCCACATCGACGTCTTCAACGAGAAGGTGCGTTCCGGGGAGATCACTACGCCGCTCGGCAGCGAACGGGTCTACCGGCCCTACCCCTACATCCTCGCGATCGTCGACGAGCTCGCCGACTTGATGATGACCGCACCGCGCGACGTCGAGGACGCCATCGTGCGGATCACCCAGAAGGCCCGGGCCGCCGGCATTCACCTGGTGCTGGCCACCCAGCGTCCCTCGGTGGACGTCGTCACCGGCCTGATCAAGACCAACGTGCCGTCCCGGCTGGCGTTCGCCACCTCCTCGCTGACCGACTCGCGGGTCATCCTCGACCAGGCCGGCGCGGAGAAGCTGATCGGGATGGGCGACGGACTGTTTTTGCCGATGGGTGCCAACAAGCCGGTCCGGCTGCAGGGCGCGTTCATCACCGACGAGGAGATCCACGCCGTCGTCACCGCGGCCAAGGACCAGGCCGAGCCCGAGTACACCGAGGGCGTCACCACCGCCAAGTCGACGGGGGAGCGTACCGACGTCGACCCCGACATCGGCGACGACATGGAAGTCTTCCTGCAGGCCGTTGAGCTGGTGGTGTCCAGCCAGTTCGGCTCGACCTCGATGCTGCAGCGCAAGCTGCGGGTCGGCTTCGCCAAAGCGGGCCGGCTGATGGACCTGATGGAGACCCGCAGCATCGTCGGCCCATCCGAGGGCTCCAAGGCCCGCCAGGTGCTGGTCAAACCCGACGAGCTGGCCGCGACCCTGATGGCCATCCGCGGCGGCGGCGAATCGGACGACGACGCCGATGACGCCGACGACTAGACGTTGACCACCAGCGCCAACCCGTGCCGGTCCCGGCCCGACCGCCTGGGCCGCTTGCTGCGGGCCAGCAGGCGGGCGACCGCGGCTTCGATGCCGCGCGCGAGTTCGTCGGCGCCGGCGACGGCGTCGTAGTCGGCCAGGATGCCGAAGAACAGCTCATCGGCGTAGCGCAGAATCGCCGCGCCGGTGCGCAACTGCAGCGCGATCGGCGGAATCGGAAAGACCGCGGACACGGTGCGCCCCATGATGTGCAGCGGCAACTTCGGGCCGGGAACCGTGGCCGCCAGCGCCACCACGCTGCGTTGCGGCAACCGGGACAACAGGTTGGTCGCCCACGCGGTTACCGGGGCCGGGAGCGCGCGCGCCACCGCCCGCACGGCGGTGCTGCGCTCGGCGGCAACGGCGGCCTCGGCCAGCCGGGCGTGCACCATCCGTAACCGGACCACCGGGTTGTCCTCGTCGACCGGCAGCCGAGGCAGCAGCACCTCCTGCCGAGTCGGCACCAGGGTCCGCAGCGAACCGGGCTGCGGGCACTGGCCGCGGCGGATCAAGATGTTGCGGTAGCTCTCGGTGATCGCCGCCAGTGCCACGTCGTCGACGGTGACTTCGAAGGCGCGGCAGATCTGGTCCACCTCGGCGGCGCGGACCCGAGCCGCGGTGTAGCACCGCCGGCTCGTCAGCGGGCCGTTGAGCGGGCCGACCGGCCGCAGCAGGCCGGTGGCGAATTCCGCAGCGCCGCGCAGCATTTGCTCGGCCTGCACGACCCCCATCATCGCGTCGACGGCGATCGAGGTCGCGGTCGACAGCGCGCCGTGCCACCCGGTGCGCTGCCCGGCGCTCTTGGCGGGACTCGCAGTGCCCGGCCCGCTGCCGTGCGCCACCCCCTCATCGGACAGTCCGGCCAGGATGTGGACGGTGGCCACCGCGTCGGCGATGCACGGGTGAACTTTGACCAGCAGCGCCCAGCGGCCGCCGGACAGGCCCTCGATCGCCCAGATCTCCCACAGCGGCCGGTCCCGGTCCAGCCGCCAGGACATCAATTCGGCCACGACGGCGAACAACTCATCGTCGCTGCCGGGTCTCGGGACCGCGACGCGGCAGACATGGCGGGCCAGGCTGAAGTTGCCGTCGTGCACCCACTCGGGCGCGCCTAGGTCGAAGACCCGGCGCCGCAAGCGCTGGGCGAACCGGGGGCAGGCCGAGATCCGCTCACCCAGTGTCGAGATCAGTGACTCGTGATCGGGGATCGGCCCGTCCAGCACCGCCAGGGCGCCCATGCCCAGATGCGTGTGCCGGTCGGCGTCTTCCACGTGCAGCAGACTCGTGTCCAGCGGCCTCAGGTGTTCGGTCATGGCAGCCTCCGGGTATGTGCAACTGTCAGTACCACTATCTCGTTTCGGGGCCGGCCGCGGCAGGGCCGGAAGTCCCGAATGACACGGACGCCCGCGACGAGTTTGGGGGCACGCCCGGGGAAGAAGATGACAACAGGCTGAGTCGGCGGAGATAATCACCGGATGGATTGGGCGAAATTGTTCAGTTTCGATACGCCGCCTGCCGAGATCGTGATCCGCGGAACGGTCATCTACGTAACCATCTATGCGCTGTTGCGGGTGGTCCTCAAGCGGGAATCCGGCACCAACGGCATTACGGATCTGATCGTGGTGGTATTGATCGCCGACGCGGCGCAGAACGGCATGGCCGGCGGGTATCGGTCGATCAGCGACGGCATCTTGCTGGTTACCGTGATCATCGGCTGGTCGTTCCTGCTGAACTGGGCGGCACATCGGTGGACCTGGGCGGCGCGGATCCTCCGGCCGGGTTCGCTCCTGCTGATTCGCGACGGCGAACTGCTGTACAACAACATGCGTAAAGAGATGATCACCGAGAGCCAGCTGCGCGAGCAGGGACGCAAGCAGGGCATCGTGGATCTCAGCGTGGTGCGCGAAGGCCGGATGGAGTCCGACGGTCAGTTCAGCTTCATCATCGGGGCGGCCCCCGGCTTCCTCGCCTCGACCGCGTAAGCGCTTGCTGCGGCGGTCCCAGCTTCGCCTCTTTTTCGTCGAGCCTCGCTGAACCGCCGGGCGCTACAGCACGAGCAGCATCCGGGTGTTGCCCAAGGTGTTCGGCTTGACGTAGCTCAGGTCGAGGAATTCGGCCACACCGACGTCGTAGGAGCGTTGCATCTCCTCGTACACCTCGGCGGTGACCGGGGTGCCGTCGATCTCGGTGAAGCCGTGGCGGGCGAAGAAAGCGGTCTCGAAGGTCAGCACGAACAGTCGCTGCAACTGCAGCTCGCGGGCGACCTGCAGAAGGCGGTCGACGAGCGCGTACCCGATACCGCGACCGGTCTGGGCCGGATCCACCGCGATGGTGCGCACCTCACCGAGGTCCGACCACAACACGTGCAGGGCGCCGCAGCCCACCACGCCCTGCTCGGAGTCCTCGGCCACCCAGAACTCCTGGACCGCCTCGTACAGCGTCACCAGGTTCTTCTCCAGCAGGATTTTGCCGGCGTAGATGTCCACCAGCTTCTTGATCGCCGGGACGTCGGATGCCCGCGCACGCCGGATCAGGGGCCGCTGGACCGGTGGATCACCCGCGTGGTGCACAGATGCACAGTATCGGTTTCTCACTTCTGGCTGAGTAACGGATATTCTGTCTGCCGTGTCGGGGCAACCTCAAACCGGTCCGGCGGTGACGCGCGTCCCCGTGATCAATCTCGCCAACGCGTTGACCGTCATGCGGATGCTGTTGGTCCCCGTCTTTCTGCTGGCGCTGTTCGCCGAAGACGGCCATGACGCCAAGACCCGCGTCGCGGCCTTCGTGATTTTCGTGGTGGCCATCGTCACCGACCGGCTCGATGGCGCCCTGGCCCGCAACTACGGGATGGTCACCGAATTCGGCACCTTGGCCGATCCGATCGCCGACAAGGCACTGATCGGTGCGGCGTTGATCGGCCTGTCGATGCTCGGCGACCTGTGGTGGTGGGTGACGGTGCTGGTGCTGGTCCGCGAGATCGGGATCACCGTGCTGCGGTTCGCGGTGCTGCATCGGGGCGTGATCCCGGCCAGTCGTGGCGGGAAACTCAAGACGCTGGTGCAGGCGGTCGGGATCGGGTTGCTCGTTCTGCCGCTGACCGGTCCCTGGCTGGTGACGGCCTGGGTGGTGATGGCCGCTGCCGTGGTGCTGACGGTGGTGACCGGCGTGGACTACCTCAGGTCGGCGCTCGCGGATCTCGGCCGGCCCGCCCGCAGCTAAACCGGCGATCCGGGAACCCGCAGGGGCGTCGCGGGCGTTGACCTTGGTGACTGTCGGTTTTGCAGGGTTGACCCGATTAAGGAGTACACGATGACGGCTTTGCTGCGGGAATCGGTCGGCGAGGTGTTGCGCCAGGCCCGAACGGAGCAGGGGCGCACCCTGCGCGAGGTGTCGGATTCGGCGCGGGTCAGTCTGGGTTACCTCTCAGAGGTCGAGCGCGGCCGCAAGGAGGCGTCCAGCGAGTTGCTCAACGCGATCTGCGCGGCGTTGCGGATCCCGTTGTCGGCGGTGCTCTTCGATGCCGGCAACCGGTTGGCGCGGGCCGAGCGGGCCGAGCGGAACCTCGGGGTCAGCCGTATCGATGCCGGTACCAAGGTCGTCATCCCGCCGATCCGGGCGATGGCCTCGGCGTGACGTGTCGAAGCTTCACCCGGGTACCACCGAACCGATAAGTTAGCGGCAGACCGCATCGCAAACAACCAGACGGAGCTGACTGATGGCCAACCCGTTCGTCAAGGCGTGGAAGTACGTGATGGCGCTGTTCAACGCCAAGATCGACGAGCACGCCGATCCGAAGGTGCAGATCCAGCAGGCGATCGAAGAGGCGCAGCGGCAACACCAGGCACTCACCCAGCAGGCCGCCCAGGTCATCGGCAACCAGCGGCAGCTGGAGATGCGACTGAACCGGCAGCTGGCCGACATCGAGAAGCTTCAGGTCAACGTGCGCCAGGCGCTGACGCTGGCCGACCAGGCCACCGCGTCGGGAGACAGCGCCAAGGCCACCGAATACAACAACGCCGCCGAGGCGTTCGCGGCTCAGTTGGTGACTGCCGAGCAGAGCGTGGAAGACCTCAAGGCGCTGCATGACCAAGCGCTGACCGCTGCCGGTCAGGCCAAGAAGGCCGTCGAGCAGAACGCGATGGTGTTGCAGCAGAAGATCGCTGAGCGCACCAAGCTGCTCAGCCAGCTCGAACAGGCCAAGATGCAGGAGCAGGTGAGCGCGTCGCTGCGGTCGATGAGCGAGATCGCCGCGCCGGGCACCACCCCCAGCCTCGATGAGGTGCGCGACAAGATCGAACGGCGTTACGCCAACGCACTCGGCGAAGCGGAACTGGCGAGAGGGTCGGTGCAGGGCCGGATGCTCGAGGTGGAACAGGCCGGCGTGCAGATGGCCGGCCACTCCCGGTTGGAGCAGATCCGCGCGTCGATGCGCGGTGAGTCGCTACCGGCCGGCGGCACCGCCGCCGCACCGGCCCCGCCCACCCCGGCGGCTCCGCAGTCGGGCGCCGACCTCACTCCCGAGAATCCGCTGGACCGGTAGTCGATGGCCGTGAGAGTCGGAGGGCTGCGAGGCCGGAGCCGGGGCGCCCTACTTCAGCGCGCTGTCGACCGTGCCAGCGAAGCTGCCGACGTCCTGGCCGACAAGCTGGGTGCGATCGCCGACCCACGGGCCAGATTGCTGCGCAAGCGTCGGTGGGCGCTGCGTTTGGGAGTGCTCTTCGGTGCCGCCTGCGGGTTCTGGTTGGCTGTGACGGCTGTCCTGGCGTCCTGGGCCACCCCGTGGTGGGTGCTGCTGATCACCGGGCTGGTCGCCGCGGGTGCGGCCGCGCCGGCAACGCTGCTGTTGCTGCGGTACCGCTGGCTGCGCTCGGTGCCACTGCCCGCGGCGCGCACCGTCACCGCGCGGCGCCTGCCGCCGCCCGGGTCGGCGGCGCGACCGGCGATGTATGCGCTGGGCGCCTCCGAGCGCGGCATGGTGTCGCTGCTGGGCGTACTGGAGCGCGGCCGGTTGCTGCCCGCCGGTGAGATCACCGAACTGACCGCCGCCGTCAACGGGGCCGCGTCGACGATGGCGGCCACCGCCGCCCAGGTGGTGTCGATGGAGCGCGCCGTGCAACACAGCGCGCAATCGCGCGAATACCTGGTGCCGACGATCAATGCGTTCACCGCACAGTTGAGTGCCGGCGTTCGCCAGTACAACGAAATGGTGACCGCCGCAGCGCAACTGGTCGCATCGGCGAACGACAGCTCATCCACGCCGACCGGCGATCCAATGAATTCGCCGATGTCGCAGCAGCGTTACCGCGAGGAGCTGACCACCGCGACCGACCGCATGCTGGGCTGGGCGCAGGCGTTCGACGAGCTCGCCGAGCTGCCCCGAATCTAGATGTCGTCGCTTCGCTGATCGACTGATTCCGGCCGCGCGCCGTAGCGTTCGGCGTAGGACCGGTGGATGTGGGCGTCGCGCTCGCGCTTGCGTGCGTCGGCGAGCTCCGGGTCGAGGCCGTGCATCCGCAGCATGTGCTTGCGCCACACCTTGTTGAGCGCATGCGAGAACAGGATCGCCATGAACCAGATCGGAAACGTCATGCTCACGTGCGTCATGAAGTCTGTCGGCAACAGCCAGAACGGGATCAGGATCAGCGTCGTCGGCACGACGGCGCGCATGATCATCCGGATGGTGGCGCCGGGGCCGGCCAGGTCGTTGCGAACCCAGTCCCGCATCTCCGGCGGCAGCGGGCGGCCGTAGCAGTACCGGAGATATTGGATTGCGTTGGGTCGTCGGCGGGTGGTCAATACGGCCTACAAGGTCGGGCGTAGCGCGGGAAAGACGGTCGCCGCCACCGCCCGCAGCGTCGCCTTGAACATATCGAAGAAGTCGAAGTAGTCGCGCCACAACGTGATACGCCCGTTGTGGACCTCGAACACCCCGCACACCCAGAATTGCAGACGCAGCGGACCGAAGGTCAGCGCATCGGTGCGCTCGGTGAGCACCGCCGCGCCGTCAGCAGCGATGCGGTGGATTTTCACGTCGAAGGCCGCCCGGCCCGCCATCCGGCGGAACACCCCGATGGTGGCGCTGCGGCCGTAGATGGTCGGCAACCCGACATTCTGATACACCACGTCCTCGGCGAGTGCGGCCGCCGCGGTGTCGAGATCATCGTCGGCGAGGGCATCGAGGAACGTCTCCACCGTGCGGACATTGTCGGCCGTCGCGGTCTGCTGGACACTCGGTTCGGTCATGCCTCCCAGCCTAGGCCCGCCGGCCTGTGGCACGGTAGGCCGATGCGCATCGTGGTAGTCGCCGGGCCCGACCCCGGCCACGCGTTCCCGGCGATCGCGTTGTGCCGGCGCTTCGTCGCGGCTGGGGACGCGCCGACGCTGCTGACCGGGGTGCAGTGGCTCGACACCGCGCGCGCCGCCGGGGTGGACGCCGCCGAGCTGCTCGGCCTCGATGCCACTAGCGACGACGACGACGCCGACGACGGGGAGAAGCTGCACCGGCGGGCGGCCCGCATGGCGCAGCAGAACCGCGAGCAGCTGCGGGACCTGGCCCCGGACCTGGTGGTCTCCGACGTGATCACCGCCTGCGGCGGAATGGCCGCCGAACTGCTCGGCATCCCGTGGGTCGAGCTCAGTCCGCATCCGCTGTACCTGCCGTCCAAGGGCCTGCCGCCGATCGGCAGCGGGCTGGCTCCCGGCCGCGGGGTGCGGGGCCGGCTGCGCGACGCGGTGATGCGGTCGCTGACCGCACGATCGGTGCGAACCGGTCTGCGCCAGCGCGCCGAGGCCCGGGCGGGCATCGGCCTGCCGGAGCGCGATCCCGGGCCGGTGCGGCGCCTGATCGCCACGCTGCCGGCCCTCGAGGTGCCCCGGCCGGACTGGCCCGCCGAGGCCGTCGTGGTCGGGCCGCTGCACTTCGAGCCGACCGAAGAGCTGCTCGCGGTGCCGCCGGGCTCGGGCCCGCTGGTGGTGGTGGCGCCGTCCACGGCGTCGACCGGTGCCGCCGGGCTGGCCGAGCTGGCGGTGCAGCACCTGGTGCCCGGCGACGCGCTGCCGGCGGACGCCCGGATCGCGGTGTCGCGGCTGAACGGCCCCGAGTTGCCCCTGCCGCCGTGGGCCGTGGCCGGTCTGGGGCGCCAGGACGAGCTGCTCAGCCGCGCCGATCTGGTGATCTGCGGCGGCGGGCACGGCATGGTGGCCAAGTCGCTGCTGGCCGGACTGCCGCTGGTGGTGGTGCCGGGCGGGGGCGACCAATGGGAGATCGCCAACCGCATCGTGCGCCAGGGCAGCGGCCGGCTGATCCGGCCACTGAGCCCGGCCGCACTGGCCGAGGCGGTGCGTGCCGTGCTGGCCTCACCTAGTTACCGCGACGCCGCACGACGGGCCGCCGAGGGCGCCGCCGAGGTGGCCGACCCGGTGCAGGTGTGTCACGAGATACTTTCGCGCGCTGAGTAGGTTGGGACGCGTGCGCCTGACCGAATTCCACGAGCGGGTAACGCTGCGTTTCGGTGCGGCCTACGGCGCCACGGTGCTGACCGACCACGTGCTGGCCGCGGTGGGTGGCCGGACCGCTGCGCAGGCGATCGAGGACGGGGTGGAGCCCCGCGATGTGTGGTGGGCGCTGTGCGCGGACTTCGACGTCCCCCGCGATCAATGGTGAGAGTGGTCGTGCGGTGCCACGATGCTGCGGACCAGGGCCACGGACAGGTCCGAGCAGAGGGCAGCCAGTTCGGCGGGGGACTCGACGGGGTCGGCCAGCCAGGCTTCGATGATCTGATTGACGCCGCCGACGATGAATAAGGCGCCGCGGCGTAACTCCGCAGGCGGTGGAGGTTTGCCGTCGAGGACGCCGGGAGCGTGCTCGACGATCGAATCGGTGATCAGATCCAGGATGCGCGCGCGGTGCTCGTTGAGTCCGGGGACGGCGGACAGGTCGCTGGTGGCGATGCGGTGAATGTAGGGGTCCGCGGCGATGAGGTCGAGGAAGGCCGTCAGCGCCGACCGCAGCTTGTCGGTGAGCGTGCCGGGATCACCGACGCCGGCGGTGACCATCGCTTCGAGCAGCTGGTCACGGACGTCGTCGGAGACGGCGAACAGCAACGCGTCCCGATTACTGAATTGTTCGTAGAAGTAGCGCGGGATCAGCCCCGCGGCGGTACAGACGCCGCGGACGGTGACTTCGCTGAGGCCGGATTCACCCCAGATCCGGCGGCCCGCGGCCAGCAGTTTGCCCCGGCGTTCGGCGCGGCGGTCGACCGCGCTGATGCCGCCGTAGTCGCGCACCACGCCCGGGCGTTTCATTGACATCACCCTACCTGCGGCTTAAGTTTGGAACACGGCTGTTATCCAAAATGTGCGCAGGAGGCTTAGCCGATGACGTCACCCGTAGTGGGGCCCGTCGTGGCTATCCCGACCCGCCATCCGGACGCGCCGGGTGCGATCCCGGCCAGCATCCGGATGCTGGCCGGGGTGTTGGCGATCGCCAAGCCCACGCCGGAACGGTGGCGCCAGATCGGTGCGGACCTGACCGCCGGGGACGAGCCGATGCAACGGCTGGTCGAGTGGATGTCCGGGGTCAAGGAGGCGCGGGCGGTCTTCGATCGGATCCTCGCCGACGGGCTGGCTTCGGTGCCCGACGCCCCGCAGCCGCTGCGCGAGTTCTTCGGGGAGTTCGAGCCGATCCCGGACTGGGTCGACATGGCGCGGGTGCGCCGGGGCCAGCGGGCCCTGCGCCGAGGCGGTGCCGACGGCACCTACATCGCCCGCGACGTGTCCTTCCTGGGCGGCTACCAGTTCTCCTCGTTCAACAAGACCCTGCTGCGCACCGGCGTGCTGGAGAAGGGCTCGAACAAGCGGTTCGCCGAGACCCTGCAGTGGGCGATGGACGTCACCGGTGACGGGGGATTGGAGCCGCTCGGCGTCGGCTATCAGGCCACCATCCGGGTCCGGCTGATCCACGAGTACGTGCGCCGGCACGTGGCCGCCCTGCCGGACTGGCGCAGCGACGAATGGGGGCTGCCGGTCAACCAGACCGACATGGCCGCCACCCTGGTGGGCGCGTTGATCGCACCACCCGCGGCCGGACTGGGACTGGGAATCGTGTTGTCGCCGAGCGAACTCGAGGACATCGCCCACCTGACCCGCTACGTCGGCTGGCTGATGGGCGTCCGCGACGACTGGCTGCCGGGCAGCTTCCGCGACGGCGTCCGCATCCTCTACCAGACCCTGGGTGCGCTCTCCGCGCCCGACGAGACCACCAAGCAGCTGGCCGGCCCGATGGCCGACGACCCGCTGCAATGGCACTTCAGCGCCCTGCCCGGCCTGCGGCGCCGGATCGCACGGGCCCAGCACCTCTCGATGACCAGCAGCTTTTTGGGGCCGCGCGCGATGCACAAGCTGGGCTTGCCGGTGTTCGTGTTGCCGTGGTATCCGCTGGTGCGGATGCCGGTGAACCTGGCTCGCAGTCTTGCGGCGCTGATCCTGCCCGGTGGGCTGGACCGCGCGGCGCTGCGCGGGCGCCGTGAGCAGGTGGAGTTCATGCGCACCATGGTGGGCGATGAGGACACCGCCATCGGGGCCTCGGCGCACGTGATGCGGGTGGCGTAAGCCGTCGGAATTCGACACGCCGACACACCGCGTGTCTGACTTGATTCGAACACCCGTTCGCCTACTGTGGAGAGAGTTCGCCGGGTTGTCGGACCCTATCGCTAGCGTCACGGCCAACCGACCGAGAACCGGTCAACCGAACACCGAACCACAGGAGAGACATCATGGCGCAAGCACCTGACCGCGAGAAAGCACTCGAACTGGCGATGGCCCAGATCGACAAGAACTTCGGCAAAGGCTCGGTGATGCGCCTCGGCGACGAGGTGCGTCAACCGATCTCGGTCATCCCGACCGGGTCGATCGCCCTGGACGTAGCGCTGGGCATCGGTGGTCTGCCCCGCGGCCGGGTCGTCGAGATCTACGGACCGGAGTCCTCCGGTAAGACCACGGTGGCGCTGCACGCGGTGGCCAACGCCCAGGCGGCCGGCGGGATCGCGGCGTTCATCGACGCCGAGCACGCGCTGGACCCCGAGTACGCCAAGAAGCTCGGTGTGGACACCGATTCACTGCTGGTGTCTCAGCCCGACACCGGTGAGCAGGCGCTGGAGATCGCTGACACGCTGATCCGCTCCGGCGCGCTGGACATCCTGGTCATCGACTCGGTGGCCGCCCTGGTGCCGCGCGCGGAGATCGAGGGCGAGATGGGGGACAGCCACGTCGGTCTGCAGGCCCGGCTGATGAGCCAGGCGCTGCGGAAGATGACTGGCGCGCTGAACAATTCGGGCACCACCGCGATCTTCATCAACCAGCTGCGGGAAAAAATCGGTGTGATGTTCGGCTCTCCCGAAACGACCACGGGCGGAAAGGCTTTGAAGTTCTACGCCTCGGTGCGCCTGGACGTCCGGCGGATCGAAACGCTCAAAGACGGCACCGACGCGGTCGGCAACCGCACCCGGGTCAAGGTGGTCAAGAACAAGGTCAGCCCGCCGTTCAAGCAGGCTGAGTTCGACATCCTGTATGGCCGGGGCATCAGCCGTGAGGGCTCGCTGATCGACATGGGTGTGGATCAGGGCTTCATCCGCAAGTCCGGTTCCTGGTTCACCTACGACGGTGAACAGCTCGGGCAGGGCAAGGAGAACGCCCGTAATTACCTGCTGGAGAACGTCGACGTGGCCAACGAGA
Source organism: Mycolicibacter sinensis (assembly GCF_001673565.1). Lineage (GTDB taxonomy): Bacteria > Actinomycetota > Actinomycetes > Mycobacteriales > Mycobacteriaceae > Mycobacterium > Mycobacterium sinense_C. The sequence goes on from NZ_LZMF01000009.1 coordinate 36,375, forward strand.
TCGAGAAGAAGATCAAAGAGAAGCTCGGCATCGGTGCCGTGCTGACCGATGGTTTGGCTGATGACGTCCTGCCCGCTCCCGTCGACTTCTGAGCCGGCCGAACCCAAGCGTGAGGAGCAGGCGAAGTCACTGTGCCTTCGCCTGCTCACCGCGCGGGCTCGCACCCGCGCCGAGCTCGCCGGTCAGCTCAGCAAACGCGGTTACCCCGACGACGTCAGCGCCCGGGTGCTCGATCGGCTGGCCAAAGCCGACCTGATCGATGACGCTGATTTCGCCGAGCAGTGGGTGCGCTCCCGGCGCGAACACGCGGGCAAGGGCAAAAAGGTGCTGGCTGCCGAACTGCGCACCAAGGGCGTCGCCGAAGACGTCATCGCCGGGGCGCTGGCCGATATCGACGCCGGCGCCGAGCGCGTGCGGGCTGAACAGCTGGTGGTTGGCAAACTCCGTCGGGAAACCCTCGGTGAGGACGACATGCGCGTCACCCGGCGGCTGGTGGCGATGCTGGCCCGCCGCGGCTACAGCCCGTCGATGGCCTACGACGTGGTCCGTGACGAGCTGGCTGCCGAGCGGGAGCGCCGGCGGGTCTGAAACTCAGACCTCGTCGACCTCGTTTTTGTCGGTGAAGACTTCCTTGGTCCGCTCGACCGCATGAGTGGCGATCTCCATGGAATCCTGGACGATCGCACTGACGCCGCCGGAGACGTCCCCGCGGATGATGTCGCCGGCGTCCTCGACGATGTCGGAGGCCTTCTCGACAGCGTGGGTGGCGATGTCGCGGGCGGCATTGAAGGCGTCCTTGGGGGTGAGAGCCATCAGAGTCTCCTGTCGCTAGCTGGTGGGTCCGACTCTAGACGCCCAGCCAAGCCCGCGCAGTGCCTAGACGACCTGAGCTCCCGGGGTGCCCTCCGGCTCGATCGTGGCCGCCTCCAACGGGTTGTGCCGCGAGCGGCGCAGCCGGCGCTCCAGTGCGATGGCGCCGGCCGACAACGCCAGGTTTCCGGTGATCATCAGCGCCGCGATCACCAACAGCGCCGGGAGGTAATTGCTGTACTGAGAACCGACCACCGTGCCCTGACGCACCATTTCCACGAACGTGATCTGGTAGCCGATCGCGGTGTCTTTGAGCGCCACCACCAGTTGGGAGACCAGCACCGGCAGCATGGTGGTGACGGCCTGCGGCAACAGCACCAGCCGCATGGAGCGGCCCCAGCTCAGGCCCAGCGCGGCGGCCGCCTCGGATTGTCCGGCGGGCAGGGCGTGCACCCCGGCGCGCACGATCTCGGCGATGACAGCGCCGTTGTAGAGCGTCAGGCCGGTGACCACTCCGGCCAGGGCGAGCTGCTGCGGCGGGAACACGTCCAGCACGCCATAGACGAAGTAGGCGAAGATCATCATGATCAGCACCGGAATCGCCCGGAAGAACTCCACCACCACCGCACAACTCCAGCGCAGCGGCCGCACCCCCGACAACCGGCCAACGCCGAGGCCGACGCCCAGGACCAGCGCCAGCCCGATCGACCAGGCCGCTGCGGTCAGCGTGCCCACCACCCCGGGCAGCACGTAGGTCCGCCACAGATCGGCGGTCAAAAACGGCGCCCACTTCTCGGCGGTCAGCTGGCCCTTGGCGGACAGTCGCGAAAACACCAGCCAGGCCAGCAACGCCGCGGCCAGCACCGTGGCCACCGACATGGCGCGGTGGCGAACGCGGGCGCGCGGCCCGGGCGCGTCGAACAGCACCGTTGACGACGCGGCCGCGCTCATCGCGTCACCGCCCAGCGCCGGCCCAGGTACCCGAAAAGCAGGCCCAGCGGCAAGGTGAGCACGACGAATCCGGCCGCGAAGATGGCGCCCACCGCGATCAGCGCCGCGGTGTTCTCGGTCATCGACTTCATCAGCAGTGCCGCCTCGGCGACCCCGATCGCCGAAGCCAGGGTGGTGTTCTTCGTCAACGCGATCAGCACCGAGCCCAGCGGAATGATCACCGCCCGAAACGCCTGGGGCAACAAGATGATTCGAAGATTCTGCCCGAAGCTCAGTCCGAGCGACCGGGCCGCCTCGGCCTGTCCGATCCCGACGGTGTTGACGCCGGCACGCACCGCCTCGCACACGAACGACGCCGTGTACACCCCTAGTCCGAGCACCGCGAGCCGAAAGTTGCTGTCATCGATCGACGTCGGCGACCGCGGGTCGGTCAGCGTCACCCCCAACGTCTGGGCGAGGCCGAACGAACACAGCAGCAACAGCAGCGTCAGCGGGGTGCTGCGCACCAGGTGGACGTAGCCGGCGCCGAGCCACCGCAGCGCCGGCACCGGAGCCAGTCGCATCGCGGCCAGCCCGGTGCCCAGGATCAGGGCGAAGACCCCGGACAGCACCGCCAACTCGACGGTGACGGTGAAGGCCTGAAAAATCTGGCCGCGATACTCGGCGAACATCATCGCTCGATCGGCGGCGGATCGGGCACCGCGAACCCGGCGGCGCCGAAGTTGTCGACGAACGCCGCCCGCCAGGATCCGTCGCGTTCCATCTGCTCGAGCGCGTCATTGATCCGCTGCCGCAGAACGTCGTTGCCCTTACCCACGCCGATCCCGTACTTCTCTTCCGAGAACCGCCCACCGACCAGCTTGAACGCCCCGGGGCTCTGGGCGGCGTACCCGGCCAGGATCACGTCGTCGGTGGTCACCGCGTCGATCGCATTGTTGCGCAACGCCTCCACGCACGCCGAGTAGGTGTCATAGCGCTGCAACTGCACGCCGGGATAGCGGTCCTTGATCCGCTGGGCCGGAGTGGATCCCGACACCGAGCACAGCTTCTTGTGGCGTTGCAGCGACGCGGTGCCGGTGATGTCGGTGTTGTCGGCGCGCACCAGCAGGGACTGCCCGGCCAGCAGGTAGGGACCGGCGAAGTCGACTTTTTGCCGTCGCGAATCGGTGATCGAATAGGTGGCGACCACATAGTCGACCTGGCCGTTGCGCAGCAGCATCTCGCGTTGGCCGGACGGGGCTTCCAGCCAGGCGATGCGCTGCGGCGGGTAGCCCAACCGGCCCGCGACGTAACGGGCCACGTCCACGTCGAACCCGCCGAGCGTGCCGTCCGGCTTCTTGACGCTCAACCCGGGCTGGTCGAACTTGACCCCGATGGTGATCTTGCCGCTGTCGTGGGCGGTGCACGCGACCGACAACGACGCCACCGCCACAGCGGCGGCCAGCACATGCAACAGCCGCGGTGCGCGCATCAGTGGTCGAGAATTCTGGTGAGAAAGTCTTTGGCGCGCGCGGACTTCGGGTCGGAGAAGAACTCTGCCGGGGCGGCGTCCTCGACGATGGCGCCGTCGGCCATGAACACCACCCGATCGGCGGCGCGGCGGGCGAAACCCATCTCGTGGGTCACCACCACCATCGTCATCCCGTCCTCGGCCAGTGAGCTCATCACCGCCAGCACCTCGCTGATCATCTCCGGGTCCAGCGCACTGGTCGGCTCGTCGAACAGCATCACCTTGGGGTTCATCGCCAGCGAGCGGGCGATCGCCACCCGCTGCTGCTGACCGCCGGATAACTGGGCGGGGTGTTTGCCGGCCTGATCGGCGACGCCGACCCGCTCCAGCAGTGCCATCGCCCTGCGCTGGGCCTCGGCCCGCGGGGTCTTGTGCACCTTCATCGGTGCCAGTGTGACGTTGTCGAGGATGGTCTTGTGCGGAAACAGATTGAACGCCTGGAACACCATCCCGACCTGCGCGCGCAGCCGGGCCAGGGCGGCGCCCTCGGCCGGCAACGGCTGACCGTCGATGGCGATGGTGCCCGAGTCGACGGTTTCTAGGCGGTTGATGGTGCGGCACAGCGTCGACTTGCCCGAGCCCGACGGGCCGAGGATCGCCACCACCTCGCCGCGGGCGACGTCGAGACTGATGTCGGCGAGCACATGCAGGTTGCCGAAGTACTTGTTGACGTCCCGGATGGCGATCATGGGCGGCCCGCCGCTGGTCATGGCAGTCGACCCTACCCAGGAGGCGCCCGCCGCCGTACCCGGTCTTGATCAATCCGATCGATCCGGTCATCGCCGGCGGCCGTACCATAGTCCGGGTGAGTTCGCCGGTGATTTCCGAACAGCTGCGCACCTATGAGGTGCGTACCTACGGCTGTCAGATGAATGTTCACGACTCCGAACGCATCGCCGGCATGCTCGAACAGGCCGGTTACCGCCGTGCCGCCGCGGGCTCCGACGCCGACCTGGTGGTGTTTAACACCTGCGCGGTGCGCGAGAACGCCGACAACAAGCTGTACGGCAACTTGAGCCACCTGGCGCCGAACAAGCGCAGCAACCCGGACATGCAGATCGCGGTCGGGGGCTGCCTGGCCCAAAAAGACAAGGACGGCGTGCTCAGCCGGGCGCCGTGGGTGGACGTCGTGTTCGGCACCCACAACCTGGGTTCACTGCCGGTGCTGCTGGAGCGGGCCCGGCACAACCGGCAAGCCCAGGTCGAGATCATCGACTCGCTGCGGGAGTTCCCGTCGTCGCTGCCGGCGGCACGGGAATCGGCTTACGCGGCCTGGGTTTCCATCTCGGTGGGCTGCAACAACAGCTGCACCTTTTGCATCGTGCCGTCGCTGCGGGGCCGCGAAGTGGACCGCAGCCCCGACGACATTCTCGCCGAAGTCGCCGCACTGGCCGACCAGGGCGTTCTCGAGGTGACGCTGCTGGGCCAGAACGTCAACGCCTACGGTGTCTCGTTCGCCGACCCGGAGTTACCCCGCGACCGCGGCGCGTTCGCGTCGCTGCTGCGGGCCTGCGGCGACATCGAGGGCTTGGAGCGGGTCCGGTTCACCTCCCCACACCCGGCCGAGTTCACCGACGACGTCATCGAGGCGATGGCGCAGACCCGCAACGTCTGTCCCGCGCTGCACATGCCGCTGCAATCCGGCTCGGATGCGGTGCTGCGGGCGATGCGCCGCTCCTACCGGGCCGAGCGCTACCTGGGCATCCTCGACCGGGTCAGGGCCGCCATTCCGGATGCAGCGATCACCACCGATCTGATCGTCGGATTCCCGGGCGAGACCGAGCAGGACTTCGCCGAGACCCTGGAGGTGGTGGCCGCGGCCCGATTCTCCGCCGCGTTCACCTTCCAGTACTCCAAGCGTCCCGGCACGCCGGCCGCCGAGTTGCCGGATCAGCTCCCCAAAGAGGTTGTCCAGCAACGCTACGACCGGCTGATCGAACTGCAGGAGCAGATCTCGCTGGAAGAGAACCAGGCGCAGATCGGCCGCACCGTCGAACTGCTGGTGGCGGTCGGGGAGGGGCGCAAGGACGCGCAGACGGCGCGGATGAGCGGCCGGGCCCGCGACGGCCGGCTGGTGCACTTCGTCCCGGGCGGCGCGCAGGTGCGTCCCGGTGACGTGGTGACCACGACCGTGACCGGCGCGGCACCGCATCACCTGCTGGCCGACGGGGATCTGCTGAGCCACCGCCGCACCAGGGCGGGCGACATCGCCGCCGGGCCCCCGCCCGGGGTCGGGCTGGGCATGCCGAAGATGCCGGGAGCCGCGCGGTGAACGGCCGAGCCGACAACGCCGGGGAGCACGGGGACTTCGAGGCCTACCGGGCCGACATCGAAGCCGCGGAGCGCCGGGTGGCCAGCGAAATCGACCCCGGCGGTAGGGGCCTGGTCGTCGCGATCGGCGTGTTCGTGCTGCTGGGATCGTTTCTGCTGCCGCACACCGGGGCGGTGCGGGGCTGGGACGTGCTGTTCGCCACCAATGGCGCCGACGAGGCAATGGTGTCGCTGCCTTCGCGCCTGTTCATGTGGCTCGCGCTGGTGTTCGGCGCCGGGTTCTCGATGCTGGCCCTGCTGACCCGCCGCTGGACGGTGGCGTGGGTGGCGCTGGCGGGCTCAGCGGTGGGCAGCGTGGCCGGCCTGCTGGCCGTGTGGTCCCGGCAGACCGTGGCCCAAGGCCATCCGGGCCCCGGTTTCGGGCTCATCCTGGCCTGGGTCACGCTGATCGTGCTGACGTTTCATTGGGCCCGGGTGGTGTGGTCGCGCACCGCGCTGCAGTTGGCCGCCGAAGAGGAGCGCCGCCGCAACACCGCGCAGCGCCAGGTCCTGGGCCTGCTCGACGAGCTCAGGCCTCCTGAGGACCAGCCGCCGCGCGACTAGCCGCCGGCGCGTCCCTGCCGTCGCGGCTGCCGCGATAGGCCTGGGCCCGCAGTTCGGCGAGCCACCGGGGCCGCAGGTGCACCCCCGGTGCGGTGTTGACAACCGGATCGAACGACACGTCCTCGCCGTGATCGAGGCCGGTGAGCACCAGCCGGGCCAGCGGGCGAAATCCCGCGGTGCCGCGGGCCTGGTCGAGGTCGAAGCAGACCCGGTCCCGCTCGATCTGATCGCCGATGCTGCCCAGCGCCACTCCGAAGCCGTGGACCGGCGTGCTCAGCCGTGCCCGCAACCACCACGTGCTGTCGCGGTAGCCCAGCGGCATGAGCGTGGTCATCGTCAGCCCCGCCCACGACACGACGGGCCGCAACCCGACCGCCCGGCCCACGGCCCCCGAACCCGCTGACACCAGCAGGATGTCCCAGTAGTCGTGCGGGGCCGCCAGCGCCCGCAGGGCCAGTCCGATCGCATCGGGCAGCGGCCCCGGGGTGCCCGCGCCCTTGGAGATCCGAGCGACGACCTCCGAAGAGGCCAGCGGAAGGCCCTCGTCGGCGGGTGCGATCCGCTCGAGAAAGCCGGTCGCCAACACCCCGGTGGGATGAAACACCCGCCGGGACCGCGCCGCGGCGCCCCAGCGAAACACCTGCGCGGCCGGGTCCATCAGCGGCGCGGCACGTCTCCGCGCCACGAGCCGGTTTCGGCGGGCACGTTCTCGATGAAGTCCTTGAACCGTTTGAGATCCGCGTGGACACGGTGGTCGAGGATGTTCAGCTTGTCGGCGACGTTCTCCACGACGCCGTCCGGGTCGATGTCCATCTGGGTGGTCACCCGGGTGGTGTCCTCGTCGATCTTGTGGAATGTGACCACGCCGCCGTGCCGGGGGCCGCTGTCGGATCGCCAGGACACCCGTTCTTCGGGGTGCTGTTCGGTGATCGTCGCGTCGAACTCGCGGGTCGCGGGCCCGACCTTGATCGTCCAGTGCAGGTGGGTGTCGTCGCGTTGTTGGATCCGCTCAACGCCCTCCATGAACAGCGGGAACGACTCGAACTGGGTCCATTGGTTATAGACCGTGCGGATCGGTCGCTTGACGTCGAGTGCGGCGGTGATATTGCTGGCCATAGTTACCCCCAAGTGAGATGGTCGCCAGTGAGACGGTTGTTGTCACTGTGGGGTTAGCCCGGTGCACCCGAGCGCCAAACATCGCCGGGTCAGCGTCGGTTGAGTGCCTGCTCGGCGGCCTGCGCCCATTGCCGCCACTGCTCGGCGCTGGCGGTGGCCTCCGCGGCCTCCTTGTCCCGGCCGGCGGCCTGGGCCTTTTGCGCCTGACGTTCGAATTGTTCGGCGCGGGTACGGAATTGGGCAGCGCGGGCCTCGGCCTCGGGATCCACCACGGACGCCTCGGCGGCGGCGCCGGCATCCCGGACCTTCTTCTCCACCGCCCGCAACCGCCGCTCCAGCTCGGCGGAGCGCTCCCGGGGCACCTTGCCGGTCGCGTCCCACTTGGTGACGATCGACCGCAGCGCGGCGCGTGCCGCATTCTGGTTGGCCGGGTCGATCCGCTCGGCCTCGGCCAGCAGCGCCTCTTTCGCCGTGGCATTGGCCACCAGCTCGGCGTCGCGTTCGGCGTTGGCGGCATTGCGCGCGCTGAAGAAACTGTCCTGGGCGGCCTTGAACCGCTGCCACAGCGCCTCGTCGAGATCCTTGCTGGCCCGCCCGGCCGCCTTCCAGGTGTTGAGCAGCTCCCGGAATGCGGCACTGGTGACCGCCCAGTCCGTCGAGCCGGCCAGCTCCTCGGCGCGCTTGCACAACCGTTCCTTCTCCTCGCGCGCCCCGGCACGCCCGCGGTCGAGGTCGGCGAAGTGCGACCCGCGCCGCCGGTTGAAGCCGTCCCGGGCCGCCGCGTAGCGCTTCCACAGCGCGTCGTCGGTCTTGCGGTCCAGGCCGGTGATCGTGCGCCACTCCTCGAGGATGGTGCGCAGCCGGTCGCCGGCGGCTTTCCACTGCGTCGAATTCGCGGCCAGCTCCTCGGCCTCGGCGGCCAGTGCCTCCTTGCGGGCGGTCGCGGCGGCCCGCTGCTCATCGCGCTGTGCCCGGTTGGCGGCGGCGGCGGCGCCGGCACGCTCGCTGACCGTGGTGATGCGTGCCGCCAGCGCGTCCACGTCACCGAGAACACTTGCCGTCGGCAACGTCTCGGCCAGCGCCGCCGCGGACGCCTTGATCTTGCGGGCGTCGCCGCTTCCGGAGGTCAGCCGCTCCTCGAGCAGGGTCACCTCGGTGCTCAGGTCGTCGAACCGCCGGCCGAAGTGCGCGAATGCGGCCTCGGGGTCACCGGCCTGCCACGAGCCGATCTGCCGCTCGCCGGAGGAGGTGATCAGCCACACCGTGCCGTCGTCGTCGACCCGTCCGAAGCGGTGCGGATCGCTGGCCGGCGGGCCGGCGATCACCGGGCCGGGGCGGGCACCCGGCTTGGGACCGGGTCGCGGGCCCGGGCGCGGGCCCGGGCGGGGAGCGGGGGCGGAGGAACCGCTGTCGATGGTCATCGCTGTCGTCACCTCACCCTTCGCGGGAGACCCGCGCACCTGCCGCGCACCGCGGCGCCTTGCCTCTAGAAGTATCCAAGCGTATTCAAGCAGGTACCCGCCACGCTGTGCCGCTGATATGGGGGACATCTTGTCAAGTGGGCAGGGGGAAGCGGCGGCCGCAACCGTCGCTGCGGCCGCCGCTTT
>NZ_LZMF01000010.1:0-17061 GCF_001673565.1 Mycolicibacter sinensis
GGGACGGCCGCCGCCGCACACCAGCCGGGCACCCTCCTCGATGCCCTTGGCGATGTAGCCCTCGACCCGCTCGCGCTGCTTCTCGCTGATCAACGCGCCGACCTGCGCGCCCGGATCACTGGGCACCCCGACCGGCATGGCGGTGACGAAGTTCTTGACCGCCTCCACGATCTCCTCGTAGCGCGAGCGGGTCGAGGGCTACATCGCCAAGGGCATCGAGGAGGGTGCCCGGCTGGTGTGCGGCGGCGGCCGTCCCGAGGGCCTGGAGGGCGGCTACTTCGTGCAGCCGACGGTGTTCGCCGACGTCGACAACTCCATGACCATCGCCCAGGAGGAGATCTTCGGCCCGGTGCTGTCGATCATCGCCTATGACACCGAGGACGACGCGATCAAGATCGCCAACGACTCGGTGTACGGGCTGGCCGGCAGTGTGTGGACTTCCGACGTCCCGCGCGGGATCGAGATCTCGCAGAAGATCCGCACCGGGACCTACGCGATCAACTGGTACGCCTTCGACCCGTGCTGCCCGTTCGGCGGCTACAAGAACTCCGGCATCGGCCGGGAGAACGGCAAAGAGGGCGTCGAGCACTTCACCCAGCAGAAGAGCGTGCTGATGCCGATGGGCTACACACTCGACAGCTGAGCGCGTTGCCGTTGCGACAACGGTAAGCCCATATACTGCCGTCCGTGGGCGCGCGACTGTGGTTTACCCCCTGGGCCGTGTACTGGGTGCTGATGGGGAATACGCCGCTGCTGATCGCGGCGGTGGTGGCGCTGGCCGTTGCGGTCGCCGTGGTGGTTATCGGCCGCGAGCCCTCGGCACGGTTCGTGGGGATCGGAGCCATCGCGACGTTCGCGGTGCTGGCAGCGCCACCGCTGGCGTTGGGCTGCGCGCAGCGGTGGGTGCTGCCGCTGAGTTTCGCCGGCCTGCTCGCGACGTTGCTCGCCGGCAGGGTGCTGGGCAAATCCGTGGTGGAAGCCGTCGTGAAGGCGGATCTGCCCGCAGCGGTGGTGCAGACCGAGCTGTTCGCTCCGGTCGTGAACCGGCTGACCTGGCTCTGGCTGAGTGCGCTCGCGGCCATGTCGGTGTCGGCGCTGATTTCACCGATCCTGCGGAGCGACGCCGAGACACCGCTGACCTACCTGTGTTCCTGGGTGATTCCGTTCGGGATCTTGGCCGCGGCGGCGATCGCGTCGGCCATCGTGGCCGACCGGATGACCGCCGGCTTCGGCGACGCGGTGCGCAAGACCAGTTTCGTCGCGTTCGTCGACCTGGAGATCGATCAGCTGTACTACCTGGCCCAAGAACACGCCAACCGCGAAGTCGGCCCGGGCCAGGAGGCGTACAACGTTACCGTCGGCGCGAAGGGAACGGCATTGGTCGGCGACGAGACCCGGGTGTCGTGGCCGTCGACCTACAAGGTTCGACAGCTCAGCGGTTGAGTTGTTGCCGGCGGCGGTGCTCGATGCAGCGCCCCACCTGCGCCCGATAGAAGTCCTCGGTGAATCCGCCCGCGGTATAGAGCCGCACGCCGAGCCGGTCTCGCAGCTCGCCGAGGTCGACGGCGTCGGTGGTGGCGTTGGCCAGCACCCAGTCGACGGCGGCGTCGCTGCCCTGCGCCCGGCAGATCCGGTCGACCTGCCTGGCGGCGCTGCGCTTGTGGAACCGAGCGAACCCGGCCTTGCTCCACGCCCGAATCTCCCGCGCCTCCAGATCCAGCAGCTCGCGCAGCACCGACAGCGGGCCGTCCGGCACCGTCTTGAACGATGCGGCGTCGCCGAAGGCCAGTGCGCCGTCGGGTCGCCGGATCCGCTCTACGTCGGGCTCCACCACCACCGCGCCGCGCCCCTTGGCCAGCTCGTGGGCCCAGCGGACTATCGCGTAGCCGTGGTCGGGCAGACCGTAGCGGCGGGTGTAGAGCTCCACCGCCCCGAGCGTAGTGGTCGGGGCGGTGGATCAGCTCTGCTACTGGTTCGGCCCCGGGGTGCCCGCAGAGCCGGGGGTGCCGTCGGCCTGGCCGGCGGTGCCGGCAGTGCCGTCGCCGCCGGTCGCGCCGTTGGTGCCGCTGCCGCCGGCTCCACCGGTGCCGCCGGCCCCGTTGCCGTTCGGCCCGACCAGACCACCCGCTCCGCCCGCGCCGCCTGTACCGCCGGTTCCGATTCCGCTTTGCGGATCGCTGGCGACGCCGACACCGCCAACACCACCGGTCCCGCCGGCGCCGCCGACAACCCCGGCTCCATCGGCGTCACCACCTGCACCGCCGACACCGCCTGCTCCGCCGTGGCCGAAGATCGTGCTGGTGATCGGAGTCGCGCCGTGGTCGCCGGCCCCGCCGCCACCACCGCCGCCGCCACCACCGCCGGTGCCGCCGTTGGTGCCGGTGCCACCTGCACCGCCGCCGCCGCCGGTGCCGCCGATCCCGCCCTGCGACGGGTAGGTACCGCCGGTGCCACCACTGCCGCCGTCACCACCGGTGCCGTTGACGCCACCGATGCCGACCGCGCCGCCCGCCCCACCATTGCCCAGGACGAAATTCTGATTGTTCGAACTGGCGCTGGTGCCGCCGCCGTTGCCACCAATGCCACCGCCACCGCCGTGACCGCCATCACCGGCGCCGTTGCCGCCGATACCGCCCACGCCGCCGTCCTTGCCGGTGATGTTGAAGGAACCGATGCCGCCCAGGCCGATGCCGCCGCCCTTGCCGCCGTCACCGCCGCGCCCGCCGTCACCGAGAGTGGTGGCATTGCCTCCGTGGCCGCCCGCGCCGCCTTCTTGCGCGATCGACAACAGTTGGGGCACACGCTGCCCGTCGACAATTACAAACCCGGTCCGGCTGTTGGCGCCGGTGCCGCCGTTACCGCCGTCGCCGCCATTGGCCCGGTCGCTGCCGGCCGCCCCGGCCTGGCCATCGGCGGCCGGTTTGCCGTCTGCCCCGGTTCCGCCGTGGCCTGCGGTACCGGCCGCGCCACCGAGTTGGCCGGCGTCACCGCCGTTGCCGCCGTTACCGGCCGGGCCGTCGATCTGGTTGTTGAGCGAATTTCCGCCGGCACCGTTGCCGCCGTTGCCGCCGTTGCCGGCATCGCCGCCGTTACCGGCGTTGCCGCCGAGACCACCGGCACCGTGGGCCGCGCTACCGCCATCGCCGCCGTTGCCGCCGACACCGCCGTTGCCGCCGTCGCCGCCGTCCTCGCCATTGCCGTTGGAACCCGCCGCGGCGTTGGCGCCGTTGGCACCGGTGATGGTGCCACCGTCGCCGCCGTTGCCGCCGTTGCCGGCGTCGCCGGATTCGGTGCCCCCCGACCCGCCGTTGCCGCCGTCACCACCCGCGCCGCCGACGCCACCGTCGCCGAACCCAGAGGCACCCTTGCCGCCATCACCGCCGACGCCGCCGTTGCCGATCCGGCCGGCGTTGCCGCCGTCACCGCCGGTGCCGCCGGCCTGCGCAGTCACGCTGCCGTCGGTGTTGGTGATAAGCAGGCCGTCCAGACCCACCCCGCCGGCGCCGCCGTCACCGCCGTCGGAGGCTTCCGCGCCGTCGTCGCCGTCCGCAGCCGTGCTGCCGTCGCCGTTGGTGCCACCGGAACCACCGGAGCCCGCCGTTCCGCGGTCACCGCCGTCGCCGCCGTCGCCACCGCCGACCGAACCGCTACCACCGGTGCCGCCGTCGCCGGCATTGCCCGCGTTGCCGCCGGTGCCACCGGCACCGCCGATGCCGCCCGGGTCGGTGGCGTCGCCGCCATTGCCGGCCGTACCGCCGTTACCACCGTTGCCGGCGTCCCCACCGGCGCCGCCGGTGCCCTGCGTGGCCGTGCCACCGGTACCGCCATCACCGGCCGCACCGCCGTTACCACCTGCGCCACCGGCACCGCCGTTGGTGTCGTTCGCGCCAGGTCCACCAGCGCCGCCGTCTCCGGCGTCACCGCCGTGCCCGCCGACTCCGCCGTTACCCGAGGTGGTGCCGCCGGCACCACCGGTTCCGCCCGCGCCGCCGGCCCCGCCGTCGGTTCCGGCGGTGCCGATGCCGTTGGGATCCGTGCCACCGTCAACGCCATCGGCGCCGGTGCCGCCATTACCGCCGGCACCCCCGTTGCCGACGGTCGAGGCCGCACCACCGGCGCCGCCGTCGCCACCGGCCTGCGAGACCGGCACACCGCCGATGTCAACCACCTGACCATCGCCACCGTTGCCGCCGGTACCACCGTCGGCGTTGGCACCGTCGGCAGCGCTGTCACCGACATTGCCGGCGTTACCACCACCGGCGCTGCTGCCGCCTGCACCCGCCGTCCCGGCACTGCCACCGACAGCCCCGCCGCCACCATCGCCACCGTTACCGGCGACGACTCCATCGCCGCCACCGGCACCGTCGCCACCGGCTCCGGCAGTGCCGGCATCACCGCCAGCCCCGGCGTTGCCACCGGAGCCGCCGTTGCCATTGGTCGCCGAGCCGCCTTGCCCACCGACTCCACCGGCGCCACCGGCCCCGGCGTCGCCGCCGTTACCGCCGGAGAGTCCACTGTCGGCAGCGGCGTCCGCGCCGGCGCCACCATTGCCGCCCTTGCCGCCCGCACCGGCGTTACCGCCCGCGCCGCCGTCGCCCGACGTGGTGCCGCCGGCACCGCCGGCACCGCCGCTACCGCCGTTGCCGGCGGCCAGACCAGCCGTGCCGTCGCCCGTCACCGGGTCGGTGCTGCCGCTGGTGCCATTCGCGCCGGCACCGCCGTTGCCGCCGGCACCGCCGGTGCCTTCCGCCCCGGCCGCACCGCCGGCGCCGCCGTCGGCGCCGTTCTGAACGATCTGCACGCCGCCGACGGTGATCACCTGGCCGCCGCTGCCATCGCCGCCGTTTCCGCCGTTTCCGCCGGTCCCGGCGGCACCGTCGGCACCGTCAGCAGACCGGGTCTGGCTGTCACCGCTCAGGCCGCCCTGGCCGCCAGTGCCTGCGGTTCCGCGGTCGCCGCCCTGGCCGCCGTTGCCGCCCTTGCCGCCGACGAGCTCGGTGAGACTGTTGGCGCCGTTGCCGCCGTTGCCGCCGTTACCGGCGTTGCCGGCCGCGCCGCCGTCGCCGCCCACGCCGCCGGCGCCGTCGCTGCCGGCGTTGCCATGGGCAGCGGTGCCACCGACACCTCCGGCGCCACCGGCACCACCATTGCCGCCGTCCGTGCCGTCGGTGCCGTCGGTGCCGTTCCCGCCGTCGGCACCGCTGTCTGCAGCCGCGTTGGTGCCGTCATTGCCGTTGGTGCCGCTGCCGCCGGCGCCACCGGTGCCACCCGCGCCGCCGACACCGCCGTTGCCGCCATTGCCGGCGATCGAACCGCCGAGACCGCCCGCACCGCCGGTACCGCCCGCGCCGCCGGTGGTGCCATCGGTGCCGATGCTCGCGTCGCCGACCAGACCGTTGGCGCCCCTGCCGCCCGTTCCGCCGTCACCGCCGTTGCCGTAGGCGCCACCGTCACCCCCAAGGCCGCCATTGCCGCCGACGGCACCGGCGACGGTGCCCGTCGATGCGTCATAGCCGCTACCACCGACGCCGCCGTTTCCGCCGGTCGGCCCGGCACCGGCGGTGCCGGCGTTGCCGTTGGTCGAACCCGTGCCGGCACTGCCCGCAGCCGCAGCGGTGCCCGAGTCGCCACCCTGGCCGCCGTTACCGCCGTCGACGTGCGCGGCGGTCCCGGCCGCGCCGGCACCACCGTCACCGGCCACTCCGGCGGCCCCGCCGTTGCCGGCATTGCCACCGACTCCCTGCGTGCCGCCGGCGCCGAACAGCGACGCGCCGATACCGGCCGCGCCGCCCTTACCGCCGTTGCCGCCGAGCGCACCGTCACCGCCGTTGCCACCGGTGCCGCCGCTCCCATCCCCGTTGTCATCGAAGGTCCCGGCTGCCCCGGTCGCCCCAGCCCCGCCGTTGCCGCCGTTACCGCCGGCACCGCCGGCGCCACCGTTGCCGCCCAGACCCAGAATCGACGAACCGGCACCACCGGCCCCGCCATTACCGCCGTTGGTGCCGGCCAGCCCGTTGCCGCCACTGGCGCCGGCCGTGCTGCCGGTGGTGCCATTGGTGCCGTTCCAGCCCGCGCCGCCGACGCCGCCGTCACCGCCGTTGCCGATGGCGCCCATGCCGAAGAAGTCCTGGGCCTGACCCGAGCTGCCGCCGATGCCGCCGTTACCGGCCGCCAGGGTCGCGGTGGCGGCACCGCCGGCACCACCATCACCGCCGTTGCCCCACATCTCCCCGCCATGGCCACCATTGCCACCGTCGGCGCCGAAACCACCGGCGCCACCGTCGCCGCCGTCACCGATACCACCGGCATGGCCACCGTTACCGCCGGCGACACCTTCGAGGTTCGAGGACCAGCCGTCGCCACCGTCGCCGAACCACAGGCCGCCGGCCTGGCCGTTGATGCTCTCGGCGGTGCCGTCGGCACCGTTGCAGATGATCCCGCAGAAGCCCTCGGTGAGCGGTGCGAACAACTGGTTGATCACGCCGTTGACCTGCGAGCCGAAGTCAGAATTGATCCAGTCCTGCAGGCTGTCGTGCAACGGGGCGTAGAAGTAGGTGTCCCACATCTGGGCCCACTCGGCACCGCTGTCATCGGCCGCACCGACGCTCGAGTCCACGGTGAACAGGCCGTTGAAGTCCGTCGAGAGATTGCCCCAGGCGCTGGGGTCAAAGAGGTCATTGAGGAAATCCTCGAAATCCGCGTTGGCCGCCGGGGCCACCGCGAGCGGCCCCAACCCGAATGACAGGAAAGCCCCTACAGATGCCGCGGAACCGATCACCCGCCTCCGAGCCGACTTGCGCTTGCCCCCACGACGACGAATCTCAGCCATTGGACAGCCCTCTCTAACGGAAACGCTCAGGAAACTCAGGTGGCGTTTACGCTAGCGTCAATAAGACAGCTTGTCCGTAATTTCTTGCATTCCCGTTTTTCCGCGTGGCGCACGCCGAAAAAGTGAACGGCGAATCTACGACCAAGGACGACGGTCCAACAAGGCGAACCGCCGATTGCGTTTGCAATCAACCGGCCGGGTGAGTGCTAGAAAGCGTCCTCGCTCAGCTCCATCACAGCTAGGTCATCATTTTCGACGATGCGCCGCTCCACACTGAGTCTCGGCAGCACAGTAGCGGCGAAAAACGTTGCGGCGGTGATCTTTCCGCGGTAGAAATTCCGATCGCTTTCGACGACTTCGCCATCCAGCGCGCCCAGCGCAATCTCGGCCTGCCGCAACAGCAGCCAGCCGATCACCAGGTCCCCGACGGACAGCAGGAACCGCACCGACTCCAGGCCGACCCGGTAGAGCTCGCGGGAGTCCTGCTGCGAACCGAGCAGGTAGCCGGTCATGGTGGTGGCCATCGCCCGCACGTCGTCGAGGGCGGAGGCCAGCAGCTTGCGGGAGTCAGCCAGCTCCGAGCGCGCGTCTCCGCTGTCGAGGAACGCATCGATCTGGGCGACCAGATGCCCCAACGCCTGGCCGCGGTCACGGGCGATCTTACGGAAGAAGAAGTCCTGCGCCTGAATGGCGGTGGTGCCCTCATAGAGGCTGTCGATTTTGGCGTCGCGGATGTACTGCTCGATCGGGTAGTCCTGCAGGAAGCCGGATCCGCCGAAGGTCTGCAGCGCTTCGGTCAGGTATTGATAAGCCCGCTCCGAGCCGACCCCTTTCACGATCGGAAGCAACAGATCGTTGACCCGCTCGGCCATCTCGGCGTCGGCGCCCGACACCTGCATGGCGACATCCGGGTTCTGGTGGGCTGCCGTGTAGAGGTAGAGCGCTCGCATCCCTTCGGCGTAGACCTTCTGCATCATCAGGGCACGGCGCACATCCGGGTGGTGGATGATCGTCACCCGCGGCGCGGTCTTGTCGGTCATCTGGGTCAGGTCGGCTCCCTGGATACGGGTCTTGGCGTACTCCAGCGCATTGAGATATCCGGTGGACAGCGTGGCGATTGCTTTGGTGCCCACCATCATTCGTGCGTACTCGATGACGTGGAACATCTGGGCGATGCCGTTGCGGGTGTCACCGACCAGCCAGCCCTTCGCCGGGACGTCGTGCTGGCCGAAGGTCAGCTCGCAGGTGGTCGAAACCTTCAGCCCCATCTTGTGTTCCAAGCCGGTGACGAACACCCCGTTGCGCTCACCGGGCTCGCCGGTCTCGGGATCGGGCAGGTACTTGGGCACCAGAAACAGACTGAGCCCCTTGGTGCCCGGCCCGGCGCCCTCGGGACGGGCCAGCGTCATGTGCATGATGTTCTCGAACAGGTCGTCGCTGTCGCCGTTGGTGATGAACCGCTTGACGCCGTCGATGTGCCAGCTGCCGTCGGGCTGCTCGATTGCCTTGGTCCGGCCGGCACCCACATCAGAACCCGCATCGGGCTCGGTGAGCACCATGGTGGCGCCCCAGTTCCGGTCGATCGCCATGGCCGCCCAGTGCCGCTGCTGCTCATTACCCAGGCCGTAGAGGATGTTGGCGAAGATCGGGCCGGCCATGAACATGAACACCGCTGGATTGGCGCCCAGCACCAGTTCGTTGATCGCCCAGGACACCATCGACGGCGCCGGCACGCCGCCCACGTCCTCCGTCAGGCCGATCCGGAACCACTCGCCCTCCTGCCAGGCCCGCAGCGACGCCTTGAACGGCTCAGGCAGCGTCACGGTGTGAGTGGCCGGGTCGAACACCGGCGGATTGCGGTCGCTGTCGGCGAACGACTCGGCCACCGGCCCCTCGGCGAGCCGGGCGGCTTCGGCCAGCATCTGGCGCACCGTGTCGCCGTCGAGGTCACCGAAGGCGCCGTCTGCCAGACACTGCTCCAGCCCGAGCAGCTCGAAGAGATTGAATTCCAGGTCGCGGACATTGCTCTTGTAATGACCCATGGGTCAAGCATGCTCTTAGACCCGCCGCGACTTCCGGCGTTTCAGCGCATCCGGGCCGGCGCCAGCTCAGCTGTCGAGAACCTGCGCCACCCGAGCCTCGACGTCACCGAGGCCGGTCAAGTCGATGCCGAACCGCTCGGTCAACGCCGCACAGACCTGCGCGGCGTCAGCGAAGCGCACCCGCTCGGTGCCGCCGCGGGCGTGGACGGCCAGGTTGCGGCCACGCAGGTTCCACCGCGCATCATCGGTCACCAACGACGCACTGAGCCCCACAACGAAGTTCGACTCGGGGTGGGTCGAGACGTACCAACTGCCCACCTGCATGTCGATCAGCGGCCGCGGCTGCACGCCGAAGGTGTACAGCGGGCGCCAGCATTCGCCGATCAGCGACTCCAACACGTAGCCGTCGCGGTACTCCCGCAGCCGGAACGGCTCGTGCGACGTGGACTGCACCTCGTCGGCGACCAGCCGGATCGGGGCCGTCAGGGTCTGTCCGCCGAATCCGACGTCGACCAGGTAGGGCTCGTCGTCACCCGGGATGCGTACCGCCAGCGCCTGGTGGGTCTGCGGGGGGGCCGGACCGTCCAGCCCGTCCGGGGCCATCCAGACGACCCGCGCGGCCAGCCGGTCGACCGCGAACCCGAGCTCGCGCAGCACACCGCACATCAGGTTGTTGTGCTCGTAGCAGTAACCGCCGCGGCGGCGCACCACCAGCTTGGCGGTCAGCGCCGGCAGACTCAGGTCACTCACCGGCACACCCGTCAGCGGGTCGAGATTCTCGAACGGGATGTGGCGGACGTGGGCGGCCACCAACGCCGCCACTGTCTCGTACGTAGGTTCGGTGCCGCCGCGGTATTGCACGCGGTCGAAGTACGCCGTCAGATCGACGCGAGAGCTTCTCACTGTCGCCGATGCTATCTACCACCCCGGCCGGGCCGGTAGCATGGGCAAAACTAGAACACGTTCCAATTGAAGGGGCCCGTGGTGGACACACCGGACAACGACTGGTCAGATGATGTGCCCAGGCCCATCACCAAGTGGGACCCGGGCCTGACCGAGCGGGTGATGGGTCTGTTGCGGCCGCTGATCAAGGGCTATCACCGGGCCGAGGTACGGGGTCTGGAGTCGTTCCCCAACGGCGGCGCCCTGGTGGTCTCAAACCATTCCGGTGGCCTGTTCGCGATGGACGTCCCGGTGTTCGCCACCGGCTTCTACGACACGTTCGGCTACGAGCGCCCGGTCTACACGCTGAGCCACGACCTGATCTTCACCGGCGTCACCGCTGACTTCTTCCGCAAGACCGGGTTCATCCCGGCCAACCACGAGAACGCCGACGAGGCGCTGCGCTCCGGCGGCGTGGTGGTGGTCTTCCCCGGCGGCGACTACGACGTCTACCGGCCGACGTTGGAGGAGAACAAGATCGACTTCGGTGGCCGCAAGGGCTACATCCGTGCCGCGCTCAACGCCGGCGTGCCGATCGTGCCGACGGTCGGGATCGGCGGCCAGGAGAGCCAGCTCTACCTGTCCCGCGGTACCGGCCTGGCCAAGGCGCTGCGACTGGACAAGCTGATGCGGGTCAAGATTCTGCCGATCTCGTTCGGCTTCCCCTTCGGCCTGTCCGCGGTGTTGCCGGTCAACCTGCCGCTGCCCACCAAGATCGTCATGCAGGTCTGCGAGCCGATCGACATCGTCGCCGAATTCGGTGAGGATCCCGACATCGACGTCGTCGACGCGCACGTGCGTGCCGTCATGCAGGAAGCCCTGGACCAGCTGGCGCGCGAGCGTCGCCTCCCGATCCTGGGCTGAGCGAGATGGCCCTGGTCGACTCGCTCAATCGGGCCGGCTCGATGCTGGCAACGTTCACCCGGGCCGGACTGTTGGCGCCCATGCGCCCGGACAAATACCTGCGGATCGCCGCCGCGGCGGCCCGCGAGGGCGGCACGACCACCACCGGCATCGCCATAGCGGCCCAGCGGTGCGGCGACCGTCCGGCGATCATCGACGAGCACGGTACATGCACCTACGCCGAGCTCGACCTGCGGTGTAACGCGCTGGCCGCCGGTTTGCAGCGGCTGCCCGGCCGGACGCCGCGGGCGATCGCCCTGATGTGCCGCAACCACCGCGGCTTCATCGAGGCGCTGGCGGCCGCCAACCGGATCGGCGCCGACGTGTTGTTGCTCAACACCAGCTTCGCCGGGCCGGCGTTGGCCGAAGTCGTCGCCCGTGAAGGCGTCGACCTGATCTGCTACGACGAGGAGTTCACCGCCGCAGTGGATCTGGCCGTGCCGGTCGACTCGGGGTGCACCCGGGTAGTCAGTTGGACCGACAGCTCGATTGCCGGCCTGACCATAGACGACTTGGTCGACGCCAACACCGGGCGGCGCCCGGCCAAACCGAACCGGTCCGGCAAACTGGTCATGCTCACCTCCGGAACCACCGGCACGCCCAAAGGCGCACGACGCTCCGGGCGGGGCGGCGGCGGGATCGCCGACCTTGCGGCCATCTTCGACCGAATCCCTTGGCACACCGAGGAAACCGTCGTCATCGCCGCACCAATGTTTCATGCCTGGGGGTTCTCCCAGCTGGCATTGGCCTTGACGATGGCGTGCACCATCGCCACCCGGCGCAAGTTCGACCCGGAAGCCACTCTGGCGCTGGTGGAGGACAACGACGCAACCGGATTGTGCGTCGTCCCGGTGATGTTCGACCGGATCATGGCTTTGCCCGATGAGGTCCGGGCCGAATACCCTTGCACGTCATTGCGGTTCGCCACCGCATCTGGATCGCGGATGCGTCCGGACGTGGTGACGGCGTTCATGAACGCCTTCGGCGACGTGGTCTACAACAACTACAACGCGACCGAGGCCGGCATGATCGCGCTGGCCACCCCCGAAGACCTGCGCTACTCCCCCGACACCGCTGGTCGTCCGGCACCGGGCACCGAGATCCGGATCCTGGACAGCGCTTTCGCCGACGTCCCGATCGGGCAGACCGGGCAGATCTTCGTGCGGAACTCCTCGCAGTTCGACGGCTACACCGGTGGCGACTCGAAGCAGTTCCACGACGGCTTCATGGCCTCCGGCGATCTGGGCTACTTCGATGACACCGGAAGGCTTTTCGTGGTCGGCCGTGATGATGAGATGATCGTCTCCGGCGGCGAGAACGTCTACCCGATCGAGACGGAGAAGGCGCTGACCAAGCATGCCGCCGTCGCCGAAGCCGCCGTGATCGGTGTCGACGACGCCGACTACGGGCAGCGCCTGGTGGCCTTCGTCGTCTTGGAGCCGGGCGCTTGCGCCACACCCGAGGAACTCAAGCAGCACGTCCGGGACAACCTGGCCGGCTACAAGGTGCCCCGCGAGATCACCATTCTGGAGGAGTTGCCGCGCAACAACACCGGCAAGGTGTTGCGGCGGGAGTTGCAGGCGCGCGCCTGACGCTCAGGCCGGGGCCATGGCCGTCTCGACCGGCGTCAGCTTCTCGGAAAGCCCTGCGGCACGGCGTATTGCGATGAACTCGTCGACCATGGCGGTGCTCACCTCGTGCGGGTCATCGACGGTGGCGCCGTCGGCCAGCACCGAGATGTTGAGCTGGTCCACGTAGCTCCACACGGTGATGTTCAATCCGCTTCCGGCGGTCAACGGCCCCACCGAGTAGATCTCGGTGACCAGAGCACCGCCGACCTTCCCGCGCTCCCGCGGGCCGGGCACGTTGGAGATGTTGAGGTTGAGCACCTTGTTCTGCCCGTCGCGGCTTGAGAGCCACCGGAACAGCGACTCCGCCGGTGCCGGCGGCAGGTACGCCGACCACCTGCTGACCAACTCCGGTCCGACCAAGTGGTGGGCTTCCTTGGCCAGATTGGCTGCCTCCCGGGCCTTTTCCACCCGCTCCAACACATCCTCGACGTCAACCGGCAGCGCGACCAGCACCCCGGAGAACCGGTTTCCCGAGATCCGGTCCGGGGAGAAATCGAAGCTCATCGGCACCGACGCGAGCAGCGGATGATCCGCCTTGCCGTCGTAGCGCAGCAGCAGGGTGCGCAACGCCCCCGCCGAAATGGCCAGCACCAGGTCGTTGATCGTGACGCCCAATTGCTTGCTGGTCGCCTTGATGTCGGCCAGTGCGAGGGTCGCGGTGGCGAACCGGCGTTCGGGGGTGAGCATGTGGTTGATGAAGCTCGGTGGCGGGGTGAACGGCCGGGTCAGTTCGGCGGACAGTTTTCGGGTGCTGCGCCGGACCCGCCCCACGCCGGCCGCGGTGTAGCCGATGGTCGCCGGGATCTTGCCCAGCTGCCGCAGGTGGTCGCGAAACGCCGAACGCACCAGCTGGCCGCCGCTCGGGGCCGGATCGGTTTCGTAGGAATCCCGTTCGAACTGCGGACCGCCCAACAGATCCATGCCGCGGGCCATCAGATTCGCCGAGGCGATCCCGTCGGCGAGGGCGTGGTGGATCTTGCCGACCACCGCGATCCGGTTGTTCGCCAGACCCTCGATGAAATACATCTCCCACAGCGGGCGGCTGCGGTCCAGCGGCGTGCTGGCGATCTGCCCGATGGCCTCGTCGAGTTCGCGACGACCGCCCGGGGCGGGCAGCGACCACGGCCGGATGTGGTAGCTCAGGTCGACTTCGCAGTTCTCCCGCCACATCGGGTGGTGGAACTTGCCGGGGATGTCCACCAGTTGGTAGCGAAACGGATCCAGCTTGTAGAGCCGGCTGTGGATCACCCGGCGGAAGGACTCGACGTCGAACCCGCGCCGGTCAGCGTCGAGCTCGATCACCGCGACCTTGAGGGTGTGCATGTGCACGTTCGGCGTCTCGCTGTAGAGCAGCACCGCGTCCCACCCGCTGAGTCGCTTCACCGTCGCACCATCCCCATGCAGGGACCATACCGCGGCGGGCGGCGCTCAGATGACCTGTTTGCCGCCGATAGTGGTGCGGTCCCGGTGAATCTGATTGAGGAACAACCCGATTGCCGTGCTCACCGCGCCGGTGCGAGCGCCGTCGGTCATGTCGAAACCGTGCCCTGCTCCGGGCAGCTCCAGGTACCCGACCTTGGAGCGCGACACCGCCCGTAACCGGTCCGCGAAGACCCGGGCCTGCGCTACCGGGATGACGGTGTCGGCGCTGCCGTGCACCACCAGGAACGGGGGCGCCTTGGGATGCACCCGCGCGATCGGCGATGCCTTGCGGTAGAGGTCGCGGTGGCGCCGCAGCGACCTGCCGACCACCACCCGTTCCAGGAAGTCGACGAAGGCGACCCGTTCGGGGGTGGACCGGTCCTGCCAGTCGTAGCGGCCGTAGATGCCGACCACGGCGTCCACCGAGGTGTCGGCGCCGTCGGGGAGTTGGTCGGCGAATTCCCGATCGCCGACTGGGCTGCCGGTCAGCCCGGCCAGGGCGGCCAGATGCCCGCCGGCCGAGGAGCCCGCAACCGCGACAAAGTTGCGGTCGCCGCCGAACTTGTCGACGTTGGCGTGCGCCCAGGCGATCGCGGTCTTGACGTCGATGATGTGGCGCGGCCAGCGGTTGTGCGGCGCGACCCGGTAGTCGATGGACAGACAGACCCAGCCGCGCTCGGCCAGGTGCGACAGCAGCGCGTAGCCCTGCAGCATCCGGCTGCCGTGCACCCAGGCGCCGCCGGGGACATAAATCAGCACCGGAGCCGGTGTCGTCGGCAGCTCTCGGGGCGCCCACACGTCGAGCACCTGGGCGGGGTCACTGCCGTAGCGCACGCCGGAACGGTGGATGTGGCGCCGGTGCTGCCATGCCTTCCACACCGGCGGGGCCTGCTCCGGTTGCGGCCAGGCGATGTCGAGCTCGGCGCCGGTGACGACGCCGCGTAACGCGGCCTCGGAGACCGCCTGGGTCTGCTCGCGGTCCCGCTTGCGGGCGGTGGCGGCCCCCGGCGTCAGCCACGCTTTGGCCGCGCTGGACAGGAACTCCGGCATGTGGCGGGTGCCCCACACTCCCATCGCGGTCATCCCGCCCAGGGGTTCCAGCTGCTTCCCGACCACCGGCAGCGAAGCTGAAGCGACGCTGAAAGCCAGCAGGTAGTCGGCGGGCCGGGCCCGCTTCAGCCAGCGCAGGCGACCGGTCAGGTTCCAACCGGTCTGCCCGGTCTGCGGTGCAGCGGTCATTAAGGGAGAGTACCGCGCTGGCCCGAGAGTAAACGACAATCGGGCGGGTTGTCGGCCGTAAGCAGCGGGCACCGGCAATACTGAGCCGATGGTAAGCACCGAGTTCCATCCAGATCTGCGCAGAGCCGCCCGATTCCTGCCGCGTGGCGGGATCGGGCCCCGGACACTGCCGATGATCCGAGCGCTCGCGGGCATCCAGGGCCGTCGCACGCCCCGCGGCATCGAGGTGCTGACGCTGCCCTCGGGCGGCAACATCCGGATTTTTCGGCCACATAAGCCTCACCATGGGTTCGCCGCCCCCGCACCCGCGCTGCTGTGGATCCACGGCGGCGGCTACGTGCTCGGCCAGGCCGCCCAGGACGATCGGCTCTGCCGCAGGTTCAGCCACAAACTCGGGATCACCGTCGCGTCGGTGGACTACCGGCTCGCACCCCAGCACCCCTACCCCGCCGGGTTGGAGGACTGCTGGGAAGGGCTGACGACGCTGGCCGGGCTGCCCGGAGTCGACCCGGCGCGGGTGGCGATCGGCGGGGCCAGCGCAGGCGGCGGATTGGCGGCCGCCCTGGCGCAGCTGGCCGTCGACCGCGGCGAGGTCCAACCGGTGCTGCAGCTGCTGGTGTATCCGATGCTGGATGACCGCAGCGCGCAGCTACCGGCTGATCCGGGCTACCGGTTGTGGAGCCCGCGGAGCAATCAATTCGGCTGGACGGCGTATCTGGGCGATGCCGATCCGCAGGTCGCGGTGCCGGCCCGGCGTGCGGATCTGAGCAGGCTGGCACCGGCCTGGATCGGGGTGGGCACCCTGGATCTGTTCCACGACGAGAACCTGGCGTACGCGGAGCGGCTTCGGCAGGCAGGCGTGCCGTGCGAGGTCGAAACCATCGCCGGCGCATTCCACGGTTTCGATCTGCTGCTGGCGAACGCACCGGTGTCGCGGTCGTTCTTCGCCAGCCAGTGCGCCGGCCTGCGCAACGCCTTCACCCGGGAAGGCTGATCCGGTGGCGGGTACCGAGGAGCTGCGCGCGCTGCGCGGCACGGTCGCCGACTTGATGGCCAAGCGCTCCGACGACGGCTGGGACGAGCTGGCCGCGATGGGCTTGCTGGGGCTGCTGGTGCCCGAGGAGTACGGCGGTGCCGGCGCCGGACCGGTCGAGGTGGGCGTGGTGGCCGAGGAGCTGGGCCGGGTCCTGTTCGCCGGCCCGTACCTGTCGACCGCGGTGCTCGCGGTGAATCTTCTTACGGCCCTGGATGACTTGGCGCAGTGTGCCGCGGTGTTGCCGGCGATCGCCGCCGGGACGACTCGGGTGGCGGTCGCGTTCGCCGAGGGTAACTCGACCCGCCCGCCCGCTGAACCGGCGACCTCGGCCCGCAGTGACGCCGACCGGCCCCTGCTGACCGGCGAGAAGCGATACGTGCTCGACGCCGACTCCGCCGACCTGCTCTACGTCTTGGCCGCCGCCGAAAGCGGACCGGGTGTTTTCGCCGTCGATCCCGCCGGCCCGGGCGTCACCGTGGAGCCGTTGACGACGGTCGATGCGTCCCGCCGGCTCTGCGTCGTCCGCTTCGCCGACGCCCCGGCCACCGCGGTCGGCGCGCCCGGAAGCGGCGTGCAGGCGGTGACCACGGCGCTGGACCGCACCGCGGTGGCGCTGCTCGGCGAGCAGGCCGGTGCGGCCCGGCACGCCATGGAGATGGCCCGCGACTACGCCAAGACCCGCTACCAGTTCGGCCGGGCGATCGGCAGCTTCCAGGCCGTCAAGCACATGTGCGCCGACATGCTGTTGGAGGCCGAGTCCGCGGTGTCGGCCGCGCGCCACGTCGCCGCAACCGCTGGTTCGACGGGTTCATGCGGCTGGCTCGCCGACCTGGCGCTGGCGCAGATACCGGTGGGCGGGGTGCTCCCAGGTGAACCCGATCCCGCCGTGCACCTGAATGTTGGTGGCGCCGACGAAGACGAACGCCTCCGAGCAGTAGGCCTGCGCCAGCGCCAGGTCGGCGAGCCAGCCGCATGAACCCGTCGAACCAGCGGTTGCGGCGACGTGGCGCGCGGCCG
>NZ_LZMF01000011.1:0-4293 GCF_001673565.1 Mycolicibacter sinensis
CGGCGTCGAGGACGGGCGCATCATCGCCGTCGGCCCCGACGGCACCGCGCCCAGGGTGGTGACCAACACCGGCGGGCGCCCGCTGGGGCTGGCCTTCACCCGCGATCATCGGCTGCTGATCTGCGACAGCTACCGCGGCCTGCTGCGTTACGACCCGAAGAGCGGGCAGCTGGAGACCCTGGTCAGCCATGTGGCCGGCCGGCCGCTGATGTTCTGTTCCAATGCGGTCGAATCCTCCGACGGCACAATCTATTTCACCGAGTCCACCGACCGGTTCCGTTACGAGTACTACAAGGCCTCGGTGATCGAGGCCCGCGCCAGCGGATCCCTGCTGCAGCTCAGCCCGGACGGAAAGGCCACCGTGCTGGCATCGGGTCTGCACTTCGCCAACGGCGTCACGCTGACCGCCGACGAATCGGCGGTGGTGTTCGCCGAGAGCACCGGGTGCCGGTTGTCCAAGTACTGGCTGACCGGGCCGCGCCGCGGTTCGATCACCGCGCTGGTCAGCGAGCTGCCGGGCCATCCGGACAACATCTCCACCGGGCGCGACGGGCGGATCTGGGTGGCGATGGTCTCCGACCGCAGCGCGGTGTCGGAGTGGCTCACCCCGCGCGCGCCGGTGCTGCGAACGCTGCTGTGGCGGCTGCTGCCCTATCGCTGGCTGCCGGATGTGAAGTCGGGGGCATGGGTGATCGGGTTCGACGCCGACGACGGCCGGGTGCTCAGCCAGTTCCGCAGCACCGACCCGGGCTTCGGCCTGGCGACCGGGGTGGTCGAGAACGGTGACCGGCTGTGGCTGGGCCGCATCGGCGGATCGGGCCTGGCTTATTTCCGGCTGTAGCCTCCCGCTGTAACAAGCGCCCCACCAGTCACAGCGTGGCTCCCCCGATACTCGGCGCCGTTGCCCTACCCTGCACACACGATGACTGTTGTGCGCTCGGTATCAGCCCTGGTGACAGCGGGTTTCCTCGCCACCGCCGCCCCTCTGGCAGCGGCCGACCCCACCCCGGGGCTCAACGCGGGAACCGTCAGCTGCCCCTACCAGGTCAGCACCCCGCCCGCGGTGGACGCCTCGGAGGTGCCGCTGGCGGGCGAGGCGCCACTGCCGCTGCCGGTGCCGGCCACTCCGGTCGGCGGGGAGGCCCTGGCCGGCTGCGGGATCATCGCCGCACCCGATACCCCGCCGGTGCCCGGCGACGTCTCCGCCGAGGCCTGGCTGGTGGCCGACCTGGACAGCGGCGCGGTGATCGCCGCCCGCGACCCGCACGGCCGCCACCGGCCCGCCAGCGTGATCAAGGTGCTGACCGCGATGGCGTCGCTGAACGAGCTGGATCTGAACAAGGTCGTCCCCGGTACCCAGGAGGACGCCAACGCCGAAGGCACCCGGGTCGGCGTCGGCCCCGGCGGCAACTTCACCGTCAACCAGTTGCTGCACGGGCTGCTGATGGGATCGGGCAACGACGCCGCCCACGCCCTCGCCATGCAACTCGGCGGATGGGACGCGGCACTACACAAGATCAACTCCCTGGCCGCCAAGCTGGGCGGCCGCGACACCCGCGCCGCCACCCCCTCCGGGCTGGACGGGCCCGGCATGAGCACTTCGGCCTACGACATCGGGCTGTTCTACCGCTACGCCTGGAACAACCCGATGTTCACCAACATCGTCGGCACCCGAAACTTCGACTTCCCCGGCTACGGCGACGTGCCCGGCTACACCCTGGAGAACGACAACCAGCTGCTCTACAACTACCCGGGCGCCCTCGGCGGCAAGACCGGCTACACCGACGACGCCGGGCAGACGTTCGTCGGCGCTGCCACCCGGGACGGCCGTCGGCTGGTGGCGGTGCTGCTGCGCGGCACCCGGCAGCCGATCCCCCCGTGGCAGCAGGCCGCGCACCTGCTCGACTACGGCTTCGCCACCCCGCCGGGCACCCGGATCGGGACCCTGATCGAACCCGACCCGGCGCTGATCGCGCCGCGCGCCGACGCCGCCGGCCCGAACCCCCAGGCCCTGGCGCTGACACCGGCCGACGACACGGTGCCGGTACGGGTCGGGGTCGGCATCTTCGGCACGATCATCGTGTTCGCGCTCATCATGGGCGCCCGGTCGGTGAATCGCCGGCCCAGCCGAGCTTCATCGTGGTGAAGGCCCTGCGAGCGTTCGGTTGGCTCGCCGGGCTTCTGCTGATCGGGATCGGGGTGAGCCGGATGGCGTTCTCGCTGGATGCCATTCCGGACGGCCAGCAGGTGAACGCGACCGTGGACAGCGAGAGCCGGGCGGCCGGTGCCCTGCTGATCGGGTTCGGCCTCGGCTACCTCGAGGCGTTTCGGCGGCCGCAGATCCCGGCCGGGGCGGTGCGGCTGTTGGCCGTCACCATGGCGCTGCTGGGGGTGGCCCGGCTGATCTCGATGGCCGACGTCGGTCTGCCGCACCCGTCGTTCACCGCGGCCTGCGTCGTCGAGTTCGTGGCGGCCGGATTGACGTACTGGTACGCAACCTTGGCCGATCGACACCCCGGCAACTCGCCTGCCGGTTAGCCCGGCCCATCCCTTACGGTGAGCTAGATGGGCCGAATCGGGGAACTGCGCCGATCCTCGCCGCTGGCACTGCTGGTCGGCGTGGCCGCCGCCAGCGTCGGCGTCATCTACGGCTATGACCTGTCCAATATCGCCGGCGCGCTGCTATTTATCGAGGCCGACTTGGGGCTGACCGCCGGCCAACAGGAGATGGTGGCCACCGCCACGGTGATCGGCGAGATCGCCGGCGCCGCCGCGGGCGGTTGGCTGGCGAATACGATCGGGCGCAAGAACTCGATGGTCGCGGTGGCGATCACCTACGCGGTCTTCGCGCTGCTGGGCGCGGCGTCGACGTCGGTGCCGATGCTGACCGTGGCCCGCCTGCTGCTCGGCGTCACCATCGGAGTCTCGGTGGTGGTGGTGCCGGTGTTCGTGGCCGAGTCGGCGCCGGCCGATGCCCGCGGCGCGCTGCTGGTCACCTACGGCGTGGCCACCGTGATCGGGATCATCGCCGGCTACCTGTGCGCCTACTGGCTGGCCGGCACCGGCAGCTGGCGGGCGATGCTGGGGCTGGCCGCGGTACCCGCCGTGCTGGTGACGGTGTTGCTGGCCCGCATTCCCGACACCGCCCGCTGGTATCTGCTCAAGGGCCGCGTCGAGGAGGCGCACCGCACGCTGCAGCGGATCGAACCGAACGCCGATGCGCAACGGGAGCTGGCCGAGATCAGCCGGACGTTACGCGAGGAACAGGCCGGCGGGGTCGGAGTGCTGCGCGAGATGCTGCGGCCGCCGTATCTGCGGGCGACGCTGTTCGTGGTCACGTTGGGCTTTTTCGTCCAGATCACCGGGATCAACGCGATCGTCTATTACAGTCCCCGACTGTTCGAAAAGATGGGCTTTGAAGGCGATTTCGCGCTGCTGGTGCTGCCGGCGCTGGTGCAGGTCGCCGCTCTGGCGGCGATGTTGGTCTCGCTGGGGTTGATCGATCGGGTGGGCCGCCGCCCCATCCTGCTGTCCGGGATCACCGCGATGGTCGCCGCCAATGCGCTGCTGATCGCCGTCTTCGCCGCCGGCCCGAGATTCGGTGACGCGCTGGCCGCGGTCAAGTTCGGCGGGGTGCTGCTGTTCACCGTGGGCTACACCTTCGGTTTCGGGTCGCTGGTGTGGGTGTACGCCGGGGAGAGCCTGCCCGCGCGGCTGCGCTCGATGGGATCCTCGGCGATGCTGACCTCGAACCTCACGGCCAATGCCGTTGTTGCCGCGGTGTTTTTGACCATGCTCACCTCGCTGGGCGGCGCCGGCACGTTCGCGGTATTCGGCGCGCTGGCGCTGTTGAGCCTGGCCTTCGTGTATCGCTACGCCCCGGAGACCAAAGGCCGCCAGCTCGAAGACATCCGGCACTTCTGGGAGAACGGCGGTCGCTGGCCGGCAGACCAAGCGCCTGCGCCGGAGATCGGTGCGTCGGCGTGTCGGTGATCGCTGCCGGCGCCGTGGTGCTCGACGGCCGGGTCGCCCGGCCCGGCTGGCTTTCGGTCGATGACGGGCGGATCACCGATTGCGGGCCCGGACCGGTTCGCGCCGACGACGATTTCGCCGATTGCGTTGTGGTGCCGGGCTTTGTCGACCTGCACTGCCACGGCGGCAACGGCGTCTCCTACCCCGACGACGCCGACCGCGCCGCTGCTCTGCACGCTTTCCACGGCACCACCGGCGGGCTGGCCAGCCTGGTGACCGCGGCCCCCGAGGTGCTGCTGGCCCAAGTACGCACCCTGGCCG
>NZ_LZMF01000012.1:0-536 GCF_001673565.1 Mycolicibacter sinensis
TAGCCGCCAATGGTCATCAGGTCCTTGCACCGGCCGGTGACGAACAGCTCGCCGTCCCGGAAGAACCCCAGGTCGCCACTGCGCAGGTAGGGGCCCTCTCCGGTGTCGGCCACGTACGCGTTGAAGGCGTGCTCGGTCTCCTCGGGGCGTCCCCAGTAGCCCACGCCGACGCTGGGTCCGGATGCCCAGATCTCGCCCACTTCGTCAGCGCAGCAAGGCAGCCGGGTCTCCGGATCGACGATCAGCACCCGCATCCCGTCCAGCTCCGCGCCGCAGCCCACTATCGCCACGGCGTCGGCATCGTCGGCCGCGACGTCGATCACCTGATTGCGGCCCAGCGCGTTGCGGTCGACGTAGCGCACCCCGGCGACTTCCGGGCTCTGCATCGCGGTGACCAGCAGTGCGGATTCGGCCAGACCGAAGGCGGCCTGGATGCCGTTCAGCTGAAATCCGGCCGGGGCGAACGCCTCGGCGAAGTTCTGCAGAGTGGTCGCGCGGACCGGCTCGGTGCCGATCCAGGCGTGCGTCAGGTTGGA
>NZ_LZMF01000013.1:0-52704 GCF_001673565.1 Mycolicibacter sinensis
AACAGGCCTAACCACTAACCTGGAGTGTCAAGGATCAACCGAAGACGATCCGTCAAGCATCACCCGAAGTCCAACAGGGGCACCACTACTTCCAGAAGGCGTTCATGGGTGAGGCGTACATGTCGTTTTCGGTGAGCGGGGCCAGTGTTCCCGGCGCGGTGCGCAGGGCGTCTTCGATGGTGGCCATCAGGCTGTATTGGTTGTAGTAGTCGTCGATGGTGAAGTTGCCGGATTGCATCCCCCCGGCCGTCACGGCGCCCGCGCTCGGGATGACGATCATCGGAACGTGATTGCCTTGGTTGCCGAAGCCCAGTGACAGATTGTTGTTGTCCTCGTCGGTGGTGAGGATGATGACGTCGCGCTGCGTCGGGTCAGTCCACGTCGCGGAGTTCTCGATGGTGGAGACCTCTTGCTGGACGAACTGGTCACCGGCCGCGACGTTGTACTGATGGTCGGTCAACTGGGTGGCGATGAACTGCAGAACGCCACTAAACGTATCGACCGGGCCTTCCATGTTGTTGTCCTCGTTGGCGGCGATCCAGGTGAATCCCGGGAAGGTGCTCGGGTGAGCGAGATCGGTGGCCAACTGCGTCAGCGGAAGCAGGTGCTCTTCCAGGTAATCAGGGGTGTTGCCGTAGACGTAGCTGAATTGGGTAAAGGGCAATTCGTCGGCGGCGTAGTCACCCGATGACACGATGGCACCTGGGGACGGCATGCTCTGCGCGTAGCCGGCCCACGAAATGCCCGCCTGATCCATTTCCTGCATGAGGTTCGGTGCGTCGATGGAGTTCGGGGCGGAGTTGTAGTCGATGCCGAAGTCCGATCCACCCAGGACCCGGACGTAGTTGGGATCACTGGGGTGGCTCAGCGCGTAGTAGTTGTTCGCAGATCCGTAGGTGTTGATCAAGCTGTTGATGTACGGCGCGTTGGGGCTGCCGACGAGGTCGTCGAAGCCCTTGTTCTCCATGTAGATCACGAACACGTGATCCAAGTGGCCGACATCGGATTCCGGCGGGAGCAGCGTCGCCGGGGCCAGGCTTGGATCGCCGACGGTGAACGACTCGTTGTCGGCGTAGGCGCCGTTGTAGGCGCCGAGGTACTGGTTCGTGTCGGTGAAGGTCGTGGTCACCTGCGCGGAGGTGGCGCCCTCCGGAACCGTCCCGGTGATCTCGCGTTGCTCAAACCCGGTAAACCCCAGGCGATCCCATACCGTGACCGGGTTGAGCGAGCCGGTGCCCAGCACGTGCCCGTTCGCGTCGAGGAAGCTGACCTGCACGGTGGCATAAGACGGGTTCCAGGTTTGGCCGCCGAGATCTGCGCTTAGCGTGTACGGCGTTCCGGCCGCACCGGTGAGGTCGACTGTTTGGCTGATGGTGGACGTGGCCACCGGTCCGCCGCCGGCGAAATTGTCGCCGCCGCCCGGGGGCGCGTTCTGCGGAAAGCCGAACAACCCCGTCGCCGTGGGTAACGGCGACGAGAGTGGCGACGGGTAACCGACCGGGGTGCCGTAGGCGATCACGGTCGGGGTGCCGGTCTCGGTCCAGCCCGGGATGGTGACCCCGCTGTAGCCCGACCCGGAGGGGTCGGCTATTTCGAAGCCGGGGTTGACCAGCAGGTTCTGACTCATCAACTGCGCGTCGGCGCCGACAGCGCCAACCGGATCGAGGCTGGTGAGCCAGGTGACGAGCTCGGTGTCCAGTTGCGACCCCAAGGCGCCGCTTACCCAGTCTTGCTCCAGGAAACCGGTGATCGACGTGAGGACCTGATCGATGAACAGGTCGAACTCATCGGCATGAGCTTCGGGCGTGGCCAGCTGCCCGACTGCCACCGTCGCGAACGCGCTGACGGCGCCGGTCATCCCGAGCGCACGCCGGCGGTATCGTCCCCTCGACTTCCGTGCAGCCGGGTCCCCTACCCTGAGACGTGGACGAGTCATGGCCTAACCTTCCCCAGGCAAAGGCAATAAGACGGCTTAAGTTAGCAAGCGGAAAAGCCCATTGATAACCGAAAAGATTCAATTCACAGCACCCTGACAGGGGCTGTTGCCCGATCAGCCGCCGAACAGGTCCGCCAGACTGAAGCTCGGGGTGTTCGCGATCAGGTCCGCCATGTTCGCCCACTGCTGGGCCGCCTGCGCACTCAGTTCGGTCGGCCAGTCGTCGTTGCCGCTCAAGATCACCGTCGCCAGGTCGTCGCGGGCGTTGAGCAGCCCGGCCAGGATGCTGGTGTTCGGATTGAACAGCGCGTCGTCGATAGCGGTGAGCAGCATCTGCGGCATGACCACCGACATGGCGGTCTGGGCCAGCGCCAGCGTGATCGGCAAGGTGATGTCGCTGGTCAGGACGGGCAGGGCGTTCCACACCGAGGTCAGGCTTTCCATCGGGTGGTCGAAGACGCTGCGCATGACGGCATCCCAGTCCGGGCTCAGCGCGTCGGTGAACCGCAGCTCGATCGGGGTGAAGGGCTGGCTGCCGAACACCGACTCGAAGTCGTCCTGGCCCATCAGGGCCGATAGTGCGTTCAGCTCCAGATGCTGCAGCACCCAGGCCGGCTGGGCGTGGATCCGGGAGACGTCCATCGCGTAGTCGTAGGAGAACACTCGCCGGGCCATGTCGGCAGCGAACTCCTCAGGGCTGACGGTCGGAGTGTCGCTGGGGAGGATGCTGTTGCCCAAGTCATCGAGGTTCACCACCTGCGTCTCCACCCCCAGGCCGAGCGCGTCGGCACGGTCGGTGACGTTCTCGAAGCGCGCGAAGATCTCCCCCGTGGTGAGGCCGCCGGTGTCGAGCCAGTTGGCCACACCCGGATTCGTCGCGCTGATGACGTAATAGGTGTAGCCGTCGTCGGCGTGGTACGTGGTGGTGTTGTTGAGGGTGGTCTGGGCCATCACGTAGGGCAGCGCGCCGCCGTAGACGTTCATCAACTCGATGCCGCTGTAGGCCGCCTCGACCGTCGGCACCTTCAGGATCAGGGCCTCACCGGGATCCAGCTCCCAGTTGCCGCCAGTGACGACCGCGGACTCCAGACCGACTCCGTAGCTGGTCTCGGGTGCCAACGTCATCATCGTGTTGGCGGGGACCTCCATACCCACCGATGCCCCACCTTCGATGCTGCGCTGGTTGAACGGCACGACGATCTGGGCGAAGGCACTGAACAGCATGTTCAACACGTCGTCGACGGAGCCGATGTGGGCGGGCTCGGTCGGCACGTCGGTTCCGCCGCCGTCGGTGGGGAAGAATCCGCCGGCCGGGATGGAGAAGAACGGCGGGCAGTCGGCCACACATTGCAGGCTGATGCTGGCCGGACCTTTGGCCCAGTCGCCCGTCATGTCGCGGATCAGCAGGGACGCGGCGCCGCCGACGGTGGCGTCAGTGGAATCCAGGAAGTTGACCGCACCTGCCGGCGCTTCCGGCCCGATGTAGATGGTGAAGTTGCCGTTGGCATCGACCACCAGGCCGTGGTTGAGTTCCAGGTCCTCGATGGTGTGTGCCGTGGCACCGGTGACGGCCATAGTGCTGATCGACATGTGCTCGGTCGCCCCACCGAGGGTTCCGGTGAGCACGTAGGTCGCACCGGGAGCCAGCCCCGCGGTGACGTGGTAGTTGATGTCGGGGGTGAAGTAGTCGAAGTATTGGCGGGAGTCGGCGACGGTCCCGGCGACCACTTCGGGCGATTGGAAGAACACGCCGTTGAACAGCTCGGTGACCCGCGACAATCCGGTGGTGAGTAGCTGGTAGTTGGTGTTCTGCAGCATCGTCATCAGCGTGTCCGCGTCGCCGGGTGAGGCATAGGGCAGGGCCAGATCGTTGGCTTGCGCCTGCTTCATGGCGTCCAGCAGCGCGTCGAGGGCCTGCTGATATCCCGCGGTCAACGCCACCGCGGGCCCGGCCTGAGCGGGGATGGTCAGCGCAGGGGCGGCCACCATCGACAGCGCACTGCCCAGTGCTGCCGCGGCAACCCCGTACCGCCGCCCGAGAACCCGAGGCGCGCGTTTCGGTCCGGCACTCGCGGTCAGGTCCACGGCCACTTCCCCCGGTTATGGATTAACTATTTACTCGTCTGATTAACAGCGAAATCTAATTTTCCGACCATACGTCCGGACCAGACCGGGTGCAAGAGTTCCCGAGCAAACGCCGGCGCCTGCCGACATCGGCCGGCGCCGGCGGGTAGGTTGCGCTGCATGTCGAAGCGATGGGTTTCTGCGTTCGGCCTGACGGCGGCGGTGCTCGCACTCGCCGGATGCGGACTGACGGTGACCAAGGCCGGACCGGACCCGCTGGCACACCAGGCGCCCCGCAGCACCCCGAACGGCATGGTGCTGGTGTCACCGGACAACTTCGTACGGGCCGTGACCGATCAGGAATTCACCAACGTCGTCAACGAGAACGGCTTCGGTCGCTTCTTCCACATGCGCGATGTCACCCCGATCGACCGTCAATTGGTGGTGCGGTCCAACCGCGACACCTTGTATTCGGCCGGGGTGTTCGACCTGCAGGCCGCTCCGGTGACGATCACACTGCCCGATCCGGGTGAGCGGTACATGTCGGCACAGGTGATCAACCAGGACGAATACGTCACCGACATGTTCTACGGCGGCGGCGAGCACACCCTCGACCACCAGCAGGTCGGCACCCGCTACGTCATGGTCGTCGTCCGTATCCTGGCCGACCCCAAGGATCCGGCGGATCTGGGTGCGGCCCGCCGGCTGCAGGACCACGTCACGGTGACCCAGGAGGACTCCGGCAGCTTCGATGTACCGCGGTGGGATCCGGTCAGCCAGAAGAAGGTCGGCGACGCGCTGCTGGTGTTGGCCGAGACCATCCCCGACACCCGGGGCATGTTCGGCACCCTGGCCGACACCGACCCGGTGCGGCACCTGATCGGAGCCGCCGCGGCCTGGGGCGGCAACCCCGAAAAGGATGCGCTGTACCTCAACGTCACCCCGGCCCGCAACGACGGCAACACGGTGCACCGGCTCACCGTCGAAAACGTTCCGGTGAAAGCCTTCTGGTCAGTCAGCGTCTACAACAAGAACGGC
Source organism: Mycolicibacter sinensis (assembly GCF_001673565.1). Lineage (GTDB taxonomy): Bacteria > Actinomycetota > Actinomycetes > Mycobacteriales > Mycobacteriaceae > Mycobacterium > Mycobacterium sinense_C. The sequence goes on from NZ_LZMF01000013.1 coordinate 5,039, forward strand.
TACTTCACCGAGAACCCGCAGCAGGCCTACTCGGTCAATGACATCACCGCGGTGAAGGCGCAAGATGGATCGGTGACCGTGCAGTTCGGCGGGTGCTCGCCCAACGTCATCAACTGCCTGCCGATCACACCGGGATGGAACTATCTGGTGCGGCTCTACCAGCCGCGGCAGGAGATTCTGTCCGGCAAGTGGGTTTTCCCGGCGGCGCAACCGGTTGAGACGGCCGGCGTCGACACCCGGCCACCGCCCTCGCCCCCGGCAACCCCGGCACGTCCGCCACGCTGACGACCGATGGCGCCCCATATCTACTTCGCGTACGGGTCCAACCTGTGCGTGCAGCAGATGGCGCGCCGCTGTCCCGAGGCGTCGGATCCCCGCCCGGCGACGCTGGCCGACCACGACTGGCTGATCAATCAGCGCGGTGTCGCCACCGTCGAGCCGTTCCCGGGTTCGCGGGTGCACGGGGTGCTGTGGCGGGTATCCGCCCGCGACCTGGCCGCGTTGGACAGCGCCGAGGGTGTCCCGGTGCGCTACCGCCGCGACCGGCTGACGGTGCACACCAGCGACGGGCCGGCGCCGGCCTGGGTGTACATCGACCATCGGGTGCAGCCCGGCGCACCGCGGGACGGCTACTTGGAGCGCATCATCGGCGCGGCCGTCCAGCACCGGCTGCCCCCGGCGTGGATCGAGTTTCTGCGCCGCTGGGATCCGCTCCAGTGGCCGCTGCGCACCTCGCCCGCCAATAACGCGGCACCGCAGTCGCTTTCGGAACTGCTGTCCGACTCCGGGGTCGTCGAAGAGAGCCGGCTGCGGTCGCGGTTCGGTTTCCTGGCCATTCACGGCGGCGGCCTGGAGCAGATGACCGATGTGATCGCCGAACGCGCCGCCGAAGCCGCCGACGCGTCGGTGTATCTGGTGCGGCATCCCGAGGGTTATGCGCGACACCTGCCCTCGACGCGCTATCTCGCCGCGGAGTCCGCACGGCTTGCCGCATTTCTCGCGCATGTCGACGTCGTGGTGTCGCTGCACGGATATGGCCGGATCGGACGCAGTACCCACCTGCTGGCGGGCGGGCGCAACCGCGGGCTGGCTGCGCACGTCGCCCAATGCCTCGATCTGCCGGGCTATCAGGTCATCACCGATCTCAACGCGATACCGGCGGGATTGCGGGGCTTGCACCCGGCGAACCCGGTGAATCAGGTCCGGGGCGGCGGCACCCAGCTGGAGCTGTCGCCTCGGGTGCGAGGCATCAGCCCGCGCAGCCAGCCGCCCGGCGAGGACGGCCTGTCGCCGGTCACCGCGGCGCTGGTGCGCGGTCTGGCCGCCGCGGCCCGCTCCTGGAATGTGTAGGAGGTAGTTGGTGGACAAGCAGTTTCGCTTCGGCGTGGGCCTGCATGCGGTCCGGTCCGCGAGCGCACTCGCCGAGACCGGACGACGGCTGGAGGGCTCCGGCTTCGATGTGCTCCACGTGCCCGATCATCTCGGTGCCCCGGCGCCCTTCCCCGCGCTGGTCGCGGCCGCGGCGGCCACCACGACGATCCGGCTGGGCACCTACGTGCTCAACGCCTGCTTCTACAAGCCGGCGCTGCTGACCCGCGACATCGCCGACACCGACCTGCTCTCCGGTGGCCGGCTGGAGATCGGTCTCGGTGCCGGCTACGTCCGGGCGGAGTTCGAAGCCGCCGAGTTGCCGTTCCCCAGCGCCGGCCGGCGCATCGAGTACCTGGAGCACCTGACGACCTATGTGGCGACGCATCAGCCGCGGGTGCCGATCCTGATCGCCGGCAGCGGTGATCGGCTGCTCACCGTGGCGGCCCGGCACGCCGGCATCATCGGCCTGACCGGGGCGCGGGTAGCTGGTGCGGCCGATGCACTGGCCGAACGGATCTCCTTTGTCCGCGCGGCCGCCGGCGATCGGTTCGACGATCTGGAACTGAACCTGGCCATCACGGCGGTGCCGACCGATGCCTCTGGGCTGCCCGACCTGTCGCTGACCCGCCAGTTCGCCCCGACCCTGTCAGACCAGGAGTTGCTGGCCATGCCCGCCGTGTTGTCCGGGTCACCGCACGAGATGGCGGACACGTTGCGGGAATACCGCCGCAGGTACGGGTTGAGCTATTTCACCGTCCAGCAGAACCACGCCGAAGCCTTCGCGAAGGTCATCGCCGCGCTGCGCTGACCAACGCCCACAGCGAGCAGACCAGGGCGCCGACCACGCTGACCGCCCCGATGTACAGCCCGTATCCGGCGGTGATCGGCGCCACGACATTCAGCCGGTAGTACCCGACGCCCAGTCCGGCGATGCCCAGTGAGATCACCAGCGCGGCAACCGATGCCACCGTGCTGAAGAGCCCCCGGCCGATCATCGCACCGGCCACCAGCAGTACGGCCGCCAGCAGCACGATCAGCTGGCCGACGCCGAACCGGGGTGGCAACGCGATGCTGCCGGCACTGCCACCGATCGCGCTGGCACGCCCCCCGCCGTTGGCCGAGGTGACCAGCCACGGCAACCACGCACTGACCGACAGGATCACGGCGAACAGCGCGATGAGCCAACCTGGACGCGAGCGAGTCATGTTGTGACACTAACTCGCATCGACGAGCTCACCGCGGCGCGGCATCACCAGCGTCCGGGTCAGGCCGAGCCGGGCCAGGAAGTCGTCGTCGTGACTGACCACGATGAACGCCCCGCGGTAGCCGGCCAGCGCGTCGACCAGCTGGTCCACGCTGGCCAGATCGAGGTTGTTGGTGGGTTCGTCCAGCAGCAACAGCTGCGGCACCGGGTCGGCGAGCAGCAGCTGGGCCAGTGCGACCCGGAACCGCTCACCGCCGGACAGGGTGCCGATCGGCCGCGCCACACAATCGGCGTCCAGCAGGAACCGGGCCAGTTGGGCGCGTACCGCCCGCGGCTCGCTGCCCGATATCACCGAGACGGCGTCGAACGCGGACGCCGTGTCATCCAGGTGATCCAGCCGCTGCGGGAGGTAGCCGACCCGGTCGGTTCGCAGGCTTCCACCCGCACCGGCCAGCAGCGCTTCGAGCAGTGAGGTCTTGCCGACCCCGTTGGGGCCGTCCAGGGCAATCCGTTCCGGGCCCTGCACGATGATTGGCCCGCCGCTGCCCGGCAGTTCGGCCAGCCGGCGAGTCGACGCCACGTCCGGGTCGGGCAACTCGACGCGGATGTGTTCATCATGGCGAACCCGGGCGGACGCGGCATGCAGGTCGGCTTGGGCGTCGCGCACCCGGCTGTCCAGGTCGCTGCGCAGCCGGCCGGCCGAAACCTGTGCGTTGGAGGCGTTCTGGCTCATCACGATCTTCGCGGCGCGCTTATTCTCCTGGGCCGTCCGGGCCGCCCTGCTGCGACGGACGAGCTTGGTCTCGGCTTCGATGCGCTGGCGCTTTTCCACTTTGACCGCCTGCTCGGCGGCGCGGGCCGCGGTCCGGGCGGCGGCCTGCTCGGAGTCCAGGTGCGCCCGCCACGCGCGGTAGGGCCCACCGAAGGTGGTGAGCCGCCCACCGTAAAGCTCTGCGGTACAGCCCATCTGCTCCAATAGCGCGGTGTCATGGCTGGCTACGATGAGCGCCCCCGGCCATGCTGCGACCAGCCGCGCCAGTGCGGCACGCGCGGCACGATCCAGGTTGTTGGTCGGCTCATCGAGCAGGGTGATCGGGGCGGCCGCCAGCCGCAGACCGGTCAGCGCCACCAGCATCGCCTCCCCACCGGACAGTTCGCCGATCCGGCGGTCGAGGTCACCCGACCCGAAACCGATGTCGCGCAATGCCGCATCGGCGTGGGCTTCGATATCCCAGTCATCGCCCACGACCTCGAAATGGACGGCCGCGGTGTCACCGCTTTCGATCGCCCGAAGCGCGGCGAGTCGATCAGCGACACCGAGCAATTCGGCGATCGAGACATCGACATCGAGGGGACACCGCTGCGGCAGGTAGGCGACCTCGCCGGCCGTGGTGACGCTTCCGGCGGTGGGGGTGAGTTCCCCGGCGATCAGCCGCAGCAGGGTGGACTTGCCGGCTCCGTTGGCACCGACCAGGCCGGTGCGGCCGGCACCGAACGAACCGCTGACGCCGGCCAGCGCGGTGCTGCCGTCAGGCCAGTCGAAGCCGACATCGGTCAGGGTGACTACGGAATCGAAATCAGAAATGGACATGGGGTCTCCGGGAAAGTCAGCAGGGGCGCTGACAACCGGGACGCGACTACGGCGATTCGTCGGTGATCAGCGCGCGGACAACGGCGCGAGACCGGCGATGCCTGTCATTCCATACCTCCTGTGAAACCGACGCCCGCCACCTTAGTTGCGGGATATCGGGGCGTGCAACCCAATTAAGCCGGAGCGAAAACCGTGACGAACTTGCGCAGCGACTCATTGATGTCGCTCTTCAGTGCGCCAGCCACCAGCATGCCGATCGGTCCGAACAGCGCCGGGCCGCCCAGATGAACGTCGAAGCTGACCTTCGAGCCGTCGCCGGCCGGGGTGACTTTGGCGAGCAGCTTGATCTTGACGCCGCCCTTGCCGTCGCCGTTGAGGGTCATCCCGGTCGGGGGCTTGTAGTTCACGATCGTCCACTTGATCCGGTTGGGCATGCCCTTGACCTCGACGATCGACTCGAGCGTGGTGCCCTTCTCCAGGGTTTCGGGCAGCACACTGCGCCACACCCGGTGGATGGTCAGCCACTCTTTATAGCGCGACAGATCCGACGCGTGATTCCACGCCTCCTCGGGAGGCAGTGGGACGTCGATGGATCCGGAGAGCTTGGCCATGTGATTTTCTTCTCCTCATATCCCCGTTATCGGTGGGTCATTGTGGTCGTTGCCGGCTCCCGCCACAACTTGGGCCGCTCACCGAGCATCACGCCGCGGGCCCACCACATCGCCTCGATAGCGGCGGCGCCCAGGGCCCCTACCCCCAGCGCCAGCGACGTCAGCGCGACGTTGGAGGGGTCCAGCAGGAACTTCTCCCGCGCCAACGGGATCGCGAAGATGCCCACATAGGCCAGGCCGCAGCAGACCACCAGCGTCAGCCGCCACCACTGATACGGCCGCGCCACGACGGCCAGCACCCAGCCCGCGGTGATCAGCAGGGTGATCAGCGCGGTGGTGGACGCCTGGATCTGTTGCACCGGGGTGGCTTCGCTGCCGCGGTAGGCCAGCAGGTAGGAGCTGAAGGTGGCGATGCCCACCACCAGGCCGGCCGGCAGTGCCCCGCTCATCACCCGCCGCACGAATCCCGGTTGCGCCCGTTCGTTGTTCGGCGCCAGCGACAGGACGAACGCCGGGATGCCGATGGTGAACCAGGCGGCGATCGTGACGTGGATCGGCTGGAACGGATACAGCAGCGGCTTGGTGCCGAACAGCGCCGAAGCCAGCCCGACCAGGCCGACCAACAGGGCGAGCAGCACCGAATACACCGTCTTGGTCAAGAACAGGTTCGCCACCCGTTCGATGTTGCCGATCACCCGGCGTCCCTCGCCCACCACATAGGGCAGGGTGGCGAACTTGTTGTCCAGCAACACGATCTGCGCCACCGAGCGCGCCGCGGAGCTTCCGGCGCCCATCGCCACGCCGATGTCGGCGTCCTTGAGCGCCAGCACGTCGTTGACACCGTCGCCGGTCATGGCCACCGTGTGGTCGCGTGACTGCAGCGCGCGCACCATGGCCCGCTTCTGATCGGGGCGTACCCGCCCGAAGACGGTGTGTTCCTCCAATGCGCCGGCCAGCCGGTCCGATTCGGACGGCAGCTGCCGGGCGTCCATCGCTCCCCCGGACAGCCCCAGCTCCTCGGCCACCGCACCCACCGAGACCGCGTTGTCGCCGGAGATCACCTTCACCGAGACTTGCTGTTCGGCAAAGTAATCCAACGTATCGCGGGCATCGGGCCGCACCTTCTGCTCCAGCACCACCAACGCCACCGGGGTGACCTGCCCGGGCGCGTCCGGGTGATCGACGGGCCGGTCGCTGACGCCCAGCAGCAGCACCCGCAGGCCGCGCGCGCCGATCCGTTCGGCCTGTTCGGCGGCCTCCGACGACGGTTCGAGCAGTACGTCGGGGGCGCCGATCAGCCAGTCGCCGTGCTCAGAGAACGAGACGCCACTCCACTTGGTGGCCGACTTGAACGGCGCGCAGCCGCTCGGCGTCCAGCTCGGCGATGTCGGGAACGCCTCGGCGATGGCCTGGATGCTGGCGTTGGGCCGGGTATCCTCGGCGGCCAGCGCGGCCAGCGCCTCGTGTACCGGAAGCCCTTTAGCGCCGGGAAGTTCGGCGACCTCGGCCACCCGCATGCCGTTCTCGGTGAGGGTGCCGGTCTTGTCGGCGCAGACCACGTCGACGCGGGCCAGCCCCTCGATCGCGGGCAGTTCCTGCACCAGGCACTGCCGCCGCCCGAGGCGCACCACTCCGACTGCGAACGCCAGCGACGTCATCAGCACCAGACCCTCGGGAACCATCGGCACCAGCGCCCCGACCATCGCCAGCACCGATGCCCGCCAGCCCACATCGGTGGTGAACAGCTGGGTGTAGATGATCAGCAGCCCGGCCGGGATCAACAGGTAGGTGATGAATTTCAGGATCTGGTTGATGCCGTTGCGCAGTTCGGATTTCACCAGGGTGAACTTGGTGGCCTCCTCGGCCAGTTTGGCCGCGTAAGCCTCGCTGCCGACCCGGGCGGCCCGGTAGGCGCCGCTGCCGGAGATCACGAAACTGCCCGACATCACCTGATCGCCGATGCTCTTGCCGACCGGGTCGGCTTCACCGGTCAGCAGGGACTCGTCGACCTCCAGATTGGACACCTCGACGACCTCGCCGTCGACGACGATCTGGTCGCCGGGTCCGAGTTCGATGACGTCGCCGAGCACCACCTCGCGGGCCGGGAGCTCCGCGGTCCCGGATTGTCTGCGCACCAACGGTTTCGCCTGGCCGACGATGGCCAGTTTGTCCAGCGTCTGCTTGGCCCGGATCTCCTGCACCATGCCGATGACGCTGTTGAAGACGATGAGCAGCCCGAACAGTCCGTTGATCAGCGATCCAGTGGTCGCCACGATGGCCAGCAGCACGCCCAGGATCGCGTTGATCCGGGTGAACACGTTGGCCCGGATGATCTCGCGCACACTGCGTGCGGCACGCACCGGGATGTCGTTGGTCTGGCCCTGCGCAACCCGTTGGGCGACTTCGTCGTCGGTGAGTCCGACGGCGCCCCGGGTGACGGTCAAATCCGCCACCACGGCGTGACGTCGCCGGCCGGGGGCCGGATCCGCTCGCCGGGACGCGGGACGGCCACCGGGACCCCGGCGGTCTGCGCGGCGGCCAGCAACCGCTCCACCGGCTCATCCCACCGGTGCGGCGCCAGCCGGAACGTGCACCAGTGAATCGGCACCAGCGTGCCGCCGTTGACGTCCAGATGGGCCCGGACCGCCTCCTCGGGGTTCATGTGGACGTCCGGCCAGGCGGTGTTGTAGGCGCCGATCGGCATCAGGGTCACATCGAACGGACCGTGCTCGGCGCCGATCCGAGCGAAGCTGCCGGTGTATCCGGAGTCGCCGCCGAAGTACACCCGGTGGCCCGGTCCGGCGATCACCCACGACGCCCACAGGGTCATGTTGCGGGTCAGAAGCCGGCCGGAGAAATGCCGGGCCGGGGTGCAGGTCAACGTGAGTTCGCCGAGCGCGACGTGCTCGTCCCAGTCGAGTTCGATGACCCGGCCGGAGGGAATGCCCCACGCCCGCAAGTGCGCGCCCACCCCCAGCGGGACCACGAACGGCGCCCGCTGGCTGCGGACCAGCGCGGTGATCGTGTCGATGTCGAGATGGTCGTAGTGGTCATGGCTGACCACGATCGCGTCCACCGCGGGCAGCGCCGCCAGCTCGACCGGCGGCGGGTGCAGCCGCCGGGGACCGACGGCGTCCGACGGCGAGCAGCGTTCGCTGAACACCGGGTCGGTCAGGACGCGGTAGCCGTCGACGTCGATCAGCGCCGTGGCATGACCCAGCCAGGTGATCGACAGCGGTTCGGCGGCGCCGAAATCAGGGTCCACCAACGGGACGGGTGCCGCGGGCCGCGCCGCGCCGCGATCGGCGAACAGCTCCCGCAGCATCAGGCGCTGCTGTTCGCGGTCCATGTTGACGACCGCGACCGGCTCGATGTTGTGGAAGACCCCGTCGCGGTAGTTCGGCGACCGGGAGGCCACCGCGTCAATGACATGCGGTGCCGCACCGAGGGCGCCGGGTGTGCCGCGCAGCGCGCGAAGCGTCCAGCTACCGGCGGCCAGGGACGCCGTACCCACCGCCAGCCGAAGTGCTCCGCGCAACATCACCGCGCCTCCCGCTAGGCGCCCTGGAACTTCGGCGGCCGCTTCTCGATGCGCGCCATCTGGGCTTCGATGACATCCTGGCTGGCCCAGGCCCGGTCGAACAATTCCTTGTGCACCGGCTCCTGCTCCTGGTAGGCGCCGTCGTCGTTGAGCACCCGTTTGGCGTGCTGCAGCGCCAGCGGCGCCAGCCCGGCGATCTCGTGCGCCCAGGCCTGCGCGTCGGCCACCGCGCCGATCCGGTTGACCATGCCGGTCAGCAGCGCCGTCTCGGCGGTCAGTTTCTCGGCGGTCAGCAGCATCGCGCGGGCCCGTCCGTAACCGGCCAGGGTGGAGAGCCGGCGGATGCTCCAGTTGTCCAGCGCCAGGCCGTAGCGGGCCACCGGGAACTGGAAGTACGCCTCGGGGGCGGCCACCCGCAGATCGCAGACCATCGCCAGTTGCAGGCCGGCGCCGATCGCGGCCCCGTTGATCGCGCCGATCACCGGCACCTGCACGTCGCCGATGGCCGTGTGCAGGGCGCGCAGCTTGTCGGGGTAGTCGGCGGCGAACGCGTCGCCGGACAAATCGGCGCCAGCGCAGAACACGGTGCCCTGCCCGGTCAGCACGATCGCCCGGACGTCGTGGTCGGCGGCGTCCACGATCGCCTCGCGCAGTTCGGTGACGAGCTGGGAGTTCAGCGCGTTGCGTCGCTCGGGTCGCTGCAACTCGATAGTGGTGACGGCTTCGTCGCGGGTAATACCGATCATGACGCTCCAGCCTATTGAAGCGTGTCGAACGAGTTTGTTCGGGTGCTCGACGCCGCTGTTCTCACCTCAGGGCTTCGGCCAGCCCGCCAGGGCCAGATCGGCGATCGCGTGCAGTTCCTCACGGTCGGCGCCGCTGCGGGCCTGGATCGAGATCCCTTGGCAGACGGCGCTGATCCAGCGAGCCAGCAACAAGGTGTCGACGTCGGAAAGCTCGCCTGCGGTTACCGCTTGGTCGAACCGGCGGGCCAGCTCGCGCGCGGCTGCATCGCGGAACTCGGCTAACCGGGCCGCATTTCCGACCAGCAGGCAGCCATCCGGGTTGCCGGATGTCGCGTCGACTGCCCCGTGCACCATGGCTTCGGCGACCTCGCGCGCGGTCGCACGAGTGAGCGCCGCTGCCATGTAGCCGCCCGGGCCGTTGATGTATCGCAGCGTGGCCCGCTCGAAGAGGCCCTCTTTCGAGCCGAACTCGGCGTAGATGCCGCGGCGGTTGACCCCGGTTGCCTCGGTCAGGTCACTGATCGACACACCCTCGAAACCACGGTCCCAGAACAACTTCATCGCGATGTCCTCAACCGTGTCGGGGTCGAACTCCCGCGGTCGCCCGATCGCCATGGTCCACCTTCTGTGATCCCGCACACAGCGGGAATCTTCCGCTCGTCCACGCGCTTGAGCTGATCATACTTTGTAACCAAGCGGTTCGAAACAAAACTTGAGAGGTCTGCGACATGAGCACAGCACCCCTGGCCGGACGCCGAGCACTGGTAACCGGAGGTTCGCGCGGAATCGGCGCGGGAATCGTCCGTCGGCTTGCCGCCGACGGCGCCGCGGTGGCGTTCACCTACGCGTCATCGGCCGTCGAGGCCGACAAGCTGGTCGCCGAGCTGACCGCCGACGGCGCCAAGGTGGTGGCCATCCAAGCCGACAGCGCCGATCCGGCACAGGTGGGCGCAGCGGTCGAGCAGGTCGTTGCCGACCTGGGCGGACTGGACATCCTGGTCAACAACGCCGGGACTGCGCACATCGCGCCGATCGACGAATACCCACAGGAGCAGTTCGACCGTGTGGTGGCGCTCAACATCGGCGGCGTGTACTCGGCGATCCGCAGCGCCATCGGTCACCTCGGCGAGGGTTCGCGGATCATCAACATCGGCAGCATCAACGCTGACCGCGTCCCGGTGGCCGGGTTGGCCGTGTACGCGATGACCAAGGGCGCGGTCGCATCCCTGACCCGCGGTCTGGCCCGCGAACTCGGGCCACGCGGAATCACCGTCAACAACGTGCAGCCGGGCCCGATCGACACCGACTTGAATCCCGCCGGGGGCGAATTCGCCGACGCCATGCGGCAAGTCATGGCATTGGACCACTACGGGCACACCGGTGACATTGCCGCCGTGGTCAGTTTCCTGGCCGGCCCGGAATCGGGATTCGTGACGGGAGCCAATTGGAACGTCGACGGCGGATACACCGTCTGACCGTTTAGCCTCGTGCTGTGAGCCGGACCGGGGCCGACGAACTGCGCGAGGCGGTATTGGACGGCGGCTCGTTCATCAGCTGGGATGACGAGCCGCTGACCCTGCCGATCAGCGACTCCTACGCCGCCGAACTGGCCGCCGCCCGGGCCGCCACCGGCCGCGACGAGGCCGTCATCACCGGCGCGGGCCGGATCAACGGGCGACGGGTCGCGGTGATCGCCAGCGACTTCGACTTCCTGGCCGGCTCGATCGGGGTAGCCGCTGCCGAGCGGATCACCTCGGCGATCCAGCGCGCCACCGCCGAAGGATTGCCGCTGCTGGCATCGCCGAGTTCGGGCGGCACCCGGATGCAGGAGGGCACCGTCGCGTTCCTGCAGATGGTGAAGATCGCCGCCGCCGTCGAGCTGCACAAACGCGCTCACCTGCCCTACCTGGTCTACCTGCGCCACCCGACCACCGGCGGGGTGTTCGCCTCCTGGGGTTCCCTCGGCCACATCACGCTGGCCGAACCCGGGGCGCTGGTGGGCTTTCTGGGACCGCGGGTCTATGAGCAGCTCTACGACGCACCGTTCCCGCCGGGCATTCAGACCGCCGAGAATCTGCAGGCGCACGGCGTGATCGACGGCGTGATCCCGCTGAAGTGGCTGCGGCGCACCTGTGCGCGGGCGCTCAAGGTGATCCTCGACGGCCCCGGTCTCGCCCCGGCGCGACCGGCTCCCGAACCGATTCCCGACGTCCCGGCGTGGAACTCGGTGTGCGCGTCGCGGCGCCCGGACCGGCCGGGGTGCGGGTTTCTGCTGCGGCACGGCGCGACTGAGCGGGTCTTCCTGTCGGGCACCGGAAGCGCCGAACGCGGCGCCACCATGCTGCTGGCGCTGGCCCGCTTCGGTGGCCAGCCGGCAGTGGTGCTGGGCCAGCTGCGCGGGCCGGATCGCCTGACCGATCCGGTGGCACTGCGCGACGCCCGCCGCGGCATGGCGCTAGCCGCGGGCCTGCAGCTGCCGCTGGTGCTGGCCATCGACACCCCGGGGCCGGCGCTGTCGGTGGAGGCCGAACAGGGTGGGCTGGCCGGGCAGATCGCGGCCTGCCTGGCCGAGCTGGTCACCCTGGAGGTGCCGACGGTGTCGGTGCTGCTCGGCCAGGGCAGCGGCGGGCCCGCGCTGGCGATGGTGCCGGCGGATCGGGTGCTGGCGGCGCAGCACGGCTGGCTGGCGCCGCTGCCCCCGGAGGGGGCCAGCGCCATCGTGTTCCGCGACACCGACCACGCCCCGGAGCTGTCGGACGCCCAAGGCATCCGGTCGGCGGACCTGAAGGCACACGGGATCGTCGACGTGATCGTGCCCGAGCATCCCGACGCCGCCGCCGAGCCGATCGACTTCGCCAAGCGGATGTCGGCGGCCATCGCGGCCGAGTTGCACGCGCTGCGCGATGTTCCCCAAGAGCAGCGCCTGGCCGCCCGACTGCAGCGCTACCGCCGGATCGGGCTCTAAGCCAAGGACCGCTGCCAGGCCTCGTGCAGCGCGGCGTAATGCCCCTCGGCGCGGATCAGCTCGGCCGGTGGCCCGTCTTCGACGATGGCCCCGCCCTCGATCACCAGCACCCGGTCGGCGATCTCGACCGTCGAGAGCCGGTGGGCGATCACCAGCGCGGTCCGGTCGGCCAGCACGCTGCGCAGCGCCCGCTGCACCATCCGCTCGCCGGGGATGTCCAGCGCCGACGTCGCCTCGTCGAGGATCAGCACCGCCGGGTCGGCGAGGAACGCGCGGGCGAAGGCCACCAGTTGACGCTGTCCCGCCGAGAGCCGGCCGCCGCGTTTGGCCACGTCGGTCTCATAGCGCTCGGGCAAGTCGGCGATGAACGCCTCGGCGCCCACGCTCGCCGCGGCGGCGGCCACCTCGGCGTCGGTCGCCTCGGGACGGCCGAAGCGGATGTTGTCGGCCAGCGTCCCGGAGAACAGGAAGTTCTCCTGGGTGACCATCACCACGTGCCGGCGCAGCTCGGCCTGGGTGAGGTGCCGCAGGTCGACGCCGTCGAGTGTCACCGATCCCGACGTCGGGTCGTAGAACCGGGCGATCAGCTTGGCGATGGTCGTCTTGCCGGCGCCGGTGCTGCCGACCAGCGCCACGGTCTGGCCGGCCGGGATGTGCAGCGACAGCCCGGTCAGCACCGCGGCGTCGGTCCGGTAGCCGAAACACACGTCGCGCAAGGCGATCTCGCCGCGGGCCTCGCCGAGGGCGGCCGGGGTGTCCGGGTCGGCGACCGCGGGTTTTTCGGCGAGCACCCCGGCCAGCTTCTCCAGCGCCGAGGTCGCCGACTGGAAGGTGTTGAGAAACTGGGTGATCTCCTGCATCGGTTCGAAGAACATCCGCAGGTAGAGCAGGAACGCGGTGAACGTCCCGATCGTCATGTGCCCGTGCAGGACCCGCCAGCCCCCATAGAGCAGCACCACGCCGGTGGTGAGGTTGCCGACCAGCTTGACGCCGGGGCTGAAGACGGCGACCAGTTTGAACGCCTTCTCGTTGACGGCGCGGTAGCGGTCGGCGACTTCGGCGAAGATCTCCTCGTTGCGGGCTTCGCGGCGATAGGCCTGCACCGCTTTGATCCCGGTCATCGTCTCGACGAACTGGACGATCACCCGCGCGGCGTGTTCCCGCACCGCGGTGTAGGTCTTCGACGACTCGGTCCGGAACCAGCGCAGCAACGCCGCCAGCACCGGGAAGGCGGCCAGGCACATCAGGCCCAGCCGCCAGTCCAGCACGACCAGCAGCACCGCGGTGCCGACCAGCGTGAGGGCAGCGCTGACCAGGCTGTCGAACCCGGACAGCAGCATCTCCTGGATCGCGTCGATGTCGTTGGTCAGCCGGCTGACCACCCGGCCCGAGGTGTAGCGGTCGTGAAAGCCGATATCCAGGCGCTGGAAGTGCCGGAACACCCGCCGCCGCAACTCCAGCAGCACCCGCTGGCCGATCCGTCCCGACCACTGCAGGAACAGCAGCCGGCTGCCGGCCTGGGTGAGCACCACGGTCCCCAGCGCAATGATGATCACCGTCAGCACCCGCATCGAGCCGTCGCTTATCGGCGGGATGCCGCGGTCGATACCGCGCTGGGCCAGCACCGGAACCGCAAGGCGCGCAGCGTTTTCCACCACCACGATCAGCGCCAGCAGTACCACCGCGACGCGGTAGGGGCGCAGCAGCGACCACAGCAGGGCGCCCGCCGGTGTCACTGGCGCGCCCAGTCGACGAGGTGTTCGGCGCCGTCGTCGAGCTCGTCGTCGGCGGCCAGCAGGTAGCGGTAGCGCGGCACCGCGGCCAGCAGCTCGGCGTGGGTACCGACCGCGACGACGGCCCCGTCGGCAAGCAACGCCACCCGGTCGGCCAGCGCCACGGTCGAGGCCCGGTTGGCCACCACGATCGCGGTGATCGCCCCCTCGCGCAGTACCCGGCGCAGCGCATCGGTGACGTCGGCTTCGGTGTGCACGTCCAGCGCTGACAGGGTGTCGTCGAGCACCAGGATCGTCGGTGCGGCCACCAGGGCCCGGGCCAGCGACAGCCGTTGACGCTGCCCACCCGACAAGCTCATCCCCTGTTCGCCGATGCGGGTGTCGAGCCCGGACGGCAGGTCGTACACGAAACCGGCCGAGGCCACCTCGAGGGCGCGGGCCAGCTCCGCGTCGCTCGCCTCGGGCCGGCCCAGCCGCAGATTCTCGGCCACCGACATAGAGAACAGCGTCGGATCGTCGAACGCGGTGATCACCGCCGAACGCAGCGCCGCCAGCGTCAGCGAGCGGATGTCGCGTCCGCCGATGAGGATCTGCCCCTCGGATGCGTCGTAGAGCCGCGACAGCAGCATCGCCAGCACCGACTTTCCGGATCCGGTGGCGCCCACCACCGCCACGGTCTCACCGGGTTCGACGGTGAGGTTGACGCCGCGCAGCACCCGCGGCCCGTCACCAAAGCGGAATCCGACGTCGCGCAACTCCAGTCGCCCCGACGGCGGCACCGGATCGTGCCCGTCGGTGATCTCGACGGGCGCATCGAAGATCTCGGTGATCCGGTCGGCGGCGGTCATCGCCTCCTGGGTCGCCGACAGCAAAAAGCCCAGCGAGGACACCGGCCAGACCAGCGACAGCATCAAGGTGATGAACGCGACCAGGGTGCCCATCGTGACCAGGTGGTTGCCGGCCGCGTACGCGCCGATCGCCAGCACCACGATCAGCGTGAGGTTGGGGATCACCTCCAGCAGCGTCCAGAACCTCGACGACACCACCACCTTGTCGATACCCAGGTCGCGCAGGGTCTTGGCTTGGGTGTCGAACTGGGCGAACACGTAGTCCTCGCGACCGAACGCCTTGATGGTGCGCAGGCCGCCGGCGGACTCTTCGACGGCGGTGGCGACCTGGCCGGCCTGGTCCTGCGCGCGGCGCGACAGCCGGGTGTACTGGCGCCGGAAGTGCTGCACCGCCAGCGTCACCGGCACCATCGACACGGCCGCCACCACGCCCAGCGGCCAGTACAGCAGCAGCAGGATGGTGGTCACGGCCACGATCTGCAAGGTGTTGAGCAGCAGGAACACCACCACGAACGACAAGAACCGGCGGATGGTGGCCAGGTCGTTCATAATCCGCGACAGCAACTGCCCGGACTGCCAGCGCCCGTGAAACGTCAGCGGCAGTATCTGCAGCCGGGCGTAGAGATCCTTGCGGAGGTCGGCTTCGACGCCCATGGTGGCGTGCGCGACCAGCCAGCGCCGCACCAACCACAGCACCGCCTCACCGATGCCGAGCGCGGCGGCCGCCGTCCCCAGCACCCACAGGCCGGGCTGGTCGCGGTGGGCCACCGGCCCGTCGATGACGGCCTTGGTCATCAGCGGGATCGCCACGGTGGCGCCCAAGCTGACCACGGCGACGGTGATCATGGTGAGCCACCGCGCCCGGTAAGGCCGCAGGTACGGCAGCAGGCTGCGCAGCGCCGAGGCGGGATTCACGCACTCGACCCTAGAACCGTTAGGCCGCCCCGAGGAGCATCCCGCGCTCAGCGGCGACATTCAGGCAAAATGGCGGCCATGAACAACCCCGCCAACGCTGCAGCCTCCCCCCGGGTACTGGTCGTCGACGACGACTCCGATGTGCTCGCCTCGCTGGAACGCGGACTGCGCCTGTCCGGTTTCGAGGTGGCCACCGCGGCCGACGGCGCCGAAGCGTTGCGCAGCGCCAAGGAGGCCCGCCCGGACGCGATCGTGCTCGACATCAACATGCCGGTGCTGGACGGCGTCAGCGTGGTGACCGCCCTGCGGGCGATGGGCGACGACGTGCCGGTCTGCGTGCTGTCGGCCCGCAGTTCGGTCGACGACCGGGTCGCGGGCCTGGAGGCCGGCGCCGACGACTACCTGGTCAAGCCGTTCGTGCTGGCCGAGCTGGTGGCGCGAGTGCGGGCGATGCTGCGGCGGCGCGGGTCGTCGGCCAGCTCGTCGTCGGAGACCATCACCGTCGGCCCACTGGAGGTCGACATCCCGGGCCGGCGCGCCCGGGTCAAGGGCGTCGACGTGGACCTGACCAAGCGGGAGTTCGACCTGCTGGCGGTGCTCGCCGAGCACAAGACCGCGGTGTTGTCCCGCGCCCAGCTGCTCGAGCTGGTCTGGGGTTATGACTTCGCCGCCGACACCAACGTCGTCGACGTGTTCATCGGCTACCTGCGGCGCAAGCTGGAAGCCGGTGGCGCGCCCCGGCTGCTGCACACCGTGCGCGGAGTCGGATTCGTTCTGCGCACGCAGTGAGGACCACGATGAACGTCATGAACGCGCTGCGGCGCCTCTTCGCCCGCACGCCGTCGCTGCGAACCCGGGTGGTGCTGGCGACCGCCATCGGCACCGCGATCGTGACGGTCATCATCGGCGCCATCGTGTGGGTCGGGGTCACCAACGACCGCAAGTATTGGCTGGACCGCCGGCTCGACGAGGCGGCCGGTCTGACGGTCCCGCTGATCGGTCTGGGCGAGCTGCCCCGATCGGCCGGTGCCACCGACGCCGTGATCACCCTGCGCCGGGCGGGTGAGGTGACGTCGAACTCCGCGGTGGTGCTGCCGGAGCTCGAGCCCGGCTACGCCGACACCGAGATCGACGGGGTGCGCTACCGGGTGCGCACCGTCGACATTCCCGGGCCGGGGCCGCGGTCGCTGGCGGTCGGCGCCACCTACGACGCCACCGTCGCCGACACCAACAACCTGCACCGGCGAGTGCTGCTGCTGTGTACGTTCGCGATCGGCGCGGCCGCCGTGCTGGGCTGGCTGCTGGCCGCATTCGCGGTGCGGCCGCTGCGCCGGCTGGCCCAGCAGGCCCGCTCCATCGACGCCGGCGACGAGCGACCGGAGATCGAGGTGCGCGGGGCCAGTGAAGCCGTCGAGATCGCCTTGGCGATGCGCGGCATGCTGCAGCGGATCTGGAAAGAGCAGGACCGCACCAAAGAGGCGCTGGCGTCTGCGCGCGACTTCGCCGCGGTGTCCTCCCATGAGCTGCGCACCCCGCTGACCGCGATGCGCACCAATCTCGAGGTGCTGACCACCCTGGACCTGCCTGATGATCAGCGCAAGGAAGTCCTCAACGACGTCGTGCGTACCCAGACCCGGATCGAGGCCACGCTGTCGGCGCTGGAGCGGCTGGCCCAGGGCGAACTGTCCACGGCCGACGACCAGGTGCCGGTGGACATCACCGAGCTGCTCGACCGGGCGGCGCACGACGCGATGCGGGTCTTCCCCGACCTGAACGTCTCGCTGGTGCCATCGCCGACCTGCATCATCGTCGGGCTGCCGGCCGGGCTGCGGCTGGCGGTGGACAACGCGATCGCCAACGCGGTCAAGCACGGCGGCGCCACCCAGGTGCAGCTGTCGGCGGTCACCTCCCGCGCGGGCGTGGAGATCGCCATCGACGACAACGGCACGGGGCTTCCCGAGGAGGAGCGCCAGGTGGTGTTCGAACGGTTCTCCCGCGGGTCGACGGCATCGCATTCGGGCTCGGGTCTCGGGCTGGCCCTAGTGGCTCAGCAAGCCGGATTGCACGGCGGCACGGCAACGCTGGAAGACAGCCCGATGGGCGGGGCGCGGCTGATGTTGCGGCTGCCGCCGCCGCGCTGAGCTCAGTTAGCCGATCGCCAGCTCGTTGGCGATGCCGGCCCGCGGCCAGGCGTCCTTTGCCGCGTCCGCGACGGCGGCCGCTTCGGCCGCCTTCGCCGCGGTCCCGGTCAGCGTCACGGTGTCGCCGCTGACGCTCAACGCGAAATCGCCGATCGTGGCCGCCGCTTCGAAGACCGGAGCCGATCCGGAGAAGTCCGGTGTGGTGACGCCCGGCGCCACGTCGAGCCGGTCGATGACGGTGACGTCGTCAGTCGAGGTGATCACCGCGTCCAGCAGCGCCCGTCGGGCCGCCGGATCCGCTACCGTCCCGGCCACGGTGATCTCGTTGCCGTGCCGGACCACCGAGACCGGCACCGCGACGCCGGGATCGGTGCCGGGCGGCGAATCTTGTTGCCGCTCACAGCCGGGCACGCCCAGGAGCACCGCGATCAGCGCCGCCGTGATCAGCCGGGCGCGCACTCAGCGGGTGCCGAGCAGATCGATCACGAAGACCAGGGTCTTGCCGGCCAGTTGATGTCCGGTGCCGGCCGGGCCGTAGGCCAGCTCGGGCGGGATCACCAATTGGCGCCGGCCGCCCACCTTCATTCCCGGGATACCGTCCTGCCAGCCCGCGATGAGCCCGTCGAGCGGGAACTCCAGGGACTCGCCGCGGTTCCACGAACTGTCGAACTCCGCGCCGGTGTCGTAGTCCACACCCAGGTAGTGCACGTTGACCAGAGCGCCGGGCGCGGCCGCCGGGCCGTCTCCGACGACGATGTCCTCGATGACCAGTTCGGTGGGGGCCGGACCGCTCGGCACGGTGATCTGGGGCTTGCCCGGGTTCGTCACGGCGGTTACCGCCCGCCGATAGTGACGTAGTCGCGCTCGGTGTAGCCGGTGTAGACCTGACGCGGCCGGCCGATCTTGGAGTCGCCCTCGTCGTGCATCTCGCGCCAGTGCGCGATCCAGCCGGGAAGCCGGCCCAGCGCGAACAGCACGGTGAACATCCGGGCCGGGAAGCCGATCGCCCGGTAGATCAGACCGGTGTAGAAGTCGACGTTCGGGTAGAGCTTGCGCTCGACGAAGTAGTCGTCGGTCAGCGCGGCCTCTTCGAGATCCTTGGCGATGCCGAGCAGTTCGTCGTCGCCGCCGAGCTTGCCGAGGATCTTGTCGGCCTGCTCCTTGACGATGCGCGCCCGCGGGTCGTAGTTCTTGTAGACCCGGTGGCCGAAGCCCATCAGCTTGACGCCGTCTTCGCGGTTCTTGACCTTCTTGACGAAGTCGCCGACGTTGCCGTGCTGATCGCGGATCTGCTCCAGCATCTCCAGCACCGCCTGGTTCGCCCCGCCGTGCAGCGGGCCCCACAGCGCGTTGATGCCACCGGAGATCGAGGTGAACAGGTTGGCGCGCGACGAGCCGACCAACCGCACCGTCGACGTCGAGCAGTTCTGCTCGTGGTCGGCGTGCAGGATGAACAGCATGTCCAGGGCGCGGACCACCTCGGGGTCGACCTCATAGGGCTCGGCCGGCAGCCCGAAGGTCATCCGCAGGAAGTTCTCCACCAGGCTCAGCGAGTTGTCCGGGTACAGGAACGGCTGCCCCTCGGACTTCTTGAAGGCGTAGGCGGCGATGGTGGGCAGTTTGCCCAGCAGCCGGATGGTCGACACCTCGACCTGCTCGTTGTCGGACGGGTCCAGCGAGTCCTGGTAGTAGGCGGAGAGCGCGTTGACCACGCTGGACAGCACCGGCATCGGGTGGGCGTTGCGCGGGAAGCCGTCGAAGAACCGCTTGAGGTCCTCGTGCAGCATGGTGTGCCGCTGGATCCGGCCGGTGAAGGTCGCCAGCTGCTCGGCGGTGGGCAGTTCGCCGTAAATCAGCAGGTAGCTCACCTCGATGAAGGTGGACTTCTCGGCGAGCTGCTCGATCGGGTAGCCGCGGTAACGCAGGATGCCGGCGTCGCCGTCGATGTAGGTGATGGCGCTCTTGACGGGCGCGGTGTTGGCGTAGCCGTTGTCGAACGTGGTGTAGCCGGTCTTGGCGAGCAGCGAACCGATGGCCAGGCTGTCGGACCCCTCGGTGGCCTGGACGATCGGCAGCTCCAGCTCGCCGCCCGGGTACTTCAGGGTGGCGGATTCTTCGGTTGCGGCCACAAGGAACCCCTTTGCGCTATTCGGCTAACCAGTCGATCGGGCGTGTATAGGAAAAGGTAGTCGGTTCGGGGCCGACGCGCCCGCCCGGGGCCGAGTATCGCGGAACCGTCATCGCGGCACTGCCGGTCCCGGCCGGCGGTAGCCGAGGAAAGCCGGCGCCACGAGGGCGGCGAGCAGCACTCCGACGATCACCAGCACCCCACCGCCGGCCGCCGCGGCGGCCGTTCCCACCACCGCACCGGCCGCCCCGTGCACGGCGTCGGCGAGCCGGGGACCGCCGGCGACGATCACCGTGAACACCCCCTGCAGCCGGCCCCGCATCTCATCGGAGGCGACCTGCTGCAGCATCGTCGAACGGAACGCCGCCGACACCATGTCCGCGGCGCCGCCGATCGCCAGGAACGCCAGCGCCACCCACAGCACTCGACCGGTATGGCCGTCGGCGCGCGCCACCGCCAGCCCGAAGCCGGCCATCGCCGCGCCCCAGACCACGATCGCGACGACGATCGCCAGACCCTGGCGGTCGATCCGCGGCAGCCAACCCGAGAACACGCCGCCGGCCACCGCCCCGACCGCCATCGCCGCGGCCAGCAGCGCCATCGTCGTGCCGCCCTCGACCGGTCCGCCGAAGTCCGCGGCGGCGATCTGCGGGAACAGCGCCCGCGGCATGCCCAACACCATCGCGATCAGATCCACCACGAACGACATCAGCACCACGGTGTTGCCGGCCAGATAGCGAAATCCGTCCAGCACCGCCGCCATCCCGAACCGGGAGCTCTCGCTGGATCCGGCGGGCGGCATGGGAGCCAGCCGGAAGGTCGCCCAGATGGGGAAGATGCAGGTCAGCGCATCGATCAGGTACAGGGTGGACAGGTCCACCCAGCCGAGCAGCAGGCCGGCCAACAGCGGCCCGACGATCGCCCCGAACTGCATTACGGTCATGTTCAGCGAATTGGCCGCGGGCAGGTCACCGCCGGCGACCATGCGCGGAATCGCCGCGGATCGGGTGGGCGAGTTGATCGCGTAGAAGGCCTGCTGCACGGCCAGCAGGCACAGCACCAGCCAGACCCCGCCGCCGAGCACCGCCTGCACCCACAGCAGCAGCGAGGCCAACCCCAACCCGCAGGAGGCGATGATCAGCAGTGTTCGGCGGTCCATCGCGTCGGCCCAGGCGCCGCCGAGCAGCCCGAAGACCACCAGCGGTACCAGCGCGAACAGACCCGCCAGCCCGACGTAGGCCGAGCTGCCGGTGAGCGCGTAGATCTGGACCGGGACCGCGAAGATGGTCAGGTTCGCCCCGATGACGGTGGGGATCCCGGCCACCCACAGCCGGCGAAAGTCGGGGCTGCGCAGCGGCGTGGTGTCGGCGAACAGCCTCACCGGAGCCGACCCGGACTCAGGGCTGTAGGCGCTCGATGCGCCCGCCGCTCACCCGAATCCTGTTGTGCAGCCGGCCTTCCCGGCCCTGCCAGAACTCCACCACCTCCGGCGCGATGACATATCCGGCCCAGGTGGGCGCGACCGGAACCTGTTCGGCGTCGGCGAATCGCGCGGTGACCTCGACGAGCTGCTCGAGCAACGCCGCGCGCGAGGCGATCGGCTGGGACTGCTGCGATGCCCAGTAACCCAGCTGCGACGCCCGGGGCCGGTGCGCCCAGTACTCGGCGGGGATCGCGGCGTCGGTCTTGGCGACCCGGCCGCGGATGTGGACCTGGCGGCCCAACTGATACCAGGGAAACGTCGCCGACGCGTACGGTGTGGCGGCCAGCTGGGCGGCCTTGGCCGAACCGTCGTCGGTGAAGAAGGTGACGCCGTTGCCGTCGAGGTTCTTGCACAGCACCGAACGGCTGACCGGTCTGCCGTCCTCGACGGTGGCCAGCACCATGGCGTTGGGCTCGGGGACGCCGGCGCGTTCGGCGTCGCCGATCCAGTTGCGCAGCAAAACCTCCCAGCCGTCCTCGAGCCAGTCCACGTCGAGGTCGCCGCTGTTGTCCTTCTCCCGGTATTCCACTCGCATCGCCGCCAGGTGCTCGTTGTCGGGGCCTGTCTCGTGCACCGCACAACGCTACGCCGTTCCGCATCCCGGCCGTCATTACCGACCGGTAGCAACTGCCGGGTCTGCGAGTGGGAGAATCGGAGGCATGACTGCTGCAGTCCCGGACAACTTCGTCGCCGGCCTGGAAGGCACGGTGGCCTTCACCACCGAGATCGCTGAACCGGACAAGGACGGCGGCGCGCTGCGCTACCGCGGTGTCGACATCGAGGACCTGGCTTCTCGCGTCAGCTTCGGCGACGTGTGGGCCCTGCTGGTCGATGGCGACTTCAATCGCCCGCTGGCCCCCGCCGAGGCGCAGGAACTGTCGGTGCGCACCGGTGATGTGCGAGTCGATGCCCAGGCCGCGGTGGCGATGCTGGCACCGCAGTGGGGCTTCAAGCCGCTGCTGGACACCGACGACGCCACCGCCCGTGACCAGTTGGCGCGCGCGGCAGTGATGGTGCTGTCCTACGTCGCGCAGTCGGCGCGCGGCTCGCAGGCGCCGGTGCCGCAGTCGGAGATCGACGGCTGCGCCACCATCACCGAGCGGTTCATGACCCGCTGGCGCGGCGAACCCGACCCCCGCCACGTCGAAGCGATCGACGCCTACTGGGTATCGGCGGCCGAGCACGGGATGAACGCCTCCACCTTCACCGCCCGGGTGATCGCCTCCACCGGTGCCGACGTCGGCGCGGCGCTGTCCGGTGCGATCGGCGCGATGAGCGGCCCGCTGCACGGCGGTGCCCCGGCCCGGGTGATCCCGATGATCGCCGAGGTCGAGGACTCCGGCGACGCCCGCGCGGTGGTCAAGGGCATCCTGGATCGCGGCGAGAAGCTGATGGGCTTCGGCCACCGGGTGTACCGCGCCGAGGACCCGCGCGCCCGGGTGCTGCGCGCCACCGCCAAGCGGCTGGCCGCGCCCCGCTACGAGGTGGCCGCGGCCCTGGAGCAGGCGGCACTCGCCGAGCTGCGGGAGCGCCGTCCGGACCGGGCCATCGAAACCAACGTCGAGTTCTGGGCGGCGGTGATCCTGGACTTCGCCGAGGTGCCTCCGGCGATGATGCCGGCGATGTTCACCTGCGGCCGCACCGCGGGCTGGTGCGCCCACATCATGGAGCAGAAGCGGCTGGGCAAGCTGGTGCGCCCGTCGGCGATCTATGTGGGACCCGGCCCGCGCAGCGCGGATTCGGTTGCCGGCTGGGAACGGCTTTCACACCCCGTGGGCTGATCCGTTGTCGTACTTGCGCCGAACGTGTCACCACCGCGAAATTCTGCGCGTTTTTTCGCAGTGAGTACACGCTCGGCGCGAGGGCCAAGGCATCACTGATCAGCGGCGCCGCAGCGCTCCCAGCAGGTTCTGCAGCAGCGGCACGTCGGAGTAATCCTCCACCTCGTCGAGCATGTCGGGAACCCGGGTGAACTTCACCCGCGGCCGGTCCTGCGCTTCGCCGCGCGCGATCTCCGAGGAGTCGATAGCCTTCCAGCCGGCGGCGTCGATCACCTCGGGCTGACGGGCGTGCACCATCCGCGCCACCGACCGCGGCCCGCCGATCGGCTCGCTGAGCTCCCCGGCGTTGTAGTCGGCGACCAGGGCTTGGATCGTCTTGAGCGAGTCGGATTTGTTGGTGCCGATGAAGCCGTTGGTCCCCCGCTTGATCCACCCGGACACGTACGCTCCTGCAACCGGCTGCCCGGTGGCCGGGTCGACGACGCGACCGCCCTCGTTCGGCACCACACCGGCGGCGTCGTCGAACGGCAGGTCGGCGATCGGGGTGCCGTGGTAGCCGATCGAGGTCAACAGCAGCCCGGCCTCAAGCCGGCGGACTTCGCCGGTACCGGTCACCGTGAATTCCACTGCCGTGGCACGGTTTTCGCCGATCACCCGGGCAGGGGTCAGCTGGTAGGCGAACCGGATGCGCGGTTTGGTGATCGGCGCTGAGGTGTCACCCAGCTTGGTCAGGATCTCCAGCTTCTGCCGGGTGAAATCATCGCGGACGGTCGCCAGGTCGTTGCGCACCCGGGCATGGTCCTCGGCGTCGAGCACCACCTCGGCGGTCTGGGTCAGGCCGACCAGTTCGGGCAGGGTGAACGCGGAGTCGATCGGCCCGCGCCGGGCCGCGATCACCACTTCCTGCACGCGGGA
This sequence comes from Mycolicibacter sinensis, assembly GCF_001673565.1. Classification (GTDB taxonomy): domain Bacteria; phylum Actinomycetota; class Actinomycetes; order Mycobacteriales; family Mycobacteriaceae; genus Mycobacterium; species Mycobacterium sinense_C. The sequence continues at coordinate 29,012 of NZ_LZMF01000013.1, forward strand.
CTCGCGCAGCACCGCCAAGGCATGATCGGCGATGTCGGTGCCGGCCAGCGTGTCGGGGTCACAGGTCAGGATGCGGGCCACATCGAGTGCCACGTTGCCGTTGCCGACGATCACCACGCGCTCGTGGCTCAGATCGACCGGCAGATCGACGAAGTCGGGGTGCCCGTTGTACCAGCCGACCAGTTCGGTGGCGGTGCCGGTGCCGGCCAGGTCCATGCCGTCCACCTTTAACCGGCGGTCATGCAGCGCGCCGGAGGCGTACAGCACGGCGTGGTGGTACTGAAGCAGGTCAGCATGGCTCAGGTGTTTGCCGACCTCGACATTGAGGAAGAAGTTGAAGCCCCGCCGCCGGGAGATCTCGTCGAACAAGCGGGTGACCAGCTTGGTGTGCTGGTGGTCCGGGGCCACCCCGGCACGCACCAGGCCGTAGGGGGTGGGCAGCTTTTCGAACACGTTGACCAGCACCCCGGGCTGGGTCAGCAGCTCGTCGGCGGCGTACATCGCCGCCGGACCCGAGCCGACGATGGCCACCGTCAGCGGATGCCTGCCGCGCTGGTGCACTTCGGCTGCCGGCAGGATCGGGGCCAGCTTGGACGTCGGCGGCAGCTTCACCCCCTCGGGCCGCTTGGGGTAGTAGGACTTGTTGATCTCGATGAACGGCAGCTGTTCGGGCGGCAGCGCGGTGTCCGGGTAGATCGCGCCGACCGGGCAGGCCCGCACGCAGGCGCCGCAGTCCACGCAGGCGTCCGGGTCGATGTAGAGCATCTCCGTCGTGGCGAAGTCCGGTTCATCCGGGCTGGGATGAATGCAGTAGACCGGGCAGGCGAAGACGCAGGACGCGTCGTTACAGCATGCCTGGCTGATGACGTGCGGCATGAGGCGGCGGGCTCGCTGGCTTAGGCGACGCGCGACAGGTGCGCGCGCTGCGGCTGGGCCCGGAAGCGCGACGGCGCCCCGTTGATCCGGCACATCCGCCACACCAGCTTGGCGACCGGGTTCATCAGCCCGGTGTCGTGGCAGAGCATCCGCACATCGGCGAACATGTCCGAGAGCATCCGGCGGGCGTCGGCGGACCCGAAGAACACGTCCTTGCGCACCGAGCGGGGAATGTCGAACTCCTGCCAGAACGCCTTCGGCGGAACGACGATCGCCGAGCACAGGATCCGCATGGTGACCGGCACGAACAGCGACAGCCAGAACCGCTTGCGGCGCGGCAGGGTCGGAACCCGCTTGTTGAGGTATTCGTGCGCGAACGAGATGTGCCGCGCCTCTTCGGCGACGTGGATCGCCATCACCTTCTCCATGATCGGGTGCAGCGTCTTGCCCTCGCGCAGGATGTCCTTCTGAATGTGGTCGATGGGCTCCTCGCCGGCGAGGATGCCGAACCAGAACGGGATCGGCAACGGGCCGGCAACCAGCGGAATGAACGCCGCCAGCCACTTGAGGAACCGCGGCATACCGGGCACGTCGGCGCCGATGTGGTTCACCATCTCCTGGAACATCAGGGTGTGGTTGCACTCCTCGACCGACTCGTGCAGGCAGTAGCGGTACTCCGGTGAGCCGTTGGGCACCCAGAACGCGTAGTTGAGCAGGCCGCGGATCAGGATGGACTCGAAGTGCAGGCCGACCTTCGCCACGTTGGCCTGGCGCCACATGCCGATCTTGATCTGCAGGTCCTCGGGCTGCGCCTGGTACCAGGCGTGCTTGCCCAGCGGATCGGTGGCCGGCAGGATCCACCGCGGGTCATTCTCGAACACCTTGAATTCCGGGCTGTCCCAGTCGATGTCGAGGTAAGGGTTGAAGTGCCGCCGCACCGAGCCTTCCGACAGGGTGTTGAGCATGTCGACGTAGGCAGTGTCGTCGGACACTTCCATGTTGGCCCGCCACCGCCGCACGATGCCGGTTCGGGCCGGTTTCTGAGCCGTTTTCTGAGCCATCGGAGACACCCCCACTGACGTTTACATTTGGGCTTGTTATGTACAACGGTACCGCAGGTATCGCCTACCCGTCCAGACCTTCAGCCGCCTTGTGGTCGTGACAGGTGTCGAGTGTCTCATGTGATTTCGGTCACGATAAACCTGCCGTGCGGGTGGCCGCCCGGCGCTGTCTACGCTAGAGACCATGGCTGAGCAGCTCACGATCCCGGACAACATCAAGCCCGCCGACGGACGGTTCGGTTGTGGGCCCTCCAAGGTCCGGCCGGAGCAGTTGAACGCGCTGGTCACCACGGCAGCGCCGCTGTTCGGCACCTCACACCGCCAGGCGCCGGTCAAAGACCTCGTCGGCCGGGTCCGCACCGGGGTCCGCGAGCTGTTCTCGGTGCCCGACGGCTACGAGGTGGTGCTGGGCAACGGCGGCTCCACCGCGTTCTGGGACGCCGCGGCGTTCGGCCTGGTCGACAAGCGCTCCCTGCACCTGACCTATGGCGAGTTCAGCGCGAAGTTCGCCTCGGCGGTGGCCAAGAACCCCTTCGTCGGCGACCCGATCATCATCAAGGCCGAGCCCGGCAGCGCCCCGGAGCCGGCCTCGGACCCGTCCGTCGACGTCATCGCGTGGGCCCACAATGAGACCTCGACCGGGGTGGCGGTGCCGGTGCACCGGCCCGACGGCGCCGGTGACGCCCTGGTGCTGATCGATGCGACGTCGGGCGCCGGCGGCCTGCCGGTCGACATCACCGAGACCGACGCCTACTACTTCGCCCCGCAGAAGAACTTCGCCTCTGACGGTGGGCTGTGGCTGGCGATCATGAGCCCGGCCGCGCTGGCTCGTATCGAGGCGATCGCCGCGTCGGGCCGCTGGGTGCCGGAGTTCCTGTCCCTGCCGATTGCGGTGGACAACAGCTCCAAGAACCAGACCTACAACACCCCGGCGATCGCCACCTTGGCGCTGATGGCCGAGCAGCTGGACTGGATGTTGGGCAACGGCGGGCTGGACTGGGCGGTCAAGCGCACCGCGGATTCGTCGCAGCGGCTGTACTCCTGGGCGCAGGAGCGGCCGTTCACCACACCGTTCGTCGCCGAACCGGCGCTGCGGTCACAGGTGGTGGGCACCATCGACTTCGTCGACGAGGTGGACGCCGCCGCGGTGGCCAAGGTGCTGCGGGCCAACGGCATCGTCGACACCGAGCCCTACCGCAAACTGGGCCGCAACCAGCTGCGGATCGCGATGTTCCCGGCGGTCGAGCCCGACGACGTCAGCGCACTGACGCAGTGCGTGGACTGGGTCGTGGAGCGACTGTAGAGCGCGACTGTAATCAACTCGTTATAAGGCCAGCGTGTCACCGCGGCCGCGGTCGGTTGCTGCACTAGAGTCCGCAGCTAACGGGCCTTCGCGAGGAGAAGTCATGAAGGAATTGACAGTCGTAGGTCTCGACGTCGACGGCAAACACGTCATCTGCGAGAGCGTCTGCGGTGAGGACGAACGCGCCGACATGTTCCGGCTGCGCATCGACGACCGGCTGCGGTCCGCGGTGCGCGGCGAGGGCAATCGTGTCGGGCAGACCCAGATCGATCTGGGAGGAATCATGCTGCGTCCGAAGGACATCCAATCCCGTATCCGTGCCGGCGCGTCGGTCGAGCAGGTGGCCGCCGCGGCCGGCGTGGACGTCTCCCGAGTGGAGCGGTTCGCCCACCCGGTGCTGCTGGAGCGGTCGCGCGCCGCGGAGCTGGCGGCCGCCGCGCACCCGGTGCTGGCCGACGGGCCGGCCGTGGCGACGCTGCTCGAGGTGGTCAGCAGTGCGCTGATGGGGCGCGGCCTCAACCCCGATCACAGCAGTTGGGACGCGTGGCGCAACGACGACGGACGCTGGACGGTGCAGCTGGCCTGGAAGGCGGGCCGCTCCGACAACGTCGCGCACTTCCGGTTCGCCCCGGGCGCGCACGGCGGCACGGTGACAGCCGTCGACGACTCGGCGATGGAGCTGATCGACCCGGACTTCGACCGTCCACTGCGGCCGGTGGCCACGGTCGCCGAATTGGCCTTCGAGGAGCCGGCCGCCCCGCCGGTGGCGGAAGAGGAGCCGGTCCGCCAGCGCTCGACGGCCCGGTCCCGTCGCAGCAAGCCGTCGGTCCCCGGTTGGGAGGACGTACTGCTCGGGGTGCGCTCAACCGGCTCGACCGGTCAGCGCTGAGCGACCAGCACCACCAGCACGAGCCACGCTCCAACCACGCCGATTGCGGCGCCCAGCGCCAACCACCGCAACACCGGGGCACGCCGCCAACCCCAGATCGTGGGCGCCAGCCCGCCCACCGCGATCAGGTTGAGCCCGACCGCCACCGCGGGGTGCACCCGGGTCAATCCCAGGCTCAGCACCGCGATAGCGGTTCCCGAGACTGCCGCGACGAACGCCGCCACGGTCAAACCCGTTGCCCACGGCGTGGTTTGGGTGGAACTCATTCCGGCAGCCTAGTGCGCTCGTAGAACGCCAGCGCGGCCGCCGTCGCGACGTTGAGGGAGTCGGTGCCCCGCGACATCGGGATGCGCACCCGAACATCGCTGGCACGCATGGCCTGCTGCGATAGACCCGGTCCTTCGGCGCCGACCAGCACGGCCACCGGCTCGCCGCGCACCTTCGCCATCGCCGTCGACAGCGTCTCGGCCCGCGGGTCCGGGGTCATGGCCAGCAGGCGAAACCCGCTCTGCCGCAGCATCGCCAGATCGGCCGGCCAGTCCGCCGACCGGGCGAACGGCACCAGCAGGGCGTGCCCCATCGACACGCGCACCGCACGCCGGTACAGCGGGTCGGCGCAGCCACTGCCGAACACCACCGCGTCGACGCCCAGGCCGGCGCCGTTGCGGAAGATCGACCCCAGGTTCTCGTGGTCGTTCACACCCTCGAGCACCGCGATGGTCCGGGCGCCGGCGACCAGATCGGCCACCGTCGGTTCGGCCACTCGTGAGGCCGCGGCCAGCACACCGCGGTTGAGGTGAAAACCCACCACCTCGGCCATCACCTCGGCCGACACCCGGTAGTAGGGCACTCCGGGGACGCCGGCGAGGTCCGGCGCCAACTCCGTGAGCCGGCGATCGGTGCCCAGCAACGCCCGAGGCGCGAAGCGCGAGGCCAGCATCCGCTGCACCACCAGCACCCCTTCGGCGATCACCAGTCCCTTGCCGGTGGGCAGGTCCGGGCGGCGGTCGATGCTGTTCAGGTCGCGGAAATCGTCCAGCCGAGAATCGGCGGGGTCGGTGATATCGACGACGTCGATGACCCTGGCCACTGGCCGAACATTACCGGCGAGGCGCTAACGTCAACGGCGATGACCCCCCAGCTGCCGCCTGAGCCCTCCCCCGAGCCGCCACCGCTGCCGGCCGCGCTGCTGCGCGTCTGGCCGGTGATCGGCGCCGGGGTCGCCGGCTTCGGCTGCGCGACCGTCGCGGCGTTCGCGGTACCGGCCCTCCAGACCTGGCGGCCGGTCAGCGTGGCCGGGTTGGGCGTCGGCGTGCTGGGCACCACGATCTTTCTGTTGCAGCGCGGCGCGGCACGGCGCGGCGCGCGCGGCGCCCAATCCGGGCTGGAACACGAATAAAGTTGCTCGATCCAAGGAGGAATGAGATGGCAGCCCCACTGTTGCAGGCAGAGATCGACATCAAGGCACCGGTCACCGAGGTATGGAACCTGATCTCCGACTTCCGGCGGATGCCGGAGTGGAGCCCGCAGTGCCGGTGGATGAAACCGCTGGGTGCGGTTCGTTCGGGCACCCGCACCCTCAACTTCAACCGGCGCGGCCGGCTCTACTGGCCCACCAGCTCCGTCATCACCGAGTACGTCCCGGATCGCAAGCTGGCCTTCCGGGTCACCGAGAACCACAGCGTGTGGAGCTATGAACTCGAGCCGACCGCCGAGGGCACCCGGGTCACCGAGAGCCGCCGCGCCGACGACGGAATCACCTCGGTATCCACGTTTTTGACGAACAAGTTCATGGGCGGGGTCGAGAACTTCGAGCAGGAGTTGATCGCGGGCATGAACGCCTCATTGGCGCGAATCAAGGCAGCCGCCGAACACCGCTGACGCGTCCCGCAAGTGCGGTAATGTCCATCGTCACCGTCGAAAGTGGGAGGGAGCCATGGAGGCAACGCAGTTCGGCCCTCGAATGCTGAGCGGCATCGCAGCGACCGCGGTACTGCTGGCCGCCGGACTGGCGCCGGTGGCAGCGGCACCGGAGATCGTCACGCATGCGGCCGCCGAGGTGGCCGCGGTCTCCGCCGAGGTGGCGTTGACCGGCAGCGCGCTGGTCGACGGCATCGACGGGATCCTCGCCGACGTGGCCGCCGTCGATGCACCGGGCACCGCCGATGCATTCGATATCGCCGGTCTGTTCAATGCGGAATTGGCTGCCGCCCAAGGGTTCTTCAACAGCCTGTTCGGCCTGCCCGGGACGTTGTTCAACGACGTCCAGAACGTCATCACCAGCCTGGCCAACCTCGACTTCGGGATGGCCTTCAGCGAGGCGGTCGACATCCCGCGGGACATCATCAACTATGTGCTTGGGCTGCCGGGGCTGGTGCTCAACACCATCTACACCATGGCCGTGGTGCTCCCGGGCGAGTACCTGTTCAACTTCGGTTAGGGAGTATCCGGCTCTTCCGGTTCGGCGGGGGCTTCGACGGCCGGTGTTTCAGCGGCAGTATCGATTTCGACGGCAGTGTCGGTCTCGGCCGGGGCTTCGGCCACCACTTCAGCCGGTTCGGCCGGGGCTTCGGCCACCTCTTCAGCCGGTTCGGCCGGGGTGATCTCGGCGGGGGCAGCGCTCTCGACGATCTCCAGCACGCCGTCGTCGTAGGGGTCGTGGGCCGGGGAACCGGTACCCGCCGGTGCCGGGGTGTCACTGTGGGCGCCACAGCCGTACTCGGCGTCGACCACCCGGCCGTCGGCGGACATCTCGTTGCCGCAAGCCCCGAACGCCGTGCCGAGCACGCCGGCCAGCGGCAGGTAGAAGCCGCAGTCCCGGCAGACCCGTTTGGTCGAGCGCGCCATCGCCGACTCCGGACCGTAGTCGCCGTCATGCCAGCGCTGGGCCGCCTCGGCGCGGCCCAGCGGGCTCATCAGCCAACGCCGGCTCAGACCGATCTCGCCGGCCACCTCGTCGAGCTCCGGGTCACCGCTGGAGGTGTAGCCCGGGACCAATCGCGGGTCGTCGGCGGGCGGTGCGAGCAGGTCCCCCGGGCCCAGGTCACCGGGCCGGACCCGCTGGTCCCACGGCACCCACTCCGGCGCCAACAGGGCCGTGGGCCCGGGGACCAGCACCACCTCGCTGATGGTGGAGTGCGCGGAGCCCGGGATGGCGGCGACGACGACGGCCCACTGCCAGCCCTGATAGCCCGGAAGCAGCGCGGCGAACCGGTGGGTGGCGGCGGTGGCGTCCTCGTAGTCGACGCCCAGGTGCTCACCGACGGTGTCGGCACCGCTGAACTCGGCGACGGCCACACGGGCCTGGTCGACGGCCTCAGCCAGCACCGCGGGTACGGCGATGGTCGCGGTGTCTGATTCTGCGCTGGGTCGCATCACGCGGGTCCTTTTCTCACTCAATGACGTCCCTATACTGCCGCAGCGCGGTCCGCTCAGCCACACGCAGGCACGATCGCGGCCTGCGCGGCGAGGCGATCGGAATAGGGAAGAATCGAACCGTGTCTGCACGGCGGCGTGATCTCCCCGACCCGGGCCGGCGCCGTCGTCCTGGCTCCGGAGCCGGAAACGGCTCGGCCGCCGAGCATCCCGGCATGGCCAACTACCCCAGTGACCAGCGGCAGCGCAAACCGATGCCCAGCGCCAACCGCTACCTGCCGCCGCTGCGCGACCACAGCGAGGCGCCCCACCGGCACGACCCGCCCGAGGACGCCGGCGCCGCTGACCGCGTCACGGTGACCCGGGCGGCCGCTGCCCGCAGCCGCGAAATGGGCTACCGGATGTACGGGCTGGTGCAACGGGCCGCCACCGCCGACGGCGCCGACAAGTCCGGGCTGACCGCGCTGACCTGGCCGGTGGTCGCCAACTTCGCGGTGGACGCGGCGATGGCCGTGGCGCTGGCCAACACCTTGTTCTTCGCCGCGGCCACCGGGGAGAGCAAGGGCCGGGTGGCGCTGTATCTGCTGGTGACGATCGCCCCGTTCGCGGTGGTCGCGCCCTTGATCGGGCCGGCCCTGGACCGCATCCAGCACGGCCGGCGCGCGGCGCTCGCCTTGTCGTTCGCGCTGCGCACCGTGCTGGCTCTGGTGCTGATCGCCAACTACGACGGCGCCGCCGGCACCTTCGGCTCCTGGGTGCTCTACCCGTGCGCGCTGGCCATGATGGTGTTCTCGAAGTCGTTCACGGTGCTGCGCAGCGCGGTGACGCCGCGGGTGATGCCGCCCTCGATCGACCTGGTGCGGGTCAATTCCCGGTTGACGATGTTCGGTCTGCTGGGCGGAACGATTGTCGGCGGCGGCATCGCCGCGGGCGCCGAATACGTCTTCACCCGGCTGCTTCATCAGCCCGGGGCGCTGTTCGTGGTCGTCGCGGTCTCGGTGGCCGGGGCGGGCCTGGCGATGCGGATCCCGCGGTGGGTGGAGGTGACCACCGGCGAGATCCCGACCACGCTGAGTTACCGCTCGAACGAGCGTCGCCGCAGCTGGCCCGAACACATCAAACGGGCCGGCGGGGCGCTGAGCCAACCGCTGCGTCAACCGCTGGGCCGCAACATCATCGCCGCGGTGTGGGGTAACTGCACGATCAAGGCCATGGTGGGTTTCCTGTTTTTGTACCCGGCGTTCGTGGCCAAGCAGCACGACGCCAACGGCTGGGTGCAGCTGGGCATTCTCGGGCTGATCGGCGCCGCCGCCGGGCTGGGTAACTTCGCCGGCAACTTCACCAGCGCCCGACTGCAACTGGGCCGGCCCGCGGTGCTGGTGGTGCGCTGCACCATGGCGGTGACCGCCGTCGCGCTGGCGGCGGCGGTGGCCGGAACCCTGGTGATGGCCGCCATCGCCGCCCTGGTCACCTCCGGCGCCAGCGCGGTCGCGAAGGCGTCGCTGGACGCCGCGCTGCAGGACGACCTGCCCGAGGAGTCGCGGGCGTCGGCGTTCGGCCGCACCGAATCGACCCTGCAGCTGGCCTGGGTGCTCGGCGGTGCGCTGGGGGTGCTGGTATACACCGACCTGTGGGTGGGCTTCACCGCGATCACCGCGCTGCTGATCCCGGGGCTGGCCCAGACCATCCTTTCCTTCCACGGCGACTCGTTGATCCCCGGTTTGGGGGGCAACCGTCCGGTGCTGATCGAGCACGACGGCGCCCGCCGCGACCCGGTGAGACAGGGGTGATGAACAGGTGAAACGCTCGACGGCCGTGCTGGTGGCGGTGCTGGTGGTGGCGGCATCGGCGCTCGCCGGGTTCGGTACCTGGTGGTTCACCCGCGGCAGCGAGCCGGCACCGCCGCAGATCAGCGCCTACTCCAACGGGCGCCTCACCCATGCCGGGCCCTACCTGTACTGCGATGTACTCGACCTCGACGAGTGCTTCGTGACCGAGGCGAAGGGCACGCTGGCGGTCGACGAGCGCCATCCGGTCCAGCTCTCGGTGGACAGCGTGATCAGCCGGGCGCCGTGGCGGCTGCTGCGGCTCTACGACGACCCGGGCGACGCCACCGGTGAGATGTATTCGCCGGGCAGCACCCTGGCGGTCACCGTCCCTACCGTCGATCCGCAACGCGGCCCGCTACGCGGTCTGGTGGTGCAGCTGCTCACGCTGGTCGTGGACCGGGACACCGACGAGACCTTCGCGGTGCCGCACGCCGAATGGGCGGTGGGCCTGCAGTGGGCCGCTCATTCGCTCGGCTGAGCTCCGTGGCCGGCGGTCACCCGCTCGGCGTCCGGGACCGGCCCCGGCGGGGTCCCGTCACCGAATGGCCTGCCGCCCAGCGCCTCTCGCCCATGCGGTGAAAGCCAGTTGGCCAGGTCCGGGCCGTCGGGAACGATCCCGGAGGGATTGATGTCGGCGTGCACGATGTAGTAGTGCCGCTTGATCTGGACGAAGTCGATGGTGTCGCCGAACCCGGGTGTCTGAAACAGGTCTCGCGCGTAGGCCCACAGCACCGGCATCTCGGACAGCTTCTGCCGGTTGCATTTGAAGTGCCCGTGATAGACCGGATCGAACCGCGCCAGGGTGGTGAACAGCCGCACGTCGGCCTCGGTGATGGTGTCGCCCACCAGGTAGCGCTGATCCGCCAGTCGTTCGCTGAGCCAGTCGAGTGCGGTGAACAACCGGTCGTAGGCGGCGCTGTAGGCGTCCTGGCTGCCGGCGAAGCCACACCGGTAGACGCCGTTGTTGATCTCGGTGTAGATCCGCCGTGCCACCTCGTCGATCTCGGCGCGTAGCGGTTCGGGATACAGCTGCGGGGCGCCGTCGCGGTGGTAGGCCGTCCACTGCGTGGAGAAGTCCAGGGTGATCTGGGCGAAGTCGTTGGTGACCACCGCACCGGTGGGCACGTCGACGACCGCCGGCACGGTGATGCCCTTGGGGTAGTCGGCAAAGCGCTTGAAGTAGGCGTCCTGCAACCGCGGGATCTTCAGCACCGGGTCGATGCCGCCCGGGTCGAGGTCGAAGGTCCAGCTGCGCTGATCGTGGGTGGGACCGCAAAACCCTATGGAGAGAACGTCTTCCAGACCGAGCAGTCGTCGCACGATGATGGTGCGGTTGGCCCACGGGCAGGCCCGCGCGACGATCAGCCGGTAGCGGCCGGGCTCGACGGGGTACCCGTCGCGGCCGTCGGCGGTGATCCGGGTGGTGATGTAGTCGGTGTCGCGCTTGAAATCGCCACCGGTAGCAACGTAGGAGGCCATGGTTACCAGCGTGCCACGGTCGGGCAGAGCTGAGCTCAGCTTTGCTGCACAGCAGAGTCGGCCCCGAAGCGCCGGGCCAGATTGGGTTCATCGGAGGCACCCGGCTCCCAGTGCGCGATCCATGGCCCGGTGCCTTCCGACGGATCGAGGATCCCCTCCTCCAGCCAGGTATAGCGGTCCTCGAGCACCGCGTGGGCCAGCGCGACGTCGGTGTCGTCGGTGTTTGTCCACAACGCGGCGAACAGCGCCTCGACCCGCAGGCGCGACTGCTGACAGAACGCGTCGGCCAGCTGGTAGGCCTGCTGCCCTTCGGCGGCATCAGCCACCCGTTGCGCCTCCGCGTGCACGCAGACCGCCGCCATCGCGAACAGCTCCGCCCCGATGTCGACGACGCGGCCCAAAAAGCCCTGCTTCTTCTCCAAGCCGGCCTGCCAGCGCGCCATGCCGTAGAACGTGTTGCGCGCCAGCTTGCGCGAATGCCGTTCGACAAAGCGCAGATGCGCCGCCAACCGGCCGAACTCACGGTAACCGGTGGGACGCTGACCTTCGCCGAAAACCAATTGCGGCAACCACTTTGAGTAGAATCCGCTGGCTCCGGCGGCCGATTGGGCCTTTTGCCGCAGACCGGCTTTGGGGTTGGCGAGCTCGCCGGCGGCGCTCAGGTGTGGGTCGACGGCCTCGCGCGCGATCAGCAGCCGCATGATCTCGCTGGATCCCTCGAAGATGCGGTTGATCCGCAGGTCGCGCACCAGTTGTTCCACCGGTACGGCACGCTCCCCGCGGGCGGCGAGCGACTCCGCGGACTCATAACCGCGGCCCCCGCGAATCTGCAGCAACTCATCGGCGATGACACAGGCCATCTCGCTGGACCACAGCTTGGCCAGCGCCGCCTCGATCCGGATGTCATTGCGGCCTTCGTCGGCCATCTGACCGGACAGCTCCAACACCGCCTCCAGCGCGTAACCGGTGGCGGCGATGAACGCGATCTTTTTGGCCACGGCCTCGTGCTCGCCGACCGGCTTACCCCACTGGACCCGCTCCCGCGACCACTCCCGGGCGATCTTCAGCGACCACTTCGCCGATCCGGTCGCCATCGCAGGGATCGCCAGGCGGCCGGCGTTGAGGGTGGTCAAGGCGATCTTCAGGCCATCGCCCTCGCGCCCGATCAGGTTCTCGGCGGGCACCCGGACCGCATTCAGCCGGGTCAGCCCGTTTTCGATCCCGCGCAACCCCATGAACGCGTTGCGGCGTTCGACGGTGATCCCGGGTGAGTCGGCTTCCACCACGAAGGCGCTGACCCCGCCGCGGTGCCCGTCGGCCTTGGGCACGCGGGCCATCACCACCAACAGGTCGGCGACGACGCCGTTGGTGGTCCAGAGCTTCACACCCTCCAGTTCGTAGGCGGCGCCGTCCTCGATCGGTGTCGCGGTCGAGGCCAGCCGGGCCGGGTCGGATCCGACGTCGGGCTCGGTCAGCAGGAACGCCGACACCGCTCCGGCCGCACACCGCGGCAGGAACTTCTTCTTCTGTTCCTCAGTGCCGGCCAGTTTGAGCGGTTCGGGCACCCCGATCGACTGATGCGCGCTCAGCAGCGCCCCCAGGCTGGCGTGCACACTGGACACCATCACCAGCGCCCGGTTGTAGGCGACCTGCGACATCCCCAGACCGCCATACTCGCCCGGGATCTTCAGCCCGAAACAGCCGAGCTCCGCCAGACCCTTGACGTATTCGTCCGGAATCCGGGCGTCGCGTTCGATGACAGCGCCATCGACGGTTTCAAGGAACTCCCGCAGCCTGCCCAGGAATTCCTCGGTGCGCGCGGCATCGTCATCAGACGGCCGGGGAAACGGGTGAATCAGCTCAAGCGGGAAACGCCCCAAAAACAGCCCCTTGGCGAAGGACGGTTTGTCCCAACCACTTTCGCGGGATTCCTCCGCGACAGCCCTGGCTTGCTCCTCGGTGACCTGCTGTGCCATCGGACACCTCCCGGTTTGACAGCGCTCGTCGTCGAGCGATTATCAACCGGTGTTCCCCGATCAGGCCGGCCGCTACACCTCGGTGCGGGCCTTGGCTAGGCGTCGAGCTCGCGCGCCACGGCCTTGACCACCTCGGAGATCTGCCGGGCGGTCTTGCGGTCGGGGTATTTGCCCTTGCGCAGTTCGGGCTGCACCGTGCCTTCCAGCAGGGTGATCATGTCCTCGACCATGCCGTGCAGCTCGTCGGGGCTGTGCTTGTGCTCGGCCGGCGCCGCCTCCCGGCGGCTGCGGGTCAGGCTCGGCGGCGGATCGATCAGCGTGACGGTCAGCGCCTGCGGTCCGCGACGGCCGGCGGCCACGCCGAACTCCACCCGCTGGCCCGCCTTGAGACCCTCCACGCCGTCCGGCAGGGCCGAGGCGCGGACGTAGACGTCCTCGCCCTCCTCCTGGGACAGGAAGCCGAAGCCCTTCGCGGCGTCGTACCACTTCACCTTGCCGGTCGGCACTGGTCTCACCTGCTTGTCTTGGACGATCACGCACTCGGGGGACATAAAGGAAGCGTCCCGCCTGCGCAGGACGCGTCGGCTGCCGATCTTACTCGGACCACGCCCGCATGAGCACCCCGGTTTACTCGGTAAGCTGGTGGCGCCGCTGGAGACGACGTGCGCCAGACGCCGAACGGGTTCTGGTCGCCCTCCGGCCAACCGAATCGGATATGCACATGACGTTGAGGCAACGGGATCTGCAGACCCCACCACCGCTGGCGGACGCCGCCGGCGCGGACGACAAGAACGTCGCCCGGCAAGCCTTCGATGAAGCCGTGCAGCGAGCCATCGCCCAACAGATGCCGACCTCCGGTCCGCTGGTCGACACGTTCGGCCGAGTGCACACCGATCTGCGGATCTCCCTGACCGACCGGTGCAACCTGCGCTGCACCTACTGCATGCCGGCCGAAGGCCTGGACTGGATTCCCAGCCAGCACCTCCTGCAGGACGACGAGCTGATCCGGCTGATGCGGATCGGCGTCACCCGGCTGGGCATCACCGACATCCGGTTCACCGGCGGCGAGCCGTTGCTGGCCCGCCATCTCGAGGACGTGGTGGCCGCCGCGGCGAGCCTGCAGCCGCGTCCCGAGATCGCGCTGACCACCAACGGCCTGGGGCTGGCGCGGCGCGCCGGTGCCCTGGTGGCTGCCGGGCTGGACCGGATCAACGTGTCGCTGGACACCGTCGACCGCGCCCACTTCGCCGAGATCACCCGGCGGGATCGGCTGCCCGACGTGCTCGACGGCCTGGACGCCGCCGCGCAGGCCGGCATGAAGCCGATCAAGGTCAACGCGGTGCTAGCGCCCAAGGTCGCCGGCGAGGACATCGTCAACCTGCTGCGCTTCTGCCTGCAGCACGGCTACCAGCTGCGGGTCATCGAGATGATGCCGCTGGACGCCGACCACAACTGGAACCGCGACGCCGGCCTCGGTGTCGAGCAACTGCTGGAGATGGTGCAGTCCCAGTTCGCGCTGCGCCCCGACCCGAAGCCGCGCGGCTCCGCACCGGCCGAGGTGTGGCTGGTCGACGAGGGCCCGGACCACCCGGCCGGCACGTTCGGGATCATCGCCTCGGTGTCCCGCCCGTTCTGCGGTGACTGCGACCGGACCCGGCTGACCGCCGACGGCCAGATCCGCAACTGCTTGTTCGCCGCCGAGGAATCCGATCTGCGGGCCCTGTTGCGGGACGGCTCCGACGACGACGCCATCGAGCAGGCATGGCGAGCCGCCATGTGGACCAAGAAGGCCGGCCATGGCATCAACGATCCGGATTTCATTCAGCCGGATCGCCCGATGAGTGCGATAGGTGGTTGACCCATGACGCAGCAGATCGACAGCCTCACCGCCGTTGCGGTGACCGTCCGCTACTTCGCCGCGGCGCGAGCGGCCGCCGGCGTCGAATCGGAGACCATTCAGGTGCCGGCCGGCGCCGGCGTGGCCGCGCTCGCCGAGACCCTCGCGCGCGGAAATGAGCGGCTGGCGACGGTGCTGGGACGCTGCTCCTACCTGCGTGACGGGGTCGCGGTGCGCGACCAGGCGGCGGCGCTTCAGCCCGGCGAGACCATCGACGTACTGCCGCCGTTCGCCGGCGGTTAGCGAGCCTCGACGAAGGAGAGGCGAAGCTGGACCGCCGCATCAAACCCGGCGGTTAGCGAGCCTCGACGAAGGAGAGGCGAAGCTGGACCGCCGCATCAAACCCGGCGGATGACATGATTTACGTCACATAACGAATTGATCACGGACTGACAACGGCTTGGTAGCGCATGCTCTGACCTGCGCTGATGCGGCCGATTCCTGGTGTTTTGAGAAGAACCAGCAGTGAAAACACCCGGGCGCGCCAAGCGTGACGATGCCAGTAAGACCGGTTACGGTACATCTCCGGGTGCATCGAAAATCTTCCGGTCGATCCACCTTTCCTCTCCCGTAGCGCCGAACTCCATCCAACGGGCGGGGAAACCGACGAATACCTGATGGATGGAGGCGGGGGACCCGACCGGTCCGCCGCGAGCGGACCTGGGGCCACCCTCGGCCCCTTGGGGTGAAGCCGTAGCACGCACCACGGTGCGTTAACGCCGGGCAGTTGTGCTGGCCCGAACCCGACGCTGACCTCGCAGGCGTAGACAGAGAGGAATTCACCACCGTATGAGTGGACGGCATCGCAAGCCCACCCAGTCGAACGTCAACATCGCCAAAATCGCCTTCACCGGTGCCGTGATCGGTGGCGGCAGCCTCGCCCTCGCCGGGCACGCCGCCGCGGCCACCGATGACGAATGGGACCACGTCGCCCGATGCGAATCCGGTAACAACTGGGGCATCAACACCGGCAACGGCTACCAGGGCGGCCTGCAGTTCTCGCCGAGCACCTGGAGCAGCAACGGCGGCGGCAAGTACGCCCCGTCGGCGCACCTGGCCAGCCGCGAGCAGCAGATCGCCATCGCCGAGAACGTACTGGCGCGCCAGGGGCGCGGAGCGTGGCCGGTCTGCGGCCGCGGCCTGTCCGGTGCGTCGCAGCGCGAGGTTCCCCCGGCCCCGGCCGACGCGCCCATCGACAACCCGGAGATCAATGGCCAGACCGTGGCCATGGACAACCCGATGGCCCCGCCGCCTGCTCCCGAGCCGGCACCGTGGTGGGCTCCGCCGGCCCCCGAGGCCCCGGCACCCGCCGAGGAGGGCGCCGCACCGGCGGCCCCGGTCGGCTGGATGCCGCCCGCTCCGGAGGCTCCCGAGGCACCGGCCCCCGAGGCTCCGGCTCCCGAGGCGCCCGCCCCGGTTGCCGAGGATGTCCCGCCGCCGGCTCCCGAGGCACCCTGGTGGATGCCGCAACCGCCCGAGGCTCCCGCTCCCGAGGCTCCCGCTCCCGAGGCGCCCGCGCCCGGCGACGAGGCAGCCCCGGCCCCCGAGGGTGAGAAGGCGCAGGCCGTCTCGGTCGGCTTCCATCAGCAGCTGTGGCAGGCCATCCGGTCGGAGAACGTCAGCGGCAACGACGCGCTGGCCGCGTTCGCGCAGCAGCCCGCGCGCGTCGTCTAGGACCACACGAAAAGAGGGGGCCGGTTCGCCGGCCCCCTCTTTCGTTTCTATGGTCTTAGGCCGAGCCGACCCATTCCTCGGTGCCGTCGGCGAAGAACTGGTGCTTCCAGACCGGCAGCCGCTCCTTGATGGTGTCGACCAGCAGCGCGCACGCCTCGAAGGCCTCCCGGCGGTGATCGGCGGCCACCGCGGCCACCAGCGCGGCATCACCGATGTGCAGGGCGCCGACCCGGTGGCTGGCCGCCAGCGCGCGGACCCCGGCGGACTGTTCGGCGATCTCGGCCAGCACCTCGGCCAGCACCTGCTCCGCCGTCGGGTGCCCGGAGTACTCCAGCCGGGTCACCTGCCGGCCGTGGTCGTGGTCGCGGATCATGCCGACGAAGCCGACGATCGCACCCGCGGCCCGATGACCGACCAGCTCCTCGTGTTCGGTCAGCAGGATGGGCTCTTCGGTGACCGCCGCCCGCAGCACCAGCGCGCCGGTGGCCGTCATCGTTCGTGGTCTCCGCCGGCGAGCTGATCCAGGGCGTGATCCAAGACGTCGGCGAGCACCCCGAGCCCGTCGCGCACTCCGCCGGTCGAGCCGGGCAGGTTGATGATCAGCGTCCGTCCGGCCACACCGCACATGCCCCGGGACAGCACCGACGTCGGGACCTTCGGCAGGCCGGAGCGGCGGATGGCGTCGGACAGTCCGGGAATCTCGTAGTCGAGCACCGCGGCCGTCTGCGCCGGGGTGTCGTCAGTCGGCGAGATTCCGGTGCCCCCGGAGGTGATGACCAGGTCCACGGGCGCTGCCACCGCGGCCCGCAACGCCGCGCCGACGGCTTCACCGTCGGGGACGACTTCAGGCTGCGCCGGCGCGAAGCCGCGCTGCGCCAGCCAGTCGGCGATGACCGGCCCGGTGCGGTCGTTGTACACCCCGGCCGAGGCGCGGGTGGAGGCGATGATGACGTGGGCGGTGCGGGCGCGTGCGGCGGTCACCGGCGCTCCCATGCTCCGGTGCGTCCGCCCTCTTTGGCCAACACCCGGATGTCGCCGATGACCGCGGCGCGGTCGACGGCCTTGATCATGTCGTAGAGGGTCAGGGCCGCCACGCTGACCGCGGTGAGCGCCTCCATCTCCACCCCGGTGCGGTCGGTGGTGCGTACCGAGGCGGTGATGTCGATCTGGGATTCGCCGATGGTGAAGTCGACGTCGACGCCGGTGAGCGCCAGCTGGTGGCAGAGCGGGACCAGATCGCTGGTGCGCTTGGCGGCCATGATGCCGGCCACCCGCGCGGTCGCCAGCGCATCGCCCTTGGGCAGCCCGCCGGCCGAGATCAGCTGCACCACTTCCGCGGTGGTGCGCAGCACTCCGGCGGCGACGGCGGTGCGCTTGGTGGCCGCCTTGGCGGTGACGTCGACCATGTGGGCCGCACCGCGTTCGTCGAGGTGGGAGAGCGGCCCGGCCATGGTGGTCACCGCCTACCGGTTGACGACGGTGACCGGATGCAGGTAGGGCAGCTGTTCGGACGCGAGGGGGAAGACCAGGTCCCCGAACGGTGACAGCGCCCCGGCCCGGTCGGTGCGCAGCTCGCTCACTGCCGGTTCGCCGTCGGTCTCGGGCCACCCGTTGTCGACGTACCGGTTCTTGTTGTCCTGTTTCGCAGCCACGGCTCCCATTCTGACAGGTCGCGATCGGCGTCGCTCACCGGTTGGGCCTTACGCTGGTCGTCGATGACCGAACACGCGCGGGGTGTGCCGCTGGGATCGTGGCTGGCCGACCTGCCCGACGAGGGTCTGATCCGGCTACTGGAGCTGCGGCCCGACCTCGCCCAACCGCCGCCGGGCAGCATCGCCGCCCTGGCCGCGCGGGCGCAGGCCCGCCAGTCGGTCCGGGCGGCCACCGACGAGCTGGACTTCCTGCGGCTCGCAGTGATCGACGCCCTGCTGGTGCTGGATGCCGACGCCGCCGCGGTACCGGTGGGCGATCTGCTGACGCTGATCGGTGAGCGCGCACCCGCCGAGGCGGTGCACGAGGCGATAGCCGACCTGATCGAACGGGCGCTGTGCTGGGGTTCGCATCAGCCCCCCGACGGTGTGCTGCGGGTGGCCGCCGAGGCCGGGGCCGGCTTGCCGTGGCACCCGGGCCAGGTCACCCAGGAGGATCCGGCGACCGAACACATCGCCGGGGCCATCGCCGATCTGGACGGCCCACAGCGCGACCTGCTGGACAAGCTGCTGGCGGGCTCCCCGATCGGCCGCACCCGCGACGCCGGCCCCGGCGCGCCGCCGGAGCATCCGGTGCCGCGGCTGCTGGCGGCGGGGCTGTTGCGCCGCATCGACGACGAAACGGTGATCCTGCCGCGGCTGGTCGGCCAGGTGCTGCGCGGTGAGCAGCCCGGCCCGACCGCCCTGCGCGCCCCCGACCCGGTGGTGTCGCAGACCACGGCCACCGATGTCGACGCGGCCGCCGCGGGCGCGGTGATCGACCTGCTGCGCGAACTCGACGTGCTGCTGACCAGCCTGGGCGATACGCCGGTGCCGGAGCTGCGCACCGGCGGGCTGGGTGTCCGCGAGGTCAAGCGGCTGGCCAAGACGACCGGCGTCGACGAGACCCGGCTGGGCCTGCTGCTCGAGGTGGCCGCCACCGCCCGGCTGATCGCCTCCGACTATCCCGACCCCACCACCGTCGACCAGCGGGAGTGGCCCGATGCGGACGGGCCGTACTGGGCGCCGACGGTGCTGGCCGACCGGTTCGCCGAGCGACCGACCGCCGAGCGCTGGCAGCTGCTGGCCGCCACCTGGCTGGAGCTGCCGGCCCGGCCGGGACTGATCGGCAGCCGCGGCGCGGACGGCAAACCGCGGGCGGCGCTGTCCACGCCGCTGTTCTCCACCGCCGCCCCACTGGATCGCCGGCTGCTGCTGGGCATGCTCGCCGAACTGCCCGTCGGTGCCGGCGCCGACGCCGTCTCCGCATCCCAGGCTTTGATCTGGCGGCGGCCGCGCTGGGCCAATCGGCTGCAGCCCGGGCCGGTGGGCGAGCTGCTCGACGAGGCGCACGCCCTGGGCGTGCTGGGCCGCGGCGCCATCAGCTCCCCGGGGCGGGCGTTGCTGGCCGGCTTGTCCAATGGCGCAGCCGAGCCCGCCGCCCTCGCGGCCGTGTCGGCCATGACCAAGGCGCTTCCCGAGCCGATCGACCATTTCCTGGTGCAAGCCGATCTGACCGTGGTGGTGCCCGGGCCGCTGAAGCGCGAGCTGGCCGAAGAGTTGGGCGTGGTGGCCACCGTGGAATCGGCCGGGGCGGCGATGGTCTACCGGGTCTCCGAACAGACCATCCGGGCCGCTCTGGACGTCGGCCGCACCGGCGCCGGATTGCACGCGTTCTTCGGAAAGCACTCGAAGACCCCGGTGCCGCAAGGGCTCACCTATCTGATCGACGACGTCGCGCGCCGGCACGGGCAGCTGCGGATCGGGATGGCGGCGTCCTTCGTGCGCTGCGAGGATCCGGCCCTGCTGGCTCAGGCCGCCGCGGTTCCGGCCGCCGAGGCGCTCGGTCTGCGGGTGTTGGCCCCGACGGTGGCGGTGGCCCAGGCCCCGATCGCCGACGTGCTGGCGGCGTTGCGCGACGCCGGTTTCGCCCCGGCCGCCGAAGATGCCAGCGGAACGATCGTCGACATCCGCCCCCGCGGAATGCGAGTGCCGACGCCGGCCGAGCGCCGCGGCCACCGGCCGGTCGCCGGGCCCAGTGGCGAGAGCCTGACCTCGCTGGTGCGGGTGCTGCGCACGGTGACCTCGGCGCCGTTCGACAACATCCGGTTGGAGCCGGTGACCGCAATGATTCTCTTGAAGCGCGCCGCCAGCGAGGGGTCCACGGTGCTGATCGGCTATGTCGACGCCGCCGGGGTGGCCACCCAGCGGGAGGTCTCCCCCGTGCTGGTCCGCGGCGGCCAGTTGGTGGCGTTCGACTCGACCTCGGGCCAGATGCGCGAGTTCACCATCCACCGCATCACGACCATCTCGGCCGCCGACGGAAATCAGTAGGCCACGCTTCCCGACGGTGGCTCGTAGCATGGTCTACGGGCTCATCGAAGGGACCACCCATCGTGACCGTCGACCGTGAACAGCCGCTGGGCTACACCGACCTGCGCGGTGATCTGGCCGGCCGCTACCACCCCACGCCCACCGGCGGCGCCCAAGTCGACGACAAGCTGGTCGATGCCGACCTCGCCGCCCTCGACCGCAACGGCTACCTCATCTGGGAAGGACTGCTCGACGGCGACGAATGCGCCGCGATCCGCGCCGAGGTAAGCCCGCTGCTGGGCCACACCGGACGGAATTCCTTCGAAGGCAATCGCACTCAACGCGCCTACGGTCTGCTGAACAAGACCCGGCTGTGCGACCGGCTCGTCGAGCATCCGCGGGTGCTGGCGGTCCTCGACCGGCTGCTGCTGCCCAACTATCTGCTGTCGATCCTGCAGGCCATCAACATCCAGCCCGGCGAATCGGCGCAGCTGCTGCATGTCGACGACGGGTTCTATCCCGTTCCGAGGCCGCACCCGCCGCTGGGAGCGGCGACCATCTGGGCGATCGACGACTTCACCGAAGACAATGGCGCCACCGTCGTGCTGCCGGGTAGCCAGCGCTGGGGCCGCCGCGAACCAGACGACGCCGACGTGCGCAGGCCGGTGGTGATGCCCGCCGGCTCCTGCGTGTTCTTCGTTTCGACGCTGTGGCACGGCGGCGGCGCCAACCACTCGACCGGGGCACGGCTGGCCGTCACCGCGCAGTACTGCCAACCGTGGCTGCGTCCGATGGAGGCGTTCACCCTATCGGTGCCGCCGGCCACGGCCCGCGGGCTCTCCGACGACATCAAACGGATGCTCGGCTACAGCATCCATCCACCTTTTGTGGGCGCGGTCGACGGTATGCATCCGTTGCGGCTGCTCGAACATGGCGGCGCGGCCGTGTCGGTGCGCTCCGGATAATGGGCGCATGAGCACCGACGGGCCGTTGATCGTCCAATCCGACAAGACCGTGTTGCTCGAGGTCGACCATGAGCAGGCCGGCGCAGCGCGTGCTGCGATCGCGCCGTTCGCCGAATTGGAACGCGCCCCCGAGCACATCCACACGTACCGCATCACCCCGCTGGCGTTGTGGAACGCCCGCGCGGCCGGTCACGACGCCGAACAGGTGGTCGACGCCCTGGTCACCCACTCCCGCTACGCGGTGCCCCAGCCGCTGCTGGTCGACATCGTCGACACCATGGCCCGCTACGGGCGCCTGCAGCTGGTGAAGAGCCCGGTGCACGGCCTGACCCTGGTCAGCCTGGACCGTGCGGTGCTCGAGGAGGTGCTGCGAAACAAGAAGATCACCCCGATGCTCGGCGCCCGCATCGACGACGACACCGTGGTGGTGCATCCCAGCGAGCGCGGCCGAGTCAAGCAGATGCTGCTCAAAATCGGTTGGCCCGCAGAGGATCTGGCCGGCTACGTCGACGGCGAGGCGCATCCGATCGCGCTGGAGCAGGACGGCTGGGCGCTGCGCGACTACCAGGAGATGGCCGCCGACTCGTTCTGGTCGGGCGGCTCGGGGGTGGTGGTGCTGCCCTGCGGTGCCGGCAAGACGCTGGTGGGCGCCGCGGCGATGGCCAAAGCCGGTGCTACCACGCTGATCCTGGTCACCAACACCGTCGCCGGCCGGCAGTGGAAACGCGAGCTGATCGCGCGCACCTCGCTGACCGAAGAGGAGATCGGCGAATACTCCGGGGAGCGCAAGGAGATCCGGCCGGTCACCATCGCCACCTATCAGGTGATCACCCGGCGCACCAAGGGCGAATACCGGCACCTGGAGTTGTTCGACAGTCGCGACTGGGGCCTGATCATCTACGACGAGGTGCATCTGCTGCCCGCGCCGGTGTTCCGGATGACCGCCGATCTGCAGTCGCGCCGACGCCTCGGGCTGACCGCCACCCTGATCCGCGAGGACGGCCGCGAAGGCGACGTGTTTTCCCTGATCGGGCCGAAACGCTACGACGCCCCGTGGAAGGACATCGAGGCCCAAGGCTGGATCGCCCCGGCCGAATGCATCGAGGTGCGGGTCACCATGACCGAGAGCGAGCGGATGACCTACGCCGTCGCCGAACCCGAGGAGCGCTACAAGCTGTGCTCGACGGTGCACTCCAAGATCGCGGTGGTGCGCTCGATCCTCAAGCAGCATCCCGGCGAGCAGACCCTGGTGATCGGCGCCTATCTCGACCAGCTGGAGGAACTGGGCGAGCAGCTGGACGCCCCGGTCATCCAGGGCTCGACGCGCACCGCCGAACGGGAGAAGCTGTTCGACGCTTTCCGCCGTGGTGAAATCTCCACGCTGGTGGTGTCCAAGGTCGCCAACTTCTCCATCGACCTGCCGGAGGCCTCGGTGGCCGTGCAGGTCTCGGGCACCTTCGGCTCCCGCCAGGAGGAGGCCCAGCGGCTCGGCCGGCTGCTGCGCCCCAAAGCCGCCGGCGGCGGCGCGATTTTCTATTCGGTGGTGGCCCGCGACAGTCTGGACGCCGAATACGCGGCGCACCGGCAGCGGTTTCTGGCCGAGCAGGGCTACGGCTACATCATCCGCGACGCCGACGACCTGCTCGGCCCGGCGATCTGACGCGACCCGCGCGCAAGCTATCCGCGCGCGCCGGGGCATGGCGGTTAACCTCGAAACATGGCGTTATCCAAGGACGAACGCGAACAGTTTCTGGCCGAGCCACACATCGCAGCGCTGTCGGTGAGTGCGGGAGACGGCCGTGGCCCACTGACGGTGCCGATCTGGTATCAGTACGAGCCGGGCGGCGAGCCCTGGGTCCTCACCGGCGTCGAGTCACGCAAGAGGCGGCTCATCGAGGCCGCCGGCTGTTTTTCGCTCATGGTGGAGCGGACGGAGCCGACCGTCCGCTATGTCGCCGTCGACGGTGCCGTCAGCCGAGATCCAGTGCGGTACCCGGGGACAACGCCACGCTGGCGTCGATCTCGACCAGATTGCGCAGTCCGCGCGCCAGGGCGTGGCCATCCCACGGGGTGAACCCCAGCCGGTACATGGCCCGGAACAGCAGCCTCCTGGCCCCCATAGCGGCTAGATGGCTCCCATGTCAGCGGAGAGCCAGTGCTGGGGGCGCAGATGAATGGCCACGTACTCGCCCAGTTCGGTCCGTGCGAACTCGAGGAACTTCTCGGCCCGGTCGGGGGGAAGGTAGCGGTGGGCCAGCTCGGCGTGATGGTCGTCGGTGCCGGGCTCGATGCGGCTGACGGCACCGTCGACGGCGACATAGCGGACGGTCGGCTCCGTCCGCTCCACCATGAGCGAAAAACAGCCGGC
>NZ_LZMF01000014.1:0-5724 GCF_001673565.1 Mycolicibacter sinensis
TGGCCCAGCCGCGACGGCGCCGGGCCTGGCTGACCGCAGGGGCGGGGGCGTTCGTCGCCCACGCGGCCGCCGTGGTGATCAAGCGGGTGGTCCGCCGCGAGCGCCCACACCATCCGGCGATCGCGGTCAACGTGGCCACCCCGAGCCGGTTGAGTTTCCCCTCGGCACACGCCACCTCCACCACGGCGGCGGCGATCCTGCTGGGGCGGGCGGCCGGGCTGCCCACCAAGACACTGCCGTCGCTGCTGGTGCCGCCGATGGCGTTGTCCCGCATGGTGCTCGGCGTGCACTACCCCAGCGACGTGGCCACCGGCGTACTCGTCGGGGCCGCGGTCGCCGCGGCCGCGAGCCGCCTGGACAACTCTGGAGGCGCCGGATGAGTGCACACGTGGACGGCCGGGCGCCCGAGACCGGCCCGCCGGCGAACCTGGTCACCGGCATCATCAAAGCGATGCGGCCCCGCCAGTGGGTGAAGAACGTACTGGTGCTGGCCGCGCCGCTGGCCGCCCTCGGCGGCGACGTGCACTACGACTACGCCGACGTCGGCAGCAAGGCGTTGGTCGCCTTCGTGGCCTTCAGCCTGGCGGCCTCGGCGGTGTACCTGGTCAATGACGCCCAGGACGTCGAAGCCGACCGCGCGCACCCGACCAAGCGGTTCCGGCCGATCGCTGCCGGGGTGGTCCCGGTGGGACTGGCCTACGGCCTGGCGGCGCTGCTGGGGGTGGCGTCGCTGTTCATCTCGTGGTCGCTCAGCCTCAGCCTGGCGCTGGTGATGGCGGTCTATCTGGCCCTGCAGCTGGCCTACTGCTTTGGACTCAAACACCAAGCGGTGCTTGATATCTGCATCGTGTCGTCGGGCTTCCTGCTGCGGGCGATCGCCGGCGGCGCGGCCGCGAACATCTATCTGTCGCAATGGTTCCTGCTGGTGATGGCGTTCGGATCACTGTTCATGGTGGCCGGCAAGCGCTACGCCGAACTGCAGCTGGCCGAGCAGACCGGCGCCAAGATCCGCAAGTCGCTGGAGAGTTACACCGG
Organism: Mycolicibacter sinensis; assembly: GCF_001673565.1. Classification (GTDB taxonomy): domain Bacteria; phylum Actinomycetota; class Actinomycetes; order Mycobacteriales; family Mycobacteriaceae; genus Mycobacterium; species Mycobacterium sinense_C. Next base: position 1,036 of record NZ_LZMF01000014.1, read on the forward strand.
TACCTACCTGCGCTTCGTGTGGACGGCCTCGGCCACCGCGATGCTGGTCTGCTACAGCCTGTTCGCCTTCGAGCGCGACAACGGTTCCGGCTCCTGGTATGCGGTGACGATCATCCCGATCATCGTCGCGATTCTGCGCTACGCGGTCGACGTCGACGGCGGCATGGCCGGAGAGCCCGAGGACATCCTGCGGCGCGACCGGGTGCTGCAGCTGATGGCTCTGCTCTGGATCGGAACCATCGGTGCTGCCGTCATTTTCGGGTAGCTCGGCCCGGAGGGCCGCAGAAGGCCCAGCGCCGGACCCGCGGGTCCGGCCACTGGGCTGGCCGGCGGTCGCCTACAGCCCGTCGGTGCGGCTGAGCTCGTGGGCGGCGGTGGCGATCGTGCTGCTGCTGTTCGGCATCGGGGCGTGGCGACGACGCTGGATCTCCGATGACGGTCTGATCGTGCTGCGCACCGTGCGGAACCTGCTGGCCGGAAACGGGCCGGTCTTCAACGCCGGTGAACGGGTGGAGGCCAACACCTCCACGGCCTGGACCTACCTGATGTACGTCGGCAGCTGGCTCGGCGGCCCGGTGCGCATGGAGTACGTGGCGCTGGCATTCGCGCTGGCGCTCAGCCTGGCCGGGGTGGCGCTGCTGATGCTGGGCACCACCCGGCTGTACGCCCCCGGCCTGCAGGGCCGCCGCGCGCTGCTGCTGCCGGCCGGGGCACTGGTCTACATCGCGGTGCCGCCCGCTCGCGACTTCGCCACCTCCGGACTGGAGAGCGGCCTGGTGCTGGCCTATCTGGGCCTGCTGTGGTGGATGCTGGTCTGTTGGGCGCAGGCGCTGCGGATGCCTCGATCTCGTGCCCGCGGAACACGATTCACCGCCGCCCTGGCCTTCGTGGCCGGCTGCAGCGTGCTGGTCCGCCCCGAGCTGGCCCTGATCGGCGGCGGTGCGCTGATCATGCTGCTGATCGCGGCGCGGGACTGGCGGCCGCGGGCACTGATCCTGGTGGCCGGCGGCGCGCTGCCGGTGGCCTACCAGATCTTCCGGATGGGCTACTACGCGCTGCTGGTGCCCGGTACCGCGCTGGCCAAGGACGCCGCCGGCGACAAGTGGTCGCAGGGCATGATCTACCTGGCGAACTTCAACGCCCCCTACGCATTGTGGGTGCCCGCAGTGCTGTCGACAGCGCTGGGCGCTGCACTGTGGGTCGGTTCGGCGGTCCGGCACCGGCCCCGGCGCCCGGTGCCGCGCGGGGTCGGCCGGTGGGCGCGGCTGGTGCAGAGCCCCGGGGCGGTGGTCTGCTTCTTCGTGATCAGCGGTGTGCTGCAGGGCGCCTACTGGATCCGCCAGGGCGGCGATTTCATGCACGGCCGGGTGCTGCTGGCGCCGCTGTTCTGCATGCTGGCCCCGGTGGCCGTCGTCCCGGTGCTGTTGCCCGACGGCGCGCGTTTCCACCGCGAAGCCGGCTACCCGCTCAGCGGCGCGGTCGGTCTGCTGTGGCTGGCGGTGGCCGGCTGGGCGCTGTGGGCGGCCAACTCTCCCGGAATGGCCGATGACGCAACGCGGGTCACCTATTCCGGGATCGTCGACGAACGCCGGTTCTATTCGCAGGCCACCGGCCACCCCCATCCGCTGACCGCCGCCGACTATCTCGGCTACCCGCGGATGCGCGCGGTGCTGAGCACGATCGCGGCCACCCCGGACGGGGCGCTGTTACTGCCGTCGGGCAACTACGACCAGTGGGACGTCGTCCCGGTCATCCTGCCGGTGCCGCCGGGCATCGGCGTCCCGACCGATCCGGACCCGGGCGGGACCGGGCCGCACACCGTCTTCTTCACCAATCTGGGCATGCTGAGCATGAACACCGGCCTGGACGTCCGGTTGCTCGACCAGATCGGCTTGGCCAATCCGATTGCGGCGCACACCGAACGGCTCGAGCACGGCCGGATCGGCCACGACAAGGACCTGTTCCGGGACTGGGTGGTGGCCGACGGCCCGTGGGTCAAGTGGTATCCGCTGATCCCGGGCTACCTGGATCAGGACTGGATCGCCGAGGCCGAGGCCGCGCTGCGCTGCCCCGACACCGCGGCGGTGCTGGGTTCGGTGCGCGCGCCGATGGGCCCGCGCCGGTTCGTGTCCAACGTGTTGCATTCGCCGGGCTATACCCGGTACCGGATCGAGCGGGTGCCGCGCGATGAACTGATCCGATGCGGCCTGGCCGTGCCCGAACCGACCCGCCCGCCTTATACCGGGATGCCGCCCGACGTACCGTGACGGGGCGGACTTGCGAACGTCCACGCCGAAAATGTGATGGACGTCATGTCTCCCGGCCGCAGCTACCGGCCACGTCCGGTCTTACCGGCTCGAATGGCCTCGTGAGCGCAGCGCACCGGTCGCGGGGAAATCCCTTGTCGGGCCGATTCGCCGGTGGCGAGGCAGAACCGTAAGAGGTCGAGGTCAGGTTTCTGTGGTTGACTACACCGGCACTGCCGCGCTCGCGCGCGCAGATCTGGTCCGACTCGGGCCACCCAATGATGAGCATGGCAACAAGACGAATGAGGATGTCCAGGATGAAGCTGCTTGACAGGTTGATGGTCGCCGCCGCCGGCGCGGCCCTGCTGGCGGGGTTGGTCGGTGTCGTCGGCGGCACCCCGGAGGCGAACGCCTTCTCCCGGCCGGGTCTGCCGGTCGAGTACCTGCAGGTGCCCTCGGCGAGCATGGGCCGCGACATCAAGGTGCAGTTCCAGACCGGTGGGCAGGGCTCCCCGGGCCTGTACCTGCTCGACGGCATGCGCGCCCAGGACGACTTCAACGGCTGGGACATCAACACCCAGGCGTTCGAGTGGTACCTCAACTCGGGCATCTCGGTGATCATGCCGGTCGGTGGCCAGTCCAGCTTCTACAGCGACTGGTACAAGCCGGCCTGCGGCAAGGCGGGCTGCTCCACCTACAAGTGGGAGACCTTCCTGACCAGTGAGCTGCCGGCCTACCTGGCCTCGGAGTACGGCGTGAGCCAGACCAGCAACGCCGCGGTCGGCCTGTCGATGGCGGGCTCGTCGGCGATGACGCTGGCGATCTACCACCCCAACCAGTTCACCTACGCGGGTTCGCTGTCGGGTTACCTGAACCCGTCCACCGGTAAGGGCTGGATCGGCCTGTCGATGGGTGACGCCGGCGGCTACAAGAAGAACGACATGTGGGGCGAGGACAGCGACCCGGCGTGGCTGCGCAACGACCCGACGGTCAACGTCGACAAGCTGGTGGCCAACAACACCCGGCTGTGGGTGTTCTGCGGCAACGGCAAGGCCAATGAGCTGGGCGGCGACAACATCCCGGCCGTCTTCCTGGAGCAGAACTTCATGATCGGTGCGAACAAGAAGTTCCAGGAGCTCTACACCGCGGCCGGAGGCAGCAACGCGATCTTCAACTTCCCGGCCTACGGCACGCACTCCTGGGAGTACTGGGGCCAGCAGCTGCAGGCGATGAAGCCCGACCTGCAGAGCCACCTGGGCGCGTCGCCGACGACCGAGAGCGCTCCGGCCGAGTAGTCCCGCGCTACGCATAAGCACCGCCGACGGCGGCGACCCGAAGGGTCGCCGCCGTCGGTAGTTTCCGGCCCTGACCGCCGTCGTCGTGTGGTTGACTACCTTCGGCGGATCGCCGGCGCGCGAGCCAGCAGGCGATGATCGCCACGAAATCTGTACCGACGAGCGAGGTGGGTATGAGCGGACTGTCGAAGTTGCTGCGGACGCTGGGCGTGGCCGTGCTGGCGCTGGGCCTGTGGGGCGGCGGCGTGATGGTCGGCGCGGGCGCGCATGCCGCACAGTTCGAGAACCTGATGGTGCCGTCACCGTCGATGGGCCGCGACATCCCGGTGGCATTCCTCAACCAGGGACCGCACGCGGTCTACCTGCTCGACGCCTTCGACGCCCACCCCGACCTGAGCAACTGGGTGACCGCGGGCAACGCGATGAACACGTTGGCCGGCAAGGGCGTCTCGGTGGTCGCGCCGGCTGGTGGGGCCTACAGCATGTACACCAACTGGGAGCAGGACGGCAGTAAGCAGTGGGACACCTTCTTGTCCACCGAGCTGCCGGACTGGCTGGCCGCCAACCGGGGATTGGCGCCGGGCGGTCACGCCGTGGTCGGCGCGGCCCAGGGCGGCTACGGCGCACTGGCGCTGGCCACCTTCCACCCCGACCGGTTCGGCTTCGCCGGCTCGATGTCGGGCTTCCTCGGGCCGTCGCACACCACCGAGAGCGGTGTGATCAGCGCCGGCCTGCAGAACTTCGGCGGGGTCGACCCGTACGGCATGTGGGGTGCGCCGCAGCTGGGCCGCTGGAAGTGGCACGACCCGACGGTGCACGCCACCCTGCTGGCGCAGAACAACACCCGGGTGTGGATCTACAACCCGATGGGCGGCGCGTCAAACCCGGCGGCGATGATCGGCGACCCGGCCGAGGCGCACGGCTCCGGCCGGTTCTTCAACATGCAGTACCGCCAGGTGCACGGCCACAACGGGCATTTCGACTTCTCCGCCGGTGACAACGGCTGGGGGTCGTGGGCCTCGCAGCTGGGCGCGATGTCCGGCGACATCGTCGGCGCCATTCGTTAACTACCGTTGATGCGATGAAGGGGCGGGGCCTCCGCTCCTCGTGACGTTCCCGGCGGATGCTGGGGGTGTCACTACCAGTCA
>NZ_LZMF01000015.1:0-17371 GCF_001673565.1 Mycolicibacter sinensis
CGTCGGGCAGCAGAACGACAACGAGCGCGTCGGGTCCGGCTTTGACGGCCGCTTCCACGGCCGCCACCCGGCAATTACCCGCCTCCGCCACCTGGCAACTTCCCGCCGCCGGCCCCGGGATACGGCTCGGCCGGCAGCCCGGTCGGACAGCTGCCCCAGGAGGCCTACACGTCGTGGCTCACCCGAGTGGGCGCCTACTTCATCGACCTGCTCCCGATCCTGCTGATCTACGGAATCCCGTCGATGATCGCCGGGTCCACGGCGAAGAAGGAGTGCATCACCACCTCGGCGGGGTTCGCCTGCACCGTCACCCCGTCGAGCGCCGGCGCCCTGCTGATGTTCGTCGGGTGGGCGGCGGCGCTGGGCTACGGGATCTGGAACTTCGGCTACCGCCAAGGGGTCACCGGGTCGAGCATCGGCAAATCGGCGATGAAGTTCAAGGTGGTTTCCGAAGCCACCGGCCAGCCGATCGGGTTCGGCATGTCGATCGTGCGACAACTGGCCCACATCATCGACGGCGCCATCTTGTGCATCGGCTACCTGTTCCCGCTGTGGGACGCCAAGCGGCAGACGCTGGCCGACAAGATCATGACCACCGTCTGCCTGCCGATCCGGTGAGCCAGAATCAAGGGCATAGCCCAAAGGGTCTGTCCACCAAGGCGATCCATGCCGGTTTCCGCCCCGACCCGGCCACCGGGGCGGTCAATGCCCCGATCTACGCCAGCAGCACGTTCGCCCAGGACGGTGTCGGCGGCCTGCGCGGCGGTTACGAGTACGCCCGCACCGGCAACCCGACCCGGACCGCGCTGGAGACGGCCTTGGCCGCGGTCGAGCAGGGCCGCTTCGGGCGCGCGTTCTCCTCGGGGATGGCGGCCACCGACTGTGCGCTGCGGGCGATCCTGCGCCCGGGCGACCACCTGATCATCCCGGACGACGCCTACGGCGGCACCTTCCGGCTGATCGACAAGGTGTTCACCGGCTGGGGCGTGGCCCACACCCCGGTCGCGTTGTCCGACCTGGACGCGGTGCGTGCCGCGCTCACCGATCGGACCCGGCTGATCTGGGTGGAGACACCCACCAATCCGCTGCTGTCGATCAGCGACATCGAGGCCATTGCGGCGATCGGCCGACAATCGGGTGCAAAGGTATTGGTGGACAACACGTTCGCCTCGCCGGCGCTGCAGCAGCCGCTGACGCTGGGTGCCGACGTGGTGCTGCACTCGACCACCAAATACATCGGCGGCCACTCCGACGTGGTCGGCGGTGCGCTGGTCACCGACGACGACGAACTCGACGCCGCCTTCGCGTTCCTGCAGAACGGCGCCGGTGCGGTGCCCGGCCCGTTCGACGCCTACCTCACCCTGCGCGGACTCAAGACGCTGGTGCTGCGGATGCAGCGGCATAGCGAGAATGCCACCGCGGTGGCCGACTTCCTCGCCGGGCATTCGGCCGTGGCCAGCGTGCTCTACCCGGGCCTGCCCAGCCACCCGGGGCATGACGTGGCCGCACGCCAGATGAGCGGGTTCGGCGGCATGGTCTCGGTGCGGATGCGCGGCGGACGGGGAGCGGCCGAGAAGCTGTGCGCCGCCACGGAGATTTTCATCCTGGCCGAGTCGCTGGGCGGGGTGGAGTCGCTGATCGAGCACCCCGGCGCGATGACGCATGCGTCGACGGCCGGCTCACAACTGGAGGTTCCCGACGACCTGGTGCGGCTGTCGGTCGGTATCGAGGACATCGACGACCTGCTCGACGATCTCAAGCAGGCACTGGGCTGAGCGTCCGACTCAGGAGTGGTAGGGCTCCGCGCTGACCAGGGTCACCTTGACGGTCTTGCCGCTGGGCACGGTGTAGCTGCGCTCCTCGCCCTCCTTGGCGCCCAGCAGGGCGTGCCCAAGCGGTGAGTTCGGGGAGTACACCTCGAGCTTGTCCTCGCTGACGCCCTCCTGGCGGGTGGCGATCAGGAAGGTCTCGGTGTCGGACTTGTCGCCGTCGTAGAACACCTTGACCACCGAACCGGGCAGCGCCACCCCGGACTGGGTGGGCGCCTCGCCGACCTTGGCGTTGTTGAGCAGCTCCTGCAGCTGGCGGATGCGGGCTTCCTGCTGACCCTGCTCCTCGCGGGCGGCGTGGTAGCCGCCGTTCTCCCGCAGGTCGCCCTCTTCGCGGCGGTCATTGATCTCCGCGGCGATCACCGGACGGTTCGCGATCAGCTGGTCGAGTTCGGCCTTGAGCCGGTCGTGTGACTCCTGCGTCAACCAGGTCACCTGGGTGTCCGTCATCTCACTGTGCTCCTCGTATCGCCGGACCCGGCGAAGCCAGCGGGGTCGACGTCGTTCTAATGCAGCAATACACGGTCCCATGCGGAACCGTGTATCCGTAAAGGGTACCACCGCCAGATCAGGGCGACTTCAGATAACCGGGCACGTCGGTGCCGCAGCCGTAGATGTCGCCCATCATCGGCGGTTGGGACGATTTGACGATCGTCGTCACCTGTACGGTCGCCGACTCCGATGGCGGAACCAGCACCTCACGGCGGCCCGTCTCGCTGCCGTCGCCGGCCCGCACCCGCACGATGCACACCGCGGGCTGGGACGGATCAGATCGGGTCACGCTGATCTTTACCGACACCGTCTGGTCGTCGATCACCTCGTAGCCGTACAGCTCGCCCTTCACGTCGGCGGTGGTCAGCCGCTGATAACCCAGTACGGCGACGCCGGCGGCCGTCGCGATGGCCAGCGCACCCAGCGTGATCGCCAGCAGCCGCCGGGGCAGGGCCCGGCCACGGGTCTCCCCATAGCGGGCCGGCTTGGAGTCGGTCATCGTCGCGGTGTGTCCCATGGTCGCCGGTGGAGTCGGGATCGGTTAACGCGCCCGTCGGACATGGTGGAACGATGGGGGCCGGAAACCAACAGGAACTATAGGGGACTTTGCACATGAGCGGACTGCGGTTGATGGCGGTGCATGCGCACCCCGACGACGAGTCCAGCAAGGGCGCGGCCACGCTGGCCCGCTATGCGGCCGCCGGCCACCGCGTGATGGTGGTAACGCTGACCGGGGGTGAGCGCGGCGACATCCTCAATCCGGCCATGGATCTGCCCGAGGTACACGGCCATATCGCCGAGATCCGCCGCGACGAGATGGCCAAGGCCGCCGAGATCCTCGGCGTCGAGCATCACTGGCTGGGTTTCCTCGACTCCGGCCTGCCCAAGGGCGACCCGCTGCCGCCGCTGCCCGAGGACTGCTTCGCCCTGGTGCCCCTGGAGGTGTCGACGGAACGGCTGGTGCAAGTCGTCCGGGACTTCCGGCCGCATGTGATGACCACCTACGACGAGAACGGCGGCTACCCGCACCCCGACCACATCCGCTGCCATCAGGTGTCGGTGGCCGCGTTCGAGGCGGCCGGCGACTTCCGCCGCTACCCGCAGGCCGGCGAGCCCTGGACCGTCTCGAAGCTGTACTACAACCACGGCTTCCTGCGTCAGCGGATGCAGTTGCTGCAGGACGAGTTCGCCAAGATCGGCCAAGTCGGTCCGTTCGCGCGGTGGCTGGAGCACTGGCAGCCCGACCATGACGTGTTCGCCGACCGGGTGACCACCCGGGTGGAATGCTCCGCCTACTTCTCCCAGCGCGACGACGCGCTGCGCGCCCACGCCACCCAGATTGACCCGAACGGCGACTTCTTCGCCGCTCCGATCGAGTGGCAGCAACGCCTGTGGCCCACCGAGGAGTTCGAGCTGGCCCGGTCTCGAGTGCCGGTTATCCTGCCGGAGACCGACCTGTTCGCCGGGATCGAGGACGCCCCATGAATCATGCTGTGCTGACCGCGCTTTGGATCTTGGCCGACGACGTGCCCCGGGACACCGGGCCGGACTTCGGCAAGGCCAGCCCGTTCGGACTGCTGGTCATCGTGCTGCTACTGCTCGGCACCTTCGGGCTGGTCTGGTCGATGAACCGGCACCTCAAGAAGGTGCCGGAATCCTTCGACCGGGAGGATCCCGCGGCCGATCAAGCCGCCGACGAAGGCACGTTGGACCCAGGACCGGACTCCGCGGGTTAGCCCCCATGGCCAATCGTCTCGCGGAGTCCACCAGCCCCTATCTGCGCCAGCACGCCGACAACCCGGTGCACTGGCAGGAGTGGACGCCGCAGGCGTTGGCCGAAGCCGCCGAGCGCGACGTGCCGATCCTGCTGTCGGTCGGCTACGCGGCCTGCCACTGGTGTCACGTGATGGCGCACGGGTCGTTCGAAGACGCACACGTGGCGGAAGTGCTGAACGACGGCTTCGTGTGCGTCAAGGTCGACCGGGAGGAGCGCCCGGACATCGACGCGATCTACATGAACGCCACCATCGCGCTCACCGGGCGCGGCGGCTGGCCGATGACCTGTTTTCTGACCCCCGACGGCCGGCCGTTCTACTGCGGCACCTACTACCCGAGAGACACCTTCCTCAACCTGCTTTCGGCGATCACCGACACCTGGCGCAACCGCCGCGACGAGGTCGAGGACGCCTCCGACCGCATCGCCGAGGAGTTGCGTTCGATGGCCGCCGGACTGCCCGGAAACGGACCTCCCGTCGACGCGATGCTGTGCGACGGTGCGGTGGCTGCGGTGCTGCGCGACGAGGACACCGAACACGGGGGCTTCGGGGGCGCGCCCAAGTTCCCGCCGTCGGCGATGATGGAAACCCTGCTGCGCCACTACGAACGGACCGCAGCCCGCCCGGTGCTGGATGCGGTGGCCCGGGTCGGCGCGGCGATGGCCCGCGGCGGCATCTACGACCAGCTCGCCGGGGGCTTCGCCCGCTACAGCGTCGACAATGCTTGGGTGGTACCGCATTTCGAGAAAATGCTGTACGACAACGCGCTGCTGTTGCGGGCGTATGCGCACTGGGCCCGGCGCACCGGTGATCCGCTGGCCGTCCGGGTGACATCGGAGACGGCCCGCTTCCTGCTGGACGAGCTTTCCGAGGGCGGCATGTTCGTCTCCTCGCTGGACGCCGACGCCGACGGTCGGGAGGGCTCAACGTATGTGTGGACCGCCGAGCAGCTGACCGATGTGCTCGGCGATGACGACGGACGTTGGGCCGCAGACGCTTTCGGTGTCACTCCGAGCGGGACGTTCGAATCCGGCACGTCGGTACTGCAACTCCGGGCGGACCCCGCCGATCTCCAACGGTTCGGGTCGGTGCGGAAGCGGTTGCTGGCCGCCCGGCGCTCCCGGCCGCAACCCGGTCGCGACGACAAGGTGGTCACCGCCTGGAACGGCCTGGCGATCACGGCGTTGACCGAAGCCGGTGTGGCGCTGGGAGATCAGGGTCTGATCAGCGCGGCCCAGGACTGCGCCGCAGCACTGATCGGCCTGCACCTGGTGGACGGGCGGCTGCGCCGGGCCAGTCTCGGCGGCCAGGTGGGGGACAGCGCCGCAATCCTGGAGGACTACGGCGCGCTGGCCACCGGGCTGCTCAGCATCTACCAACTCGACGGCGACCAGCGGTGGCGCGACACCGCCGTCGGCCTGCTGGACACCGCGCTGGCCCGCTTCGCCGACCCGACGCAGGCCGGACGCTGGTTCGACACCGCCGACGACGCCGAGGCACTGGTGCTGCGCCCCGGCGACCCGCTGGACGGGGCCACCCCGTCGGGGGCGGCGCTGATCACCGAGGCGCTGCTGACCGCGGCGCACCTGGTCGGCGCGGACCGCAGTGAGCGCTACCGGCAGGCCGCCGCCGACGCGTTGGCGGCGCACAGCGCGCTGCTGGGCCGCGCTCCGCGCTCGGTGGGGCATTGGCTCGCCGTCGCAGAGGCCTACATCCGGGGCCCGCTGCAGGTCGCGGTGGCCTGCCAGAGCCCCGACTCGGCGCTGCTGGCCGATGCGCGCCGCCTGGCGCCCGGCGGGGCGATCGTGGTCGGCGGTGCGCCCGGCTCGTCCGAACTGCTGATCGGGCGAGAGCGGGTCGACGGCGCCGACGCCGCGTATGTCTGCCGTGGCCCGGTCTGTGACCTGCCGGTGGGCAGCGCGGAGCAGTTGGCTGCGGCGCTGGGTGTGCGTATATAGCACCTCTCCGGAATCAAGTCTAAAAACATCCGCAACTGTTGACCTTCAGGGAATCAACGTTTACTTTCAGGTGTCCTGGAAAGTCGGGCCAGCTAAAGGGCAGGCAATGCTTGGAGATTTCACAGGCAAACCTGAGGGGGTCACGTGCCGGGTCAGCTTCGCGCCGAGGGCGTTTGTCGGCGGTCGGCCAGGAAGGCCGGTCGGCGTACGCACACCATGGGTGCTGGAACCGTTGTCGGTACGTTCTTGGCTTTCGGATTGCCCCCTCTGTCGAGCGCTCCAGCGCGCGCAGACTGGGCTGATCTCGATTGGCTGGTAGACATCGTCAGCCCCGCAGGGACGACTGGTCTCGACCTTGGTTGGCTCACCAACGGCTTTGAGCTTCCAGGTGGGAATGAGCCCGGGATCCTGGTGGCCGACGACCCGGGTTCGTTCGGTCCTCTATACGAGTCCTTGCACGATGCTGTCCAAAGTTGGATCGCCAGCGATTTCGGTCAACAGGTTGATGGCTTTATCAACACGTTGGCCGGCCAACTCGTAATCGGCAACGGCGCCGACGGAACCGCCGAGCACGTCGCGGGTGGTGCCGGCGGATGGCTGTTCGGCGACGGCGGCGCCGGCTACGACAGTACTGAGGCTGGCGTCGCGGGGGGCGCTGGTGGCGCGGCGGGCCTCTTCGGCAATGGCGGCGCCGGGGGTGCCGGCGGTGCCGGGGGCTTTGGCGGCAATGGCGGTGCCGGCGGCTGGCTGATGGGCAGCGGTGGTGCGGGAGGCGACGGTGGGTCCGGTACCAGCGGCGCCGACGGTGGAAACGGCGGCTCCGGCGGCGCCGCCGTGGCTTGGCTGTTTGGGGACGGCGGTGCAGGGGGCGCCGGCGGTGCGGGCGGTGTCGGGATTCAGGGACATGTTGGCGCCAACGGACAAACCGGAGGCAACGGCGGTGCAGGCGGTCTCGGTGGCTCTAGCGTGTCGCTTCAAGGCGCCGGTGGCGCGGGTGGTCTCGGTGGAATTGGTGGCAATGGTGGTGCCGGCGGGCAAGGGAACGCCGGCGCCACAGGGGATTTCGCAGTCAACAGCGGTACGGGCGGCCACGGCGGGCTAGGCGGGAACGGCGGCACGGGTGGCAACGGGGGCGCCGGTGGGCTCGGTGGCGCCTCTGCCAATGGTGTGGTCGGTGTCGCAGCCAGCGGGGGCAACGGCGGCGCCGGTGGTGATGCCGGACTGGGAGGCACCGGCGGCGTCGGCGCAGCCGGAACCGCAGCCCACATCCACGGCGGAACCGGTGGTAACGGCGGAAATCAGGGTCAGGCAGGCGTCGGAGGGCACGGCGGTGCCGCAGGTTCCGCGGGCCATGGCACCGCTGGGATCAGCGGGGCTCACGGTTCGGCAGCTACCACTGGCGGCAACGGCGGTGACGGCGGTGCCGGCTTCAGCCCTGCTACGGCAAGCGAATTCGCGGGTAATGGCGGCACCGGGGGCACCGGTGGCGCGTATGGCAACGGCGGCAACGGTGGCGTTGGGGGGCAGGGCGCAGACGGCGTCAACAGCGCCGGCGGCGCCGGCGGGCAGGGTGGCCAAGGCGGAGCAGGTGGCGCCGTTTCAGGCGCAGGAGGCAACGGCGGCAACGGCGGAGCAGGCGGTGCTGGCGGCTCCGGCGCGCAGGGCGCGACGGGTGCCACTGGCGTCTCTGGGGTTGAGAACGGCCAGGGCGGTGACGGCGGAAACGGCGGTAGCGGCTATGACGGCGGTGCCGGGGGCCGTGGCGGCAACGCTGGCGTAGCTGCCCACGGCAGCGCCGGGGCCAACGGCGACGGCGGGACCGGTGGAGCAGGCGGAAGCGCCGGCGCGGCAGGCACCGGTGGGCATGGCGCGGCCGGCGTCTGGGGTATAGCCGGCTCGGGCGGCCGAGAGGGTGTTGGTGGGGATGGAGGCGGCGCCGGCACCATCAGCGGAGTCGCCGGTCACGGCGGCGCCGGCGGCGCGGCAGGTAGTGGCGGTAGCGGTGGACAAGCCGGCGGCCACGGCGCGGACGGCAAAACGCCTGCGGTGGGCAGCATTCGGGGCGGCAACGGTGGTGCTGGCGCGGCCGGCGACGCCGCTCATCTCAATGGCGCGGACGGCGGCAACGGCGGGGACGGGGCCAACCCGGGTGGCAGCGGCGGCAACGGCGGAGACGGAGGCGCCGGCTGGCTCACGGGCAACGGCGGCAACGGTGGCAACGGCGGCCGCGGCGCCGACGGTGCTGCCGGGTACACCGACGCCTCCGGCAACGGCACCAACGGCCACATCGGCGGCAACGGCGGCGACGGCGGCAAGGGCGGCGATGGCGGCAGCACTTCCGGCGACGCCGGGAAGGGCGGTAACGGTGGCCAAGGCGGTTCCGGCGGCTCCGGCGGCTCCGGTGCCAGGGGTGCCGACGGCGTTTTGGCAGGCGATGACGGTCAACGCGGCGGCGACAGCGGCACGGGTGCGACTGGCGGAAATGGCGGAAACGGCGGTGCGGGAGGGCTTTCCGCGCACGGGATCGCCGGCACCACCGGTATCGGTGGTAATGGTGGCAAGGGCGGGGCTGCCGGCACTCCCGGAGATGGCGGCGCCGGCGCAGCCGGCGACAGCACGCATCGCGACGGCGGACGCGGCGGCGACGGCGGCGATCCCGGCATAGCGGGTAGTGGCGGAACCGGCGGGACCGGAAGCATTCTCGGCCAACACGGTGCAGACGGTGTGTCGCTGACAGGCTTTGCAGGCAATGGTGGCGCCGGGGGTAAGGGATTCGATGCCACCGCCGCCGGAGAAGACGGCGGCAATGGTGGAGTCGGCGGTAACGGCGGTCAGATCGGCAATGGTGGTGCGGGCGGTATCGGCGGTAACGGCAAGGCCGGTGCCCACGGGGAGACCCCGGTCGCTGACCCGGTCGGGGCAGCAGCCGGCGGCTCAGTGGGCGCCGGCAGTATGGACGGTAGCGGGGGTGTAGGCGGCCGGGGAGCGGATGGCACCACCCCGGGCGAGGCCGGCGGTATCGGCGGTGCCGGCGGCGTCGGAGCTAACCTGACCGGTGGAAATGCATCTGCCGGAAGCGGCGGCCACGGCGGAACAGGTGCACTCGGGGCTGCTGGCGGCCACGGCGGTGACGGCGGCCGCGCCGCCATCGCCGTCGAAAGTGCTGACCAGACCGCCAACGGTACCGCCGGTAACGGCGGCAACGGTGGGGACGGCGGGCCGGGCGGCGCCGGTGGCGACGGCGGCGTCGGCGGTGATGCCTACATGATGGTTTCCGACGGCCATGGCGGCTTCTCCAATTCATTCCTCAGTGGCATCGGCGGTAACGGGGGTGACGGCGGTAACGGTGGCATCGGCGCTGATGGAGGTAACGGTGGGAGCGCCGGTGCGGGTACTAACGGCGCTGCCGGTGGGAACGGCGGCAACGGCGGTGACGGCGTGGCAGGGCAGGCCGGTGGCGCCGGCGGCGCCGGAGGGGCGGGCGGCAATGGCGGCTCGATTCGTGGCGACGGCGGAGCCGGAGGCATCGGCGGTACGGGCGGAAGCGGCGGCAACGGATCCAGCGGCGGCAATGGTGGTAACGGTGGCAACGGCGGCACCTGGATCTCCACTGCCGGTTCCCCGTACGCCGATGGCGGCGTAGGCGGCACTGGCGGTGCAGGCGGGGTCGGCGGTAACGGCGGGGCTGGCGCTGACGGTGGTGCTGGCGGCGTCGGTGGGGCCGGCGGTACCGCGCTGGGGTCCGGCAATGAGGGCACCGACGGCAGCCATGGAGCAGGCGGGGCTGGTGGTAACGGCGGGAGCGGCGGAGTGGCCGGCAACGGTGGCAATGGCGGCAGCGGTGGGGGCGGCGGCGCGCTGGTTGCCGGGAACGGCGGCGCCGGCGGTGAAGGCGGCCGAGGCGGTGAAGTCGGACAAGGCGGTGCGGCCGGCGTAGGCGGCGACAGCGGCAATGGCACCCGCGCAGCTAACGGCACAGCTGGGGAATCAACAGCCGGCGGTGGCAATGGTGGAAATGGCGGCAACGGTGGAAGCAGCCCGTACGGTGGGTCTGCTGGTGCCGGCGGCCGCGGCGGCGACGCCGGGTCGGTAGGCAATGGTGGAAATGGCGGCCACGGCGGCGGCAGCCAAGGCGGTGCTGCTGGCGGTGCCGGCGGCCGGGGTGGTGACGCCGGGTCGGTTGGCAATGGTGGAAACGGCGGCAACGGCGGAAGCAGTCAAGATCGTGCTGCGGACGGTGCTGCTGGCGGTGTCGGCGGCGCCGGGGGCACCGGCGGGTCGATAACGGGCAACGGCGGCAACGGCGGCAACGGCGGCGACATGAGAACGGGGATGTTCTATACCGACCGGGCTGCTGATCCAGGCGGTGCCGGAGGCGATGGTGGCGCCGGCGGCGCCGGCGGCGGAATCGGCAACGGTGGCGCCGGCGGCAACGGTGGCCGCGGCGGCGGCGGTGGTTTGGACACGACGCACTACCGGGAAATTGGACGCGCCTTTGACAGCGACGGCAGTGACGGGGGTGCCGGCGGCGCCGGCGGTAACGGTGGTGCTGGCGGCGCTGGCGGCACAGTCGCCGGTGATGGTGGCGCGGGCGGACAAGGCGGTGCCGGCGGTTCGGGTGGCATCGGTGTCTGGGGCGGCCACACCCCGTGGACTTGGTACTACGGGTGGACTTCGGCGGGCGGTCGCGGCGGTGACGCCGTGCCGGGAAGCGGTGCCAACGGCATGGACGGTCTTGACGGCGGTGACGGCGGTGACGGCGGTGCAGGCGGCGCGGGCGGAAATGGCGGCCTGGGCGGGACCGCGGTCAACGGTGCCCAAGGTGCTGGCGGCGCTGGGGGCGTCGGCGGCACCGGCGGGTGGGCCGGCGCCGGAGGTGTGGGCGGTCCCGGCGGAAACGGCGCCGGCGGGGGTACCGGACTCACCGCCGGTTCCGGGGGCAACGGCGGCAATGGCGGCCAACCCGGTTCGCTAGGGGAGGGCGGCGCCGGCGGAATAGGCGGCGACGGGGTACGAGCCGCCAACGGCGCTGACGGTGACCGCTACCTTTCGTTCGTCTTGGACTCGGGAAGTCATGCATATCAATTCGGCTCAGTCGGATGGGGTGGCACTGGCGGTAACGGCGGCGACGGCGCAGTCCTCGCCGACGGCACCCTTCAGGCCGGCGGCACTGGCGGTAACGGTGGTCACGGCGGCGACGTTGGTGGCGCGCTGGGCGACGGTGGTCTCGGCGGCAACGGCGGAAACGGCGGCAACGGTTCGGTCGGTGGTACGGGCGGGCTCGGCGGAAGCGGAGGCAGCGCTGGCGCCCTGTCGGGTGATGGCGGCGCTGGCGGCGCCGGCGGGACCGGCGGCGTTGGCGCGAGCGCGTCGGGCGCTGGCGGAACCGGCGGGAATGGTGGCGACGCTGGCCGGGTCGGTAATGGTGGCCTAGGCGGAGGCGGCGGTACCGGAGGCTCGGGTGCGAACGGAGACATCAACCGCACCACCGGCAACGGGACACAGGGCCATGTGGGTGCGGCGGGCGGCAACGGTGGTATGGGCGGCGCCGGTGGCAGCACTTCGGGTGATGGCGGCACCGGTGGTAACGGTGGCACCGGAGGCGCTGGTGGTACCGGTGGTGCGGGGGTCAAGGCTACCGACGGCATACGGATAGGCGACGGCGGCGTCGGTGGTACTGGTGGCACCGGAGGCAAAGGTGGCACTGGTGGCACCGCCTTACACGGAAGTGATGGCGACGGTGGCATAGGAGGCAGCGGCGGCGCCGGTGGCACCGGTGGTGACGGCGCAAGTGGCTACCCAGGCTTCGCGAACGTGGCCACCGAGCACGACGGAACAGATGGTGGAAATGGCGGCAGCGGTGGAACGGGTGGTACCGGCGGTCAAGGCGGCAACTCGAATACGGGAGCCGGAGGGATTGGAGGAAGTGGGGGCGTTGCCGGTACGGGCGGCAACGGGGGCATGGGAGGCTTCGGCGCTGGGGTAACCGTTGCCGGCGTCGACGGTGGAAATGGTGGCAACGGAGGAGGCGGAGGCTACGCCGGTTTCGGCGGCTACGGTGGACACGGAGGAGTAGGCGCGGGCGGTGTCCACGCGGGCGATGGTGCCGATGGCGGCGCCGGACAAGGTGGTGCCGGGGGCGCTGGCGGTGACGGCGGGGATGTCGCTCACAACCATGAAGGCGTCGTCGGCGGGCCCGGTGGTGAGGGCGGTGAAGGCGGCCCCGGCGGTTTGGCCGGACAGCCCGGCCATTCCGGTGCCGAAGATATTGCTCCCAATTCGTTGGAACACTTTTGGAATGAAATCCACAATGTCGGCGATGAGGGATATCGTCTGCAAGAAATTCGTGATGTTGACGGTAATGTTCGATATATTCTGTTCGTCGGCGGAACGACCAACACTGGACAGCAGAATATATTCCAAAATCTACCTGCCACCTCAGGGATGGTTGATGATGCGGCGCTGACGAAATTGCTTGGCAATATCCCATATGAAAATAGGAGCTTGCCCTTTATGCTAGTTGGTTACAGCCAAGGCGGAATGGATGTGCAGAACATTGCGGCGAAAGCGACGCAGTATGGTCTCAGCAATATACAGCAGATTGTGACATTTGGGTCGGCCGTGGGGAAGTACCCCACCGACATCCCGTCCATTCACCTTATGACGAACGGTGATCTCGCGCCTTGGATGATGACGGTAGCCAGTCCCCTCTGGGCCCTCACTCCCGTTGGGGATAATTCGTTGGTTTACTCATCGGACGATTGGGATCCGATAAACGCCCATTGGACCTACGGTGAATTTGCAGCAAAACTTGACCTCGACGGAGGGGTTGCGGCACATCTTGCAGATTTCAAGGGGGCTTATGTTCAGGAATGGAGCAACCCGAAATGAGTAATGTTGGAGGTGTAGTCGCCCAGTAAACGCGCGGGCCGAGCAACTCGGCGAAACGCACGCCGGGTAGGGGCGCACCTGGGCGTTAGCGTCCCAACCCGTGTAACCTGCGCCACATGACGAGCGCACCCGACCGGACCCAGGCGATCACCGAGACCGTCCACCGCTACATCGAGTTGGTCGGCGGCGGCGACGCCGACGATCTGGTCGGGCTGTACGCGAGCGACGCCACCCTGGAGGACCCGGTTGGCGGCGAGGTCCACATCGGCCACCAGGCCATCCGCAACTTCTACTCGGCCATCACCGGCCTGGACCGCAAGGCTGAGCTGGTCACGCTGCGGGTGGCCGGCAACGAGGCGGCCTTCCACTTCGCGCTGACCATCACCAACGGTGACCACCGGATGCGCATCGAGCCGATCGACGTGATGGTGTTCGACGGCGACGGCAAGATCGCCGGGATGAAGGCCTACTGGTCGGCGGAGAACATCACCCAGCTGTAGCCAGGACGGCTAGGACAGCGCGGCGAACCAGATCGCGATGTACTGGCAGATCGCCGCGACCGCGGTGCAGGCGTGGAAGAACTCGTGGTAACCGAACGTCCGCGGCCACGGGTCCGGCCATTTCAGCGCGTACATGATCGCGCCGATGCTGTAGAGCATGCCGCCGACGGTCAGCAGCACCATCGCGGCCACCCCGGCGTTGCGCATGATCGTCGCGATGAAAAACGCTGACACCCAACCCAGCAGCAGATACAGCGGCACGCCGACCCACTTCGGCGCGGTCGGCCAGAACAGCTTCAGCACCACCCCGGCCAGCGCACCGCCCCAAACGATGGTCATCACCAGCCGCTCCTGGGCGTCGTGGTCCATCGCCAGCAGCGCGAACGGGGTATAGGTGCCGGCGATGAAGATGAAGATCATCGCGTGGTCGACCCGCTTCATCCTGACCCGGGTGGCCACCGATTTCCAGGTCACCCGGTGGTAGGTGGCGCTGACCGCAAACATGCCGACCACCGAGATGGTGTAGGCCAGCGTCGCCAACCCGGCCTCGACTCCGGCCAGCGGCCAGGTCACCCCGATGAGCGCGGCCCCGGCGATGACCGCGACGACGGCTGACACCAGGTGAATCCATCCGCGCGCCCGCGGCTTGGTGTGTGCCGCGAGGACGTCCGCGGGCAGGTCACCCGGGTTCGGCTCGGCGATGGTGTCGGTTTGCGTGCTCATCGACCTTTCCCCCGATTCCCGGACGCGATTCGCGGCAACTGCTGCCGATCACAGTAGTCTGGGTTTTTGTGGCGATCATCCCGGCGCGCCTGAAGGAGCCGCTGTACCGGCTCTACGAGATGCGCCTCCGGCAGGGGCTCGCGGCATCCCGGTCGGCGTTGCCGCGGCACATTGCCGTGCTCTGCGACGGTAACCGGCGCTGGGCGCGCGATGCCGGCTACGACGACGTCAGCTACGGCTACCGGATGGGCGCGGCCAAGATCGCCGAGATGCTGCGCTGGTGCGCCGACGCCGGCATCGAGATGGCCACCGTCTACCTGCTGTCCACCGAGAACCTGCAGCGCGACCGCGCGGAGCTCGCCGCGCTGATCGAGATCATCACCGACGTGGTGGAGGAGATCTGCGCGCCGGGCAATCGCTGGAGCGTGCGCACCGTAGGGGACCTGGAGCTGCTGGGGGAGGAGCCCGCCCGCCGATTGCGTGAGGCCGTGGACTCGACCCGCGAGAAGAACGGTGGTTTTCACGTCAACGTCGCCGTCGGCTACGGCGGCCGCCAAGAGATCGTCGACGCCGTTCGCGGTCTGCTCGGCAAGGAATTGGCCAACGGTGCCAGCGCCGAGGAACTCGTCGACGCGGTGACCGTCGAGGGCATCTCGGAGAATCTCTACACCTCGGGCCAGCCGGACCCCGACCTGGTGATCCGTACTTCCGGGGAACAGCGGTTGTCCGGATTTCTGCTGTGGCAGAGCGCCTATTCGGAGATGTGGTTCACCGAGGCGCACTGGCCGGCCTTCCGCCGGGTCGACTTCCTGCGGGCGTTGCGCGACTACAGCGTCCGGCACCGGCGATTCGGGCGGTAGCGGGGAGTGGTTGTGCTGTCGGCGCTGGTTTTCACCCTGAGTTGGTGGCTCGGGATGTACCTGCTGGCCCGCGACCCGCGCAAGCCGGTGCTGGTGTTGGCTGCGGTCGGGCTGTGCGGTTTCGCGGCGGTGGTCGCCGCCGACGCGGTGCGTGCGGTGTGGCAGCCGGTGCTGCTCGGCCGGGTGGAGATCTACCTGGCCGTGATTCCGGGGGTGGCGTGGTTCGCCGTGCTGCTGGAGCTGTCCCGGCCGTGTGACCGCTGGTCTCACCGCGGTCGGGACACCGTGCTCATCGGTGGGGTCGCCGCGGCGGCGCTGGCCGGGGCGGCGTGGGCCGGCAGCGTCGACGGCCCGCTGCGCGCCGGGCACTGGCTGCTGTTCGCGGTGGTCTCGGTGTCGACGTTGGCGGCGATGGTCAAGGCCCTCATCCGGCCCGCCCAACCCGGCTCGGTGCTCGGCGTGGTGATCGTTGCGACGTTGTTCTTCGCGCTGGCCAACGCGATCCTGATCATCCCGCTGGGGGTGGTGCCCAGCGGAATCGCGCTGGCCAGCACCGGCATTGACGTGCTGCTGCTGGGTCTGGCGGTCGCCCTGTGGGACGCCTTCGACGAGGGCCAGGCGCTGCGGCTGGACATGCTGCGCTCGTTTCTGGCCGCCGTCGCGATGGCGGCGCTGCTCGGTGGGCAGGTGCTGATCGGGCTGGCCCTGACCCGAAGCGAACCTGCCGCGCAGACCGCACTGACGGTGCTGCTGTTCACCACGATCGCCGTCGGTATCGAAGTCCAGGTCTTCGTCGACCGGCTGGCCGGGTTCTGGGACCGGCTGGCGTTCTGGCGGTCCCCGGCGTTGCGCGCCGACCGCGCCGCCCTGCGTGACACCGAGGCCGCGCTGGCGCTGCGCTCGACCGGCCCGCTCGACGACGTCGACGAGGAGACCTTCGTGCGGCTGACCCGGCGGGCGTTGGCGCATTACGGGGACCTGTCGAAGCTCGTCGCCAGCCCGCTGACCGCGCTGCCGGCCATCGACGAGCGGTTGGCCGCGCGCGGTGTCCCGGACGCACCGCTGGAACGCGCCAACGAACTCAAGGCGCTGCTGGCAGACCGCATCGCCGCGCTCAAACCGCGCGACGGCGGCGAGTTCGGCACCACCGAACAGTGGCGCTATTACAACGCCCTGTACTTCCCCTACGTGGTCGGAGTGCGCGCCTACGCGCAGAACGCGACCGCGGCCGGGCTGGATCCCACAGCCCGGCAGGCCTGGCAGTGGTTGGTCACCGAGGTGCCGCAGCGCTCGTTGCACAACTGGCAGAACGCCGGCGCCCGGGTGATCGCGGCCGACCTGCGCGGGCGGATGGCGGTTTCGTCGGGCCTGTGACCTGCGCTTGGCAGTGCTTGGCAGTGTCTCGGGTCGATGTGGCAGCGGCCGGCGAGCAACGTCGGGGGTGTTGCTAGTCGAGCCTCGAAGGGAGTTCATCATGACCGCCATCACCACCCGGGTCTTGTCCGACTCGACCGATTCACTGCTGCGGTTCGCGTTGCGCGCCGACGCCGCCGCCACCGGCGTCATCGGTCTGGCGGGGCTGTTCGCCGCCCGGCCGATGGCAGCGCTGATGGGTCTGACGCCGGCCCACGAATACGCGCTGGCCGCCTTCTGCGTGCTCTACGGCGCGGCGGTCTACTTCCTGTCCGCACTGCCGGACGTGCGCCGGGCCGGCGTGGGCGTGATCGCCGCCAATGTGGTGTGCACCGTCGCCGCGATCACGGTGCTCGAAACCGGGGTGCTGCCGTTGACCGGGGTCGGCGTCGTAGCGATGCTGACGAGCGCCGCTTACACCGCGTTCTTCGCGCTCGCGCAGTACCGCGGACTGCGCCGCCTGCCCTGACTCGCGGCCACTGCAGCGTGTCGCCCCAGCCGCCACCGTCTACAGTTCTGTCCCATGATGTGGCGGCTGGCGGCGATGACGCTGATTCCCGGAACCCTGCTTTTCGCCGCCGCGCCGGCACAGGCCGACGAGAAGGGCTATCTCAGTTACCTCGACTCGCGCGGCTTCAAGTATCAGAACAGCCCGGGGCTCATCACGCCGTCCGGCGCGGTGAAGGCCGGCGAGCTCATCTGCCAGAACTTGCGGCGCGGCCGTCCCGCCCGGGATCGGTTCGACAAGAAGATCGCCGACGGCATCCCCAAGCTCATGGTCGACGCCGCGCAGAACGAGATGTGCCCGGAGACCTTGGCCGCCGCCTCGACGCCCACCCCGGCGACGCCGCCGCCGGGCGGCGGCAGGAACTCCGGCGGTGGCGGGAACCCGGGTGGCGGTGGGAAGCCCGGCGGCGGGGGCTCGTCTTC
>NZ_LZMF01000016.1:0-713 GCF_001673565.1 Mycolicibacter sinensis
GAGGGCGCGGGGGTGGTGGTGCTCAAGCGGCTTTCGGATGCTCAGCGTGATGGTGACCGGATTCTGGCGCTGGTGCGGGGTTCGGCGGCGAATCAGGATGGGCCGTCGAGTGGTCAGACGGTGCCGTCGGGTCCGGCGCAGCAGAAGGTGGTGCGCGCGGCGTTGGCCGCGGCGCGGTTGGAGCCGGGTGATATCGACTACGTCGAGGCGCACGGCACCGGCACCGCGCTGGGTGATCCGATCGAGTTGGATGCGCTGGCGGCGGTGTTCGGTGAGCGTGGTTCCTCGGCGCCGCTGGTGCTGGGCTCGGTGAAGACGAATCTGGGGCATCTTGAATCGGCTTCGGGTGTCGCGGGTTTCATCAAGACGGTGCTGTCGGTGCAGCAGGGTTTCATTCCGCGGCACCTGAACTTTTCGGAGTTGACGCCCAATGCCGGTGCGGGGGCGTCGAAGTTCCAGATCGCCGCGCAGGCGATGGCGTGGCCGGCGGTGTCGCGTCCGCGGCGGGCGGGGGTGTCTTCGTTTGGGGTGTCGGGCACCAATGCGCATGTGGTGATCGAGCAGGCCCCGGTCGTCGAGGCGGTTGAGCCGGCCGGGCCGGTTGCTGAGCCGGTGGTGCAGACGTTGGTGGTGTCGGGTAAGTCGCCGGCGCGGATCGCGGCCACCGCCGGTGTGCTGGCGCAGTGGTTGACCGGCGCCGGCGCCGACGTGCC